>NZ_JBANRJ010000001.1:2552867-3180551 GCF_037154075.1 Sphingobium aromaticiconvertens
ACCCGGCCAGCCATGGGTCAGGATCAGCGGCAGGGCATCTGGTCGATCGCTGCGGATGTGAAGGAAATGCATCGACAGATCGTCGATCCGCGTCGTGAACTGGGGCAGGGCGTTCAGCGCAGCTTCGCACCGCCGCCAATCATAGCGGTGCGTCCAATGGTCACACAAGTCGCGGAGGACCGCCAGCGGGACGCCCTGGCTCCAATCGGAAACCGTTTCGGCGGTTGGCCAGCGTGCGGAGGCCAGCCGTCGGCGCAAATCCTCCAGCGCCGTATCGGGAATGGCGACCCGGAATGGCGTGATGGCATCGGTCATGCTGCTCGCCCCTTCAGAAAGTGACGCCTAGCGCTTCCACGGTACCCAGATCTTCACCGGCGATGAAGATGCGCTCGACGATATGCGCGCCTTTCTGGCCCCATTCGTCCATGTTCGCGATCCATGCTTGCATCGCATAGGGCGGCCAGCGGCGATAATATTCCCACAGCGTCTCGTCGTCGGGGACATTTTGCGCTCCGGTTTCGACCAGGCAGCGGCGGTAATGGCGCAACAGGTCGCGGTCATTGGCGCGACGCTCCTCGATCGTCAACGCGCCGAGGATGAAATAGGTGAAATCGCGGATCGGCCGGCCCTTCCGCACCAGTTGCCAGTCGAGCCAGACCCGCTTTCCATCGGGACGGACATAGCTGTTGCCCTGATGGCTGTCGCCATGGACCAGGCACCATGGCCCTTGTTCCTTGGTCCGAGCGAAATCGACCAGGGCGTCGAAGACCGTGTGGAGCCGCGACAAATCGCCCTTGATCCAGTTGGGAAGGAAGGACTGATATTCCGGCTTGGCATGGTTTGCCTTGGCAAAACTGTACATCATGTGCAGTTGCTGTGCATCGACCGGTGTCACCATGGATACTGGGAGCCAATCGGCGGCGTGCAACACCGGACTATCCCAAAATGCCCCATGTATGCGGGCGAGGCTCTCTACGGCGCGCGCCGCTTCCTCCACGCCCATATGGTCGGTGCTGGTCCCGAATTGGCCGCCCTCGATCGAGAGATCCTCCATTACGACAAGACCCTGTCCGCTGTCCTGACGTGGGTCCCAGGCCTCGAAATAGGAGCGGGGCGCGGGGAAGGCGACGTGTCGGCGGAAATCTTCGTAAAAGCGGGCTTCCAGACGGCAAATGCCCTGGCTTTCGAACTGCGCCCAATTGGCTTTCAGGCAGACATTTTCAGCAATGCCGGCTGCTTTGCCAATGTCGTTGAGGGTCAGTTTTACCTGATATTTGGTTGTGTGACTGTTGCGCAGGAAGACCGCATCCATCCGCTCCACCACGATGCCAGGATAACGCGGTTGCATGATGTCGGTCAGCCATTCGGCCGTTACGTCTTCCAGTCTGGCGGGAATGCCCGCCGGGTTCGCCAAAGTCGTCATCACAGCCCCTATTTCATCTTCTTGAGTTCGCGCAGGGCGCGGTTGGCTGCGATCCGCCCGGCAATGCCCGATACGCCGCCGCCCGGATGCGCGCCCGCGCCGCCGATCAGGAAGCCGGGGAAGGGCGGCTTGGGACCGCCAAAGCCGGTAGCCGGGCGATGCAGGCCCGAACGCAGCGCGCCGAAGTCAATATGGGTGACGCAACCATTGGTGACGTTGAGCCGCTTTTCGCGCTCACGGGCCGTTTCCACGAAGCGGCCGACTTCTGTGTCGAGGCCGTCATAATATTCGCCCAGATGCGACAGGATCGAGGACATGGCCTTGTCCTTAAGCGTCGGCGACCAGCCTTCGCGGGCATCCACCGCCATGGCGGGCAGGTAGATATAGGCGAGCGATCCGCCCGGTGGCGCCTGCGTCGGATCGGAATTGGACAGCGGGCTGAGCGACAGGGCGTGGCGATCGGGAATGTCGCCGCGCCGCGCGCTCGCGAAGGATTCGCGCACTTCCTCCGGCGTGCCGATCAGGCCGACTGCCTTGTTGAGATCGGCATCGTCATGGCGCATGTCCTGATGCTTCTTGAGCGCAAGCGGTCCCGACATCGCCACATTGGCAAGGAATGGCGCGGCGTTGGAGCGGTTGGCGGGCGCATGTTCGATCCGCTGCATCAGCGCGCGGGGTACGCCACCCGGCGTCGTCAGTCGCATGGCCGTGCGAGGGTCGCAGGTCGCGATCACCATCCTGGCGCGGATCACGCGGCCATCCTCCAGCCGCACGCCCTTCGCCGCTCCATCGTCGACGATGATTTCGGCGACCGGAGCGTTGAGTTCGATCGTCGCGCCTGATGCCTGTATGCTGCGTGCCAGAGCGTCGGAGAAGGACTGGAGGCTGCCGATCGGCTTGCCAGTGCCATATTTATGGGTGACGGCGAAGATCATATAGGCAGCCGCGTTGCCATCGTCATCAACTGGTCCAGCCCCCGCAGCGATACCCAGCAGAAGGGCGATCGTTGCGGGATGCTCGAACCGCTCGCAGGCGACCTGATCGGCAGTTGCCTTCGACAGGGAGATCAGTTCGTCCTTCAGCCGAACATTACGAACCGCGCTGCCAATGATCTTCGCCATATTCTTCAAATCGGGCTTGCCCGGCTCGGCCATCATCATCGGAAAGCCGATGTCCATCATGACGTTCAGCGTCTTCATGAACTCCAGATAGGCTCTGCCGTCATTGCGGTTGATGCGGGCAATGTCTTCGGCCGTGCGGCGATAATCGTAGAAGAGTGCAATCGAACTGCCGTCCGGGTGAAGATAGGCATAGGTCGGATCAGGATCGACGGTGCGCAGGCCATATTTGGGCAGGTCGAAATCCTCAATGATGCCCGATTTGCGCGCGAACAGCAGCTCGACCGCACAGGGCGTCACCAGATGTTCGGGCGCTTCGGGGATCATATAGCCCGAGCTGGTCATGCCGCCGACCTTGCCGAGCCGTTCGACGACGACGACCTTCTTGCCCTCCCGTGCCAGATAGCCCGCAGCGGCCATGCCGTTATGTCCGGCGCCAACGACGACGACGTCGACCTGATCGGTCATGCTGTTTTTCCTTCGATCCGTCAGGCGGTAGCGGCGGCGGTGTAGGCCTTGCCCCACTCGGCGAGCGCCACGAGCCGGGCCTTGCGATCGGCCTGGATCTGCGGGATCTTCTCTTCGTCCGGGCCGTCGGGCACGATCACCAGCGGTTCCTTGCCCAGGCTGGCGAGCGCGAGGGCGCAGACATCCGCGGGGTTATAAGCCGTGGAATAGTCCATACCCAGCCCCTCGGTCGCACGGCGCAGGGTCGGGGTATCCATGATCGGCGCTGCAACGCCGACGATATCGACATTCCGGCCGTCCAGTTCAGCCCAGAGGGATTCCACGAAATTGAGTTCGAACGCTTTGGTGGACGAATACATGACAAGCCACGGCTGGCCGCCCAGGCCCGCGCCCGAGGACATGATGACGAAACCGCCTTTGCCGCGCTGGAGGAAGCGGTTGCCAAAGCCGTGTACAGCCTCCAGCACATTGGCCGCATTCATTGTCAGCAGGTTGAGCGAGCGCTGCACAGGCTCGCCAAAGAAGCTGTTCCCCGCGCCATCGGCACCGGCGTTGGAGATATAGAGGCCGATGTCGAGGTCGGCGGTTGCCTCAACCAGGCGCGCGCCTGCGCCCTGTTCGGTCAGGTCGGCAGTGAGGGCGCGGAACTCGATTCCATGTTCGGCCGCAAGTCGTTGGCCCAGCGCGTCGAGCGTGGACTGGCGGCGCGATACGAGGACGAGGTTGATGCCCATCGCTGCAAGCTGTTCGGCGTAGCAGGCTCCGGTGCCTTCAGAAGCGCCTGCAATGACGGCCCAAGGGCCATATTTTCCGGCAAAGGCTGCGCGATCCAGATGGGGTAGGTCGATCTTGCGCATTGGGTAACAATCCTCTCTGCTATGTCCGACGTAGAGCGCCGGGAATATTTGATCTTCGGCAAGCCTATAAGAGCGTTGGCGGATGCCGGCCTATCGAGCGGAAGGTGGGGTGCACTGAATGCGCTTCATCCGGCGGGATCTTCGCGAAAGACGATTTCGGTGAAGTGGCCGAGTGTCGTGCGCGTATCGGGATGGGCGAAGCGGGGTTCGTTCGGAACCTGACCAATGAAACCTATGCCCATGCGAGTTTTGCCAGTTCGGCGAGCGTAGGCCTGCCCTGTGCGATCAGATGCGGCAGGAAGACGAAGTTGCGGCGCACTCCCGAGAAGAGGTTGATGTCGTTCTGGAGCGCAGAACGATTAAATTCGTGTCCAGCAGGGCGTTCCTGCATCTTCGAGCGGTCGACAATTGGCGATGCGGGTTGCCCCTGTCGATGCGATCAGGATGAACCAATCCCCTGTATCGCGGCAACGTATTGTCCAGGCGGCGTTAGTGCCAATGTCGCCGCGGAACAGCGTCTTCGACGTGCTGGCGCATTGTTGACCAGCGTCGTGCATGACTTTGGCGAACGCGGCGCTTCGCCCATTCATGCCCTGCACTTCGATCGCATTGCTATATTCATTTCGGCTGCTGCCTTGGCGCAGCATTTTGGAAATAGAGAGGCTGATCGCCAATGTCATCGCGACGATGCTGATGGGTAGGAGCGTCCACAATAGGGCCCGCCGCATATCGCCACCCGCATGGCCACATGAGGCACAGGGGTGACTATAGGCTTCCGTCGGCAATTTGCATCGAGCGCACGTCATGAACGCGATCTAGGCGGCGGCCAATATAGGCGATCCTACCTTACGATAGGCACAGGCATGGCGAGGGTCAGCCATTCTATAGAATATGGAATCAGCCCTTTCCCCTTCCGTCGATTCCCCTTGGCTTTGGGGTATCGGAGAGACCGTGAACGGCCCTTTAGGAACGCCAGCGACCTTGCGTCAGGCGGTTCTTGAGCAACTGCGGGCGAAGATCGTGGCGGGCCTGATTGCGCCGGGCGCGCTGTTGCGGGAAACCGCGCTCGCGCAACAGCTCAAGGTGAGCGCAACGCCGATACGGGAGGCGCTGGGCACGCTGGCGTCGGAAGGTCTGGTCGAAATTGAAGCACATCGGCGCAAGCGTGTGGCGCCGGTCGATATGGCTGCGACCCGCGATCTCATCCGTGTTCAAGCCGAATTGTGGCGGCTGGGATATGACTGGGGCATGGCCCGGATCGGGGTCGGGCAGGTCTTGCTGCTGGATCAGGCTATCGCGAGGTATCGCGCAGCGATCGATACGTCAGAATATATGGCGGCGATCATCGCCGGCCTGGATTTCCATACCATTTTCATCATGGCGTCAGAGAATCGTGAGCTGCTCCGTTCCACGCTTGACCGACGCGGGCTGATTGCCCGGTTCATCTTCCTGCACGGCATCAACACCCTCTCCGCCAATGGCCTGTCGCAGCATGAAGCGATCCTGCGTGCATTCAAGGCTGGCGATCATGCCGCTGTTCTCGCCTGTCTCGACCGGATGAGCACTCGGCTGATTGCGCTGTGCGACGATCAAATACACACTCCCATCAGCAAGGACTAAAGATGGATTTCGAACTGCCCGAAGAATATCGCTCGTTCCAGGATATGGTGCGACGCTGGGTTGATAAGGAAGCGCCCAAGGAATGGGCGCGCGCGCTGGAGAAGGACGAACATAATTATCCATTCGCGCTTTGGGAGAAGTTCACCGAGGCGGGTTTCCACGGCGTCGGCATAGCCGAAGAATTTGGCGGGCAGGGCGGCGATGTCGTCATGCAGATGCTGCTGGCGCGTGAACTTGCCCGTTCGCTGGGGGGGCTTGCCTGGATCTGGGGGATCACCAGTTTTGCTGGGTCAAAGTCGATTGGTCTCTACGGCTCACCGGAGCAGAAGGCCAAATATCTGCCGCTCATTGCGACTGGCCAGCTCAAGGCCGCTATTGCCTTTACGGAGCCGGGCGGCGGCACTGACCTGCTGGGTGCGATGACGACCACCGCCGAGCGGGTCGAGGGCGGCTGGAAGATCAATGGCGAGAAGATCTGGTCGTCTTCGGCTCATGTCGCCGACTATCTGCTCGTGATCGCGCGCAGTGACAAGAATGCGGAGAAAAAGCACCAGGGGCTGACCCTGTTCTGGGTGCCGACGAAGACGGATGGTGTGAAGATCACGCCGCTCGCCAAGCTCGGGATGCGCTCAATGGGGAGCTGCTCGATCCATTTCGAGGATGCCTTCGTTGCTGACGAGCATGTGCTGGGTGAGCCGCACAAGGCCTGGTACATGCTGCTGCCCACGCTCAATAACGAGCGGATCATGGTGGGTGCTTTCTGCCTTGGCGTCATCGACGGCGTGCTGGAGGATGCGCTCGACTATATGAAACAACGCAAGGCGTTTGGCGGGATCATCGGTCGCTTTCAAAGCTTGCAACATTATGTCGCCGACATTGCGACCATGCAGAAGACCACTGAACTGATGCTGCATTTTTGTGCCGACAAGCAGGCTCGGGGTGAAAATGTAGGAGTCGAGGCGAATATGCTCAAGTTGATGGCGTCGGAAAACGCCAATGCTGCGGCAGACCTCGGCATCCAGATCCTCGGTGGCATGGGATATTCGGCGGAAACCGACATGCAGCGTTACTGGCGCGACAGCCGCCTGTGGCGGATCGGGCCGATCACCAACGAAATGGTCCGCAACGGCATTGCCGAGAGCCTCGGGCTGCCTCGATCCTACTAAACGGGCAATCCTTCCAGGCGGGCAATCCTTCCAGGACGGCCAATCCTTCCAGACGGTAGGTGAAGCGGCAGGGGCGATAACGCCTATCCCCTGCCGTCAAGGAGAGAGAAAATGATGTTTCCCGACCAACCAATTCCCGATCATGTGCCACCCGAACTGGTGTCTAAGGACTTTCCTTTCATTTTCGGGATGACCACAGATCGTGACCCCTTCAATGATCTCGCCACGCGCGTGCATGAGGGACCCGATATCATCTATGCGCCGCACGCCTATCCGGGGGGTACGCCGGCCTGGGTACCGCGGCGGATGGAGCATTTGCGCGCTATCTACCTCGACACCGATCATTTTTCGTCCACCGATTTTTCTCCCTTTTCCAAGTTGGTCGGGGGGAACTGGATCAATTCCCCGGCCGAACTGGACCCGCCGGCGCATGGGCCGTTTCGCCAGATGGTCAATCCCGCCTTCACGCCGAAGGCGATGGCGGCACTTGAAAGCAAGATCCGCCAATATGCCGTCGAATATATCGACGCCTTTGCGGCGCGCGGCGAATGCGAGTTCATGAGCGAGTTCGCCTTCGAATTTCCGATCAAGGTGTTCATGGATCTGATGGGACTGCCGCATGACCGGGTGGCCGAGTTCATGGAGTGGGAAATGAACCTGCTCCACAATCATGATATGTTCAAGATCGCCGAAGCGACACGCAACGTGCTGGAGTATCTGGGACGCGAGATCGAAGACCGGCGTGCCCATCCGCGCGAGGACCTCATCACCTTTGGCGTACAGGGGAAGATTGGAGATCGCTCGCTCACCCAGGACGAATTGCTGGGCTTCATGTTCAACCTGTTCATCGGCGGGCTTGATACGGTCTCGACCAATATGGGGCTCCATTTCCGCCATCTGGGCAGCGATATGGCGGACCAGGCCTTTCTGCGCGCCAATCCGTCCGAAATACCGCATGCCATAGACGAACTGATGCGGGCTTATGGCGCGGTGACGACCTTCCGCACCTGCAAGAAGGAAACGGAAGTAGGGGGCGTCCGTTTCATGCCGGGAGACAAGGTGGCGATGTCGACGACGCTCGCTGGGCGCGATCCCGCCGAGTTCGATAACCCGGCTGAAGTGCAACTGACGCGGCGGTCGCGCCATGTCGGCTTCGGCTTTGGCGTGCATACCTGCGTGGGCATGCATCTGGCGCGGCGCGAGCTGCGGATCGCGATGGAGGAATTTCTGGCGCGTATTCCCGAGTTCCGCATCGCCCCTGGTCACAAGGTTGAATGCCATCTCGGCATGATCCAGCCCGTCGCGCTTCCGCTGGTCTGGAAGGCGGGGGCTTGACCAGAGCATTTTCAAGTTGACCGTTTACGGTCAACGGCTCGGAAAATGCGGCATCAAAAGAAAAGAGCGTTTTCGCTCAAAGTGAAAACGCTCTGGTGCGGGGCGCCTGGTGAGGACGCCCCGCATTTTCCGGATCAGAGATCGAGGCACGCCGCTTCGAAATCAAGGCGCGGGTTGCGCGGGAACAACGCCTCGGCCTTGCCATAGCCCATGTTGCACAGGAAATTGCTCTTCCACCGTCCGTCGGGGAAAAATTCGGCGTCCGTCCCGGCTTGATCGAAACCGGACATCGGCCCGCAATCCAGCCCCAGCGCGCGGGCGGCCATGATCAGATAAGCGCCCTGGAGCGTCGAGGAGCGGGCGACCGTATCCGCGATCAACGCATCCTTGCCCTCGAAGACGCTGCGCATGTCGCGCGACGGGAAGAGCGTGGCATAATATTCGTAAAAGCGGCTGTCGCCCGCGATGATGACGGTGCAGGGCGCCTGCATCACCTTGTCGACATTGCCGGCGTTCAGATGCGGCTTGAGGCGGGCCTTGGCGGTCGCCGATCGGATGAAGGCGAAGCGGGCGGGGGTGCTATTCGCGGTCGTCGGTCCCCATTTTGCAAGATCGTAGATCGCACGCACTGTTTCGTCGGTGACAGGGCGGTCGGTCCAGCCATTGTGGCTGCGGGCCTGCCGGAATAGGCGGTCCAGCATGGTCTTTTCGTTAAAACCGGGCGTATCGGCCATATTAAATCCCTGATTGGCAGCCATTATCGGCCAGCCCATTCTCATTCCAGCCAGGCGCTTCCTGCGCAAGAATTGCGTCGGCTTCGGCGCGTAACGCGGCCATGTCCGACCTTTTCCACACATGATGATCGCCCACCGCATAACCGCGCGCATTGTCGCGATAGAGAAGCGCGTCGACGATGTTGGACTGTAGCTTGTCTACGCGGCGCACGACCCGGCCGGGCATGCCCATCACCAGCGAATGGGGCGGGATGATGCTGCGCGGCGGAAGGAAGCAGTGCGCGGCTATGATCGATCCGCGACCAATGATGCTGCCCTCCATGATGGTGGCGCCGACGCCGATCAGGCAGCCCGGTTCGATGGTGCAGCCATGCACCACCGCGCGATGCCCGATAGTGCAGTAATCGCCTATGATCGTAGGGTCATCCCATCCGATGTGCGCCATCGCATGATCCTGCACGCTGGCGCATGCTCCGATCGCCACATACTCCCGTTCGCAACGGATGACGGCATAAGGCCAGAGGCTGCAATCCCTACCCAGCCGAACGTCTCCAAACAGCCGGACGGTCGGATCGATATAGGCAGCCGCGTCCATCGGCTCAGAATCCAATGACGATCTTGCCATGGGGACTGCCTGCCTGTGCTGCCCAGGCTGCGGGCGCGTCATCGAACGTGTAGCATCGCGTATCGACCGTCAGCCCCTGTTTCCGGGCCATAGCGATCAGCCGCGCATAGGCATCGCCGCGTTCGGCTGCCGGGCGCTGGCCGGTGCCGACCCCGACATGACTGCGAAAGACCAGATCGCGCAGGGACAGGCTGACGGTCTGGCCCGCCTGCACGCCGATGCTCATCATCCGCGCGCCGGGCCGTGTAGCGCGCATCGCGGCTTGCGCTGGTGGGCCGTAGATGATGTCGAGTATGACATCATAGCCGCCGTCTGCCACGGCCTTCAACGCGGCCTCGTCATCTCCCTCGCCCAGTACCGCGAGGGCATCCGCATGGCCCTTCGCCTGCATCGCCTCCAGCGCTGGGCGATTGCGAGCGGCGACGACCACGCGCCCCGCCCCCAACAAGCGGGCGACTTGCGCGCCAATCTGCCCCACCGGGCCGGTTGCGCCCAGAATGAGCACCGACTCGCCTTTGGCGATTTGCGCCTCCTCCAGCGGGATCAGCGCGCCCGTGCCCGAAATGCCAAGCGCAACAAGCTGGTCGTCGCCAAGGTCGTCGGGCACCGGCCATATTTCATCCTCAGCGACCAATGTGTGTGCGGCGAGTGCGCCAAAGGGCGGCTTGCCATGGCCGAAATAGACGCGGCGGCCGTCTTCCAGCAATCCGACCCCTTCGCCCGCCGGGATATAGGGGGTGGTGACGGGACCGAAAAAGCCCTTTGCGCGCATCAGGTCGGTGGGCCCTATGCCTGCTGACGAGACTGTAATCCGCCGGTAGCCGCCCTCCGGTTGGGGCGAGGCGTGGTCGGCCATTGTGAAATGGCCATCAGTGCCGATCAATGCAGCGCGCATCTTATGATTCCTGCTTTGGAAGATGATGCCTTGGGATGCGAAGTCGCGGGGCTGGGCGGCCCCGCGACTTTTCGATCTCAATAGGCGCCGGGTGGCGAGATCGGGTCGGCGCCCGCCGTGCTGCGGCCGTAAATTTCATAGCCGATGGTCGGGATGTTCTGGATGTGGCGGGTCGCCATCGACACATCGCGCCAATAGCGGTTGATAGGCTTGTCGAGCGAGAAAGCTGATGATCCGGCCTGGAACATCAAGGATTCACTCGCGCCGTGGACCAGCTCGATCATTTGCGCGCCAGCCGCGCGATGCTTCGCCTTTTCCTCGATCGAAAACTCCTCGCCCAGGCCGATCCGGTCGAGTTTGGCGGTCAGGTCGAACAGGATCAGCTTGGCAGTGTCGATCATCGCCGCCGCTTCGCCCAAATCGCGCATATAGGCGCCCGAGCTGGTACGCGGACCAATAATGGTGGTCAGAACAGGCTTCTTCGACGCTTCTGCGGTGACGATCTCCAGCATTGCCTCAACCGCACCGATCAATTGCGCGATGCCGGTAGTGCGAACGACCGGAACGGCGGGTAGCAGGTCCGACGGGGCGCCGAAATTGCTCTTAGTGCGGTCAATCTGACCTGCGCGTTCATCCATCAGCACCATCTGTGCGTCGGGAATGAATACATCCTTGGCTATCGCCGTGTCGGAACCGGTGCCCTGCATGCCGGACACGAACCAGGTGTCTTCGATGGTCATGCTGTCCATCGGCAGATAGCACATGCTGATGCCCGGAACGACAGGACCCTCATAGCCTTCCAGAACGACGCCTTGCTGTGCCCAGACTGACTGGCGTGATCCGGACATATAGGGCCACTTGCCGTTGATGATCCAGCCGCCCTCGACCTTGCGCGCTTTGCCCGGAGGATTATAGGCGCCACAGACGGTCTGCGGGCCGTCGCTGAACACCGCATCCTGAACGCCATCGGGTGCAAGGCTGGTTATCCAGCTGGTGCCGTTGATGATTTGCATGACCCAGCTGATGGCCGGATCCCCCTTGGCAATCTCGATCTGAACACGGCAGAAATCCGTCGGCGACAAGCCGAAGCCACCCAATCTTTCAGGCAGAAGCAGGCGCAGAAAGCCTTCATCCTTCAGCATCTTGTCCACTGCCGGAGTGGGATTGCGACGCTTTTCACCCTCGGGCGCTTCGCTCTGGAGGAAACCGCGCAGGCTGCGCGCCTTTTCCACGAAGGCGTCGGCGACTGCCTTTTCGGCGAAGCCGCCCTGCGTGCCGGATTCCAGCTTTGCTACGGTAGCCATCAGTTCATCCTTTCTTATGTTTGGTATCGTGGCCGGCGATCTGCAATGCCCATTCGCACAGTCGGTCGGGCGCGCTGTTCCAGATCGCCAGCCAATCCGAAGTTGCGGGAATGATGAGGGTGCTCAGTTGCAACCGAACCATCGTGTCGCAGAAGATGTCGCGATCGAGCCGGTTGCCGGTCATTTCTTCGAAATAATCGAGCACAGGGTCGAGTGCGCACTGCACGGCTGCCTTGTGCCGGCTGAAATGGCTGCGCAAAAAGTTGAGGTGGAAGGCCGGCTCGACCTCGAAAATGCCTTCCGGCGACCTTTCGATGGTGAAGCGGCCATAGAAACGCATTACCGCGCGAAAGCGTTCGATCGGGTCGGCAATGTCTTTCCCGGCCTCTATTATGCCTTTTTCGAAACTGCTGCAGATATACTCGCTGACGGCCGCCAGAACGTCTTCCTTGGAAGCGAAGTAACGGTAGAGCGTGCCGCGTGAAACGCCGCTGCTTTCGCTGATGTCGCTCATCGACAGGCGGCGCGCGCCGATGCTGCCGATTGCGCGCAAGGTGCCGTCCATGATCTTCTGGACGCTGCATGATGGATCGGTAGCGGCAATTTCGCTGCAGTCGGCATGTGGCATCAGCTTCATGTCTGGGCTTCCATCTCTGCGAGATTGTGAGGAACACTCACATAGCCGGGCAGATGCTGCCCGCCATCCACATTGATAAGCTCGCCATTGACGAAACGCGACATGTCCGAGGCGAGGAACAGAACTACCGGACCGATGTCCTTTTCCGGGTCGCCCGCGCGCTTCAAGGGATTGCTGGCGGTCGCCATCTCCAGGAAACCCGGCACTTCCTCGGCCAACTGCGCAAACACTTGACCCATGCCCGTGGGGGCAATGGCGTTGGTGCGGATATTGAAGCGCCCCCATTCGACCGCAGCGCTGCGGGTCAGGCCCATGATAGCGCCCTTGTTCATATTATAATCGGCGTGGAGCCAGGCACCGGTCTGGGCATCGATCGAGTAGAAATTGACGATCGAGCCGCCGCCGCGCGCCTTCATGTGCGGGAAGGCGGCGCGCATGGCCCACCAGCTGCCCCAGGTACCAATCTCCAGCGTGCGCTGGAGCATTTCGTCAGTCTTCTGTTCGAGCAGGATGTTGGGAGAGAGCAGTGAGGCGTTGTTGATGAGGATATCGAGGCCGCCAAATTCAGCGACAGCGCGATCGATCATAGCCTCCACGTCCAGCTTGACCCCCACGTCGGCAGCCATGCCGACAGCTCGAACCCCAAATTCCTCGCTGATCTGCGCCGCGACCTTTTCCGCCGTTGCGCCGTCGCGTCCGGTGATGAGGACATGGGCGCCGTCACGGGCGAGGCATCGGGAAATACCATAACCAAGTCCCTTGGCCCCGCCGGTGACGATCGCAACCTTGTCCTGAACCAAACCCGTCACGCGGCCACTCCTGTCATTTGCTCGCTCAAGGCGCGGTCCATGTCCATGCGCTCCTGGCAATAGTCTTGTGTGAAAACATAGCCCCGGATCGTCCCGCTGGAATCGCGGAACAGATATTTGAGGCCCTTTTCGTCATTCACTGCCTCTTCCCACCAGCCTTCGACGCCCAGCGGCGCTGGCAGGAGAACGACAGGATAAGCCGTGGTCTTGACCTGCACCGACAAAGGCGGAAAGCGGATGTCGGTCGGCGTGCCAAGAACGCTGGGTGCGATCGCGCGCGCCGCAGCCATTATGGGGGTGACATAGGCGGCCAAGCCCTGCGGATATTCAGCGCAGTCGCCGATCGCATAGATGTCGGGATCGCTGGTGCGGCCAGTCCGGTCCACCTTGATACCGCGTGCCACGTCCAGTCCTGCCTCTGTCGCGAGGTCGAGATGCGGGCGCAGGCCCACGGCTGAAAGCACTGCCGCCGCCTCGATGACCAAGCCATCGTCCAACTCCGCGCGAATACCCTGATCTGCTTTGTGGATGGCCACAACCTTGCGGCCGAGATGCCACTCGACGCCCTTGGCTGTAAGCGCATTGCGGATCATATCGCCCACGCCCGGCGGTACGAGTTGCGCCAGGGGGTGAGAGAGCATGTCGACTACCACCGGCTGGTAACCGGTCGCCGCAAGGTCATTGGCGAATTCAGTTCCAACCAGGCCGCCGCCCATGACGAGCACGCGCGCGCCGTCGGGCAGCTTCTCCCGGAATTCGCGGTAATTATCGAGATTATTGACCGCGAGCGCACGATGGGCAGCATCGCCGTCGATCGGCGGTCGAACCGGATCAGCACCCAGCGCCAACACCAGCTTATCGTAGAAGATCGGCCCGCCGGTGGAAAGGACTGCCTTGTCCTCCCGATCGATCGCTTCAACCTGCCGACCAGCGCGTAAGTCCAGCTTGAGCTGAACCACCATCTTTTCGGCGGGGGTGGTGATCAGTGTGTCAGCGACCTTGCCTTTGGCAAGTGCGGTCGACAGGGCAGGCTTGGAATAGAAGTGCCCATCATCCTGTGTCACCAGCGTTAGCCGGGCGTCCGGCGCAAGCTTGCGAAGCTCACGCAGGACGCCATAGCCGGCAAGGCCGCTGCCGATCACCACAATATGCGGGGCGTCCGTCACCGTCGGCCCCTATCAGAGGAAGATTGCGAAGTTGGACATGCCGAGCGTTGACTGATCGACGATGATTTCACGGCGGGCCAGCTTATAAGCGCCGTCGACCAGTCGCCAGATGTCACGGCGTTCGGCGGTGATCGACTCATTGTGAGGATTGTCGAAGCGGCTGCGTTCGACATAGAGATAGCTCACCACCTCATATTCACCCGCCGTCTCGCATTCGGCAATACGGACATTGGTGACGAAGCGCCGTGTGCGCGAGGGTGGGTCTTCGGCCCAGGCACTTTTAGACAAGCGGCCGGTCCGCATCAGGATCGAGCCGTAATTTTCGTCGAAATGCTTCATCGTCCGCACGACGTCGCGGTCCCTGTTGGGACCGTTGCGGGTCAGGCGCAGCGGAGCGGTGTAGCTGATGTCCTGCTCGATATAGGCGACCCAATCGTCGAACCGGCGCTCGTCAAGGGAGGCTGCCTCGTCATACAGGGTTTCAAGCAGGCGGTTATAGATTTCCGATCCCAGCGGCACGCGCTTGGTGGAAACCAGTCCGCGCATCACGCTAGTCGTGTCGATGGCGGCGGTCGCGTAATTCACCATGATGTGATCCTTTCTTCTCGCGTCGCCGGCTCAGGCTTCGGCCATCAGATTATAATAGGCCATCCACCAGGCCCATTGCGTGTCGTCCTTGGTGAAGCCGGGGTAGAGGTCGCCGCCGCCGACCCAGCCTTCGGGCCGTTCATGGCCATGCAGCGCCTGATATTTGAGCGTCATGGTCTTGCTCATATGGCCGCGCGAATTGCGCATGATCTGCGGCCATGTGTCGGCATCGTCCTGCTCGATCGTGCCCGACGTGCCGGTTGACCAGATGGCGTTCTGGAGCATGTCGCGCTTCACATCTTCGGGCGCATCCTTTTCGGCGAAGATGAAGTTTATGAACTCCACCTTATCCGGCCCCTTGGGGACATAGGTATGTAGCGACAGGGCGCCCGACGCGCCGCCGTCCATGCGCGGGGCGAAGATGAAGGCGATGAGGATGTTGGGGAACATGCCACCCACCTGTGGCGGGATGTTCGCAAGCTGGTTGACCTGATCTTCGGACAGATTTTTGAACAGCTGCGGGATCAGATCCTTGGTGATGCCGGGAGGGGACAGCAGGTTGAGCCGTTCCTCAGTAGACTTGCCCTCGAAACTGACGTCGGCGAACATCTTGAAGGTCTGGGCCGCCTCCAGGCAGCGCAGCGTGTGGCCCTGCGGCACTGAAACATCGACGCCATACATGCCGGGCGCCGTGTCGTAGATCGACTCGGCGGTACCGCCCATGATCCCGCCTTCCATCAGCGAGCGGTGCAGCGTCAGCGTATGGAAACCGTCCGAGCCGGACTGTTCACCCGGTATCTTCCAGTTACAGGGCAGCACGAAGCGCTGTGGGGGGCCAAGCATCTCAAGGCCATTGTCGGTACGGCAGAAGAGCTGGTCGAGATAGAATTTGGCGTCGCCCAGATAATCGTCGAACGACAGGTCCTTGCTCCAGGTGGCGAAGATCAGTCCGCCATAGAGATGAACGCGCGCCTTCTTGAGGCCCAGTTCGTCCTTGGAGTGCTTGTTGCCGTGCATCTGCTCCTTTTCGATCGGCGCACCGATGAAGCTGCCGTCCGGGCGGAAGGCCCAGCCATGATAGATGCAGCGATGGGCCTGGGCGTTGCCAGCTTCGGCCGTGCAAACCTTCATGCCGCGATGCGGGCAGACGTTGAGCATGACGTGGATTTCGCCATCGCGAGCGCGTGTGACGATCACATTGTCCTCGGCCATGTCACGCATGACATAGTCGCCGGCTTTGGGAATCTCCGATTCATGGCCGAGCAGCAGCCAGGTGCGCGCAAAGATGCGCTCCATTTCCAGCTCGTAGAGTTCCTTGTCGTTCATCACCCGCAACGACACTTCGTTCATGTCGCGATTGATGAGATCGTCGAGCGTGGTCCCGTCGTTCAGGGTTACCCCAGGATTATGAAGCATCTTCCTCTCCTTGGAAAATCCGTGTTGAGTCGAGTTATACATATTGAACTAAATCTGTTCAAGCTGTATTATTGCAGCAGAAGGAGAGGATGATGAGTCAGAAGTTGAAAGTGGTGATCGATAAGGCTGCCTGCTGCGGCTATGGGGTCTGCGCTGAAATTTGCCCCCAAGTGTATAAGCTGGACGCCAACGGCATCGTTTTTGTGGACGATGAAATTGTGCCCGAAGGCCTTGAGGAGCAAGCGCGCGAAGGCGCGGAGGCCTGCCCTCAATCGGCGCTGGCGGTGGTTGACGCCTGACCTATCCTTCCCTTGCGAACGATAGCTGGATGCTCCGCCCTGATGCCGACCATGGAACCTGTCCTTGGGTAGGCCCAACGATGCAGGCGGCTGCGGCAGCAGGGGATGGGTGGCAGGGATAGCAAGAGAGGCATGATGACCGGCAGGACCGATATATTGTTCACGCCCATCGACATTGGGGCACTGCGGCTGCGCAACCGCTTCGTGATGGCGCCGATGACCCGCAATTTTTCGCCGGGCGGTATCCCCGCTGAGGGGGTTGCAGGCTATTATCGGCGGCGCGCCGAAGCCGATGTGGGCCTGATCGTCACCGAAGGGATCGGCGTCGATCATCCCGCTGCGTTGGGGCGGGAATCCGTAGGTGGAGGTGCATCGCCGGTGCTGCATGGTGAGGCGGCGCTGGCGCAATGGCGTGATGTCGTGGCGGGCGTTCATGCGGCAGGTGGGCTGATCGTACCCCAGCTCTGGCATCAAGGCGTCATTCGCGCGCCGGGGACGGGCTATCATCCCGACGCCCCTTCGTCCCGCCCGTCGGGGACGTGGGGACCGACCGACCGGGCGATGGTTCCGCCCGACTATCTGGAACTTGTGCGCGAAAACACGGCGCCCCTGAGCGATAGCGAGATCGGCGACATCATCGCGGCCTTTGCCCGCAGCGCGGCCAATGCGATGGCTGTGGGGTTCGACGGCGTCGCCTTGCATGGTGCGCATGGCTATCTGATCGACAGCTTTTTTTGGCAGCAGACGAATATACGCGAAGACCGCTGGGGAGGGGACATCGCGGCGCGCGCCCGTTTCGCCGCTGCGGTGGTGCGTGAGATCCGGGCCGCGACCGCACCCGATTTCCCGATCATCTTCCGTTTCTCGCAATGGAAGCTGCAAGATTATGATGCGCGCAACGCGGAGACGCCGGCGGAACTGGAGGCAATGCTCGCGCCGATCGTGGATGCTGGTGTGGACGTGTTCGACGCAAGCACCCGCATCTTCACCGCGCCCGCCTTTGAGGGATCGGACCTCAGCCTCGCGGGATGGGCGAAAAAGCTGACCGGCAAGCCGACCATCGCGGTGGGCGGGGTTGGTTTAAGCAAGGATCTGCAATCCTCCTTCGTCCAGCCGACGGTGATGATGGACAATCTGTCGCTGGTCGCGGAGCGTATGGCGCAGGGCGAATTTGACCTGATTGGCGTCGGACGTGCGCTGTTGATGGATGCCCAATGGGTGCAGCGGATGCGTGCCGGGGCGCAGGTCAACCCGTTCCGCCTGGAGGCATACGCCTCGCTCGACTAATGATTGTCCGCTGCGGCGTAGATCTGGATGCGGGCCATGTTGGTCCGTTCCGATTGTTGCGCCATGAAGGTGACGGCCTGCGCGATATCTTCAGCTTGCATAGGCGGAATGAAGCTGTCCCAGGCGGGTTGTCCGCGGCTCTTCATGTCTTCGAATATCTCGGTGCTGGTGGTGCCGGGGGCCACGATCCCGACCTTGACGCCCGATCCCGCCAACTCGACGCGCAGGCAATCGGTAAAGGCTTCCAGCGCGCGCTTCAGGCCGCCGTAGACCCCTACGCCGGGAGCAATGATATTGGCGCCGATGCTGGATATATTGATGATCTGGCCTTTGCCCGCCGCCTTCATCGTTCGACCGAACAGGGTGCTCGTCCGCACGACAGCCTCATAGTTCAGGGCGATCATGGGGCGTAATTGGTCGAGGTCGAACTGGTCGAGCGGGGCGGCGTGGAGGATGCCGGCGTTGTTGACGAGGATGTCGGCGCGCCCGAAGCGGTCCAGCACAAAGTCGTGAAGGGCCTGTGGCGCATCGGGGTCTGCCATGTCGGTGGCGAAGGGCAGGGCACCCTTGCCGAGTTCGGATACCATGGCCGACAGACGGTCGGCGCGGCGCGCAACGACGACCAGCGTTGCCCCCGCCTGCGCCAGCGCGCGGGCACTGGCCGCGCCTATGCCCGAAGAGGCGCCGGTGACGATGGCGATCTGACCGTTCAGGCTGGTCATTGATAGTCCTCCCTAAAGTGCGTTCAAACGAGGCGGATCAGCCGCTTGCCGTGATTTTCTCCCCGATAGAGGCCGGCGAGTGCATCGGGGCAGGCCGCGATGCCGTCCAATATGTCCTCGCGCCACTTGAGGTGGCCATCCTTGATCCAGGCCCGCAACTGCGCGACGGCCTCGGCGCAGCGGGCCATATGGTCGAAGATGACGAAACCTTCCATGCGGGCACGCTTCACCAGTAAATGCCGTTCGACGCGGGGGCCAAGGGGCCATGGAGCCCAGCGATCAATCGACGCAGTGCCACAGACCACCACCCGGCCGCGCAGGGCGAGGTGGGGAAGAACCGTGTCGCTGATCGCACCCGCGACGTTGTCGAAATAGATGTCGATCCCATTCGACGCTGCCTTGGCAATGGCGGGACCTAAATCCTGGCTCCGGTAGTCGAGCGCCGCGTCATAGCCAAATTCCTCGACGCACCGTCGGACTTTGTCCGGGCCGCCAGCGATGCCGATCGTTTGGCAGCCCAGGATGCGCGCGATCTGGCCCGCCGCCGAGCCAACCGCACCAGCGGCGGTCGAAACCAGCACGGTTTCTCCCGCCTTGGGTTGGCCGACCAGGGTCAGGGCAAGATAGGCGGTGACGCCGTTGATGCCCAATATGCCGAGAGAAGCGCGCATTTCCTGCGCATTGGTCCGCTGGACGATCTGCTCCGGCGTCACGCAGGCATAATCCTGCCATCCGAACCAGCCGGATACATAGTCTCCGGCCTGATAATCGGGATGCCGCGATTCGACGACCTCCCCGGATGCCAGGCTGCGCATCACCGATCCGAGTTCGATCGACGTGGCATAGTTGCCGACGTCGGCGATCCAGCCGCGCATCGCGGGCTCGACCGAGAGATAATGATTGCGCACCAGCAGCTCGCCTGGCTGCGGATTTGCTATGGTGGATGTGCGGATCGCGAAATGTTCGGCCTGCGCAATGCCGGTCGGACGAGCCACCAGGACCACCTGTCGATTGCCGTCAGCCATCCAGTCCTGCCTTGACCATGGTGAAGCGGCGACGGGCGATCTTCCAACCGTCGGAGGTCCGGACCAGCGCGTCGTCATAATAGCCCGCCGCACGATGCGTTATGCCACCCTGGGTCGCTTCGGTCAGGATCGCATCGACATAGCTGCGTGCGCGGATTTCGTCATTGCAGTTCTCCACGACGATGTTCGTGATGCGGTGCAGGGTCGACCCCATGTGTCGGTGCGCCGCTTCCATATATTCGGTGATCTCGCGGGGGCCGCGCCAGCTGCCGAACGAACCATAGTCGGCTTCGCAGTCTTGCGAAAAGCAGGTTCTGAAAAGCGGCCAATCCCGTGTGTCTATGCCCGTCGCATAGCGCAGTAACAGCCTGCGTATCGCGGACTCGTCGTCCGCCGCGACCGGCTGGCGCCTGGGCAGGCTGCTAGGTGCCCGCATTTTCATCCTCCCTGTTGTTGGAAGCAAGCATAAGCACGGCGTCGGCGAGCAGGCCCGCCGAAGGATAGGGCACGCGGCCTATGCAGCGAGATCTTATGTTTGAGCGCGCAATTGGTGCAGCGGTGAGAGGAGCTCGACGGAATGATCCTGATTGACGTGGCGCTGACGACGAGCGAGGCGCACCGAACAGCCTTCCTGAACCTCTTGCGGGATACCGTGACAGGGTCGTTGGAAGAGGAGGGCTGCGTGACCTATCGCGCTACTATCGCGTTGGACGATCCGCTGCGGTTCCATTTGCTGGAGCTGTGGGAAAATGAACCGGCCTATCTGGCGCATAGCAAGGGCGCGGTGCTGGCGCGTTTCCTTCAGCAATTGCCGGATTGCGGGCGTATCCTGTCCATCGTGCGCCGGGAAGGGGCGATCGCGCCTTATCCGGCGGCCCGGACATGATGGTCGATAGCCCCGCCAACCGCACGGTTCAGGCCGCGCTGGAGCGCGCGATCGCGGATAAGGGTGAGATTGGCGTCCAGGTGGCAGCCTATCTTGGTGAGGAACTGGTGATCGACTGTTGGGCGGGGCTGGCCGATCGGGAAACCGGACGTTCAGTCGATGGGGACACGCTGTTCAATGTCTTTTCGGTATCGAAGGCGATAGTCTCGACCGCCGTCCATGTGCAGGCGGAAAAGGGGCTGGTCGATTATGATCGGCCGATCGCTGACTATTGGCCTGAATTTGCCCAGAACGGCAAAGGGGACATCACCGTTCGCGATGCGCTCAACCACCATACGGGCACGCCGCAAATGCCACCTGGGACGACGCCCGAAACGATCTGTGACTGGGATTATATGGTGCGCGGAATTGCCGCGCTGACGCCCATTTTGCCGCGCGACAAGCCCGCCTATCAGGCCATGTCTTTCGGCTGGATTTTGGGGGAAATAGTCAAGCGAACCGATCCTGCAGGGCGTGATTTCGCGCGGTTCATCCAGGAAGAAATTTGCGAACCCTATGGCATCACCGACCTGTGGATGGGCATATCGGATGAAGCGGAGCGGCGGGTTGCAAAGCTGGTTGATGAGGGGTCTTCGGGCAGCTTCCCCGACGATAGCTATTTCGCGATGGCCCTGCCCAATAATGTCCGCTTGGTTCCCGACATATTCGAGCGGCCAGCGGTGCGGCGCGCGACCATCGCGGCGGTAGGGGGTATCTTCAACGCACGCAGCGCGGCGCGGTTCTGGGCCATTCTGGCGAATCGCGGCACATTGAGTGGAAAGCGATTGCTGTCGCCCGAGCGCGTCGATGCAGCATGTTTGCCGCGCGCCAACAGCGACGCGCCTGATCCTGTTTATTTCAACGCGCCCATGCCGCTCAGCCAGGGCGGTTTCTGGATGTATTCACCCACGACCCCGCTCACCTGCCCGGCCAAGGGGCAGCGCACGATCTGCGTTCCGGGCGCGGGCGGATCGCTGGGCTGGGCCGATCCCGATACGGGGCTGGCCGTCGCCTTCTGTCACAATCGGATGATGCGCCCACGCACTTGCGAGGATCATCCGCTCAGCGAGATCGCCGATGTGATTCGTGCGAGTCTGGGCCTTTGAGCGAAGAAATTTTCGACCATGTGATCGTAGGTGGCGGCACGGCGGCGGGCATAATTGCCTGGCGACTGACCGAGGCGGGGCGCAGCATATTGGTGCTGGAGGCAGGGCCGCGAGACGATAATTTCTATCACCGCGTGCCCGCAGGGTTCATCAAGACCCTATTTGATCCGCGGGTCACATGGCAATTGGCGAGCGAGCCGAACCCGAATAGCGACAACCGGCCGATCCAATATACCCAGGGCAGGGTGTTGGGCGGGTCGAGCAGCGTCAACGGCATGGTCTATAATCGCGGCCAGCGCGCTGATTTTGACTATTGGGCGCAGTTGGGCAACCGTGGCTGGGGCTATGACGACATCCTGCCCTATTTCCGCCGGACCGAGCGACTGGAGGGAGAAGGAGATGACACCTATCGCGGGCGCGAAGGGCGGCTTGATGTCTCGACTTCACCTTGGCCGAGCGCGGTTGTCGATGCATTCATCGAGTCCGCCTTGGGGCGGGGCCATCCCTATAATCCCGACTATAATGGCGCACGGCACGAAGGGGTTGGTCGCTATCAGAGCGCAATCGGGCGCGGACGGCGGATGAGCACAGCCAATGCCTTTCTGCACCCCGCGCGGCGAAAGGGGGCCATGGTCCGCACGGACGCGCTGGTCACGCGCATTGTGATGGAGGGGCGACGCGCGACGGGGGTTGCCTATCTGCATCATGGTGCGGCCAAGCAGGTCAAGGCGCGGCGCGGTGTGATCGTTTCGGCGGGGACCACCAATACGCCCAAATTGCTCCAGCTCTCCGGCATTGGGCCGGTCGACCTTCTGAAACAGCATGGCATCGACGTTGTTCAGGCATTGCCGGGCGTTGGCGAGAATTTCCACGATCATTACAGCCCGCGCCTCGTCGTGCGGCTACGCGAGGGCGTGGATAGCCTCAATGCGCATGTCACGGGCCTGCCACTGGTCGGGCAGGTGGCGCGGTGGCTGACAGGCTGGCCGAGTATATTGGCGCTGTCGCCCGCGCTGGTACACCTGTTTGGACGCAGCAATCCAGCCTTCGACATCACCGACTACAGCCTCGTGTTCACGCCGGGGAGCTACAGGCAGGGCTTTATTGGGCGGCTGGACGATTTCCCCGGCATGACCTGCGGCGCGTGGCAGATGCGGCCCGAAAGCCGAGGGCATGTGCGGATCGCCTCGGTCGATGTCCGGGATGCCCCTCGACTGGACGCCAATTATCTTGGCGAAGAGAAGGACAGGATCGTGTTGGTCGCTGCCCTGAGAGAGGCAAGGGCGATCCTATCGAGCGAACCGCTGGCTGCCTTGGCGGATCGAGAACTGTTTCCAGGAAGCGATGTGCAGAGCGATGATGAATGGCTGGGTTTTGCCAGGCAATATGGCAATAGCAGCTATCATCTGGTCGGTACGGCGAAGATGGGACCGGCAACCGATCCCATGGCCGTTGTCGATGATCGGTTGCGCGTGCACGGGCTGGACGGGCTGCATGTCGTCGATGCTTCGGTCATGCCCGTGATCCCATCGGCCAATACCTATGCTGCAACCATGATGATCGCCGAAAAGGCGTCGGACATGATCCTGTCCGACGCCTGATAGGACATTATTTCTGGGGCATCATTTCTTCGGCAAGGCGTAAGCGATCAGCTGATCGCTTGCCCCCGATAACATGGCGCCATGTCCACCCGCTGCAATCACCACGAACTGTCGGCCACTGGCGTTGGACCAGTAGGCTGTGGGTGATGCATTGCCGCCCGCAGGCAGGCGCGCCTTCCACAGCAGTCGGCCAGTCTCGGTCTCATAGGCGCGGAAGGCATGTTCCTGGGTCGCTCCAATGAAGGTGAGGCCGCTCGCCGTTGCAACCGATCCGCCGATATTGGGCACGCCCATCGGGATCGGCACGAAGGTGGGCAGCGCCAATGGACCGCTATCGCGTGAGGTGCCGAAAATGTGGCTCCACACCATCTTGCCGGTTCTAAGGTCCACCGCGTTGATCCGCCCATAGGGCGGCTGCTGGCAGGGAATGGCGAGCGGTGAAAGGAAGGGTGCGATCTGTGCTGCATAGCCTACGCCCTGCTGGGCCACCGGGCCGCCGACATCGCTCATATGGCTGGCGGTCATCGGCTTGATGCCGCGTTGATCCGCCTCGGCTCGGGGAATGAGCCGATTATAGTTGCCGACCTGGTTATTGTTGACGATCATCAGGCCACGGCCGGGATCGACCGAAATGCCGCCCCAGTCGATTCCGCCCAGATAACCTGGCCATGTGACGGTATAATGGTCGGTCGATAGCGGCGTCATGTCGCCGTCGAAGCGGGCCTGTTTGAAGCGAATGCGGCAGATTGCCTGGTCGATCGGGGTCAGACCCCACATCCCCTTTTCGGTCGGGCGCGGGCCGCCGAAACTCGGGATGCCGACAGAATAGGGCTGCGTTTTCGCGACTCTTTCACCGGGCACGCCGCCCTGCGGTACGGAACGTTCCTCGACCGGCATAAGGGGCTTGCCGGTTACACGATCGAGGAAGAAGATTTCGCCGCGCTTGGTTGGCTGGAGCAGGCCGCGCACGCCGTTGGGCAGATCGATCAACGTAGGCTGCGCAGGTACATCATAGTCCCACAGGTCATGATGGGTGGTCTGGAAGGACCAGCGAACAGCGCCGCTCTGTGCGTCGAGCGCGATCACCGAACTGGAATAGCGGTCATCATTGGCGGTGCGATGCCCGCCGAAATAGTCAGGCGTTGCATTGCCGGTAGGCAGATAAACGAGGCCGAGATTTTCGTCCGAACTCATCGGTGCCCAACTGTTGGGCGTGCCGGGGGTGAATGTTTCGCTGGGTTGCGCCTGGCCATGTTCGTCTGGACGGCTGGTGTCGAAAGCCCAGGAAAATTGGCCGGTGACGGCATCGAAGGCCCGCACGACGCCGGACGGCTCCTTGATCTTCTGCCCGTCCATGACCCAGCCGCCCAGGACCAGGCGCCCGCGAACAAGAGCGGGGGGAGAGGTGACGAAATAATAGCCCTTCTCGACGGTTCCCAGGCCAGCCTTGAGATCGACCTGGCCTTTGCTGCCGAAACCGGGGCAGGGCTTCCCGCTCGCGGCATCAAGCGCGATCAGACGAGCATCGAGCGTTGCGGTATAGATCCGCTCAGCACATAAACCGGATGCTTCGGGCACCCGATAATAGGTTACGCCCCGGCAGACGAGGCCATAGACGCCGGTGAGATCGGTCTTGGGATTGTGGCGCCAGAGCTGCCGCCCGGTTTCGGGATCGAGCGCGATCACGTCATTATTGCCCGCGCACAGGAACAGGCGATTGCCGACTTTTAGGGGATTGGCCTGAAAGGCGGTGCCCTGCTTCCCATCGCCCAGCTTCCCCGTGCGATAGGTCCAGGCGGGTTTGAGGTTGCCGACATTGGCCGGGGTAATCTGCGCCAGCGGTGAGAAGCGTGATCCGCCCCGATCATTGCCATAAGCGATCCAGTCGCCATCTGCGGCCTGCGACGGTGATGGCCCCCAGGCAGTGCTGGTGGCTGCGGGCGTGCGATCGGCCCAGAAGGCGAGGCCCAAGCCACCGACCAGCATCAATGCAAGGGCGGGCCACAATATATGCGCGCCCGGCAGCGGTGCTTCCCGACCGACATGCCGCCGGAAAGAAGGGGTGAGCATGTAGAGGCCCATGCAAACGGGCATGGCAAGACGTGGCGCGAGCGCCCAACCATCCATGCCGGCCTCCCAGAGTGCCCAGATCAGATTGGCCCCCAGATAGGCCCAATAAAGTGAGATCGATGCCGGAGATTTGCGCCACGCCAGAAAGGCTGTGATCAGCATCACCAGACCAGAGGCCATATACCAGGGTGATCCACCCAGCAGAAGCAGTCGCCCGCCCAGCCAGACAAGCGATGCTCCCGTGACAAGCAGGATCAGAAGAAAAACAAGGTTAAAAAAACGCTGCATGATGGTTGTCCCCCGACGCGAAACGGAATGATTGGCGCTAGGGCTCTCAGGCGGGGGGGAGTTGTGCCGCCAGCCAATCGGGCACATTCATCCGATAGCATTTCTGTTCGTAAAGACGGCTGATCTTCCAGCCTTCATCTGTTCGAACGAAATCATGAATATACCAAAGACCAAAGACCAGCGTATCGGTCGTCTCGCCATTGCTGACCGTCATCGGGTTGTAGCAGGCTGTTTTGGTCTGCGCCCGGTCGCCTTCGATCCGATATTGCGTAGTGGAAACCGCGTGCTGAAACGCGAGAATCGGAGTCAGGCTTTCCGCGAGGAATTGCTTGATCTCTGCAAGGCTCCCCGACACGCCGACCATTTCTGAATAGTCGATGATCGCGTCCGGAGTGAAATTGTGGTCCAGCGCATCCCAGTCGCGTGTGTCGACGGCATAGCAATAGCCCACGATAAGGTCCTGAATCTCGAACCGGTCCGACATTTCCTGTACAGTAAGCGGCATGATCTCTCCTCCATTCTATAGAATCCTGCTCTCATGCCGAGCGATCTTCGCCGCCTTTCGTTCGGTAGGTGCTGGAACGAGCAGGGAGCGGGAAGAAGCAGGACCGTCGGAGTTGTGCCACGGGCTGTTTTGTCACCAAGGAGAGTAATATGGGCCTCGCCCCGTTCACCGAAGCCGATTTCGTCCTGTCAAAGGAGAAGCGGGCCGAAATCAACGCCGGGCTGACCGAGCGCCAGGCTTTCATGGTCACGCAATGGATGGATTTGCACGAAGTCATCAATCGGGGCGATTGGGATGGCATGGATGCCTTCTTCAACACCGACACGATGACCTATGACAATCCCAACCGGCCGGACCTGGGCACCTATCATGTCTGGAAGACCTCGCCGCAAGGTCTCTACACCACTTTTCCGCCCAGCCACTATCGCACGCTCAAGGCTTGGGGCCGGGGCGAGGACGAAATCTGCGTCCTGTGCCACCACCATGGCAAGCATACCGGTGGTCCCTACATGGGCGTGCAGCCCACCGGCAACGACCTCAATGTGCTCTGGTTCTCCTGGTTGCGTTTCCGCGGCGACAAGATCGACCATATCTATTCGATCTCGGACGTGCTGACGATGCTGAAGGACCTGGAAGTCATCCAGGTGCCGCAGCCGGTCGATCCATATAAATAATAGATGCCGTCCCCCGGACGGCATAGGGCCGGCCGGGGGAGCGTTTGTGTGGGTTCAAGGTCTAGCGCTGGCCTTACCCGATCCTGTCGATCCACCGATCGAGCATCTGCCAACTTGCTACACGGGTGGACGCGAAATTGTGGCAATGGGCTCCATCGGGAAGGGTGGTCAGCGTCACATGGCGTGACCCTGGGTAGCACGCCGGTTCGGCATGGGGTGCGGGGCTAACGTCAATGTCGGCGAAATGGAGATAGACGGGCGCGGTTATGGTGCCCGCTTCCTTCGCCACGCCGCCAGGCACGATCGCCAGCCGTCCATAGCTGTTAGGTGTGGGCGAGGCCTGTGCGTCGTCGACAGCGATAACCGCTTCGGGTACGTCTGGGGCATGGAAATAGTGCCGCATCGTGATGCGATCGGGCAAGGAATAGCCGGGGTCTGCGACGTGTGCGCTGAGGTTGGCCCGGACGTCATCCGCCATGGCGAGGCCGATATTGGTGAATCCCAGGATCGCGACTTGATCGAAACTGGCGAAGATGGCCTGTTGCACGATTGTCAGCATCCCGCCCATTGAATGACCTATGCCTGTGATCCGTCGCATCCTTCCGACGGGCGCGGGACCGAGATCGCCGGATTTCAGACGATCGAGAACAGCCGCCAGCGCGTCATGATGTACCTGAGCGGCGACGCTACTGGTCAGGAAAGCTTCACAAGAGGGACGGCTGCTTTCGCCCATGCCCAAGGCATCGAGGGTGAGGACCGCCTTGCCGCGTGCGACGAAATGATCGACGAAACTATAGTCCGGGCAGCCGTCAATCTGCGCGTCCCAATACCAGCGGCTGTAGGTGCCGCCATGCAGGCAGACGAGCAACTCGAAGCCGTCTTCGGCAAAAACATCGGGCAGGGCGAGTGTCGCGGTGATCTGGATAGGTTCGCCGAAGTCGGTGACTGTCTTTATCGGTAGCGACAAGGTGAATTTGGGCATGTTGGCTATCGTCCTTACAGGCTAAAACCGCCATCGACGATCAATGTCTGTCCGGTTATATATTGTGCCCGGTCCGACGCGAGGAAAGCGACAGCCTCGGCAATATCGTCGCCACCGCCAAAGCGTTGCAGCGCGATGCGCTTGCGTTGGGTTTCCCAGATTTTCGGGGTGTAGAGCGTCTTGAGGAAATCGGCGCCCAGCCCGGCATCAATGATGCCGGGGGCGACCATGTTGGCGCGGATACCGTAGCGTCCTTCCTCCTTGGCGATCGCCCGGCCCAGCGCCTCTATCCCCGCCTTGGGCACGGACGAAAGCGCGTCACCGGGCGGGAAGCAATAGTTGGCGACCGACACGACCGACACGAAATTGCCGAAACCCTGGGCACGGAAATGGGGCAGAGTGGCCGAGACGATACGGGTGAAGCCGATCAGTTCGACCTCGATCACCTCGCGCCATTGATCTTCCACGATTTGGCTGACGAAGGGCTGTGGGATTTCGACGCCGCTTGCGAAGATCATCGTGCCGATCGCGCCAAAACGATCGATGGCGGCGCGAATCCCGGCGTCGATGCTGTGCCAATTCATCAGGTCGCACGGAATGGCGAGCGCTTTGTCGGCTGCATCACCGAGTGTCTCGATGACCGCCTGCGCCTTGTCGCTGCTGGAGCGGTAACCGATGGCGATGCCGTCCCAGTCGGAAACCAGTCGGTGGCAGACTGCGCTGCCAAGGCCTCCGGTGCCGCCGACCACAAAGGCTGCGCCCCTGTTCATAGGGGCATATGCTCCCCAAGGTGGTACAGCAATCGCTCGGCGAAGGCATCATTATGATCGCCCGTGAACATATGGCCTACGCCGTGCGCTATCTCGACCTGCAACTGCGGTGTAAGGCGTTGGAACGTTGCAACACTCTCGTCCGAGAGGATGTCGCTCAGTTCCGCCTTCACCAGCACGACGGGTGCCGTGACCCGCTGCGCCGCCGCCAACAAGGCGTCTCCTTCGGAGGCTGGATGCAAAAATTCTGGCAAAGTGGAGCGGGGGTCCCAATGCCAGAAAAGCCGGTCGCCCTGCTTTCGCATTGATTTGGCGAGACCGGATACATTTGGCAGGCGCGGTTGGCCAAGATGATGGTGCAGAGCGTCGGCCGCATCCTCAAGCGATGCAAACCCTCCGTCGGACGCACGAAAAAAGTCGCGGATATTATCCACGCCTGTATCGACGATCTGAGGCGCGACATCGGCCAGCATGATGAGCCGGACCTGATCGGGGCGCCGCGATCCGCCTACCAATGCGGACTGTCCCCCGCGTGATGCACCCACCAAAGCCGTTGGGCGGGCAAGGGATGCGACTATGGCTTCGACGTCGCGTCCATAGGCTTCGAGCAGATAGTCGCCATCGGCAGCCCACCCGCTGTCCCCATGCCCGCGAAGATCGAAGCTAAGTCCGTAATATCCTGCGCTCGCCACGCGTCGCGCCGATCCTGCCCATGATCTGCGGCTCTGTCCGCCACCATGAAAGAAGCAGACGGGTGGGGCGGTCGGGTCGCCATAGGCGTCCGCGACCATATCCACGCCGTCACCCGGCAAAATGATCCGCTTTGCTGTCATTGTGCCAGGTCCGATAGGCTATTCAGCGGCAGCCGGTGGTACGAGTTCGCCAAAAGAGGGGTGCTCGCCCGGACCCTGATAGGCAAATTTGCCGGGAGCATGGTGCCATTTTCCATCATTGCGGCTTTCATAGGGTGATGCCACTTCGATCAGGCAGCCATGGGTGCTCTTCGCGCCAACCCAGCTCCATTTCTGCCAGGTCATGTCAGGATCATTATAGGTCTTGCCTTCGCCAGGCAGGTGCAGCCCTTCGGCCTTGAGCTTCTCCATTGATCCAGGCACGTCGTCCGTCGCGAAGCAGAGATGATGGACATGCTCGCCCACCTTGTCGAGACGATCGCCCATGGGTGTGCCGGGGGCAGGCTGAATGAACTGGATTTCAGTGCCGCCCTTGTTGACGAATGTTGCCCACCGCATTCCGGCATCGGCGCCGCTGGAAAATTCGTCATATTTGACGATCCGCTCTTCCAGAGACGCAGGGTCCAATACGCGCAGGATTTTGGTCCAGTCCTCGATCGCCTTGTCAAGGTCGCGCACGACCATGCAAACATGAGCAAAAGGTCCGCTAGGCATAATCTTTCTCCTCGGATTATTTAGATTTCTATTATTGCGGTTCCGGAATTAACGGTGCCCCGCCCGTCGACATCCAGCGTGAATTCGCAGGTGATGCTATTACCTTCAATCGCTGCGACATTGCCGCTCACGGTTGCGTGATCGCCGCCATAGACATTGTCCAGAAAGCGCGAATCCATCGTCTTGATCCGTCCACCGGGGAAGGCGTTGATCAGCATGTTCATCATATAGGCGACGTTGATCGGCCCCTGATTGATCACGCGATCCCCCAGCCCTTTGGCCTTCACCACTTCGACGTCGAGATGGATAGGGTTGGGATCGGCCAGGAAAACGGCCCATTGCTTCATGGCTTCCGGACTGACGCTTTCGATCGTGAAGGGCGGCAGCGCATCGCCAACTTGATAGGTCATGCGGCGAACTCCTTGCGTGGCAGTACCCACACATTGTCAGTTTCAAGCAGTTGCGTTCCGTTGAGCAAATGGAGGCGCAGGCGGTAGGTGAGGACGTCCATGACGCCGAGCTTGCGGCTGCGCTTGCGGATGAGGCTGAGGATTTCGCCCGTGACCTTGTAGCTTTCGCCGACCTTGAGCGGCGCGTCAAAACGCACACCGCTGCTGCCCATCATCGGGCCATCCTCGACATTGAACGCGCAGGCTTCGCAGACGCCAGCAACAGTCTTTCCCATCGCGACCTGGGTCGCGATGTAGTAATAAATGGGGTGCGCGGTGCCGTCGCTGGCCGGTTCGATGCCGGTCGAACGGCACAGCGCCGCATTTTCCTCCGCCGTGATGGTGAATATCGTCGAGCCGTCCAGCGATGTGCCAGCGGCGTCGGGGGCGGGGGGCAGGTCGTCGAGATCGCTCATGGCTGATCCTTTCAGAAAGAGCGCGGCAAGCCGAGACTTTCGGCGATCGTGTTGCGAACCATCTCGTTGCTGATCGGTGTCATCCGCAAAATCCGAAGGTCGCGCCAGTAACGTTGCATGTCGGTTTCCGCCGAATAGCCCATGCCGCCGAGGATCTGGATTCCCAGGTCGGCAGCCTTCACCGCATTCTCGGTAGCGACCATCTTGAGCATGTTCGCCTCAACGCCGCAGGGCATGCCATTGGCCTGCATCCACGCGACATTGTTGAGCAGCAACTCGGTCGTTTTCTGCCAGGTGGCTATGTCGGCGACATAATGTTGGAGTATCTGGAAACGCCCGATGATCCCGCCAAAGGCCTTGCGCTGCTTCATATAGTCGAGCGCGTCTTCGAGGACGCCGTCGATCGCGCCCAGACATTGTGCGCCGACCATGATCCGCTCATTGTTCAAGGTGGGCAGCATGGCATACCAGGCTTGGCCGGGCTCGCCGAGCACATCCGCGTCGGGAACAAATACATCCTCATAATGGACTTCGCATGACCCCATCGCGCGCATACCCAGTTTGGGCAGGAGCGAAGCGGTGATGCCGGGCGATTTCGCATCGACGAAAAACATGGTCAGGCCATGATGCTTCTTTTTGACATTCTTGTCGGTACGGGCGAGGACGAGTAGACGGTCGGCGGCCTTCGCTCCCGTCGTCCACATCTTCGCGCCGTTCAATTTCCAGCCGCCTTCGACCTTTTCGGCGTGGGTCTTCATCGCGCCCAGAACGTCGGTGCCGCCGTCCGGCTCGGTCATGGAGAGTGAGACGCGCAGCTTGCCTTGCGCCATCGGGCGGAGCCAAAGATTTTTCTGTTCCTCGGTGCCGACCGCGCTGATCGTCTTGGCCCCGCCGAAGGAGGTGAGGCCCCAGACCCAGAGCAGCCCACCCGCCGTGCGCGAAAATTCGCGGGCGAAGATCATTTGCATCATGACGTCGCCGCCCAACCCGCCATATTCCTCTGGTATGCCGATGCCAAAGAAGCCCTGCTCGGCAATCTTGTCCCACAGCGCGTAGGGGTAATTTTCCTCGTCGGCCTCCAGCGCGCGCATCCAGTCCTTGGGTGCTTCGGCTTCAACCCAGCGGCGAACGATATCGCGGAACGCCTGCTGCTCCTCGGTGAGCGAAAAATCCATCGTCTTTCCTGTTCTCTTTGCCCGACCACTAGGCACCTGTCGGGCGTGCTGAGAACCTATCGCTCTATAGGGTGGGGCGCCCGCAGAAGTGGAACAACTGGTCCACCATCATCGCGAGATGGTCGGGAATCGGCGCCTGCTCGATGGGGTCACCATCGCCGCCGACCGTGTTGATCGCGATGCCGAGCGGGGTTGGCCAGCCGCGCAAGGCGTGGGTAATGGCGCGCAACTGCTGGAGCGTTGCGACGGCCGCCTGCCAGCCCGCCGCTGTTGCAATACAGCCTACCGGCAGGCCGTCGAAATAGCAGCGGTCGTCGCGGCTCATATCTTCGACATAGTCGAGCGCATTCTTGACGAAGCCCGAGATCGCGCCGTGATAGCCGGGCGATCCGAGGATGATGGCGTCGGCAGAACGCAGCGTTTCGATATAGCTACGGGCGATTGCAGACCGATCGGCATTTTCCGGCGCATAAGGCGGAAAATTAATCGCTTCGCCGGATAGTAATGTGGTGCGCGCGCCGCGTGCCTCCGCGATAGAGAGTGCCTTCCGCAGGGCGCGCTCCGTCGAGGAATGGGCACGCATGGTGCCGCCAATGGCGACGAAATGAAGCTGGGTCATATCAGATCGACAATCCACCTTCGACCGGGATGACCGATCCTGTGACATAAGCGCCGGCGCGCGAGGCGAGATAGATGGCGGTCCCGGCAAGATCCTCTGGCGTGCCGACCCGGCCACGCGGGACCATGCTCTCGACCATCTTGCGCATTTCTTCCGACGCGATGACAGTCATTTCGGACTCGAAGAAGCCCGGCGCAATCACATTTGCGGTGATGTGGTCGCGACCAAGGCGCTTGGCCAGACCCTTTGCCATCCAGTGGATTGCGCTTTTGGACGCCTGATAGGCGTAATTTTCCTTGGGTCCGATCTTCAGCGCGCCGACGGAACCGATATTGATGAGCGATGCCGGACGCTCCGCCGTTCCCCCAGCGCGCAATAGCGGCAGGAACTTCTGGAGGATGAAAAAGGGTGCCTTGAGATTGAGGTCGATGACCTGATCCCAATCCTCCTCCCTATAGTCGTCGATTGGTGCATCGGCCATCGTTCCGGCGTTGTTGACCAGGATATGCAGCGCGCTTTCGATTGCAGCTATCTTCTCCACCAGCGCGCCAATGCCGGACAGAGCGGAGAGGTCGGCGGCAAGGCCGATGCAGGTGCCGCCGGTCGTGTCGCTGATGTCCTTTGCAGCGGCCATGACCTTGGCCTCGGTGCGGGCGCAGATATAGACCTTCGCCCCCGCCGCCGCGAAGCCCGTAGCGATATGGCGGCCGATGCCGCTCGAGCCGCCAGTGACGACGGCGACCCGGCCTCGAACGGAAAACAGGTCATTAGGGTTCATACCGCCACCTGTTGTGCGGCGATTTTCAGGATCAGATCAGTCGTGCCTTCGGGGTCGCCGACCAGCAGGGCATGGTCGCCCGGATGACTGTGGATCGTCCAACCGAGCGCGCGGGCGCGATCGTGCATGGCGGTCATCACCGTGACGGCCGCGGCGATATAGTCGACTGGCCGTTTGATGGTTTCCGCGCCTACCGGGATGACGCAGGCCGTCGCCTTCATCGGCTGATCGGATAGATTGTCGAGCAGCCATTTCTCCCGCTCGGGAGCCATGAGATGCGGATGCTCCTTGGCTGCGGCGCGCTGCATTTCGTCAACGCCCGAGCCGATCGGGCCTGCACCTGCCTCCAGCATGGCGTCCAGGGCGGCCAATTGCTCTTCTGGGACATAGCCCATCAGCGAAGCGATCCGCTCGCCTGAATGGGGCACGATGGCGTCGAGATAGATGATGGAGGCGATGCGATCGCCGACCTGGGCGATGACGCCTGGCGCGACAGTACCGGCATAGCTGTGCGCCACCAGCACGACATCGTGCAGATCTTCATAGTGGAAGACGTTGACGATGTCCTGCACATGGGTCGCGTTGCCCACATCGCGGCCGATCAGATGCACGCGTTCGCCAAAGCCGGTGAAGGTTGGTGTATAAACCTTATGCCCCTTGGCCTCGAGCAGTTCACGGACATATTTCCACGTCCAGCCGCCCATGCCGCCGCCGTGGAGTAGAACGAAAGTGGTCATGGCAATCAGGCCTCCGCAGGTTCTGTATTCTGGATAAATTCGGGGAAGGGGTCTGGCCCCCAGAGGAACATGCTGTCTTCCGGCGCATGATTGGCCGAGGGCCAGTCGACATCATGCGGGATGAAGTCGATGTCGGCGGAATATTCACTGAAACTGCCCCACGGATCGCGGACATAATAGAAATAGTTGGCGCCCAGCACATGCTGGCCGACGCCCCAATTGGGGCCATAGCCCGCGCGTGCCATGGTTGCGCCGCCAAGCCCGACTTCCATGACCGAACCAACGTCCCAACTGTTATGATGCATACCGCGCCGGTCCGACAGCACGAGCGCGAGCAGATGGTGGTCGCTGCCATGCACACCGTGCAGAAATGCTACGGCCGGCTCGCTCTTGTCGGACAGTCGCAAGCCGAGTGTTTTTTCATAATAGTCGATCGCGGCGTTCACATCTGTAGTGAATATCGCAAAGTGCGACAGTCGCCGCGGATGCACCGGTGGCGCCTTGCTGTTGGGTATGGCCCCGGACTTGCCCGGTTCGGAACTTACGAAGGAAAAGTGGCTCTTTTCGGAGGGCGTTGCCTTGTCCGCTGCGCGTACATTGATCGGCAGACCGTCAAAGCCGCTGAACCAGATGCCGCTGGTTTCGGCGCCTGCGGGCGCCTCGATCAGCTGGACGCCACAATCATCAAGGTGCGAGCGGAAGGCCGCCATCTCATCGGGGTAGACGCCGAAGCTCAGATAGCACAGGCGCCTGGTATCGCCGCCTTGGCTGATGATAGCCCAGCGATGCGGGTTGCCCCGCGTATACAGTTCCAGCCTACCATCCTTGTCCCGCACATCGAGGCCAAAGAGGGTATAGAAACGGCGCGCATCTTCCAATTCGGGCACTTCAACCGCGAAATGGTCGATGGAATGGATGCCCAGCACATTGGCGCGGCGTCCGGCGGTGCTCTTTTCGTTCATCCTGTCCTCCTTGGCTGGTGGGGCGGCGCTGAGAGACACCGCCCCACCGTAGATCAGGCCGCCTTGATCGGATTGACCAGCAGGCCGATCTTTTCGATCTCCACTTCGCACACGTCCCCGTCCTTCATGAACAGGGGAGGATTGCGCGCTAGGCCAATGCCCGACGGCGTTCCCATCACCAGCACGTCGCCTGCTTCGAGCGTGAAGCAGGTCGATAGCAAGGCGACGGTGTCGACCACGTCGAACACCATGTCGGACGTGTTGGCGCTCTGCACCGTCTGGCCGTTGAGGCGTGTCTCGATCTTGAGGCCTGCTCCGCCAGCGGGTAATTCGTCGGCGGTTACTAACCAGGGGCCAAAGGCGCCGGTGTCGTCGAAATTCTTGCCGACGGTCCATTGCGGTGTCTTGAGCTGATAGTCGCGGATGGAGCCGTCGTTGAACACCGAGTAGGCCACGATGTGGGTGAGGGCATCCTCCTTGGCGATATCCTTGCCGGGCTTGCCGACTACCGCCACCATTTCCGCTTCATAGTCTAGCTGATCGGAGCAGGGCGGTTTGATGATCGGAGCGCCATGGCCGATCAGGCTGGAATTAAACCGCCCGAACACCGTTGGAAATTCCGGCACCTCGAAGCCGCCCTCGGCGGCATGATCCTTGTAGTTCAGCCCAAGGCAGAGAATCTTGGGTGCCTTCACCAGGGGCGGGAGGAAGGTCAGGTCGTCAAGGCTGACGTCCTCGCCACCAGCCACGACGGCCTCGCCCGCCTTTGTCAGCGCATCGCCGCCCTGCGCGATCAGCGCGTCGAGATCATGGAGCGCGGCATTGCCGAACAGCGCCTTGAAGCCTGCACCTGTATCGACTGCCAAGCCGGTCTGCCCGTTTTTTGAAACCTTAGCTAAACGCATGATTCGATCCTCCTGAAACCAGGCCACCGTGGAACCGGTCGACAACCGGGTCAATATGAAATATATTCTAAAAGACAAAATATACTATATAGATTTGCGTGCTGTTTCAAAGCTGCTATAGCTTTTGGGTATGAGCAAAAAGTTGAGCTTGACCGAGCAGGCCTATCGCAGGTTGCGCGAAGATCTTCTGACCTGCCGATTGGTGCCGGGGGAGAAGATCAACATAAAGGATATCTCCGATGGTCTGGGGTTTAGCCTCGGCGCGGTGCGCGAAGCGCTGTCGCGCCTCACTTCGGAAGGATTTGTAACGCTGGACGATGCGCGCGGCTTTCGCGCGACGCCCATCTCGATCGGCGATCTCACTGACCTTGTGGCTGTGCGGAGCGACATTGAGGGGCAATGCCTGCGCCGCGCGATCGCGCGGGGTGGACTCGACTGGGAATCGGCGATCGTCAGTGCAGCGCATCGTCTCAGCAAGACGCCCACGCGCGATCCCGCCGACTCGGCCCGCCTGAACGAAGATTATGCCGATGCTCATGGCGCGTTTCATCACGCGCTGGTTGCGGCGTGCGATAGTCCATGGCTCCTGCGGATGCGTGGCTGGCTCTATGCCCAGTCGGAAAGGTATCGCTATCTGACTGTCCCGCTTTCCAATAGCGAACGGGATCTGGTCCATGAGCATGCAGACATTTTGGCGGCGACCCTGGAACGCGACGCTGATCGTGCGGTGGCCCTGCTGGGCGACCATCTGATGGCAACCGCACGATTGTTGATCGATGGGCAGGATAGCGCGAGGCCCGAAGCGGGCCTGCGCATATTGAAGAACAGGGCGGCCTGATAGCATTTCAGCTCTGCCGCTGCTGACCCGTGCCGCCGCCACTGGCAGGCATCAACATATTGCTCATACCGCCATCGACGAGCACATCGATGCCGCTGATATGGCCGGAATGGGGGCCGATCAGAAACAGGATAGCGTTGGCGACATCCTCGGCCATGCCCAGTTTACGCAGTGGAATATTGGCTTCACGCTGGTCGCGGCGGGTCTGGTCCTGATAGCCCGCTGCCGTCATGGGCGTATAGGTAGGCCCCGGCGAGACGGTGTTGCAGCGGATCCCGTCAGGCCCCCATTCGATCGAAAGCTGGCGGATCATCATCAGCAAAGCCGCCTTGCTGCATGAATAAAAGCCAAGGCCAGGCGTAGGCGCTGTGGCCGACATCGAAGCGGTTGCGACGAATGCACCCTTGCTTTCCTTGAGATGGGGGTGCGCGGCCTTGGCTAGCAGCCAGGCCGATCGGGTATTGATCGAAAAGATCCGATCGAAATCGCCGACGGGCAGGTCCACCAGTGCGCCGCCCATGATGATTCCGGCATTGCTCACCAGGGCATCGATCCCGCCCATATGAGCGAGCGCCGCAGCAACGATCCGATCCCCACAATCCGCTTCGGCCAAATCGACGATGCAGGTGGCCGCCGCCGGACCGATCGCATCGGCGACGATTTTAAGATTGGCCGCGTCGCGATCCGCCAGAAGCAGTTTGTGCTCGCCTGTTATCACAGTGCCGGCGGCGAGCAATTCCGCGCACGCGCGACCGATACCGCTGGCTGCTCCGGTGATGATAACCCGCATTCATACTCTCCTGTCGTGCGCCTTGATCGGCGCGCTGACCCAGTCAGTCCTTGATACCCAGTTCGTCCATCAATGCGTTGCGCAGTTTGAACTTCTGGATCTTGGACGCCGACATCGGCCATTCGTCGATGAACCGGATGTGGCGTGGCACCTTGAAGGATGCGAGGCGCGCCTTGGTGTAGGCAATCAATTCTTCGGGTTCCACAGCAACATCACCATCGCGCTCGATATAGGCGGCGGGAATCTCGGCGAGCCTTTCGTCGGGCAGGCCGATGACCTGGGCCAATCGGACGGCGGGGTGGGTTGCCAGTACGGCTTCGACCTCGGCCGCTGCGACGTTCTCGCCGCCGACCTTGAGCATATCCTTGAACCGGCCATGGAACATGACGTGCCCATGTTCGTCGATCGAGCCGATGTCCGCGCTGTGATACCAGCCATCTGCATCGAGCGCCTCTGCCGTCTTTTCCGGGTCCTTATAATAGCCGTCGAACAAATTATAGCCGCGGATCAGGATTTCTCCGCGCTCGTCGATCCCCATTTCGTCGCCGCTCTCGGGATCGACGATCTTCATTTCGATGCCGGCCAGCGGATAGCCCAGCTTCAGGAACCCCATCTCGGGGGCCATGGAATAGCCGCCGGTGGTCACGATGCCGGTCGCCTCGGTCATACCCATGGTGCCGACCTGGAGCATGTTCGGGGCCTTTTCCCGATACGCCTGACCCACCCGGTCCGGCATGAAGGCGAAGCAGCTGTTCTGAAGCCGCACGGAGGACATGTCCGCCGTGGCCCAGTTGGGATGCGCAACCATGGCCTGATGGAAGGTGACGAAGGGCAGGAACATCATCGTCACCCGCTCATCCTCGATCTGGCGAAGGCTTTCGCCGGCATCAAAATGGGGCTGGCCGATGAAGGTGCCGCCGACGTCTATTGCCCCCAGCATGCAGAGCATGGCCGCGATATGGAAGAGCGGCAAGGGCGACCATGCGCGTTCGCCGGACTGGAACGCCCAGCGATAGCGGGCCAGATTGCTGGCCTCGCGTGTCACGGCTTCATGGCTGAGCAGGCAGCCCTTGGGATTGGCCGACGTTCCCGAAGTATAGAGGATCATGGCCGTGTCGCGCACCCGGACCGTCAGGCGCGTCGCATGGATTTCGGCTTCGCTGACCTGCTCGACCGCCGCGTCGAACATGGCCTGGTCGATAAAACCAGGCGCTGACCGCCCTCCCAGCATGATGATCCGCGATAGCATCGGAGCGTGGGCGAGTGTCAACGCCGCAGGGCTGGCTGTCGCTGGCAGATCGGGAAAGGCCTCGATCAGGCAGGCGCCAAAATCGACATGCTCGGATATCAGGTCGTTGGTGACGATCGCCCGAAGGTCGGCATTCTGCGCGACATAGGCCATTTCCGGTGCCTTGTAGCGCGCGTTCATCAGCACCGATACAGCGCCGCACATCGCGTTGGCGAACAGCGTTTCTACAAATTCAATGCTCGAGGGCAGCAGGATGCCGACATGATCGCCCCGCTTGATGCCGAGCGCCTTCAACCCCCTCGCGCGCCGGAAGACGCTGGCCACGACATCGCCGTAGCTTTTCCGTTCGCCCGGAAAGACAAGGGCCTCGTTGTCCTTTTCCTTGTCCCACCCCTTGAGAAGGTGATCGCCCAGCGTCGTCGCAGAAATGCGAATTGCGGCGTTGTCTTCGCCCATCATGCCCACAGAAGTCCGCTCCCAAATACCGCCAGTCTCGAATTACGGTCAGATTGCAGTGCCATGCGGATCGTGCGCCTTTCGTTGGATAGGTGCGGATAGTTCCGTCCGACCCGAGAGCAGGGTCAGGAAATTATCGGATCACTGGTCGGGAATTTACGATGGAAGCCTATGTCTACGATCATGTTCGCACACCGCGCGGCAAGGGCCGGCCGGACGGTGCGCTGCATGAGATCACCTCGGTCGAAATGGCGACGCAACTGCTGAAGGCGCTTCAGCAACGCAATGATCTCGACACAGCGCTACTTGATGACGTCATTATCGGCATGGCGCAGCCGGTCGGTGAGCAGGGTGGGGTGCTCGCACGCGCCGCGGTCCTTCAGGCAGGCTATGCACAGACCGTCGCCGGGCAGCAAATTCACCGCTTTTGTGCAACGGGTCTGGATGCGGTCAGCCTGATCGCGGCGCAGGTCCATGCCGGCATGATCCAGGCGGGCATCGCCGGCGGCGTCGAATCCATGAGCCGCACCGTCATGGGCTATGACTCGGGCGCCTGGACGTCCGATCCTTCCATCGCCTACAGCAACCATTATGCCCCGCAGGGTATCGGGGCCGACATTATCGCGACGCTCGACGGCTATACGCGCGAGGATGTTGATAGCTTCGCCGTGGAAAGCCAGCGCAAGGCCGCCCACGCCTGGGAGCAGGGTTATTTCAAGAAGTCGATCGTCCCGGTGAAGGACATATTGGGCGAAGTCATTCTTGACCATGACGAGCATATGCGACCGGGTACGACGGTGGAGAGCCTGGCCAAGTTGAAGCCCGCTTTCGAAGGGTTTGGCAAAGCCGGCTTCGACGCGGTGGCGAAGGCGAAATATCCCGAGATCGAGGAACTGAACTACGTCCATCATGGCGGCAACAGCTCGGGTATCGTCGACGGATCTGGTCTGGTGCTGGTGGGGTCGAAGGCCTTCGGCGAGAAGGCAGGGCTGAAACCACGCGGGAGAATCCGGTCCTACGCCAATATCGGTTCGGAACCCACAATCATGCTGACCGCGCCCACGGCGGTGTCTCGCAAGGCGCTCAAGGCAGGCGGTATGACCGAGAAGGACATTGATCTGTGGGAGCTGAACGAGGCCTTTGCCAGCGTCGTCATGCGCTACCAGCGCGACATGGGCATCCCCGACGACAAGATCAACGTCAATGGCGGCGCCATCGCCATGGGCCATCCGCTCGGCGCCACTGGCGCGATGATCCTGGGTACTGTGCTGGACGAGCTGGAACGCCGTGATCTCAACGCCGGCCTCATCACCCTGTGCGCCGCCAACGGCCTTGGCACGGCCGCCATCATCGAGCGCGTTTGAGCGCGCCAACAGACCTTATAGAGCGGGAATTCCCATGAAGACTATGCGACTGGACAAGGCCGATGATGGCTTCGCAATCCTGACCCTCGACGCCGAAGGCGCGATGAACGTCGTCAATGACGCCTTCATCGCCGACATGGAGGAGGCGACGAAGCAGATTGCGGGCGATGCGGACATTAAGGGTGTCATCCTTACGTCGGGCAAGAAGACGTTCATGGCTGGCGCTGACCTGAAGCAGTTGGTTAATGGTTTTGGTACGCTCACGCTGGCCGAGGCTTATGCCTTTTCCAAGCGCGCGACCGACATGCACCGCGCGATCGAGCAATCGGGCAAGTCCTGGGTTGCGGTGATCAACGGGCTGGCGCTGGGCGGCGGCTTTGAATTGGCGCTGGCGTGCCACCATCGCATCCTGGTGGATGATGCCAAGGCGCTGGTCGGCCTGCCCGAAGTCAATGTCGGCCTTCTGCCGGGGTCGGGTGGCACCGTGCGTCTGGGTATCCTCGCGGGAATGAAGACCGCGCTCGACTTGCTGCTGTCGGGGCGTTCCGTCGGTCCGGCCGAAGCCCTCAAGCTGAAGATCGTTGATGAGGTCGTGCCCGTAGACCAGCTGACCGCCGCAGCGAAGGCGTGGCTCGCAACTGGTCCAGATCCGGTCAAGCCCTGGGATGTAAAGGGCTGGGTGCCGCCGCAGAAGAAGGGCCTGACCATCCCTGAGGATTCGGCTGCCTACATGATGGCGGTCGGCGGGCTTGCGAAGAGCGGCTATAACCAGCCCGCGCCGCTCGCGATCCTCAATTCGGTGTTCCAGGGGCTTCAGTTGCCCTTCGACAAGGCGCTCGCCGTCGAGGGTAAATATTTCGCCAAGCTTTTGACCGATCCTGTCGCGCGCAACATCATTCGTTCGACCTTCATCTCGAAGCAGGCGGCCGAGAAAGGCGCGCGCCGTCCCGAAGGTTTTCCAAGGTTCGAGGCGAAGAAGGTGGGCGTGCTGGGCGCGGGCATGATGGGTGCAGGGATCGCCTATGTATCGGCCAATGCCGGGATCGAGGTCGTGCTGATCGACCGCGACACGGCGACGGCGCAGAAGGGCAAGGACTATTCAGCCAAGGTGCTGGGCAAGCTGGTGGAAAAGGGAAAGACGACGCAGGACAAGGCTGACGCCGTGCTTGCCCGCATCACCCCCACGGACGACTTCGCCCTGCTCGAAGGGTGCGACCTGGTGGTCGAGGCGGTATTCGAGGATACCGGGATCAAGGCCGAAACGACGCGCAAGGCTGAGGCCGTGCTGCCCGAGAGCGTTGTATTCGCGTCCAACACCTCGACGCTGCCGATCTCGCAACTGGCACAGGCCTCGAAGCGTCCAGACCAATTCATCGGCCTGCACTTCTTCTCGCCGGTCGAGCGCATGGGACTGGTCGAAGTCATCATGGGCAAGCAGACCAGCAAGGAGACATTGGCCAAGGGGCTGGATTACATCGCCCAGCTGCGCAAGACGCCGATCGTGGTCAATGACAGCCGTGGCTTCTATACCAGCCGCGTGTTCCAGATGCTGATCCATGAAGGCGCGGCCATGCTGGCGGAAGGCGTGCCGCCCGCCGTGATCGAAAATGCCGCCAAGGCCGTCGGGATGCCGGTCGGGCCACTCGCGTTGCTGGACGAACTGACGCTCGACCTCCCGCTCAAGATCGTCGATCAGGCGATTGCAGAGGAAGGTGACAAATATACCCCGCCCGCAGGCGTTCCCGTCATGCGCCGGATGAAGGATGAGATCGGTCGTTCCAGTCGCAAGACCGGCGGCGCCTTCTACGACTATCCCGAAGGCGGCAAGAAGCATCTGTGGAAGGGCCTGGCCGAGCATTTTCCGGTCAAGGATGGCTGGGATTTGGAGGAATTGAAGACACGCTATCTCTATGCCCAGGCGATGGAGACGGCGCGCTGTCTGGAGGAGGGCGTGCTTGAGACGCCGCAGGACGCCGACTTGGGCGCTCTCTATGGCTGGGGCTTTCCGACCTGGACCGGGGGTACGATCAGCTATATCGATACGATCGGCATCAAGGCGTTCGTCAAGGAATCCGACCGTCTGGCGCAGCTCTATGGCCCGCGCTTCCTGCCCTCCGCCTGGCTGCGCGACAAGGCGACGAAGGGCGAGACTTTTTATGCTCCCGCGCAGGAAACCACGGTCAAGGAGCCGGTGTCGGCATGAAGCGTCTGATCTTCGAACCGGAGCATGAGCAGTTTCGCGACAGCGTCGTCAAGTTTATGACGAGCGAAGTCGGTGCCCATGCCGAGCGTTTCCGCGAACAGGGCATGGTCGATCGCGAGTTGTTCCTGAAAGCCGGTGAGCAGGGCCTGCTCTGCACGTGGGCTGACGAGAAATATGGCGGGGCGGGGATCGAAGATTTCCGCTTCGAGCAGATCATCATCGAGGAGAATATGCGCCACGGCGATATAGGCTTCTATATCAACCTGCATAATGATCTGGTCGCACCCTATATCGCCAAGCTTGGGACAGAGGCGCAGAAGGATCGCTGGATGCCCGGCATCGTCAGCGGCGCGCAGATCCTGGCGGTGGCCATGACCGAGCCGTCGACCGGCAGCGACCTGGCCGGGATGCGCTCGACCGCCGTGGATAAGGGCGACCACTGGCTGCTGAACGGCGCCAAGACCTATATTTCCAACGGCATCCTTAGCGATTTGGTGATCGTCGCGGCGCGTACTGATCCCAACAGCCGCCATGGCTTGGGCCTGTTCGTTGTCGAGCGGGGCATGGAAGGCTTCGAGCGGGGGCGCAAGCTCGCCAAGATGGGGATGAAGGCGCAGGATACTGCCGAACTCTTCTTCAACGACGTCAAGGTGCCCAAGGACAATGTGCTGGGCGATCCGGTGCAGGGTTTCAAATATCTGGCGCGCTTTCTGGCGCAGGAACGACTGGTCGCGGCCATCGGCTTCATGGGCACGGCGCAGACGGCGTTCGATATCACGCTCGATTATGTGAAGGACCGCAAGGCTTTCGGAAAGCCGATCGGCGCCTTTCAGAATACGCGTTTCAAGATGGCGACGATGCGCGCGGAACTGGACGCGCTCCAGACCTATGTCGATCAGTGCGTATTGTTGCTCAATGCGGGTGAGTTGACGGCTGAGGATGCATCGGCGGCGAAGCTGTTAACGAGCGAGCTGGAGGCGCGCGTGATGGACGAGTGCGTTCAGCTTCACGGCGGCGCAGGCTATATGGAGGAATATCGGATCAGCCGCATGTATACTGATGCGCGTATCAGCCGGATATTCGCGGGGACCAGCGAGATCATGCGCGAGATCATCGGTCGCGGCCTGGGCCTTGATGAGCGGAAATTGAGCTGATGGCTGTCCTGGATATCGATCGGCTGCGTGCCTATCAACTGCCTGAATATCGCGAGAGCTACGACAGGCGCAGCACGATCCTGTACGCATTGGGCGTAGGGGCAGGCCTTAGCGAGGACGTGGACGAACTGGATTTCCTCTACGAACGCGACCTCAAGGCGCTGCCGACGATGGCACTTGTGCTCGGAACGCCGGGTTTCTGGGCAATGGACCCAAAGGCCGGTCTGGATTGGCCGAAGATCCTCCATGGGGAGGAAACGCTGGCACTCCATCGGCCGATCGAGCCGGAGGGGGAACTGGTGGGCAATAGCTGGATCGAGGACATCGCCGATAAAGGGCCCGGCAAGCCGGTCATGATCCGTAGTCGACGGACGCTCTCGACCCTGTCAGGCCTGCTGGTTGCCGAGATGACGGAACTGTGGGTATTGCGCGGCGCTGGGGGCTTTGGTGGGCCGCGTGACCTGCCCGGCGATCCTTTACCGACGGTACCAGATCGTCCGGCGGACTGCCTGATCGAACTGCCTACGGCCCGAAACCAGGCGCTGTTATACCGGCTGTCGGGCGATCGCAATCCGCTCCATGCCGATCCGGAACTGGCCAAGAGCGTCGGCTTCGATGGACCGATATTGCATGGACTATCGACCATGGGCGTCATCGGCCGGGCGCTGACCCATAAGTGCGCCGACGGCGATCCGCATCAGTTGCGGTCCATGCGGCAGCGCTTCACTGCGCCGGTAGTACCGGGCGATGTCATCGCCACCGAAATTTGGGATGAAGGCGACGGCTCGGCGCGGTTCCGCGCTTCGGTGCCCGCACGCGGCGTCGTGGTTGCGGACAGTGGCGTGGCGACATTCGCTTCGTATTAATCCGGCGCCAGCAGTCTCTGCTTTGGTTCTTTGCTGCTCGTGCGGCCGTTCCATAGAGCAGGGACTGCCGCTGAATCAGCTAGGCCAACTGGTGCGGCGTCCCTGCATTCCTTCGAAGATCGGGCGCATGGGGTCGGGCACTTGGCCAACGCCAACGCCAGTACCGAAATTGATGCCGCGCCGCTCATATATCCGCCAGCCATCCGCCGTGCGGCGCAGTCGGTCTTCATAAGCGCCTACAGCCAGCAGGTCGGACGGACGCAGCGGATCGGCGTCGGGAATGGCGAACCAGTGCCAGGCAAGGATGCGGCTGGCGGCACGGGCTTCGTCTCCGTTCACTTACTTCTATCATCACATTGGTTACATTGTGCGAACAGCCCAGCAGCGCGCCCTGATAGCCCATGCACTGCGCATGGATGGCGTCGCGTCCAACGGACGCGCGCGCCCCCAAAGTCGATGCAGGCGTCTTCGGTGAACACCTCCTCAGCGATGCGGTCATATTGTATCGCGTCAACCAGATGCGCGTATCGGTAGAGGCATTCTTCGATGGCGATACGGTCGCTCATGATTTGCAGGTCTAGTGTCATGGGAGATGCACTCCTTTTCGTGCCGCAATCTCCGTCGTGATCTCCCACAGTCGCCCGGCTTCGTTTTCCGGGACATCGAAGGGAGAGGGAACGAACAGCTTTGGGTTTTTGAAAATAGCGGCGGGCAAGGGCGGTGGGTTATCGTCCAGTAATAGCCGAGTTGGATTGATCGCGGATTTTTCAGGCGACGTACCAAAGCGGCCCATGATCCGCATGATAAGGGGCATGGCCGGGTTCTGCATCGCCTTCGTTTTTGTCGAGGCGACGCCCGCTGCGTACAGGCCGATCGGTCGATCGCACCAGCGCCTTGCCGCTTCGTCCAGAAACAGGAAGCCTTGAACATGCGTGGTCAGGATTGCCTTGAAAAAGCTCCACTTGCGATGTTCGAACTGGAGGTCGGCCAGATCGGGCCGGGCCATGCGGTAAGGAATGGCTCCGGCCAGATGGACGATGCGCCCGTCGCCCGACGCCGCCAGTACATCGGCGCACAGCCGATTGATGATGGCACGGGAAAGATATTGCAGGGCGAAAGCGAATTCCAGCCCGTCAGGCGTTATGGTTTTGCCGGAAAATGCGCTCATTGCACTGTGCATCAGGCCATGAATGGCCGGGCGCCACGCCCGAATATCGTCGGCCGCCGCCGCCGCGCCGTGGATGGTGGAAAGGTCGGCCTGAAGGAAAGTGGCGTCCTTCGCGCCCGCGGCCCGCATCGCTTCAACCGCAACAGCACCGCGTTCGGCATTGCGAGCGACAAGAAGGATCGAAGCCCCGGCACGCGCGGCATTGATGGCCGTGGCGCGCCCTATACCCTCGGTACCGCCGACGAAGACGAAATTGCCCGTTCTTGTCATTATCGCCCCTGATTTAGCCGCAGCCTACCACCCCACCGTCCACCGGAATTTGCGCGCCCGTGACATAGGCGCCTGCGCGAGAGCAAAGGAAGACGACGATCCCGGCGATATCGTCCGGTTTGCCGAGGCGTCGCAGGGGAATATGGTCGAGCAGCTTGGGATCGACGCTATCCTCATCGCGCATATGTGCCGTCATCTTGGTCGGGAAGAAGCCGGGAATGACCGCGTTAACGGTGATATTGCGTCCAGCAAGGTCGCCCGCCAGATCGCGTGTCATCATATGCACCGCAGCCTTGCTGGCCGCATAGCTGTAGGCGCTCAACCGCTCGGTCTTCATCCCCGCAACTGAACCGATGTTGATGATCCGCGCCGGATCATCGGCTGTAGCCGCAGCGTCTAGTTCGGGCAGGAGTTCGCGCACCATGGTGAAAGGCGTCTGGACGTTGACGGCCATCACGCCGGGCCAGGCCTTGTCGGGGAAGGTGTCGATCGACCCGCCCCAGGTCTTGCCCGCATTGTTGACCAATATGTGGCATTCGCCCACCGCAGCGCGATAGCGCGCGACCAGATCGACCGCGGCTTCGGGTGTGGAAAGGTCGGCCGGCAAGGGAATGCAGGTCCCAAGCGAGGCCATCTCGCTGGCAGCTTGCTCGCATAGGTCGGCTTTACGCGACGTGATGGCGACGGTTGCGCCCGCGCGCAGCAAACCCTCGGCAATCATGCGGCCCAGGCCCTGCGCCCCGCCGGTGACGAGCGCCTTCTTGCCGTCCAGGCTGAACAGGTCGGTCACATCGTCACCACGACTTTACCGAATTTGTGGCTGTCGCGCAGGTGGAGTAATGCTTCCTTGGCCTGTGCCAACGGATAGGTGGCTTCGATCACCGGCTTGATCTTGTGCTCGCCGGCAAACGCCAGCATCTCCTGGAAATCCTGCGGATCGCCGACCTGACTGCCGACGATGCTCGCGCTTTTCAGGAAAATGTCGGTGGCGTTGAACTTGATCTCGTTGCCGGCTGTCGATCCGTAGATGACGATGCGTGCGCCGGGATTGATGGCGCGCACATAGTTGGCGAAGCTCGGCGCAGGGGCGCCATCCAGCACGACGTCAATGCCGCCCGTCAGCTTGCCGACCTGCTTGCGCCAGTCGGGGTCGGTATAGAGCAACCCACCCTTGGCCCCCATGGCGATCGCCCGATCGATCACTTCCTGGCTTTCGCCGGTCACATAGACATTGGCGCCCTTGGCGACCGCGAAGGCGAGGCCGAAAGTGGCGACGCCGCCGCCGACGCCGCTGATCAGCACGGTTTCGCCAGCTTGCAATTTGCCCTTGAACATCAAGGCGCGCCAGGATGTCAGTGCCGTGAGTGGCATGGCCCCGGCTTCCTCGAAGCTCATGAAAGCGGGCTTGGGTGCCAGATTTTCGGCCGGAACGCAGATATATTCTGCGATCGTCCCGGCAAAGGGCATGCCCAGCAGGCCGAAGTCGGCACCAGGGGCGTGGCGATCTGGTCCCCAGTTGCGCGCAGGGTAGAGGACGACCTCGTCCCCTTCGCTAACCCCGGATACCCCTTCACCGATCATGTCGACGACACCCGCGCCATCGCAGCCGAGCGTAACCGGAACGACCATGCCGGGATATTGACCATCGGTAATGAACAATTCGCGGTGATTGATCGACGCAGCCTTCACGGCGACCCGGACTTCGCCGACGCCAGGGACCGGCGTTTCGACATCCGTTACCACGACGGATTCGGGGCCAGCGATCTGCTCGAGATACAGGGCCTTCATGGTCAACCTTTCCTAATTCATTGCCCCTGCGCTTCGGGTCGCCTGATTCTACGCGCTTGCAGTGCGTCTGCGCGACGCCCTGCCGATGGTGCCAAGCTGGACAATATCTCCGGCGGTTGAGAACCTATCTGTGGATAGGAATTGGGGATTGCGTTTATGATTTCATCGTTCAGAATATATTTAGAAGAACAAAACGAATCATGCCACGCAGCATGCTAGGAGAGAGAAATGGCCGTAGTCCCTACTATCGTCCTACCACCTCGTATGACGTCAACGCTGATCGAGCGTCCCGCCCTGGCTGCGCTGACAGACAAGGTTGCAGGATCGCGCATGACGATCGTGTCAGCGCCGGCCGGGAGCGGGAAGACGACGGCGATGTTGTTTTGGGCCGATCGGTTCCGGGTGCAGGGGCGCCCCGTGATCTGGCTCGCGGCGCGTGCGGGGATACATGACAAGACATCCTTCCTGCTCGCGCTCAAGGCCGGCGGCGTCGCGGCGGGTATGGCCTGGAAGGATCTGGATGGCGACACAAAGGATGATGTCTGGCTCCAGACGCTCTCGACGCTTGTCGAGCCGAAGCTTGTCATTGTCATTGACGACGCGCAGTTGCTGGGTCAGCCGATCCTCGACTTCGTCGCCCAGCTTTCGTCGAGCGCGCGCGATGCCCTCACTATGATCGTTGCCGCAAGGGGTTCGGTGGGCCTGCCGCTTGCGCGGATGCGGGCACTCGGCTTTCTGACCGAGGTCGGTACCAATGACCTGTCCTTCACTCTGTCCGAAGCCACACAACTTGTGACCATGAGTGTCGGAGCACCGATCGATTCGCAAAATTTGCAGGATATTGTTCGCGACACACAGGGTTGGGTGTCTGGAATTGTCATTGCGTGCGACCTTTATCGGCGCGGGGGGCACGGCTTGGGCAACCTCCGGCTTACGGGCTTGAGGCCGGAATTTGCGGAGTATTTTCACGAAGAGGTTTTGGGGCAGCAGACGGAAGAGGTGCGCCGCTTTCTCGTCGACACATCGATTCTCGACGAACTCACGCCATCTGCCTGCGCAGCCGTCACCGGAGACGAGAATGCGCGCGCCATGCTGGATCATGTGTTTCGCGAAGGTCTGTTCCTCAACGCGATCGACCAGGAGCATAGCCGTTACGCCTACCACCGCTTGTTTCGCGAAATGGTTCTGGGGCGGCTTATGGACCGCGCGCCCGCGCGCGCCGCGATGATGCATTGCCGCGCAAGCGACTATTTTGCATCGATCGAGCAGCCCATCATGGCCATTGAACATGCGCGCCTGAGCGGTGACCAGTCGTTCCTGGCGCGGCAGCTTGATCGTTTGGCGGAACAACTGACCTATTCCGGCTATCTGTACCGGGTCGATGAACTGGGCGCGAAATTACCCTGGGCCGTCCTTGCACAATATCCCTATCTGCTGCTGGCACTGGCATGGCGGCGTATACGCCAGCTTTCCTTTGCCGCAGCAGACCGGCTGATTGCGGCGGCACGCGCGGTGTACGACGCTCAAAGCGAAAGTGGTGGCCTTTCGGTACATGATGCCGGGCAACTGGATTTGATGATTCGTCATCGAATGGTCATGCTGGCAGCCGCACGCGACGACATGGTGAAGGTCGAGGCTGATGCAGAGCCTCTATTATTGGAGATGGCCGAAAGTCATGCTTATCTGAGCTGCACCTTGCTGGCACAGCTTATGTCTGCCCGGCGGGAGCTGTATCATTTCCAGGATATGCTGAAGTTGGAAGCGGAAACCCGGCGCGCGCTTTCTCGCCCGGGATCGGACTTCGCGTCCATTGCGCTCAAGGCGTCCGTTGCGCCCACATTGATGGCACAGGGCAAGACCCAGTTGGCCCAGCGTTTCCTCAACGAAGCCTTCGCCCTCGCGAAGGGCATCCAAGGAGACGGATCGGGCTTGGCAGCCCTGCCGGCGCTGCCGCTGGCCGAACTTCTTTATGATGCTGGCGACCTGGATAGCGCCGCGGAACTGGTGGAGCGGCATCTGCCGGTGGTGCGGCAGTGGGGCTTTGCCGATCAGATGGCATCAGGCTATCTGGTTAATGCGCGGTTGCGCGCCGCGCGCGGCGACCTGCCCGGCGCGCTCTTGACGCTCAATGACGCGCACCTGGTCGCCATCGAATGTGGCCTTGACCGGATGCGCGCATTCATCGTGGCAGAGGAGGTGAGGCTGCTGGTCAGGGCTGGGCAGATTGAAGACGCGGAGCGCCATTTCCTGGCGGGCGATCCGCAAATGGACGGTGAACCCATCCCGACATTGCGTCCAACGCGTAGAAACGAAAGCATCGCCATCGCCTGGCTGCGGATCGAAATGCAGCGCCATCGGCTCATCCGCGCCCGCAAGGTTGCTTACCGCTGGCTGGAATTCGTCAAGCGCGCTGGAGCGGTGCGCTCTGCCGTCACCTTCGAATTGCTGCTGGCAGAGATTGCCGTGTTGCAGGGCAACCGGTCCGAGGCGCGGCGGGCTGTTCGCGCGGCGGTGGAAATGGCCGAACCGGCGGGTTGGGTGCGTACCTTCATCGATGAAGGCGAAGTGATTTCCTCATTGCTGACCGAAGCTTATTCCCATGGGCCTGAACTCGAAACACCGGCTGATCGCTTTGCGGTTCGTCTCGTTTCGATGATGCGGAGCGCGCCGCAGATCGAAAGTGATGAGGACGATGAGGATGATTTTGGCCTTAGCGGTCGCCTGGCCAATCGCGAGGTCGATATCCTCACCATGGTCAGCGGCGGATTGCGCAACAGGGAGATCGGCGACCGGCTGGGGCTGACCGAAGGCACGGTCAAATGGTATATGCAGCAGATATACGACAAGCTGGGTGTGCGTCGTCGTCCCCAGGCCGTTCTGCGGGCGCGCCAACTCGGCATCCTGCCCTGACGCCCTCATCAGTGCCTATCGAAGGATAGATTGCGCGCCGCAGGGCGACTGCCATCGGACGGTGGCGTGAAAGGAACCACCATGGCCAAACGTAAAGTCATCATCAGCTGCGCCATCACCGGCGCTATCCATACCCCGTCCATGTCGCCGCATCTGCCGGTCACTGCGGAAGAAATTGCCGAATCCGCAGTGGGTGCGGCTGAAGCAGGCGCGGCCATCATCCATCTTCACGCCCGCAATCCGGTCGATGGACGGCCCGACCAGAATCCGGACTTGTTCGAGCCTTTTCTCAAGGTCATAAAGCAGCGCAGCGACGCGGTGCTCAACCTCACCACCGGGGGGCATCCCTCGATGACGATACAGGAACGCATCCGTCCAGCGCAGACCTTCGCGCCAGAGGTTGCCAGTCTCAACATGGGGACGATGGGCTTTGGCCTCTTTCCGATGCTCGACCGGTTCAAGAGTTTCAAGCATGAATGGGAACCGGCTGCACTGGAAGCGTCGCGCGACCTAGTGTTCAAGAACACCTATACGGATATCGAGCATCTGCTCACAACGCTTTCGCCGCTCGGCACCCGGTTCGAATTCGAGTGTTACGACACCAGCCATCTCTACAACCTCAAATATTTTCTCGATCGCGGGCTGGTGAAGGCGCCGCTCTTCATCCAGACCTGCTTTGGCATCCTGGGTGGCATCGGCAGCCACCCCGATGACATCATGCACATGAAACGGACTGCCGACCGGCTGTTTGGCGACCAGTATGAATGGTCCGTCCTGGGGGCGGGCGCGCGCCAGATGAGCATCGTTGCCATGGCTGCGTCGATGGGGGGTAATGTGCGGGTAGGGCTGGAGGATTCGCTTTGGGGCGGTCCAGGTCGACTGGCCGAGACGAATGCCGAACAGGTGCGCACGGCGCGGCAAATCATCGAAGGCATGGGCCTGGAAGTAGCGACGCCAGACGAGGCGCGTGCCATGCTCGACCTCAAAGGCGCGGATCGGACGAACATCTGATGGCAGAGCGGTCCGGGCCGCTGGCCGGCATTCGCATTGTCGAAATCGACGCCATCGGGCCTGTGCCGCTGGCTGCGATGCTGCTTGCTGACATGGGCGCAGAGATCGTGCGGGTTGCCCGGCCGCCATCAGCGGGGGTCGGCGATTGGGAGGATGTCGGGGGCGATATTCTCCACCGCAGCCGTACCGTAACCTATCTCGACCTCAAACAGGATGCTGACCGCGCTCGTCTGTTGGATTTGATCGAGCGCGCCGATGGGTTGATCGAGGGCTATCGGCCCGGCGTGATGGAGCGGCTGGGTGTCGGTCCCGATATTTGTCTGGCGCGCAATCCGCGGCTCGTGTTCGGACGGATGACAGGGTGGGGCCAGTCCGGTCCGCTGGCCATGCGGGCGGGGCATGATATCAACTATCTGTCCATCACGGGCGCCCTTCACGCGATGGGGGACAAAGGGATGCCTCCGCCAGTTCCACTCAATCTGGTCGGCGACTATGGCGGCGGGGCGATGTTCCTGATCTTTGGGATGCTGAGCGCTCTGCTGTCAGCCCGGACGACCGGCAAGGGACAGGTAGTGGATGCCTGCATCACCGACGGCGTCGCATCGTTGATGAGTCTTTTCTACGCTTGGCAGCCAAAGGGCCTGTGGCAGGATGCTCCCGCATCCAACCTGCTCGACGGCGCGGCGCCTTTCTATCGTTGCTACGCCTGCGCCGATGGACGGTATGTTGCCGTCGGCTGCCTCGAACCCAAATTCTTCGCGCAGATGGTCGCCGGTCTGGGCCTTGCCGACCGGCAATATGATCAGAATGACCGAGCGGGATGGGCCGCAATGCAGGCTGATTTCGCAGCAGTCTTTGGCACTCGAGCACGCGACGAGTGGGCCGCGCTGTTCGAGGCGACGGACGCATGCGTCACTCCGGTCTTGTCGATGCAGGAAGCGCCGGACCACCTGCATAACAGCGCGCGTGGCACGTTCATCGATCGCAACGGCATATCGCAGCCCGCACCAGCGCCACGGCTTTCCACGACGACGGGTGCCATCTGGAAACCGGTGGCGGCAGACATTGCTGACATCCTCCAGGCTTGGTCTGCGCCTCACCCCTGAAGACAGGGCAGATCAATAATTGTTGCGTGTGCGACACAAATGCAACGCTTCGCAGATAAGTTTCGGATCGCATATCCAACCTGTCAAACGATAGGTGGCGACCGACCTGCGGAATCGCCATTCAGCGCTCCGTACGAAGGCCCGATGCAAGTCGGGACTTTCGCAAAAATTGGTTCGAGGAGAAGATGTTATGCGATGTGACTTGCTCAAATGGGCGTTGTTCTCGACAGTTGCTTTTGTCGCGACGCCCGTGTTCGCACAGGATACTGTGTTGCCCGCACTGCAGGCTGACGCTGCAGGATCGGGTGACATTGTTGTGACGGCTCGTCGTCGCGAAGAGCGGTTGCAGGATGTGTCGGTTTCCATTTCCGCTTTTTCGTCCGAAGCGCTGGAGCGCAGCACTGTGCAGACGGTCAGCGATATCAAGACGATCGCGCCAGGCTTCACCTTCTCGTCGGAAGGCGGCAAGGACAATGTTGCCCTGACGCTGCGCGGTATTGGTCAATTGCCTCTGGGTGAAGTGACACCGGGCGTTGTGATCTATCTCAACGACACGCCGCTGCCGGCAGTGGGGTCCAACGTTCCGGCCTATGACATCAGCAGCATTCAGGTGCTCAAAGGCCCGCAGGGGACCCTGTTTGGCCGCAATACCCTGGGCGGCGCCGTTGTCATCGGCAGCCAGAAGCCGACCTATAACTTTGAGGGCTATGTCGAGGGAACCTACGGACGCTTCGACTATCGCGAAGTCGAAGGTGCGGTGAACATTCCCATCATTGAGGACAAGGTGGCGTTCCGCGCCGCTGGCCAGATCCGTCGGCAAGATCCGCGGATGATCGCTTTCGACGGCGGGCCGGGCTTCGATAATATCCGCCAGGATGCCTTCCGGCTGTCGCTGCTCGTCGAGCCTTTTGAAGGGCTGAAGAGCACAACTATCTACGAATATTTCAAGGGCGATGAACTTGCTGGCGGTCTGTATCTGCTGCGCCAGAACTTCTCCATGGCTGCGTTCGGACTGGGCGTCGTTGATCCTCAGCTTCAGGCTGCGCTTCACACGCAGAAGGGCAATCGGCGCGGTTCCTTTGACGGGGGCATCAATGGCGGCAGATCGTTCCGCAAGACGGAATCCATCACCAACGACACGTCCTTCAGCTTCGGCAACCTGACGCTCCGCAATATCTTTGGCTATCGCACGAATTACAGCGATCAGTTGATCAACACCGGTGGCCTCCCGCAGTTGCAGATTCCGACCGGACTGTCCGCACCTTTGCCGACCGCAGTGCCGTTCACCTTGTTCACCGCCGCTTCGATCCTTGATCGCCAGTATTTGACCAACGAGACCCAGTTGCTCGGCGATTTCGGGTCGTTTAACTTCATCGTTGGCGGCTTTTACAACAACGACAAGCCGAACGGCGCCACCGGATCGCAGTTCACAGCCTTCTCGGTCGGCGGGGTGCCTGCACCTGCGGTCTCGGCGCATGTTCGCAACAAGAATTTTGCGCTTTATGGTCAGCTCGGCTATGAGTTTACGGAGAAGTTGAAGCTGAACCTCGGCGCGCGTTATAGCTGGGATAAGGTTTCGGCCTGCGGCGGCACGATCGGAACAGGCTATGTCGACGAAGCCACTTGCCTCGACGTTGCCGGCCAGGGGTTGGCGGACGGCGTCGGCACAGTGTCCAACAAGGGTGAGGAGCCGAGCTGGACGATCGGTCTGGACTATAAGGCAACGCCGGATTGGCTGCTCTACATCGTCTCGCGGCGCGGTTATCGCGGAGCCAATATCAACACGCCGCTGTTCGAAACGCCCTTCACGACTGGCGGGATCGATCCTTCCTGCGTGGCGACAGGCGGTGTATGCGTCGACCTGCGCCCATTCCAGAAAACCGGCGAAGAGAAGATCACCGATGTCGAGATCGGGTCGAAATATGACTATCATGTCGGATCGGCCCGCGGGCGCCTGAACATTGCCGCCTACTACAGCAAGTATAAGAATGCGCTGCAATTTCTGAACACGCAGACGACCGTCCCCAACGGTACGCTGGATTCGCCCAGCAACGGATCACTGGCTGTCAATGCTGCCGACCTGCGCATCTGGGGTGTGGAGATGGAAGCGTCGATCAGCCCTGTTCGCAGCCTGACTGTCGGCTTCAACGCCGCCTATACCAATGTGAAGGTGGAAAAACTGATCATCCCCGGCAACTTGCCGCCGACGATGGCGCTGGGTGAAGAGCAGATCAATAAATATTCGCCGAGCTTCTCCGGCACCGCAAGCGTTAGCTGGGTGTTGCCGGTCCGGCCCGCCGATGGCGAATTGGTCTTCAACACCGACCTGTTCATGACTGCGGACTTCGGCGGCCAGGCGGGGGAAAAGCTGCCGGGCTATCAGCTGGCCAATGCCCGGTTGGATTGGCGCGGGATCGGGGGAACGGGACTGGATCTCGGCCTGTTCGTCAAGAATGTCTTCAATGAGGATTATTATTCGGCGTCGAGCGTTCTTCTGCCTTCGTTCCCGACCAGTTCGGTCTATGCGGGCGAACCCAGGACCTGGGGCGTGACCGGGAAATATTCCTTCTGATCGACCGACAAACAGGCCGATCAAGGCGTTATGCAGGCCGGGGCGTTCGATGCGTCCCGGCCTGTCTGTCGACAGGTCTTGCAGCGGCCAAAGCGCCTTAGGGTGGGGCAGCAAAAAAGTCGCGGGGAGGATCGGAGCATCCATGAAACTCGGTATATGCAGCATGTGGGGAGAGAGCCTGGATGCCTTTCGCGAGGAAGTCAGGCTGGCGTCGGACCTTGGCTTTGAACTGGTCACCGTCGGGGATTCGCCGGCCGGCTGGCATGAGTTGTATGTTTCGCTGACGCTTGCGGCGCTGGAGGCACCGGAAGCCATATTGGCGCCATTGGTGACATCGCCCTTCATGCGTCATCCGCTTGTCACGGCTGCCGCTCTCAGCAGTCTCGACGATCTGTCCGGCGGTCGGGTCGCGCTGGGGCTGGCGACAGGCGGCAGCACGGTGATGGCGATTGGCCGTCCTCCTGCAACACAGAAGGAGATCCGCGCCGAATTCGCTGCGCTGCGAGGTTTGTTTTCCGGCGATGCGGTCGAATGGAACGGGACGGCGGTCAAGCCGCTGCGCTTCGCCCGACCGATTCCGATTTATTATTCCGCTTTCGGCCCCAAGGCGCTGACGCTTGCGGGGGAGCAGGCAGACGGTGTGATCCTGTTCGCAGGCGAAAAGCATCTCGAGGGTCTCAAGGACCGGATCGCCGCGGTTCGTGCTGCGGCGGCGGAAGCTGGCCGCGATCCGGCTGCGATCGACATCTGGGTCGTGTCCTTCGCTTCAATCCGACCGAGCCGGGCGGAGGCGATCGACGACCTGAAGGCCTTTATCGTCGTCAATGGCATGGCATTTCGTACGCCCGAGGCGCTGGCGCAGGTGCCTACCCAGTTTCGCGGCAAAATCGATGCATTGCATGACCGCTATGACGCGACCGAGCATGTCGTCGTTGGCGGCCGGAATGTGGCGCTGATGGAGGAATTGGGGCTGACGGAGTTTCTGGCGGACTTTGATACTTTGGCGGGGCCAGTGGAATCCGCGACCGCGATGTTGCAGGAGCTTGACGCGATGGGCGTCTCCACCTTCATCGCGGCCTTGCCGGGCCATGCAGCGCCGCTGGAGACGATCAAGGGCTTGGCCGATGCGCGGAGGGCGATGTGACACTGGACCGGCTTTGTCAGAGTGACATGAAAGCTGGCGATGTTGCCGGACTGCTGACTTCGCGACCGCTGGTCGACATGATGACAGCAGCAGAGGCCATGACGCTCGCGGGGCACGGCAAGCGGGTGACCTACTCGCGCAAGGTTTTCATTCCGCTCACAAAATTATGCCGTGACGTCTGTCATTATTGCACCTTTGCGACCACGCCGGCGCATGTGGCGGATGCATATCTCAGCCCGGATGAGGTGCTGGCGATTGCGCGGGCGGGTGTGGCGGCGGGGTGTCACGAGGCGTTGTTCACGTTGGGGGACCGTCCAGAAGAACGTTATTCTGCCGCGCGTGATGCGCTGGCACGGCTGGGCCATAGCTCGACACTTTCCTATCTGGCCGAGATGGCCGAACTTGTGTTGCGTGAAACAGGGTTGCTGCCCCACCTCAATCCCGGGCTGATGAATGCCGCCGATTATGCGATGCTACGGCCCCATGCAGCGTCCATGGGCATCATGCTGGAAAGCAGCGCCGAAAGTCTGTGTGTACGCGGTGGCGCGCATTTCGGGTCGCCTGACAAGGAGCCGACGCGACGGCTGGCGGCGATTGCAGAGGCGGGGCACGCGAAGGTGCCTTTCACGACTGGCTTGCTCATCGGCATCGGCGAGACGCGCTGGGATCAAATCGACGCCCTGGTGGCGATCCGCGACCTGCATCGCCTTCATGGCCATATCCAGGAAGTCATCATCCAGAATTTCCGTGCCAAGCGGGGGACAAGGATGGCGACGCATCAGGAACCTACGCTCAACGATCATCTCTGGGCAATTGCCGCAGCGCGACTGATCCTGGGACCGGACATGACGATCCAGGCGCCGCCCAATCTGCATGACCGTGTCGATCTGGCGCCGCTCATCCGGGCCGGGGTCAATGACTGGGGTGGTGTGTCTCCGGTTACGCCTGATCATGTCAATCCCGAAGCGCCCTGGCCGCATCTGGAGATATTGGAGGGCGCGACCCAGGCGGCGGGGCGGAGGCTTACCCAACGTCTCGCCATTGGTCCTCGCTATGCGCTGGCGGCGCATGACTGGGCGGCCCCTGCGATCGCGACACAGGTTCTGCGCGCGATTGATGCGCGCGGCCTGCCCAAGCTGGACGACTGGGCGGCCGGGCGTGGTGACGCCGCGCCGGATTTGATGGTGGGAAAGGCAGATGGTGCCTCTGCCCAGTTTCAGTCGATCCTTGATCGTGCGGAGGGTGGAGAGAGGCTGAGCGAAGGGGAGATCGTGACCCTGTTCGATGCCGAAGGGGACGATCTGGCCGCCATCATCATGCAGGCGGACCGATTGCGTCGCCAGACAGCCGGCGACACGCTGAGCTATGCCGTCAACCGCAACATTAATTACACCAATATCTGCCTCTACAAATGCGGCTTTTGTGCTTTTTCCAAGGGCAGTACCAAGGCGATGCGCGGTCCCGCCTACCGGCTCGATATGGCCGAGGTCGGACGGCGTGCGGCAGAAGCCTGGGATCGCGGAGCGACCGAAGTGTGCCTTCAGGGGGGGATCCATCCCGATTATGACGGCAACACCTATCTGGACGTGCTAAGGACCGTGCGCCAAGCAGCGCCCGACATCCACATCCACGCCTTCTCTCCCCTGGAAGTGACGCATGGCGCGCGCACGCTGGGTTTGCTGTTGGAAGATTATCTGGCCCAGCTCAAAAGCGCCGGGCTGTCGACCCTGCCGGGTACGGCGGCCGAGATACTGGACCCGGAAATCCGCGACATTATCTGTGCGGATAAAGTGACGGCGAACGAATGGATCGAAGTGATGCGCGTTGCCCACGGGATCGGCCTACGCAGCACCGCGACGATCATGTTCGGTCATGTCGAACAATATCGCCACTGGGCGCGGCACCTGCTGCGTATCCGGGCGCTTCAGGAACAGACTGGTGGCTTTACCGAATTTGTGCCGCTCCCCTTCGTTCACATGGAAGCCCCGATCTGGCGCAAGGGGCTGGCGCGGTCCGGGCCCAGCTATCGTGAATCCGTATTGATGCACGCTATCGCGCGGATCGTCCTGCATCCGGTCATCACCAATATACAGGTGTCGTGGGTAAAAATGGGGCCAGAGGGCGCGGCAGCGATCCTCGACGCCGGGGCCAATGACATGGGTGGCACATTGATGGATGAATCGATCACGCGCGCAGCGGGTGGCGTCAATGGCCAGGAATTTGGTCCGGCAGAGATGCGCGCACTCGCGGCGTCGGTAGGTCGGCCGGTGCGCCAACGGACTACCCTCTACCAAGACGTGCCGGACAGAACTGCGACCGGCTTCGTGGCCGCCCAATCGGAGGATTGACTATGACTTTCCCGACCATCGCCGTGGTCGGCGGCACCGGCAATCTGGGCGCGGCAATCGCCTGGCGCCTGGCGCGCGCAGGTTATCCCGTCATCATCGGCTCGCGCGGTGCGGAGAGCGCGGAGAAGGCTGCGGCCGAACTTGGCCATGGACTGCGCGGCGCAACCAATGCCGATGCGGCGTCAGCGGCGGAGATCGTCATTGTCACGGTGCCGTTCGCAGCGCAGGACTCGACTCTTGCAGGTATCGCGCCTCATGTGGTGGGCAAGCTGGTAGTCGACACGACCGTGCCGCTGGTCCCGCCCAAGGTGATGCGTGTGCAACTGCCCGCTGAAGGATCAGCCGCGCTCAAGGCACAGGCCGTTCTTGGGGAAGGCGTCACACTGGTTTCGGCGTTCCACAATGTCGCCGCGCACAAGCTGGCCAAGGATGTCGACGTGGGCTGCGACGTGCTCGTCTTTGGTGACGACAAGGCGGCGCGAGGGCGGGTCGTGGCGCTGGCCGACGCGATGGGTCTGCGCGGATTGCACGGCGGCGCACTGGCCAATTCGGCAGCTGCGGAGGCAATGACGTCGATCCTGATCTTCCTGAACAAGACCTATAAGGTTGATGGCGCGGGCATTCGTATCACGGGCGACCTTGTTCCAATTGAGGAATGACGATTCGTCCTGAACGAGGGCCATCCCGCTGACCGGCATTGGCGACGTTCAACCGGGCGAAGGTTTATCGTGAATCGTCGCTTTTATCCCGCCGATCCTTCCGACGGGAAGGTGCGATAGACTCTCGAGGGTTGAAACTCCGCCTAATCAATAATCGCGGTAATGGGAGGGATATATGAAACTCAACATCGGTGTGCCCAACAGCATGCATGTCGCGGCGATGACCCAGACTTGGGAACATGCGCTGACGGGCGACGATATTGGCAATGCACTTAAAGTTGCGGATGACTTGGGTTTCAACAAGTGCATGTTGGGCGAACATTTCATCATCCCGCAGGAGCATATTGCGTTATCGGGCGACCATTATGTCCATGGCACGGTAGCGCTGTCCTTTCTGGCGGGGCGTACAGCGAAGATGAAGCTGAGTTCTTCCGTCTCGATCCTTCCGCTGCAAAATCCGATCGTCCAGGCCAAGGCCTGGTCGACGCTCGACTGGCTGAGCGGAGGGCGGGCGACGGCGCTGTTCGGTGTCGGATGGCTGAAAGAGGAATTCGACATGCTTGGCGTCGACTTCCATCAACGAGGGCGGATGGCTGACGAATATGTTGCGGCCATCATAGAGCTGTGGACGGCCGACAAGCCCGAGTTTGACGGCGAATTCGTCAAGTTCAAGGATGTGGGCTTCGCGCCCAAGCCGGTGCAGGCACCACGCTTGCCGATATGGTTCGGGGGCGATGCAGAACCGGTGCTCAAGCGCGTGGCGAAATTCGGTGACGGTTGGTCGCCCTTCCGCACGCCACCTGAAAAATTTCCCGAATGCCTCGATTTCATCCGAGCGCAGCCCGAATATGATGGACGAGCGATCGACATGTTCTTCGCGCTGGAAATGCTGAATGTCGGCGCGCATCATGAGATTATGGACGATCCGCGTGCGCCCGGCACGCGCGATGCGCAAAAGATCATTGATCAGATCGGCTGGCTCAAGGAATTGGGAGTCAATGAGACGATCGTGCCGCTGCCGCCCGGCATGTCGGGCATCGAGGAATATATCGACCGGCTGCACTGGGTCGCGAGCGAAATTATGCCCTGGATATGAGCCCTTCCCAGCGGAAGGCGCGAAAGGGATGGCCGTTGCCTATCAGGCGGCCAAGCGAAGAGGATCGGGAGGACTTAGTGACCCAATTTGATGTGGTCGTGGTAGGATCAGGTGCGGCGGGCATGACGGCGGCGGTCCGAGCCGCTGCTAACGGTCTTTCCGTACTCGTGTTGGAAAAGGCGGAACATTTCGGCGGCACCACGTCGCTGTCCGGTGGCGGTATCTGGATTCCGGGCAGTGCACAGGCGCAGGCCGCGGGTGTCGAAGACAGCAGCGCTGTTGCCCGCCAATATGTGCTGGACGTGATCGGACCCAGCGCCAATCCTGCGCTGATCGACGCTTATCTCGATACCGGACCTGAAATGGTCGATTGGCTGGAACAGCATAGTGCGGTGCGCTTCCTGCTTTCGCCGCCAAGCAGCGATTGGTATCCGCAAGTGCCAGGTGCGATGGACCATGGCCGCCTGCTTTCGCCACAGGAGTATGACGGGAAGAAACTGGGCGCGCATTTCGCCGAGTTGCGGCCAGCGCGCGAGGAGTTTAATGCGCCAGGTGGCTTCATGATCGACCTGTTCGATCTTCCTTATCTGGCCGACATGCCTTCGCCAAAATCGCTTTTCCATTTCGGCAAGCTGGCCGCGAAGTTCGGTGCCGACAAGCTGCGCCGCTATCCGCGGGGCACGCGGCTGACCATGGGCAATGCGCTGGCCGCACGCCTGTTGCAGTCGGCGCTCGACGCGGGCGTGACCTTGCGTAGGGAGGCCGCCGTCGATGGACTGGTGGTCAAAGAAGGCCGCGTTACCGGCGTGCGCGTCGGTGGGGCGGCGATTGGAGCCAGGATCGGCGTACTTCTGGCGTCGGGGGGCTTTTCGGCGAGTGAGCAACTGCGCAAGGCCTATATCCCTTTCTCCGAGGAGCATGTGTCGATCCTGCCCTATGAAAATACAGGCGACGGAATGAATATGGGGCTGGAGGCGGGCGCGGCCCTCGACGGTGAGAATATCGTCAATGCGGTCTGGGCGGTGGTGTCGAAGATGACCCGACCTGACGGTTATGTCGCGCGCTACGCCCATCTGATCGACATGTCCAAGCCTGGCTGTATCGCGGTCAATGGCAAGGGGGAACGGTTCGGTAACGAGGCGTCGGTGCATTTCGTCGAAGCAATGCATAGCAGCGGGGCCGTTCCAGCGCACATCATCGGCGACGCGGACTTCGTCAAGAAATATGGCATGGGCATGGTCTATCCGGGCGGTGGCGGTCTCAAGAAACTGATCGCGGCGGGCTATGTGACGCAGGCGCCGACGCTCCGAGATCTTGCTGGCAAGATTGGTGTCGATGCTGATGGACTGGTTGCGACGGTGGCGAAGATGAACCGCTATGCCGAAATCGGCAAAGATGCGGACTTCGGCAAGGGCGATAGCCAGATCGACATCGAGATCGGTGATCCCAAGCACAAGCCCAATCCGTGTCTCGGCAGGGTGGAGAGTGCGCCCTTCTATGCGATCAAAATCTATCCAGGCGATGGTTCGACCACGGTCGGATTGAAGATCGACGACCATTGCCGTGTCATCGGCAGCGATGGGAAGCCGGTAGAAGGTCTTTATGCCGCAGGTCTGGACGCCAACTCGATCTGGCGCGGCAAGTCGCCGGCGCATGGCTGCAATGTCGGCCCGGCCATGGTGACAGGCTATATTGCGGGCAAGGCGATGGCGACCACGCGGGTCACGGCATGACCCGCGCGCGTTAGTACAGGACCCGCGCGGCTGTTGAGCGGCGCGGGCCTGTCTTGTTTGACTCCGCTGTTCAGGCTGTTTCGGCGACCGCTCCGGCGCGCGCCTTTGCGGTAGCGACCAGCGTGTAGAGACCGGCATTATAGTCGGTCAGCTGTTCCATTGTTAGCTCGCGATAGGGCGTCATCGGACAGAGCGAGTCGACCACGTCCCAGAACGGCTCGATCTTCTCCAACACCTCGTCCACCGGACCGCAGATCACGAACGCCTCGACCATGGCGTCGGATACATTCCCGATCACCTTGGCGATGTCACCATGCTCACCCAAGCTTAGCTGGCAGGCCCGGGCCTGGTCGCCAAAGCCGATCGCCTCGAAGAAAGGCTCATAGGCCTTGTAACCCGAATAGGCGGCCACGGTTGCACGGCTGTCGTCGATCGCCTTCTGCTTGTCGTCATTGACTGCGATCCAGGGCCAGGCGTTGATTTCAATGTCCGTTCGGGTGCGGCCATATTTGGCGAGCATATCATTGATAAAAGGCAGCCTGCTTTTCGTATAGGCAGCCGACCACAGGGCGTGGACCATCAAGCCATCACCGATTTCGAGTGCGAGCGCTGTCATCTTGTCCTGTAGCGCTGCGATCCAGATCGGTATCTCTTCGCGCACCGGTGGCGCGGTCAGCATCATTTCCTCAAAGTCGGCAGTGAAATATTCGCCGTCGATGGGGTCCAGGCCCTTGTGTGCATTGGCGTTGACGTAGCGGATCACCTTGACGCTCTCGCGCAGATGCGTGAGCAACTTGCGTTCCGGCTCGCCATACATGTCAGTGACGCAACTCTTGATGCTGGAGCCCAGGCCCAGCACGAAGCGCCCGCCTGAAATCCGGTCCACGTCCATAGCGGCATAGGCGGTTTCGACCGGGCTGCGCGTACCGGCGATTGCGACGCCGGTGCCGACCTTGAGACTGCTGGTCAGCGCAGCAGTGGCCGCCATCGGTACGAAGGGCGGGCCATAGATTTGGAGGGAAAAGCAGCCCTCAAAGCCAACCTGCTCCATCTGCTGGCCGATGCCGGCCATGGCGGGGGCGGGAAGGGTAGGCATGACGGCCCACCAGCGGCGTTCGCCGCCGACGGCATTGACGAGCTTGGGCATGGGAGTTCCCAGAAAAAAACCGGGCGGACCGTCAGGCCCGCCCTTTAGGGGAGAGAGAAATCAGAACTGGAACAGTTCCTTGCGTAGGCCGATAATATCACTGCAATCGGCGCTGACATTGTCGCGATAGGAAAAATCGCCTTTCTCCTGCCGGTCGGCCAATTCCATCATCGCCATGCGGTAGCGCTGCCCGGCCTGATCGAACTTGCTGTGCAGGTCCTTGCGGTCGGTGTGACGCATGTAGCGAGGGCTCTGGGGCGAGGTCATATAGCTGTCCTGCCGCGACACCTTATACCCTGCCTTGGGCATGACGTGACGGAACATCAGACCCGCATTGCTGGTGTTCATGACCATTTCCATCCTTGTGCGATCCCGCGTTTCGGGTGTGCATGGGTGGAAAAGAGGGACATCGTCGCCGGGGCTAAAGCGGCCATAGGCGATGGCGCAGTGCGATCGCAGATAGATGCGGATCACCTGCCGCACATTCTGGGTCGGTTGCTTGATGCCACTGAAAAACTTCATGACCGGGGCGACCGACTTGTTGACGCAGGTCCGGATCATCGTGACCGTCTCGCTGTCGTAGAAGGTCTCTACCGTCTCGCTATCCGAACGCTCGTCGCCGACAACGTCGGCGTGAAGGAAGTCGGCATGGGTAAGGTCGATGAGGTTTTCCAGACTGATCGGTGCCGAGCTTTCAAACCGAACGGTCGCTGTCATGTGCCGAGGCAGGCCGCCTTTGGGCGGCAGGAACGGCAAGCTGGGCAGATGGCGCGGATCGGCTGCCAGCGGATTACCGAACCAAACCCAGGCGACGCCATAATGCTCCATCACCGGATAGCGACCGCGCGCGTCAGTATATTCGCTCTTGTCGCGGGCGATCCGCTCATTGGGATGGAATTCGCTTGCGACGACCACGCCATTGTCGCGCCACAGGAAGATGGGGTGGGAATATATGGCGCGACGGACTGGCTTGCCGGTCACTGAATAATCATGGGCGACCGGAAACCAGCTATCGCGCATCACGATGTTGTGCGGCACCCAGCGGTTGATGGCGTTCAGCGCAATCGGACTGCCGCCGCCGGTGGAGGCGGGGCTGTCATCATGGGAAACGGAACGGTCAGCGACTTCGAGCATCTTCATATCCTCCTTCAGGCGGCGACGGTCTGGCCATCGGCCGGTTGCGGGGTATCGAGCATGGAATTGCGCAGGTCTTCGCCATGCAGAGAGACGGTCGGCTTGGCGGTGCGCAGCCTCGATCCATCGACCGAGGAGAGCAGCGAAAGCGGATTGATCCCCCTCAACATCGCTCCGCGAAGACCGGGATGACGAACGCCCAGTTCGGCGCGCCAGCGAACGGCGGTAACGCCGCGCGCCGACGGCACGGGCGACAGGGCCGCGTGGAGCAGATCGTTAAATTGGTCGTCGCGCAGGGTGAGTTGGGTCTCGCCAGTCAGCGGATGCGTCCGGGTGAGCAGGGTGAGAGGAAATTCCGCGACGAAATGCGATGGCCAATGCACCGGGTTCCACTGGCAGTTGCGCTCCATGACGAGCATCCCGTCTTCCTCGTGCAACTCCGACATCAGATAGGGGCTGAAACGCACCCCCCTGATCGCGATGACCAGGCTGGGATCGTCATAGAGCGCGTTCAGATATTCCTGATGGGTCAGGCTGACGTTCACGGTGCCGCAATAGGTATATTTGGGTTCTGCGCTGAGCGGCGCTTGTGCCTTGGGATTGAGGCAGACCCGCACGAATCCGCCCTGCTCGCTGACGCCAAAGGCTTGGGCCTTGTAGATCGGCGGAAATTTTTGCTGATCCTTCATGTTCGGGATTTCTTTTAGCCGCCCCGACTCGCCGTCATAGCTCCAGCCATGATAGCCGCACTGGATCAAGCCATTGTCGCGGATGCAGCCCAGCGAGAGCGGCGCCCGACGATGGGGGCAACGGTCTTCCAAGGCGCGAGCGATCCCCTGATTGTCGCGCCATAGAACGACAGGCTGATTGCCAATATCGACCGACAATGGCTTCTTCGAGGTGACTTCTTCTGACCGGGCCACTGCCCACCAAAGATCTTGTGCAAGACTCATAGCGGCTATCCATTCTCCTTGGCATTAAATTGACGAGTGACAATTTATATGTCAACTTTTTTCGCTATGGACCAGTTGATGCTAGATCGCCCCCAGCGCACCCGCGGTCGCCCCGCCCAGAACGCCGCACTGGCCGTGGACGAAGCCACGTTGCTGGGGCTGGTTTTCGCGACCTTTGCCGAGCGAGGTTATGAAGGAACGACGCTGCGTGACCTCAGCAAACAACTTGGTGTCAGCCATAATCTTTTGAACGTGCGGTACGGACGTAAGGAAGATTTGTGGATACGTGCGATCGACTGGCGCATGGCGCAGGCGTCACCCTTCGTCGAAACCGCGTTCGACGAACAGGCAGATGCGGAAGTCCGGTTGCGTCACCTGGTCCAGCGATTTTGTCTTTGGGCGACGCGCAACGGCGATATTGTCGCGCTTACGAACCTGGAAGGTTGCCGCTCGACGTGGCGGCTGGATCATATCGTCGAACGCTTCGTGTCGCCGTTCCAGAAACGTCTTGACGACCTGCTGGATGCTGTACGGCGGCAACGGCCGGTCGATGATCTCTCGACGGCAGCGCTGATGGCGCTGCTGGTGCAAGGTGTGGGCTTTTATTTCAACGCCGCACCGATGCAGCAGCGGTTGGGCGCAGGGCGGGAGATCGACGCCGCCCATGCCCACGAACAGGCTGAACGCCTGGCTTCTTTCCTGCTTGCCGCCCTCCTTCCTCCCGTCGCCTGACGGCTCGGAAGGAAGGGAGCGAAAAACAGTCTTACTTATAGGGGTCGACAGGCTGTGGTACGTCGACGACGCCGATATCCTTCAACATGGTCAGCACGTCGGAAATGCTGAAGATATTGACGATCTTGTCGTCCTGGAACTTGACGATAGAGAACCAGTTCACCTGGAATTCGTTGCCGGTCGGTTGCACGCCCATATAGGGGCCGCCGACATGTTTGCAGTAATGGGTGGCGTAGATCCAGATTTCGTCCTCGCCCTTTCCGACCGCATCAATGGTCTTGTAAGCGGCAGGATAAAAGGTCTTGTAGAGCGCGACCGGCGAGGTCTTCCACTGATCATAGGTGCCAAGGTCCGGTCGGTTCGGATTGCCGTAGCGGAAGTCGGGATGGAAGAAACGGTCCATTCCTTCAAAATCGCCGGCGTTCAGCACTTCCTGCAGATCGGTCCAATGCTTGACCATCTTCTTCTGCTGGTCGGTGAGCAGTGTCGAGTCGGATACATCGAGCTGCTCGCGAATGGGTTCTTTCCAGGCCACGATAGTCCTCTCAGTTATAATATGGGTTGGGTCTTCATAATCAGTCTTCGGGCGCAATTGTGATACTCATGCCAGACAGGGCCTCCGTCATCATCACCTGACAGGACAGGCGCGAATGTTCGTTGCGATGCGGTGATCCGTCCAAAAGGTCATTCTCGTCCGCCGATACCGGCGGCAGTGCGTCGGCGAATGCCGGTTCGACATAGACATGACAGGTCGCACAGGAGCAGCAACCGCCGCACAACGCCAGGAGTTCATCGAAACCGGTGTCGCGGATAGCCTCCATCACCGACAGATCGGCTGAGGCTTTGATCACTTGCTGGGTGCCGTCGCGCAAGATGACGTTCAGTTCGGGCATGGTGTTCCTCTGTTGGAATGGATGATTGGCCATCCTCTAGCCAACAGATTGTGGTTGCCATCCTGCCAGACGGCAGGGCGGGACGTCCTGCAGCCTATTTCACCTCGACCTGGACGGGAAAGCGATCGAAATAGAAACCGAAGGGTTTGCGCAATGCCTCTGCGGTGACGTGGAAGTCGCGTTCCAGGTCATAGACGATTTTCCCCTGCTTTTGTTCGCCATGTTCAGCAAGATAGGCATGGAGGTCGGCGAGCGCCTCATCGGTGAGAGGAATGTCGGCAATTCGGTAAATCTCTTTCAGGATTGGGTCGGGGTTCTTGATCCAGTCGTGGAAATAGACATCGATCGTCCGCTCGGGCGGCAGAATGTCGCGATCGCGCACGCAAGCCCGCAGCAGCCGTTCGTAGCGATCGGGCCAGTAACCAAGTGGCTCCTGAATATCGATCGTCTTGCGGAACATGCGCGCGGCATAGGTGTACATGGTGAGCTGCGATCGGATCGAGCCGACCGGGTCGCGATGGGCAAGGACGAAGGTTGCGTCGGGAAAGATCTTATAGAGGGCGGGCAATTGCTCCATATGCTGGGGGCACTTGATGACCCATCGGCTTGGGCCTTGCAGAAATGTCAGCACCTGCAGGCATTTCTTGAGATAGGCGTATGTGCCGGACTGGTCGTGGCTCAGATAATAGTCACGCCAGCGCGGAACCATAGCCAGCCATTCGATCAGATAGGAGGAAAAATCGGGTGCCTGCAACTCGATATCCTCGCTAATATGGTCGGGCGAAAATTCGTGCATGATCGCCATATAGGGCAGGATCGATTCCATCATCCGCCAACCTTGCTCGGCCTTGGTCCAGCGGGGATTGGGGTCTTCGGGCGTGGGCGCTTCATCCGGGGCAGGCACCGGCGCAATCGCTTCCCACCATGGGAGCGAGCGGAAGCGGCGGTCGGCGGACAGCAGGCCCAGAAGATGGGTTGTCCCTGAACGCGGCAGCCCGGCGACGATGATCGGCCGTTCGATCTTTATGTCCAATATCTCCGGATGCCGCTTCACGATATCCTCGATCCGCAGCCGGGTAGCGGCATAGCGGATCATCATCTGGAACAGGTTTGCGCGGGTAACTGCTGACGCGTTGCTATCTTCGTCGATAGCCTGACACCATATGTCCATCCGCTCACGAAAATCATCGGGACCAAAGTCGGACAGGCCGGTCTGTACCCTGGCTGCGCCCAATATCACTTCGGGTTGCAGAATGATCTGGTCGGCGGCGGCTTGCGCACCTGCCATCACCTGCTTTTGCACTTCGGTCAGAACCGGGTGGTGCAGGTCGGTGATGTCGATGACGTTTTGGCGTGCGGCCTGTTCCTGCGCAGGACTGCTCATGTCGCTCTCCCTTCGATCGTGTCTTATGATGGGCGGCATTTAAGGCGTGCGACCCTTTCTTCGGCAAGGTGCGCGACTGTAGCCATTGCGCCAAATTTCTCGCCAGAGTGCCATTGTGCCAGAGTCCATTGTAAATGTTCGGAACCTTCGAACGGGCCGATGCATGGAGAAGACAGATGAACGCCGTTTCCCATGTCTATGACGTGCCGGTTACGCCGACGATGGAGTGCACCGTCAGAGGACGGATTGCTTTGCCTGGTGTCGTGATGGAGTTGCATCATTACCGTTTTCACGGCCCGCAGGGCGGGACATTCTCTTCTTCGCGAAGCTTTCTCGATCTGGCCCTCTCGCCTCGTCCGGGAAGCCCGCGCGGCGGTTATGCCGGGAGCGAGAGCGGCACGGCACGGGCGCTGGGGCAGATGATCTTCATCCCGGCGGGGGAAAGTCTTCTCACCCATTGGGGCGAGGGTGAGCAGACGTCGATCTGCTGCGGCTTTGACGGGTCGGGGCTGGAGGCGGAAGAGATCGGCGCATCGGAGGCGATGCTACAGGCGTCGCTCGATATTCGCAGCCAGCCGGTGGGTCTGGCGCTGCGACGCATTGCCGAAGAGATTGCGCAGCCAGGCTTTTGCAGCGAGATGCTGGCGCAGGCGGTCTGGATTCAGGCGACGATCGAGTTGCACCGATATCTCCGCTGCTCCACCGGCGGGGAGGCGTTTACACGCGGCCTGTCTCGCGCCCAGATAGACCGCATAAATGATCGTATCGAGCAGCCGGGCAAGCCGCCCTCGGTCGCTGCACTAGCATCCGAATGCGGTCTGTCCACCCGTCACTTCTTCCGTCAGTTCAAGACCGCGACTGGCCGGACGCTGACCGCCTATATCACCGATCGAAAGGTCGATCAGGCGCGCCGTCTGCTCGACCCGGCCGGGCCGGCCATAAAGATGATCGCCTGGCAATGTGGTTTTGAAAGCGCGGCGGCGTTCTCGGCGGCCTTCCGCAAGGCAACCGGGATCACCCCAACTCAATATCGGAAGATGATGACGCATTGAGCGCAAGGCCGTTTCGCGATGGCAATGGCATGATTGCGAAAGTCTGGCGGGTTGCTGGTCGATGATTGTCGTTTCACTGTTCCACAAAAGCGCCCCTGGGTCAGCCAGTGGCTAACGGGAGACGTGGATTGCCGGAAAATCTGTTCGACCTGAGCGGTAAGGTGGCGCTGATCACCGGCGCCAATTCTGGCCTGGGTTTCGGCTTTGCGCGGGGGCTTGCCCGCGCGGGAAGTGATATCGTCATCTGGGGGCGGCGCGCCGACAAGAATGAAGAGGCGGCGGCAGCGCTGCGTGCTTATGGCGTCCGGGTCTTTGCCGACTCTATCGACGTCACCGATGAGCCGGCGATCGTTGCCGGCTTCGCCCGCGCGCTAGATGCCATGGGTCGGATCGACACGGTGGTCGCCAATGCGGGCGTCGCCAGCCAGATCGCATTCACGGATATGGACGTACTCACCTATCGTAAGCTGATCGACATCAATCTCGATGGCGCGGTCTTTACCCTTCGCGAAGGGGCGCGGCACATGAAGGCGCGGGCCGAAGCGGGCGATCCGGGGGGATCGCTGATCATCTGTGGCAGTGGCTCGATATTCCAGGGCGTGCCGACCATGGCTCATTACGGCATTGCCAAGGGGGCGCTCAATTCGCTCGCCAAGGCGCTGGCAGTGGAGCTTGGTCCGATCGGAATACGCTGCAACGTCATCGCGCCCGGCTTCATCGAGACCGAGATGACCTTCGCCGATCCGGACGTGGGCAAGATGATCGCCGATATGGTGGCGGCCAAGGCGCCGCTCGGTCGCGCGGGTAAACCTTCCGATCTGGAAGGGGCGGTCGTTTATCTCGCCAGCGACCTGTCCGCCTACCACACTGGCGATACGCTGGTCGTGGATGGCGGCAAGATGATCGCCAACTGACCATCCGGCAGGTGCCAGGCCGCCAGTGGCGCGGCTGTTCTGATCGCCCCTAGAGGAGAAACGCATGTTCGCCCGGCCCAACAGCCAGCATAGCCAGGTGGCTTATGTGACCAACGACCTCAACGCCGCCATGGCTGCGCTCAAGGCCGAATATGGGACGCCCGGCTTTTTCGAACTGTCGAACATCCAGCCTGGTGAAGACCCGGCAGGGCGGCCCATCCTGAAGGTCGCGCTGGCGGTCGTCGGCGGCGTGGAAATCGAACTGATCGAGCCGGTTGGGGATACCGCCTCGATGTTCAGGGAGATTTTGCCCGACGGCGATGGGCTGGCGATCCGGTTCCATCATATCGCGACGCGCATTGATGGGCCGATCGAGAATTGGGACGCGCATGTCGCCTCGCTCGACCTCACCCGGCATCCGGTGGTGTTTGAAGGGGCTGTAGGGGACATGTTGCGCTACATCTACACCGACGAGCGCGAGACGCTTGGCCATTATATCGAACATGTCTGGATGTCGTCCGAACTGCTCGCGCAGATGCGTGTCGTCGTGCCGGCCTATCCGGCGCTGGAGGGCTGAAGGCACCATGACTAAGGCATTATCTCGCCTCAACTTCCGTGACATTGGCGGATTGCCAACGAACCAAGGTGGTAGCGTGCGCTCAGGCATCCTGTTCCGTTCGGAGGGGCCCGCGAGCTTTGTCGAGGACCATCATGTCGAATTGGCGGGACTGGGGTTTCGCGCGGTCGCCGATCTGCGATCCACGCTGGAGCGGGACAAGGCGCCTCATGACTGGTGCGGCCCGGATTGCCGGATACTGAACCTTGACATGAACACTGACCTGCGCGCGCAGGGCGAGGATATGTGGATGTCGCTGGGCCGCGATCCGACCGCCAGGCGCGCGACCGAGGTGATGACGCATAATTATGGACTGATGCCCCAAGCTTTCCTGCCGCATGTATCGGTCATGGTGGATGCGCTGTTGGCAGGTGATACGCCAATGCTGGTGCATTGCACGGCGGGCAAGGACCGTACAGGCGTGGTTGTGGCGCTGTTCCTCGATTTGCTGGGCGTGCCGCGCGAGGCGATCGTCGCCGACTATGGGAAGTCCGATATTTTCGGACAGAATCTGAAGATGTCGGGCCATTTGAAAAGCGACTTGCAGGCGACGTTCGGCTTCGTGCCGCCCGACGAGATGGTCGCGGTGCTGATCGGCATCGACGAAGGCTTTCTCAGTCGTGCGCTGGAGATGGTGGCCGATCAGTGGGGCGGGATTGATGGCTATTTCGATGCCGCAGGCGTCGATGCCCGGCGGCGCGAGGATGTAAGGAATGTGCTTGTCGCGCATTAGGGACGAGCTGTCGCGACGTGAGTTGGGTGTCGGCGCCTCTGCCATGCTGGCCGGTCTGCTGTTGCCCGTCGGCGACGCCAGGGCCTTGTCCGAGAACCGATCGACTGTGGAGAACGACATGAACGATAGCGGCATTTTCGAGTGGGAAGACTTGCTCGACCAGTTACGTCCCCTGGGCCAGCAGATGCGCAATCGCATTCCCGAGCGGCTGCGGGACGACCCGCACGTCATGCAGGAATCGATGCGGCTGTTGTTGTCGGGCGTGCTGCGCACGGCGAACGATGCGATCATGCACGACCGCAGTCATCCGATATTCGTGCCCGAACTCAACATCTGCCAGAATATCTTTCAGCCCAATGCCGACACGATCTACAAGGCGGCGCTGATCGAAAAGGGCGGCACCTACCGTATCCGGGGCGACCGCGGCACAACCCGGATGATGATCCTGGCCCAGCTTGGTCCCGATACGCTACGCACGGGCCAGCATCATCCGGCGCAGGACGCTAATGATTTCGACGATCTGCAGATCGCGCAGGATGGCAGCTTCGACGTCATCCTCTCGCCGCAGCGGCCAGCCGACCATAAGGGCGATTGGTGGGAATTGAAGCCGGAAACCGAAAAGCTGATGATCCGTATCGTCGGCTGCGACTGGGGCATTGAGCGCGAACCGCGCTTCGGCATCGTTCGGCTGGATGCGGCGCAGGCTGCCAAAGGACGGCCGACCCTGGAGCAGTTGGCGCATCGTTTCGCCGAAATCCCGGCGACAGCGGCAGTGTGCGCGCTGGCCTTCCCCGACAAGGTGCAGAAGCTGCGCGATGAGGGACTTATCAATGTTCTGAAGGTGGTCGACTTTTCGCAGATGACCGGGCTGGCGCGCCAGTCCTATTATGAAGGCGCCTATGAGTTGGCCGATGACGAGGCGTTGATCACCGAGGTGAAGATCCCACGCGATGTCGGCTATTGGTCGCTGATCCTGACCAACGAATTGTACGAGACGATCGATTGGTATCACAACCAGTCCAGCCTGAACGTCGCGCAGGCCGTGGTCGATGGCGATAATGTGTTCCGCGCGGTCATTTCCGCGCGAGATCCAGGTGTGCATAACTGGCTCGACACATCGGGCTATCCCAGTGGCGCAGTGCAGGGGCGGTGGTTCAACACCGACGAACGTCCGACGCCCATGATGAAGAAAGTGAAACTGGCCGAAGTGCGCAGTCATCTGCCGGCAGAGACGGTACTCGTTACGCCCACAGAACGTATCGAGGCCATCCGCGAGCGCACTTTGCGGGCGCACACCCGTATCATCTGGTGAGGGAAAGTTGGGAATGATGAGCGACGATCTGGCAAAGCTGCTCGACCATGAGGCGATCCGCACTGTGAAGGCGCGCTATTGCCGCTTTCTCGACACCAAGGATTGGGACGGTTTCATCGGCTTGTTCACCACCGATGCGGTATTGGATGTCGAGGAGGATACAGGCCAGCCCCCTTTTATCGGGCATGATGCGATCCGCAAAACCATTATCTGGTCGGTCGATGGTGCCAAGACTGCGCATCAGATCCATATGTCGGAAATCGATTTGCGAGGCGACGAGGCGCATGTCATCACGCCCATGCAGGACCGGGTGGTCTGGTCGCCTGGCAAATCGCCGCTGCCAGGCGCTGCGTCGATCACGGGCTTTGGCCATTATCATGAACGCTATGTTCGGCAGGATGGGCAATGGAAGATTGCCTCCCTCAAACTCACGCGCCTTTATGTTGAGGTCCATCCCGCGCCTGCCCTTTGATAGGTTGCCAGTAAAGGCCAAGGCGGCAATGCCTGTGTCAGATATTTGTATGAGGACATAAGCATGACGGGATTTGAGGAGCCGGGCGCAAAGGCGCTGTTTGACAAGTTCGGCACCTATATCCTGCCGGGCCGCGTCAACGATCCGCATCGGGGTATCGAGGAGGCGAAGGAAGCCGAACGTATCGGTCTTGGCTGCGTGTGGATTTCCGAACGCTACGCGCTCAAGGAACCTGCGGTCCTTGCGGGTGCCGTGAGCGAGGCCACAAGCAAGATCCGTATCACCGGCACCATGTATGCGACGATGCGCCATCCACTCGTCACGGCCAGTGTCGCCGACATGATGCAGGCGATGAGCGGGGACCGTTTCCGCCTGATGTTCGCACGCGCTGTTCCCGCCTATATGAAGATGCTGGGTTCACCGCCGATCACCATGGAACGGCTGGCCGACCTCATCTCCATCTGTCGCCGTCTTTGGGCCGGCGAGAAGGTCGATTATGAGGGCGTGCTGGGCAAATTCCCTGCGATCAGCCTGACCGACAGGAGCGGAAGCGCTCCACCGCCGATCATCTTCACCGCCATCGGTCCCAAGTCCCTGGAGTTTGCGGGGGAACATTGCGACGGCGTGCTTTTGCACCCCTTCGTCTCGGCACAGGGCGTGAGAAATAGCACGAAGATCGTGCGCGACGCGGCGGAGAAAGCGGGGCGCGACCCGATGTCGGTGCGGATCTATCATAATATCATCGTTGCCCCCGACCTCCCCAAGGACGAGGAAGAGGCGGTAGTCGGTGGCCGCGCCATTACCTATTTCGAACTGCCGGGCTTTGGCGACCTGATCGTCGAAATCAATGGCTGGGACAAGAAGGTGCTGGACGACATTCGCGCCCATCCCAAGATCGCGGGCCTCAACGGCAAGCCCGCCGACCAGGCCTATACGAGGCAGGAACTGGTCGATGTCAGCAGGCTGATTCCGCAGCAATGGCTGGATGAGGGTGCAGCCGTTGGCACGGCCGCTCAATGCGCCGACCAGTTGATGGGTTTCCTTGATGCAGGCGCCGACGAAATCCTGCTCCATGGTTCCTCGCCCAAGGATATGGGGCCGCTGACGACGGAGTTGAAACGCGCGCTGGCGGGGAAGGGACTCTGATGGAACTGCTAACCCCGGATCGTATCACTACCCAGTTGCAGAACTGGCTCGCAAGCGAGAAGCCTGACTGGCGCAACATCACCGTGAAGCCGCTGGACGTTACGCTCGGCGCCGGCTTCTCCGCCGATATTTTCTTCGTCGATGTCGACTATGCCGATACCGTCGGACCACAGAGCCAGACGCTTGTCGTGCGTCGGCAACCGACGAATCTCGAAGTCGTGTTCGGTAGCAGTCTCGCACTGCAAGGCAAGATGATGGCGGCGCTTGATGCACGCGGCGACCTTCCCGTTCCGTCATGGATCGGGATGCATCTCGATTCCGATATTCTGGGTCTGCCATTCCTCGTGATGGGCAAGGTCGATGGCGAATGCGCCAAGCAGAAGCCCAATTATAATCTCGAAGGCTGGCTCGTCGAGATGACGCCCGACCAGCGGCACCAGAGCTTCACGAACGCCATTACGGCCTTCGCCAGCCTGGCGAAAATCAACTGGCGCGAGGGATTTGAATTTCTCGCTCAGCCCGAGAACGGCCAGCCAGGTCTGGATCAATATGTCGGCGCGCTGGAAGCGTGGCACAAGGCGGCGGGGCAGGGGCGGACCATGCCGATCGTTGATACAGCGATGGCTTATGTGCGCGCGAACATGCCCAACGATGCCAGCGTTAACGTGCTTTGGGGCGACCCGACGCCCTCCAACGTGATGTTTAGTCCAGACGGCAGCGTGAACGCTCTGATCGACTGGGAACTGGCGGCACTTGGCCCGGCGGAGCTGGATTTGGCCTGGTGGCTTTATTTTGACGATCTGTTTGGTCGCCGTTTCGGCGTCACCAGGCTGGAAGGCCTGCCGAGCAAGGACGAGACCATCGCTATCTGGGAACATGCGAGCGGGCAGAAGGCGAGGAATCTCGATTATTACGATATTGTCGCGGCGCTGCGCATGGCGCTGGTCGCGGTCGGCGCGTTCGACCGTCAGGTCGGCATCGGCAACATTCCTGCCACCAACAAGTCGCTCAACGACAATTTCATGACGCTTTATCTGGCGGAAAAACTGGGTCTGCCGTTGCCTGAATTCGGACCCGACTTTGTCGCCTTCATGAAGAACCTGACCCCCGTGGAGGAAAAGGCGGACTGACCGCCTCTGTCCTGGCGCATCATGCTTGACGAACCGTTTCAATATTAAATATACACTGTGGAATAATAAATTCTGGGAGAGAAAGCGCCATGCCTAGTCAGCATTCAGGGATGCGGCGATGAACGTAGTGGCGGGAAAGCGTCCGCCACTGGACGCTGAAGCGCTGATCGCCGAGGCGAAAGCGGCGAGCGGGCTGGGCGATTTTGGTCACGACCTTTCCTTCATGAACGGCTTTCGCAAGTTGGTGGCGGCGGTGGAGGCGATGAACCCACCGGTGCAGCTACGGGAAACGGCCCATCACAAGATTGCTGCCTTGCTCGAAACCCGTTTGCGTTATGTCGAGGATGAGAAACGTCATCCCGATATTGTGGCGCAGGATGTGGGCGATCCACTGGTGGTGTGCGGCCTGCCGCGCACCGGCACCACGATCACCTATGATCTGCTGTGCCTCGATCCTGCCGCCAGGGCGCCACGCGAGTGGGAATGGTACATGCCTTGGCCCGCGCCTGAAATAGCGACCTTCGATAGTGATCCGCGCATCGCGCAGGTGCAGGCGATCTATGAGAACTGGCTCGTCCATGCGCCGCAACTGGCAGACATCCAGCGCATGGACTGCACCCAACCGGGCGAATGCAATCATGGCATGATGCTGCATTTCGCCAGCACCAACTTTCCAGCGGAACTGGGCGTGCCGGATTTCTCCCGCTGGTTGCAGCAGACGGTGCCCGAGGGGCAATATCGTACCCACAAGCGTATGCTCCAGCAGTTCCAGTGGAAAGGGCCAAAGGGCCGCTGGACCCTGAAATCACCGCAGCATCTGTTCGACCTGCCGGGCCTGGTGGAGGCCTATCCGGGGGCGATGCTGGTGTGGACGCATCGCGATCCGGTCAAGACATTATCTTCGCTGTCCAGCATGATTTCGGGGTTCCTCGCGGCCGTGGGGGCTCCTCAGGATGACAAGGCGATCGGCCGATCCGTGTTGGATACCTGGAGCGCGGCGATGGCGCGTGCCACGGCCGCCCGCGCTGCCCATCCCGATATAGAGGCGCGGATCATCGATCTGGCCCATAGCGACATCGTTGCCGACCCCATGGGTGCCATCAAGCGCATCTATACACGTTTCGGCTTGCCCTTTACCGACGAGCATCGCGCACGGATTACGCGGTTCCTCGGCGAAAATCCCGCCGCCAGTCGTCTCGGCAAGCACAAGCACAGCCCCGAGCAATTTGCCATCGAACCCGACGAGGTGCGTGTTCGCCTCGCCGACTATTATGATCGCTACGGCCATTTCTGGGCCGCGCGTGACCTGTTTTCCAGGAGCATAGCATGAGCGTTCTCGATCGGTTTCGTCTCGACGGGCGTACCGCCATCCTGACTGGTGTCGGGCCGGGCGTGGGGGAACATGTAGCCAAGGCCTATGCCGAACTAGGCGCCAATGTCGTCATCTCCGCCCGCTCGCAGGACCGGCTCGACCGGATCGCGGCGGAGATCAATGCGGTCGGCAGCGGCAAAGCGTTGGCCGTCGCTGCCGATGCGGGGGACAAGGCGGACCTTGAACGGCTTGTGACAGCCGCGCGCGATGCTTTCGGCCCCATCCACATCATCTTCAATAATGCGGCGGCAGGCGTGGTCTATGCGGCCAACGGCGGGCTGTGGGCAAATACGGACGAGGTCTGGAAGACCGCTATGGATGTCAACGTCCTTGCGACCTGGCGCCTGGCTGAACTGACCGAGGCCGACATGATGACGCATGGCAAGGGTAGCATCATATCCGTGCAGAGTTGCGGCGGCTTCACCCCGATACCCCCTGCCGTCGCTTACGGCGTGTCGAAGGCGGCGCTGCTCTTCCTGGTCCGCGAACTCGCCAAATCGCAGGCGCCGCACACGCGGATCAACTGCCTGTGCGTTGGTTCGATGAGCCCGGACGGGCAGGAGGCCGACATTCACAAGGGCCTTGGCCTTGCTGAACGCAACGCCATCAAGCGCTTCGGTGCGGCGGACGAGGCGGTGGGCGCTGCGATCCTGCTGGCGAGCGATGCCTCCAGCTATACCACGGGGAGTACCATCTTCACCGAAGGCGGGCGAGTGGGGACCATCTCTTGATCGTCAACCCGCTCTGGACCGAGGATCAGGCGGCGGCGGAAAAGCTGGCGCTCCGCCTGATCGAGCGTCCCGACATCCGTGCCGCGCGCGAAAGCGCCCGCCGCCAGATGCTCGCCGACCCCATGTCCGATACGCTGGACGGGCGGCTGCGCCTTGACCGGGCGCTGGACCAATGGGTGCTGGGCCTCGCCATGCGTGAGGCCAACGGCGACACTGCTGATCCCAGGGTCGTGTGGAATATCAGCAATGCCCCGCGTTCCTGGTTCGGCCATGTCTATGGCGGGGCTGCGGTGGCGATCGACAATCCCGATAATTTCAACCGTGAAATCCCGATCGACGGCAGCGGCCAATATGAAATCGACATCCGCTTTTCCCACGATCCACCTCAATTCAGCATCGTGGCCGAGGTCGAGCCGGTGCACCATGCTGGCCTTGGGCGGAATCTGGGTGCTTTGACGCTTCAACAGCTATTACCGCATTGCGATGCCGATGGCTGCGTGACCGTGACCGTCGGCCCGCAAGAGGGTGGCCCTACCCATTTGCGCACCGAGCGGGACGCCCGCATCCAGGTCTATACCCGCGACAGCCAGCGGGACTGGCGGCAAGTTCCGGCAGAGGTTCGCGCCCGTCGCCTTGATCCGCCTACCGGGTGGCGACCACGCACAGAGAATGACATCGCTGCGGCGGTCGTGGCGGACCTACCTGCTTGGGTTACCTTCTGGTCGAACTTCAAGAATGATTTCCTGGGGTCGCATCAACCCAATAGCCTTGTCGGGCCGAACGGTCGCGATGGTGGCTGGGGCTATCTTGCCGGGGGCCGCTTTGCGCTTGCAGAGGGGCAGGGGCTGCTTGTCACGATCGATCCGGCCGCCAGCTATTATACCGGCATCCAGATCGCCGATCCCTGGACCATCTCACCCGATCCGATGCAACGGATGGTCAGTCTCAACAGCGCGCAGGTGACGCCCAGCAATGACGGGACGATCAGCTATGTGGTGGCCGGCATCGATCCGGGCGTCGCCAACTGGATCGACACGGCTGGTCTGGAAGCGGGCTGGGTGATGCTGCGCTGGCAAGGCGTGCCAGATGGTGCTGACGTGGGGCGCTTCATCCGTGAGGTCCGGCTGGTGAATCTAGCGCGGATCGAGCAGGAAATCGACGGCGCCATCCCGCGCATCGACATTGTAGCCCGAGGGCGGCAGTTGCGTGACAGGGCCGCGCAACATGGCTTTCGCACGGGGGCGGCCACATGGGGAGAGGCGTGATGCAGCCCAAGGGTTCGATCCTGGAACTATGTCAGGTGGTGCGCGATATGGACCGCACGCTCGATCATTGGACGCGCGTGATGGGCGCAGGACCCTTCTTCCTGTTCGATGTGCCGGTGCTGCCGGGGCAGATATATCGAGGCGCACCAGCGCAGGTCGCGATGAAAGTCGCCTTCGGCTTCTCCGGTGGCCTGCTGATCGAACTGCTCCAGCAGACCAGCGAGGGACAATCGGTCTTCACCGAAATGCTCGACGCCAATGGCGAAGGCTATCACCATGTCATGCTGCGCATCCCCTATGACGACGGGGTGGAACGCTTGTCCGGCGAGGGCTATGCCATGGCTTTCAGCGGTATGATGCCGGGAGGCGAACGCTTCGCATTGTTCGATACGCGTGCCGGCAACGGCGGCTATATCGAGTTGATGGAGCTATCGCCTGCGATGGAGGCCTCGCTGGAAGCGATGCATGCGGCGCATTGCAACTGGGACGGCGTGACCCGGCCTGTTCGCACCATGGCGGAACTCGCAAGCATCTAGGCTTTCGCTACCGTCGCCAAGATGGTGTCCAGCAGCATGTCGGTTGACCGTGCGAATGCCGCCTCCACGACGTTCCGCTGCATCGCCAGTCGCGCGTCATTCTCGTCCAGACTCTCGGCGACCACGACATTGCCGAGGATGACGACAGAAAAGATGACCAGCATCTCCTGGCTCTGCTGTTGAGTGAGGCCTGCCTGCTCGAACGCATCGAAAATGGCATGGCGGATCAGCGCTGCATTGGGCTGTGTCAGTTGGTTGGCGCTGCGCGAAAGGATGAAGACGGCCGAGCCGGGAAAATCGCGATAGGCTAATTGCACAGTGCGTGCGATGCTGCGCAGGCGGCTTTCCCAATCGGGCGCGGACAGGTCGGGCATCCGGCCGGAGAGAATTTCGTCGGTCAAAAGACCGAGCATCTCTTCCTTGTCGCGGACATGATGATAGATGAGACGGGGGGATACACCCAGCGCCTGGGCGACCGGGCGGATGTTGAGGGCGTCGAAGCCGCCACTGCGCGCCATGAGCTTGAGGGTCGCTACCAGTCGCGCGCGGTCGAGCGCGGGACCTTCGGTGCTAGGGGGGCGCCCGCGTCTTGGCGGTCGGGGGGAGGGGGCATCCATGACCATGGTCTGCACCCTAGAAGGCGCGCTGCGCCGGGTCCATGCCCGGCGCAGCGTCCGATACCAACTTTTAGAGCTTCTTGAGTTCGGCGTTCGACAGGCTGGTCGTCAGGCCCTTGTCGCCCGTGCTCAGGGTTGCCGTCGGAATGGCGATGAACTTGCCGCGATAGATCAGCCGCACCGCGCTCGTGCTGCCATCGGCCTGCGTAATGACGCGGTCGACCTTGCCGAGCTTGGTGCCTTCGGCGGAGTAGATTGCCGCGTTGCGTTCGATGGCCGGTGTTTCCGCCAGTGCGGGAGCCGCAAGGCTAAGTGCGGCGAGGGCGATGAAAAGCGTCTTCATGGTACGAATCCCCAGTGCGATGTGGCGTTGCTGTTGGCGCAACTGCATGACAGTTTCAAGAAAAAACCAATACAGATGATATTAAAAATGTTCTATCTGTTCCACGGTTGAAACTGATGTGTCGGGTGAAGGGGGAGGAATGACGTCTCAAAGTGGCTTCGGTCGGAACGAACGGTGGTTCCTCTTCCTGCTCGGCTTTATCTACATGTTCAATTTCATCGATCGTACGATTATCGCGGTGGTGGGCGAATCCATCCGCCGCGACTTGCAATTGAGCGATCTTGAACTGGGTATGCTAGGCGGCCTCGCCTTCTCGCTTTTCTATGCGGTGCTGGGGATTCCGCTCGCGCGACTCGCGGAACGCTTCAACCGCGTGCGGCTGATCGCTGCCGTTACCATCCTGTGGTCGGTCATGACGGCCCTGTGCGGCGCGGCAGGCAGCTATGTCCAGTTGCTGCTTTGCAGGATGGGCGTGGGGGTGGGTGAGGCCGGATTCACGCCTGCGCTGGTTTCCATGATCTCGGACCGGTTCGATGTCGGCCGCCGTGCCCTCGTCTTTTCGCTCATAGCCTTGGGCGTCCCCCTGGGCGGCGCCATCGCGGCAATTGCTGGAAGTGCGATCGCCCAGTCCTTTGGCTGGCGGTGGACAATGGTAGCGGTGGGTGCGCCGGGACTGGTGCTTGCCGTGATTCTTTATCTCACCATTCCCGAACCGCCGCGCGTAGACGCAGGCGATAACGCGAATACGCCGCCCTTCCGTCACGTCCTCCGCCGCCTCGGTCGATCGCCGTCCTTCCTGCACCTGACCTGTGGAAGCGGATTTGTCGGGCTGGTCGGGTTTGGAACCAACTTGTTCCTCATCCCGCTGCTCGTCCGTCGCTTCGACCTGCCGTTGTCGAAGGCCGGTCTGATATTCGCCCTTTCCTTCAGCCTGGCAACCATGGTCGGTCAGACAAGCGGCGGCCATCTGGCGAGCCGCCTGATCCGGCGCGACATCAGATGGGGGGGCTGGGCTCCGGCGATCACCGTCGGTCTCGCTTTGCCTTTCTATCTCCTGGCTCTTTGTCAATCCGACTGGCGGCTGCTGGTCGGGTTGTTGTTCGTCGCGACCGCTCTGCTCTATGCTTTCACGCCTGCCGTGATGACCGTGACCCAGACATTGGTGGAACCCCGGATGCGCGCTTCGGCGGCCGCCTTGCATGCCTTTGGACAGACGGTAGCGGGTCTGGGTATCGGGTCGGTGGCGCTAGGTTATCTTAGCGATCGGCTCGCGGCCTATAATTATATCGGCGACTATGCCGTCCAGTGCCTTGGGTCAGGAGCTGCACTGCGATCCGCCGACTGCCTGGCCGCTTCTGCGGTGGGTCTTCAACACAGCATGCTGCTATCGGGATCGGTGCTCGCAATTGCAGTAGTCAATTATCTGTGTGCGGCAAAGCATTTGCCCCGGGAAACGGCGGCGGGAGCGAAGTCCTCTGATCTTTCCCAATTATAAGGCTTTGCGCTTGCCTGGACCGCTATCTTGTTCTGACAATGCCGATTTGCTGGGACTCGCCGATCGGGGAAGAATTGCTTTGGGCGCGAGAGCCGACATCATTGTCATCGACTATGATGGGCTGACCCTACATACACCGCATGTTGTCCATGATCTGCCGGGTGGAGGGCGGCGTCTGTCCCAGCAGGCGACCAGCTATCGCGCGACTTTGGCCCAAGGCGTCGTGACGCGCCGGGACGGCGCCGCCACTGGCGCGCGCCCCGGTCGCTTGATCCGCGCCGCCTGAAGGATCAGGCGGATCGTGGCAGGATCGTCGTCCCTCCGGTAAGCCCATGCTGGATAAACGGCGATTTCAGGAATTCATGCGGGAAGCCGAGGTCGAACTGGCTTGCAGCCTCCAGTCGCGCTAGATGTGCAGGCTCCAGTGTAACGCCCAGCGCGGCGACATTGTCCTCATATTGCCGCATCGTCCGTGCGCCGACTAACGGGGAGACTACCGCCGGGTTGACCAGTGTCCACGCGATCGCCACCTGCGCCGACGTTGCGCCGATCTCGTCGGCCACCACTTTCACTGTGTCGGCGATGGTGGTCACGCGCGCATTGACCCGGCCGCCCGCTGTCAACATCGCGCCACGCCCGCCCTCTTCGCCTGCCGCAGCCTGTGCGCCGGTCGCATATTTACCCGATAACATGCCGCTGGCGAGGGGCGACCAGGGCATCACGCCGATGCCCAGCGCCTTGGCCGCGGGTATCAGGTCACGTTCGGCAGTGCGTTGAACCAGATTATACTCCGCCTGCAGCGCCGCTAACTGGGTCCAGCCGCGCAGTTCCGCCATCACCTGTAACCGCGCCATTTGCCAAGCCGGGGTGTCGGAGATGCCCAGGTACAGGATTTTGCCCTGCGTCACGAGATCGTCGAAGGCGCGCAATATCTCGTCCGCCGGCGTCGTGTCGTCCCAGACATGCAGGAAGAACAGGTCGATCCTATCGGTGCGCAACCTCTTGAGGCTGGTCTCGACCGTCTGTACCATCGTGCGTCGACTGTTCCCCGCCCCATTGGGATCGCCGATCTTGCGCGTTAGCGAATATTTTGTCGACAGGACGAGTCGTTCACGCTTCGTCTTGGCGAACTTGCCGGTCAGCTCCTCCGAGATGCCATCGGCATAATAGCCTGCCGTATCGACGAAATTGCCGCCCTGATCGACATAAGCGTCAAAGATGCGGCGCGATTCCTTTTCATCCGCGCCCCATTCCTCGCCAAAGGTCATGGTGCCAAGCGCCAGCGGCGATGCACGCAGACCTGATCGGCCAAGCAAGCGATAGGTCTCAAGGGAAAGGGGATTGTTCATCTTTTTTCCTAATTTTCCGGCGATTCGGTAATAACTCAATGCATCATCCGATGCACCGGCCAGCCCCCGTCGTGCGGCAGGCCGCATACCTTGCCGAAGTTGATATTTCCGAGGCCGACGATCCGTTTAGTTCCAGCACCGGGCCGTGCATCGCATAGGCTGGCAATGCCGTAGGCGGATAACGCTGATCGATTGGGCTGCGACAGTGACATGCTGCCAAGGAGTCGGCCAGCCTGTCGACTGCGACCACATTGACGCGCTTACCGGCCGGGATTGAAGGATCGCTCGACTGGATCATCATTCCGCGCCCGTCGGGCCGCCAAACAGTCGGTAGATTGACTCCAGATTGCCGAGCATTTCCAGCTCGTCCAACAGAATGTGCGGTCGGACCGGCCGGGGCTGGTACGGTATCGGCCGGGTTGCGGTCGCGCTAGGCGTGTTACTGCTTTATCGATAGTGCAAAACTATTCTCGACAGGCCGAACGATGACGCATCGATGCGGGCCGTCAATCAAGAGTATGCACTATCTTCTCCACGCATAGGCGCCATTGGCGTGAAAAGCATCGTGGAGGTCAGAAAAGCTGTCGGCATTCGGCCACGCCTTCAACCGCAGGATGACGCCGGGGGCGCGGCTATGCCAGGCTAGCATCACAGTGATACAGGACCGCAAAGAAGCGGCGGAAAGGATAGTGAGGATGGGAAAAGCAGGCGTTATAGGATTGGGACAGATTGGCGCGGGCGTCGCCATCTGTCTGGCGCGGAGCAACCAGTTGGCAGCGGTCTATGACATTCGTCCAGATGCGGCGGACACGCTGGAGGGCGTGCCGGCGGTGGTCGCCAGTCCCGCGGAATTGGCGCGACAGGCCGATGTCGTCATCATCGCCGTGGTTAATGCCAAGCAGACGATCGAGGTATTGTCGGGACCGGACGGGGTCCTGTCGCAGGCGCGACCGGGGCTGAGCGTGGTTCTGGTCGCTACCGTCTCGATCGAGGATCTGAATGGCATCCGGGCACTGACGGACAAGGCGGGCGTAGATCTGGTCGATTGCGGCGTGACCGGTGGTCCCAAGTCGCGTGAACATGGTCTTGTTTGTCTGGTCGGTGGCGCGGATGAAACCATCGCGAATGTGCGTCCGGTGCTGGACGGCTTTGCCAAGTTAGTCGCGCACATGGGCGGTCCCGGTGCCGGCATGGCCGCGAAGATCGCCCGTAACGTCATTGTCTTTGGCGGGCTTCGTGCCGGTTATGAAGCTGCGATACTGTGCCGTAATGCCGGTGTCGATATTCGCCAGCTGGGCGAGGTCATCGACGCCAGTTCCGACAGTGTGGGCGGTCCGCTGATGCTCGCGATGCGCGACGATCCAGCGTCGAGCGATCAGGAAGCGGCCCTTCGTGAATATACCCGTGCGCTGATGATCAAGGATCTCGATGCGGCCATCGATCTTGCGCGCAGTTACGGCATTACGCTGCCATTGGTTGAGCTGACCCGCCGGACGGATCAAGCCGTCGTCGGCCTGGCGGATGTGATGGGAGAAAAGGCATGAGCATCGACGAAGCACAGTGGCAGAAGGGCCTGGAGATATTCGACAAGGTTTACGGACCCGGGTCGTCTGAAATGACCCGGCCGTTTCGCGACTCCTCCTTCAACCAGGAAATTGTCGGAAATCAGTTCGCGAATCTTTGGGCAAGCGATGTGCTGACCATGCGCGAAAAGCGCTTGCTGGTGCTGGGCGCTACCGCGATGCTCGGCCGGCCCGATCTCGTGGAAATCCAGATGAACGGCGCGCTCATCAACGGCGAATTCACCGATGAAGAGCTGGATTTTCTCCCTCTCTTTGTACTGTTCTATGCAGGGGCGGGCAACACGACTGCGCTGTTCCGGGGCATCGAAGCTGCCAAGGCACGTCGCCAGGCGCGATCCGAGGCCGCCGAATGAAGCGCTACGCATGAGTGAAGGGCGGCCTGGTCGAGAGGCATCGGGCCGTCCTTTTTGTTAGGCTGTGCGTTTTGGCGTTGGCGCGCCAGATCGCCCGCGAGGCCAGTCACAACATCACGCTACTGGCAATGGTAAACAGCATTGCCGTGCCAATGCCCCAAGCGACGCCTTCAACGCCCCCCGCCATAACCGCTGACGGGACGGTGCCGATCAGATAGATCTCCGCTCCTGCGCCTCTCAGGTGCCATGACATGCCTGCGCCAGCGTCAATATGCCCAGCACCTACTGGGAATAGCGCCCCGTAAGGGCGTATACGCCATCAAGGGCTCTCATGATGAGGGGCGCGACCATATCTGATGGATAGGCATCGCGGGCCTCTCCCATTTCTGTTGATGCTGCTGCCTGGACGCCTGGGGGGCACGCTATATCGGTGTGCAATGCCGCCACTCGTCCAGATTGTGCCGAGCAGGGGCCGCTGGCGGGGAGGCGGTCGAACGTGCTCAGGCGTCTTGACTACCTACCCAAAGATAGAGGTAGATGCGAGGGATGCGTCTATCTTGGGGGCATAGACAAAATAGAAGCAGGCAGAGGTGGCAATGTTTCGTCCGGAGAGCGATTGGACCGGCCAGGATAGGTTCGGGGTAAACGACTTCTATATCGAAGCGATGGCGACTATGCGCGATGCTCACGTCGATGTGCGCCATTTCAACTGGGTATTGCCATGCAGCGGTGTTTTTAGCCCGGCAAAACATTATCTTGACTATTCGCTCGATAGTCAGCCGCGTCGCAGCTTGGTCAGCATGGGGCGGCCGGATCGGCGCGCCGCTTCTGGCGACATTCTCTACATGCCGCCGCATCGCCAATATGTCGGCGAACCTGCTCTTCAGGAACGACATCTGGTCTGCGTGGCGCTGGGCGATGATTTTCTGGAAGAGTTGTTCGACGGTCGACGCCCGCTCCAGGGGCTGGCCCCTTGCGCGGATGTTCAGAATATTACGATGCGCCGCATTTTTGAAGGACTTGCAGCTGAATTGCGGTCGCCGGGATTTGCCAGCCAGACGCTGATCGAGTCCATGCTCATGGGCTTGGCAGTTGAACTTGTCCGGCACATGGGTCCGCAGGACGTGGGTGGCGTCGCGTCGCGTTGCGGGCGGCAGGTGCGTCATGTCATCGACTATGTAATGGACAACCTGTCTGGGTCGCTCGGAGTTGCCGATATCGCACGCGGCTGCAACATGAGTGTGCGCCATGTCGCCCGCGTTTTCAAGGAAGGAACCGGCGTCAGTTTGGGTGAATTCGTTGCGCGCAGCCGCATCGCGCTCGCCAAGGAATTGCTAAGGGGTGATGGCGCCCGGATCAAGGAAATCAGCTGGCGGTGCGGTTTCAGCAGCACTTCCGCTTTTTCTGCGGCCTTTCGTGTGGCGACAGGCCAGACACCCAAGGACTTCCGCTGTCAGCTTCCGCAAGTCCACTGAGTGGACGAGAACGAAAATAATATCGAGTAGCGGCCAAAACCTGTCGTCGCACAGTCAATTAAGGCCTGTTCACTATGGTATGGCAAATCCATGCGCTAATCTAAATTCGCGTTAACGTGCCGAAAACGGCACAAGAGCCAAGATAAAATGATGTGGGAGGGTAGAATGATCAAGGCTGTTACTTTGGGGACGGTCGCTACGGGCGCGCTGATAGCCGCGATGGCTCAGCCGGTCTATGCGCAGCAGCCGCAATCGGGCGGTGTCGAAGGCCTTCAGGACATCGTCGTTACTGCGCGGCGCACGGAGGAAAGTCTTCAGACTACGCCGATCGCCGTTACCGCGCTTAGCCCCGAAGCGCTGACGACGGCGAAGGTTGAAAATGTCGCCGATCTCCAGCGCAGCGCACCGGGTCTCGTCATCGGTCGCGGTTCGGCCGGCGGCGACGGTATCGTCTTCGTGGCCATTCGCGGACAGGGCAATCTCCAGCCGATCCTGGCCAACGATCCCGCCGTCGCCACCTATATCGACGGCATCTATATTCCCCGCCCCTCCACCGGCATGACCGACCTCCAGGACGTGCAACGCCTGGAAGTGTTACGCGGGCCGCAGGGCACCCTGTTCGGCCGGAACACGACCGGCGGCGCTATCAATATCATCACGAACGACCCGGATGACCAGTTGAGCGGTACTTTCAAGGCCGAATATGGCAATTATGACAATCTTGGAGCGCAGGCCAATGTCAATGTCCCGCTCGCGGATGGCCTCGCGATCCGCTTGAGTGGCGCGATCAATGATCGCGAAGGCTATGGCAACAATCCACTGAACAACCGCGATTTTTCGGACAACAACAGCAAGTTCCTGCGCGGCAAGCTCAAATATGAAGGTGATGGCTGGGATATCACCCTGTCGGGAGACTGGAACCGTCAGACCAACCATGGTCAGCAGATCGCGCTTTGGAACTTCAATCCTGCGATTGTCCCTGCGGCCTTCCAGCCGGGGCTGACCGCAGGCCTGCTGACCAAGGCAAACTGGTGGGAGAATATGGCAACCGGCACGTCGATCGCCGCCGGCATCGGTGCACTTACCCCGGAAGCGCAGGCACTTTACGGTGTGAAGCCCTTTAATACGCTGGAGGTCTATGGCTTTTCCGGCACGGTCAATGTCGATCTGGGCGGCTTGAAGCTCAAGTCCATCACCGGATATCGCCACTCGATGAACTATGGCCTTAGCGACACGGACGGCACTGCCGTCCCGCTGCTGGGCACATTTGCCGGGTCAGGTTCCTATTATGTCTCACAGGAGCTCCAGCTTTCGGGCGACATCACCGACAGCCTCAGCTTCATCACCGGCGCCTATGCGGGCAAGGAAAGCGGATATGAATTCAGCCGTTCGCAAATCTTCGGCGGCCTTATTCGCGATTCCAACGCAGACGTCACCAACAAGACCTTTGGCCTGTTCGCCCAGGCTTATTATGAATTGACCCCGACCCTGCGCGCGGTGGGCGGTTTCCGCTATACCTGGGATACGCGCAACAGCGTGCTACATAATGCGCAGGTGCTGGGCCTGCCCTATAATGTGAGCGTTGCAGGAACGCCGACTGGCATCAACTGCACCGTCACACCGACGGAACCAGTGACGGCCACGACCTGCAACCAGATACAGAATGCCAAGTTCAACTATCCCGCCTGGAACCTGGGTGTCGATTGGCAGGCGAGCGACAATATCTTCCTCTATCTCGCGACGCGCGGCGCGGCCAAGGCAGGGGGATGGAACTTGCGGGCAGGGGGGCTTCCGGCCTTCTCGCCAGAGAAGGTGAAGGATGTCGAAGCGGGTCTGAAGATCGATCTCTTTGATCGCCGCCTGCGCTTCAATACGGCCGTCTTCCATACCTGGAAGGATGACAATCAGGCGATCGTCAACAGTTTCGTCACGGGCATTGGCGTCACCCAATATATCCAGAACAACGGCAAGGTCCGCATCTGGGGCATGGAAAATGAAATCACCGCCGTACCGTGGGATGGGATGACGGTCAGCGTCAACGGCTCGATCCAGAATGGCAAATATGTGAAGGGTAGTTTCAGCGAGACCCAGGTGATTGCTGGCAGCGGCTGCACGAACAGCGCTGGCGTGGTCAATGGCTGCGTTGTTGATCTTAGTGGTTTGCCGCTGCTCCAATTGCCCAAGAAGCAGCTCAATATCAGTGCCACGCAGAAAATTCCGCTGGGGATGGGTACGCTCGCTGTCACCGGCGCCTACTCCTATGTTGGCGCCCAGCATTTCGATGCAGTGAAGGCAGCGGATCAGGCTCCGATCGCGACCAAGGCCGCCTATGATGTCGAAAACCGCCTGGGCCGCGTGCCCGGCTATGGCATTTTCAATGGCCGTATCGCTTTCCAGCTTGAAAATCCCAATGTCGAAATTGCAGTCTACGGCCGCAATATCACGAACAAGAAATATCTGCTGCGGCGTTTCCCCGACCTTTACCGGACCTTGGGTGTCACGGCGGCCTATGTCGGCCAGCCGGCAACCTATGGCGTGGAAACGACATTCAAATTCTGATCGGTCCTTGGCTGATCGGATAAAGGGGGCGACGGGGGAGGGCATGGTTAGAACCGCCTTCTCCCCAAGCCCATAAGTGGAGAATTGCAAAACATGAAGCGGCTGGAAAACAGGGTTGCCATCGTCACGGGCGGCGGCGGCGGTATCGGTTCCGCAGTGGCGCAGCGTTTCGTCGCGGAAGGTGCGCGCGTCGTGATCGCCGACCTGTTCGAGGATGCTGCTGCCCGCGCCGCAGACCCGCTGGGCGACCTAGCGTTGGCTGTCCAGTTCGACGCGGCCGACCCGCAGTCAGTAAAGGCGATGGTCGAACGCACGGTCGAGCATTTTGGCCGGCTGGACATATTGCACAATAATGCGGCGATGACCGATCCTGTCAAAAGCCCGCAGGACACGACCGCCATCGACATTCCGATCGCCATCTGGCGGGAAATTCTGGACGTCAATCTCACCGGTTATCTGCTTGGGTGCAAATATGCGATCCCGCATATGATCACAGGCGGTGGCGGATCAATCATCAACACCGCATCCAATTCGGGCAGCGCAGGCGATTTGGCCCGCATTGCCTATGGGTCGTCAAAGGCAGGGATCATCGGCCTCACCAAATATATCGCCACCCAACATGGCCGACAGAATATACGCTGCAACAGCATCGCGCCGGGCGTCGTCCTGACCGAAGCGTTGGAAAAAACGGTGCCGGGTCTGAAGGAAATCATCCAGCGCCATATTCTGACGCCCGAATTCGGTACGCCCGACGACATAGCGGCACTGGTCGCTTTTCTCGCGTCGGATGAGGCGCGCTACATTACGGGAGAGAATATCTCCATTTCCGGCGGCGGCCTCGTCCATCAGCCTCACTATGCCGATCTGCTCGCCTTCATGCAGGCGCAGGACTGAACCATGTCCCTTGCCTGCACTTCGAGCCGGGGAAGATCAATGCGCCGTGCGGTGGAAGTAGCGGATCGTCAGCCGTCCGTCAGTGACCTTGTAAATCTCCAGGCTTGGCAGCGTCACGATCCCATCCTGGGTCTTCAGGTGATTGGCAACATAGGCTGCGCCTTCCGATCCATTGACGATCACCTCCAGCGGTTCGGTCGTGCACTTTCCGCCATATTTGACCCACATCTCTTCCATCGCCTTGGCCCCGTCGACGGTCGGCGCGCCGACATATTCGATAGTAAAGCCTTTTGGTCCCAAGGACCGGAACAACTGGTCGAGATCGTCGCGCTTTCCCTCGTTCCACAGCCGGTAATTGTCCCGGATCGCCCGTTCCAGATCCAGCGTCACTGGCTCGCTCATGTCCATCGTCTCCTGCCGTCGCGGGTTATCCGCTTGGCCACCAGTTTCGATCGGACGGTCAAGGCCGCACCTGTCATTGGCAAGGGTAGGACATTTCTTATCATGCTTCGGAGATCATCATGACCGCACTCGTTCAGCAACCCCTGCCACCTCATGTGCCGGCCGAACTGGCGATGGCATTGCCGCTTTTTTCGCGCAAGATAATCTACGACAATCCGCAGGAAGTGCTAATCCCTGCCATGCATGCGGAGCTTCCGCCGATCACATATGTTACCAACATCTTTCCAGGCGATCAGCCCGGCTGGCTGCTGAAGAATGCCGAAGACGTGCAAGCGATGCTGCGCGATGCCGACAATTTCACCAAGAACGGCATGGGTAAATGGGCGCAGAATATCGGCGAGAACTGGCTGGTTATCCCGACAGAGGCTGATCCGCCAGTCCACACCGGCTATCGTAAGGCACTCAACAGCCATTTTGCGCCGCAGAAGATGTTCGCGATGAAGGAACAGGTGCGCGAGCGTGCCCGGACCTTGATAGATGCATTCAAGGATCGGGGACAGTGCGATTTCATCGCTGAATTTTCTGAGAAGTTCCCGATCTTCATCGTGCTTGACCTGCTGGGACTGCCGCAGGACCGCATGGCCCAGTTCCTGACATGGGAAAAGGAAATGTTGCACTCCAATGACTGGGAAGTGCGCGGGAACGCAGTGCGAAGCGTCAAAAACTATCTGCTCGAAGAGATCGAGGCTCGACGCCAGCAACCGCGCGACGATTATATCAGCAAGGTTCTTACCTTCGAAATCGACGGTCGCCTATGGAATGACGATGAAGTGTTGGGCCACTGTTTCAACCTCTACCTTGGTGGTCTTGACACGGTGACATCGCTGCTCGGCAACATATTCGACTATCTTGCGTCGCACCCGGACAAGCAGAACGAACTGCGTGCCGATCCTTCGCTGATCGTGCTTGCGGTCGAGGAATTTTTACGTGCTTTCGCTCCCGTTACGGCCTTCCGCATCGCGACCAAAGTCATTGAAATCCATGGTCAGACGATCATGCCCGGTGACTATGTGGCCTTCTGTTCGCCTGTTGTGGGTCGCGATCCGGCTTATTATGACAAACCGCAAGAAATACGCTTCGACCGCAAGGCGCCGCACATGTCGCTTGGAAGTGGTATCCATAAATGTCTGGGCATGCATCTTGCGCGACTGGAACTGCAAATCGCGGTAGAGGAGTTTCTTGCGAGCATGCCGGAATTCAGGATCAAGGATGGCTTCAAGGTGCCTTATTTCGTGGGCAACATTCTGCATGTTCCCGACTTGCATCTTCAGTGGAAGTGAAGGGCTTTAGATAGCATGATCCGGACTATCTTCAACTGAACGGCCATCATGCTTGATGGGTAGGACCCTCAAGGCGTCAGGCGCTTCGCCCGGATCGCCGCGCGTGCTTGCAAAGAAGGCAATATCGGCGCGGTGGTCATGGGATAGCGCCTAAGTCGACAGAGTAAGAAGTGGAACAGCCATCTGCCATGCAGATGACCGTTCCACTTCCGGCAAGGTCAATTGACGCGACGATGTTTGCCGCCATATTTTTTTCCGCAAAAGTCATTCAGATCCCGCATATCCTTGGCCGCGGCTTCAGCCAACACAGACGCGCATGGAATGTCAGTATTCACGGTCGAGACGCGAAGTTCCACGCGCTCGCGAAGCTCATCGAGATCTGCTCGCGTCAGGATATTCTTTTCGCGTAAATAGCAGATCAAGCTTTGCAGAAGTATCATGGCCTTGTCGCCGGAATTGATACTGTCTTCGTTCGTCACGTGCAGATCCTTCCATGGGTACATGGGGCGGATCGCCTTCTTCGCGCTTGCCTGTCCCCTTGATCTGAAATGGCTGAGCCGATGATGCTGCGCAACCAATTGCTGGATCTGGCGTGCCTCGCTCTTGTTTTAGTAAAACCCGTCGAAAGATAGGGCTGCATTTCGTAAGGGTGACAGGTGGCGGCGTTGACAAGAACAGGCATGGGAGCGCTCGAGCGCCGCCGGAGAGCCTCGGTCCTACCAGTATCACTAGATCCCCACAGGATAGAAGATCGATTTTTGGTTTTGATATTCGTGCAGCCAGTCCGGACCATATTCCCGTCCGACGCCAGACCGTTTGTAACCCCCGATCGGCGCATAGGACATCCGCCCGGTGCCACCGTTCAGCATGACGCTGCCGGCCCTGATCTGCATCGCCATCTCATATCCCTTGGCTGCATCGGCCGTTTCGATACCGCCGTTGAGGCCGTATCGGGAATCGTTCGCGATGCGAATTGCCTCTTCATCGTTGTCGAAACCGATGACGCAGCCGACCGGACCGAAGACCTCTTCCTGCGCAATCGTCATCTTGTTGTCGACATCATCGAAGATCGTGATTTCGGTGAAGAAGCCCTTGTCCAATCCTGCGGGACGCCCGCCACCATGGACGATTTTTGCGCCCTCGTCGCGGCCGGTGGCAATCAGATTTTCAACCTTCGCCCTTTGGGACTCGCGGATCAGCGGTCCCATGGCCACTGATGGATCGGCAGGGTCACCGATCTTGAACTGGCTAGCAATGGTGCAGGCGGTTTCAACAAATGCCTTCCTGATATTGTTGTGGACGACGAGGCGGGTGAGCAGGGCGCAGCCCTGGCCCGCGTTGACCGAGAGGACCGCCACAGCCATTGCCGCCGCCCGCGCGACGTCGGCATCGCTGCGGACGATCAATGCTGACTTGCCGCCGAGTTCGAGGTGCACCCGTTTCAGAGTTGGCGCAGCCTGTGCCATGATAGCGGCGCCAACGCCTTCGGACCCGGTGAAACTAACAAGATCGACCCGCGGATCGCTGGTCAGCATGGCGCCGACCTCCGGCCCACCTGTGATGATGTTCAGCACGCCTCTGGGCAATCCGATCTCGTCGGCGATTTCGCCGAACAGCAGCGCGGAAAAGGGGGTGAAGGGAGAGGGCTTCAACACCAGCGTATTGCCGGCGAGCAGCGCGGGCACGATCTTCGCCAGATTGATCAGAAACGGAAAATTATAGCCGGTAATGCCAGCGACCACGCCCACAGGCTCTCGTATTACGGTGGTTCCACCGATCTTTTTCGGGCCATCCGGGTTGAACGGGTCGGGGGTGATGTCGAGCGGCAGGCGAACGCTGTCATCGCGCGTCGAATGATCCAAAGCGGCAAGTAGGTGATCGAGAGGGTTGGCGACCTGCATCCCATGCGTGACATCTTGTGCGCAGCCCACCTCCGCCACGATCAGCGCAGCGATTTGCTGCCGCCGCGCGTCCAGTGCTGCATGCATCCGACGCAGATAGTCAGCGCGTTCGGCTATCGCCATGTGCGGCCAGATGCCGCTGTCGAATGCGGCGCGCGCCGCCGCGATCGCTGCCTCCGCTGCAACGGCATTGCCTACAGGCGCGCGGCCGATAAGAGCTTCGGTGGCCGGGTTGATGATGTCATCGCGCTCAGGGCCAGCAGAGACCCAGGTGCCGTCGATATAGAGCTTGTCAAATGTGGTGAAGGCTATGGTCATCGGCTGCTGTCCTGATTAGCGCGCAGGATCATGTCTGCGGCGTTGAGCGCGATCGCCATGGCTGGCGCATTGGTGTTGCCCGACACGATGGTCGGCATGATCGAGGTATCGACAACGCGCAGGCCGGTTACGCCCCGCACGCGAAGCTGGGGGTCGAGTACGGCGCCGTCGTCCACGCCCATCCGGCATGTCCCGCAGATGTGGAACGATGTGCCGCCCAAGCCAATGGCGTTCGCCAGGATATCCTCGTCGGCCTCGATACCGACGGTCTTGCCCGTTTCCTCGACGATCCAATCCTTGAGTGCAGGCTGTCGGGCAAGGCGGCGGAGCCAGTGGAACAGGGAGACGAAGTGCGTCCGATCCGCATCGCTGGCCAGATGGTTGGCATCAATGATGGGTGGGGCATTCGGGTCGGCAGAGCCTATTTTCACAGTGCCCTGGCTATCGGGCCGCATATAATAGGCTATGACGGTCAGGCCGGGATATGGGTCCAAAGCCACCGCGCCCTTGTCGTCCGTGTGGAAGGAATAGAGGCCCATGCCGACCTGTGCGTCAGGTCGATCGAGCGTCGCTTCGGTCTTGATGAAGCCACCGACTTCATGGGCTGCATGGGTCAGGGGGCCTTTCGATCCGAAGAGATAGCGAAAGGCCGATACTATGAGACCAAGCCCGGACAGCTTCTGATTCAGGCTGTTCCCCCGCACCTTGTAGGTGAAATCCAGATAGCGATGTTCGCGAAGATTGGCGCCTACGTCGGGTGCATCGACGACGACCGGGATATCGAGCGATTCGAGCAAGGCCCGTGGACCGATGCCCGATAGTTGCAGCAGCTTGGGACTCTGCACCGCGCCAGCGGAAAGGATGATTTCCCGCCGCGCCTCGACCTCATGAAGTCCATCCTTGTTCCGCAGCAGGATACCGCAGGCCCGCTGCCCCTCAAACAAGATGCGCACCGCATCCGTTTGCGGCACGATGTCGAGATTGGGTCGATTTCGTACCGGCTTCAAAAAGGCACGGGAAGCGGAGAAGCGCTTGCCGCGATAGGTGGATGTTGGCTGATAGGCCATTCCGCCCTCGGTGACGGCGGGCATGTCGTTCATGTCGTCCACCCGTTGCGTCCCGGCTTGCTCGGCGGCGGTCAGAAAGGCTTCGCAAAGAGGGTCGCCGGAAGGGTGAATGCTCACCTTGAGCGGGCCACCGGCACCACGCCACGCCTTGGCACCAAGCGCATGATCTTCCAGCGCAACAAAATGGTGGCCCATAGTCTGCCATCCCCAGCCAGTGCAGCCGGCCGCTTCCCAGGCATCGTAATCGGCCGGAGCGCCACGCACATAGACCATGCCATTGATCGAACTCGACCCGCCGATCGTCCGTCCTTTAAGCCAGGTTTCCTGTGGTGCGTTGCCGCCGGGGGATACGGCATAGTCCCAGACATGAGGATTGCCCGGCGCCAGCAGCTTGCCGATGCCTCGTGGCATGGCAATCAGGGGGCTGGTATCGTTGGGGCCGGCTTCAACCAGAAGGACGGTGACCGCCGGATCGGCGGAGAGCCGGTTTGCCAGGACGCAACCCGACGACCCAGCGCCAACAATGATATAGTCGTACCGATCCTGACGCATGCCTGTCCTATTCCTCGCCATGCGGCTTCAGACCATCGCGCGCCTGTTCCCCCACCTGCCGAATGATAGGTCGCGGTCCCTTCAGTATTTAAAGGCAAGGTGACGGGAGGAAGACCACCAGTTCAAATCAGGGCGGCCCGCAAGGATATGCTTCCACGCAGCCGCCTTCGCTTTCGATAACGGCTCGGGACCCATTCCCAGCCCGCCGAAAGTGCATGTCAGCAAAGACCTATCAGGCGCCTGCGCCGTATCTGGGGCTCGCCTGGGATTTAACTCGGAGATCTTCGGGGCGCCGCAGCAATATGGGCTGAGCTTGCGCTATAATATGGGCAAATAATGGTGAGACAATAGGCTTCAATGACGCCGGCGCATGACTTGGCGTCATCCGTTTATCGATGTTTGGCTGTCCGAATTGGTTACCCCGGTAGCGAAGGAGCCGTTCTCCTAGAACTTTAGGCTGCGGTAGCGTGTGATAGACGGCGGAAGCGACGGGCATGGTGTCCAGGCCAGGCCTGAGGATTGCATACTCGTTATCGAAGCCGCCAGCGAAGGATCATGCCAATCCCATTCTCTTTTGGAGTTGGTGGCTCGTCGCGCCGTCATGCTTTAATTCTTCTTCGCTATCGCGAAGCGGGAATGCCCGGCTCATTCTTCGGTACCATGAACAATGCTGCTTTCATCGTTTCCCTTTGGATAGGGCGGTTGAGATCGCAACGAGAAGCGCATCATTTGGTACAAGGTGCGCTGACGCAGATTTCAGGATTCTTTTTCGTTCTTCCCTGGCTATGAATTTATTGTCATATTTTAATGTTCGCAAAATATGCTGGCTGTCGATTATCTGAAAATATGAATTTATAACTCCATGACCGTTATGCTCAATGCATAAAGGGCCAACAAAAATTACAGAATCTATTCTCTCGGACAGGTGATTAGGCATTGTGTGGCGCTTATCCTGCTCGCATGGCCGATGCATATTTCAACGCAATAGAGAGGCTGCGGAAATATTTTTCTGCATACATATTTTTGAAAGCAAGAAGATGCCCAGCTACAATAGTCATTTTTTCACCCGTTAACCCCAAGTCAAAATCTGTTGAGCGGTTTCAGCCGCAAAAAGAGTATGTGGGTGTTTAATCTGTTGATCGATAAACCGATCCATATCCGCCATGCGTTCGCGACTCCTGTCCAGGATGTGTTGGCTGGTCACGGCGAGGAAATGTCCTTCGCGCATTGCGCTCAATATGATTTCCGCTGCCTCCGCTGCCTCGATCATGGTCACCGCCTCACCCGCACCGCGTACGTCCAGCGGGCGGCCAAAGGCCATCATATGATCGCCGATATTGGTGGCGACGGGGCCAGGGCAGAAGCAGGTGACGCCGATTCCGCGCGGTTTGAGGTACAGTGCAAGCCCCTCCGACAGTTGGACCACCGCGGCCTTGCTCGTCGCATAGGGCAGGCGGTCGTAGCCAAAGCCATAGAGACCATCGGCCGACGCGACGTTGATAAGGTGCCCACTAGCTTGCGCCAGAAAATGTGGCAGAAACACATGGTTGCTCCGCACGATCGCCATCAGGTTGATGTCGAACACGCGTTGCCATTCCTCCAGCGGAATGTCCTCGGGATAGCCAATACTGATGGCCGCGGCATTGTTCATGACGATGTCGATCCGCCCGAAGCGGTCTAGCGCCAGATTGTGCATGCGGACGAAGGCGTCTTCGTCGCGCACGTCGCAGGTAAGTGGAACGGCACGACCGCCCGCCTCGGCAATGACGGCGCCAACCTCCTGTAGCCGCGATTGCGTCGTGCCCGCGAGTATCACCGCACAGCCTGCCTTGGCCAGTGCGATCGCCGTGGCGCGGCCGACGCCGCTGCCCGCGCCGGTGACGATCGCGACCTTGCCATCCAGATCCTGCATCACGCGATCTCCGCGATGAGCCGCGCAGTGTCGTGATCCTCAAATGCAGTGGTCAGGCGAAAATGGTTCATCACGTTGATTTCCCATCCGTAATTTACCACCGGCGTCGTCAGCCAGCCGATATAGACACCCCACATCAGGCAACGACCAAATTCGATAAAACTTTCCTCGAAGGACGGTACGTCCGTGACGCCTTCCGCCGCTAGCCGGTCGAGATAGAAGCGCACCAGATCCTTTTCATGGTTGCGACGGTCTTCCACGGAAAGGGATGAGGTCACGAGATAGCTGACATCATGCATATGGTGCCCGCGGCAAGTGAGCTGCCAATCGAGGAGGCCGCCCGACCCATCCGGCAGCAGATAGGTGTTGCCGATATGCATGTCGCCCTCGACCAGTGTCTGGGGCAACGTCTGCTGGTGTCGATGCAGCGCAAAGGTGCCGTTGCGTAGGTCCGGTCCGGTAGTATGCAGCCGTTGCACCATCTCGCGCTTGAAGGACACGGTGTCGATCTCATGCTGGATCAGCGGCTCGGCGCCGTACATCATCAGGTCCGAGACCTTGCCCTCGACATGGCTGCCGGTCCAAGCCAGATCGCCACCTGGGCGCAGGCGCGGGTTTTCCCAGAAGCGGGCATGAAGTTTGGCCTGTTGCGAGAGGATGGAGCGGACACTGTCGAGCGACACTGGCGAAAGCACATTGGGAAAGGTCGCGCCGCGCAGGTTGAGATCCTCCAGCACGATAGCGAAGTCGCTCGATTCCGCGTCGAATCCCGCGCCGAAAGAACGAGGTGTCTCCACATCCAGTTCGGGGCGCACACGATTGTAGAAGTTGACCTCATTCTCGTAGAAAGGTGCCAATATCTTGTCGACCCCACGCGCGACCTTAATCACCAGCCGCGTGGGCAGGTTGGCGGGGCTGCCCACGCCATAGCGGACGTCGACGACCACGCGCCCGGCGGTCGATACGAACTGTTCGCCATAGGTCTTCGCCTCCACCGTGCTGATCTCGGCGATGGTCACGCCGGGCACGGCCTGCGCCATAAGCGCGGTCAGATAGGCGGGCGTGATGTCGTTTGCGGATGTCGGGTGCGCCAGTTGTGCGGCCATGATCCAGGTCCTTTCTCATTTTATTGCTTCAAGAGGCGGTGCCTATCCGGCCATGATTCCGCCATCGACCGCCCAGCAGGCGCCATGCACGCGCCGGGCCCGCTCAGAAGCGAGAAACAAAAGCGGCTCCACTACATCCTCGGGAGGGCAAGGTGGGCGCATTCCGGTGTAGCGACCGAGCAGCTTGGGGTCGGCGAAATCCGGAAAGGTCATGCCCTGCGTCATCTCCGTCCGCATCGGGCCGGGGGCAAGAACGTTGATCCGCACGGGACTGTTCATCATCTCCATCGCAAGCGACAGGGTCAAGCCGACCAATCCGAATTTCGATGCTGTATAAGGCGCCAGATAGGCCTGCCCCATGAACCCAGCTGTCGATGCCACGCTGACGATATTGCCATGGCTTTCGACCAGATGCGGCATCGCGGCCTGCATCAGGAAGAAGGGGCCGGAAAGATTGGAAGCGATGGTGCGGTGCCATTCCTTTACGGTGATGGCGGATAGTTGGTGGAACATCACATCGGCGGCGATGTTACACAACACGTCCAGCCGCCCGAAGGCGGCAATCGCGCTCGCAATCGCTGCGATGCAATCCTCGGCATTGCCGAGGTCGAATGCCAGTTCGACACAATGACCACCTCCCTCCCGGATCAACCGTCCGGTTTCCTGCAGCTTGTCCAGACTACGTCCCAACAAGCATAGCGAAGCGCCTTCACGCGCAAAGGCCAGGCTGGCCGCGCGCCCCAGTCCGGAGCCGGCTCCCGTGATCAGCACAACTTTGCCGGTGAACTCCATCGGGATTATCCTCTTCCAGAACGGCGTCGACAGGAAGCGGCCGCACTTTTCAGTGACTGTATAGGCATGGCCTGTGCACCCATCCTGTCGCGGGATGGGGTCCATTATCTCACCAGCGGCGACGCCATTGTGCGCCCCGCCTGCGCACTCGGATCGTTTCATCGCGCTGCTGCGGCGTGACAAATGGGGTGTCCGGAGGGAGATGGGATCTAATATCGGCAGCGGGCACGATCTTGAGCACTGGCTCCGGCCGCGAACTCGCACCGGTCCAGCGCAGCATCAGCGATCCTTCGCTGCGTCCCGCCGGGTCCAGCCAATTGGGAATGCCTGGATCGTCGAGCGCGATGACGGCGCGGAAACGACCATCGCTGTCCAGTCGCGCCTGCGCTGCATTGAGGCTGCTTTGATGGTTGATCCAGTCGATCGTGTTCCACAGCGGGTCGTTGAGTTGCACGTTCCAGTAGCGGACTTGGTCAGGCAGGGGGGTCTCGAGGATCATCGCCTCGCCGCGCGCCAGCCGGAAGATGCCCTGATAATAATGCTGGCCGGCGACGCCGCCGCGACCTGCCCAGTCGTCATAAGCCAGGGTGTTGACGAAGCCCTGTTCCCGCTGCTGCTGGCCATAGCTGAGCGCAAACGTGGCGTAGCGTTCGACAAAGGCGGCCAGGCGGTCGAGCCGGCGGTTGATCTCAGCCACCGGGATCGGCGCGCTGCCAACGGGACGATCGACCCGTTCGATGGCGATGCGCAGGTCCCGACCCGCTCCCCAGTCATAATAAGCATGGCGCAGGCCGATCGTGATCGCGCGCGGATCCAGTGGGAACCAGTCGCCGTCATGGCCATCGGGCCGTTCGCCGCCCAGCAGGATGTCGAACGCGCCATCGGGACCCAAAGTACAGGTGTCGAGGTCGATCATTCCGACCGACGGTCCCAGATCCTCCATTGGACCCAGGCCGCCCGCGACGAGATCGAGAAACACGAACACGCCGTCGCCGCGCGTGCCGGACAGGCGATACTGGCCCTTGCCGTCGATGCGTGCGGCACCATAGATAAAGTCGGGATTGACGCCGACCGTATTGAGGATGCTACTGACCGAGGGCACGAAATCGGGGTGATCGGGATCGGCAAAGGCGGTTTGGTAGCCGGTGGCGAGCGCGGCGAAGAGCAGGCGATGGACCTCGGCCCGCGCCAGCGGGTCCGCAGGGTCGGCGAGCCGCTCCAGTACAGTGTCGGCCCCGGCAATGCGATCCAGCCAGCCACGCCATTCCGAAGAATCAGATATAGGCACGGTATGTCTCGATATATTCGGCGAATGTGTCGCTAACTTGCTCGCTGGTCAGGCCGTAGTCGGCCAGCGTATAGCTGCGCGGTCCATGTTTGCCGGCCGGATTGTCATGCAGCCAGCCCAGGATGCCTTTTTCCGACTCCGGGGTGAAATCCCAGCCGAAATGATCATAGGCGGCGCGAATGGTCGAGACCGGATCGGCGACCAAATCCTTGTAGCGCATATCAAAGATCGGCAGGTCCGGATACGCCTTGCGATAGTCCATGCTGCACTTCACCCCATCCCACCACAATTGCAGGAACTCCGCGCCCAGCGCGTGGAGATCGAGATGATCGTAGGACGGCGCACGAATGACACTGATCAGTTGCGAGATGGAGGCAATGACGGTGGTCGGATCGCGATGGGGCTGAATGAAGATTGCGTCAGGATAGACCTGACGCAGAGCAGGCAGCTTGTACATATGTTCCTGAATCTTGAGCACCCAATGCTTGCCGGGATGGCGCCAGCCCAGATGCTGGAGCCACATCTTATGCACTTCGTAGCGGAAGGTCGCGTCAATGCCCTTGAACCAGTCGTAGAACCGGGGGAGCTTCTGGAACATGCAGGGGTTGCTGCTCTGGAACGACGTCGTCATAAACGATCCGCATTCCTGCGGGATCTTCGCGCCCAGCGGATGGGCTTTCAACAGTTCGTCGGCATCGGCGCCAAGTTGCGCGCGGAGATGTTTGTCGAAGCGAGCGATGCGCGGATCACTGTCGGCAGTCGCGGCTTGCGGCGGAGGCGAGGGTTCGGCCACTTCCCACATCAACGGAGTGCGAACCTGTGGGTCGCCGTCCATCAGCGCGTGGAGAAAGCTGGTGCCGCAACGGGGTAGACCCAGGATGAAAAGCGGCTGCCTGATCTCGACATCGGCGATCTGGGGATAGCGCGCGCGATCGTCGGCGATCGCCTTCAGCCGTGAGAGGTCGTCAGCGATGATGTGGAGCGCACGGGCATGGCCATTGCTATTGAGGTCGCGATCCTCCTCCATCGACGCGAGCAATTGCTCCAGCCCCGGTCGCACATTGTCCCGCAAATAGTCGGGCAAGGGATACTGGTTCAGCAGCATATCTGCATCCGGAAACCGTGCCGTCATGACTTTCGTTGCCATCCTACCTGTGCCTCATTTACTAATGTGTGGCAGACAGAATGGAGCGCGCAGGCACGGATGGGAAGCCGTCGCGCCGCCTATGTCGCGTATCACAAACAAGTGTCGGAAATTGAGATGCGAGCCGCCGGGTTCAGCTAATCAGCAGCCTGTCGCGAAACTGCTGCGGCGAACAATCTTCTATCTGGCGAAAGGCGACACTGAAGGATGCAGTATTGGCAAAACCGCAGCGGTAGGCGATTTCCTTTATCAGGAGCGATTTGTCTGCCAGCAGGTCCTTTGCCAGGGCCAGCATATGACGACGACAAAAGGCTGCCGGACTTTCCCCAGTGGCCGCGCGGAACAGGCGTTCATAATGTCGTATGCTAATGCCGCGGTCCGCCGCGAGCTGTTCCGTATTGACCCTGCCGGCCTCTTCGCGAACACGCGCTATAAGGGTACGCAAATAATGCTGGTCAAGCGTTCCGCGCCGCGCAAGGCCTGGTTTCTCATCGCGTGCGAATTGCTGCACCATTTCGGCAGCCAGTGCCACGCTGATCGAATCCAACACCAACTGCGAACACAGGCCCGGCGCTGCCAGTTCCTGCTCCGCCCTGAGGAGCAGGGCTTTGATATGCGGATTGCGCATGTCGATCGTGTCCCCCAATTGATGATCCGACAATTCCATCGACAGGCCGGTGATCGCGGGGATGTCTATTCTGCAAAAAAGCGATCTTTGTTCCTGTTGCCACCAGCGTGTGTGAAACCTGCGCGCCGCGGGATAAAAGCGCACCTCACCCTGCTGATTTAATCCAGCATTAGCTGAGCTGAGATAGCGCCCGACAGACGGGAAATGCGTAAACTCAAAATAACTGCAGGGCGGTGCGAAGACGATCTCGCTTTGTTCTTGCCAGTAAAATCGCCGAATTTCAAAACGTGCCCCCACGGCCGCTGTGGCAGCATCGATGGATGTGTCGAATTCCTGGGGGAACACGAAATCGATGTCCCTGGTTCCGACATGGCGAGGAATAGAAGTCTGACAATCAGATTGATCGACGATGTCCTGCACACTCGTTCCTTCTGCATCGATCGGAATGATAGGCGTTCGATCTCATTCTGAGAAGCTGAATGATAAGCCTGTGGCTCGTAACCGGTTTGGCGGAAACCAAGATAGGCTCATGAGGTATTCGCAGTGGCGGGCCGAAGCGATTGCGTGGATCAAACAGACCCATCCGGGGCGTGCCCATGTTGGAGCGGGCAATGCCGTCGATCAAGAGGGCTTCCGCTATCTGGCTGACGCGGGGGCCGATTTCATCAAGGTCGGGATCGGCGGCGGCTCCATCTGTATCACCCGAGAACAGAAGGGCATCGGTCGCGGGCAGGCGTCCGCCGTTCTCGACGTGGCGCAGGCCCGCGCGGCCGATCATCGCGAAACGGACATCTATGTCCCCATCTGTTCGGATGGTGGTATCGGCCAGGATTATCACGTCACCGTCGCCCTCGCGATGGGGGCCGACTTCGTCATGCTGGGCCGCTATTTCGCGCGGTTCGATGAGGCGCCCGGCGCCAAGGTCCATATCAACAACCAGGTGATGAAGGAATATTGGGGCTAGGGTAGCAGCCGAGCGCGAAACTGGGAGCGCTACGATCATGGTGATGGCAAGGAAGGCTCCCGCCAGATGATCTTTGAGGAGGGCGTTGACAGCGTGAGAGACGGGCGCGGCAAACTTGGCGATACCTGAAGTGCCCCGACGCTGGAGAGGATGAGACCCCCGGCGTCGGGGCGACATTCAAACGGCCGGAATAATCCCGTCGGCACGCAACGGCGCAAGTGACTGAAATTGCTAGGATGTTTCGTCGAACTCGTGGCGTTCAAGGCGCACATGTTCCTGCCCATTGTTCGGACCGCGGACATCATCGGCAGGATCGAAGATCATCCATCTTGAAAATGCGCTCGTTACTGACTAGTGTTCTGACTAGATAGGAGGCAGTCATGCGGCATTGGCCTGTACAGGATGCGAAGGCGCGATTCAGCGAGATGCTGGAGGCATGTGCGGCGGAGGGCGCGCAGCTCGTCACCAAGCGCGGTGTCGAAGCCGCCGTGCTGATACCCGTCGAGGAATGGAAGCGCTTGAACGCCCGTTCCCGTCCGACGCTCAAGGATTTGTTGCTTCAGGACGAGGCGCGGGGTGACCTGATTATTCCCGTCCGCGGGAAGGGACGTCGGCGGGCGGTCACTGCGCTCTGATGTATCTTCTCGATACGAACATCGTCTCGGAAATGCGACGCAAGAAGCCGCATGGCGCGGTCCAGGCGTGGCTGGAGGCGGTCGACGACCAAAATCTGCATCTGTCGGCTATAACGCTCGGCGAGATCCAGGCCGGGATCGAACTGACGCGCGACAATGACCCTGATCGGGCGAACGAACTGCAACAATGGGCCGATGCGGTGGCGCAAACCTTCAACATCTTGCCAATGGACGCCGCCTGCTTCCGGCTTTGGGCACGCCTCATGCATCGTAAGCCCGATAGCCTCTATGAGGATGCGATGATCGCGGCGACCGCCATGGCCCATGGACTGACGGTAGTTACACGCAACGTGAAGGATTTTACGACGTTCGACGTCCCGCTGCTCAATCCCTTTACGGCCCCGCGTTGAGGCACGCCTCCACCCTGACAAACCCCGAACAGCGCTTGAGGCTCAGCTCCGTAAAGGCTCCGTCGATCTCGTTTGCCCGTTGAGTTTGTCCTTCACCACCTTGGCGGGTGAGAATGTCAGTTTCTTCGAGCAAGCAATGCTCGTTCCAGTATTGCAACCGCGTCGGTCATTGCATTCACCCTGTCCTTCCCAAGGCGTGGACAGGGAAGGCGACCTTAGGCCCCAATCAGTTCCTGGTCCAAGCCCTGCGCGAACAGCGCCTCAGCGACGGACCGCTCTGGGAGGACATTGCCTGCACCGCGAACAGGTGATCAAAAACCGGGCGTGGATTGTCGACCCATCGACGTACTCAAGTACGCCAGCATTGATCTCATCTAGCGATCGGTAGAGTTTTCTCCCGATACTCTAGCTTTTTGAGGAAGGAGAGCTGAAAGGCGGCGAAGCCAACATGTTTTCCATTGTTCCAGCACCAGCCGGGCGGGATCATAGATGCTGACGCTCGATACGTGGAACCAGCCAAGACTATCTGTCGCTCATCCAGCATTGCGCTAATCCTGCTGAAAGCGCGATATAGACATCGGCCGGAGGCGCAGCATTTACTTATCCACAACATAAGGGCAGTAGTCACCTGGGTATCGCAGACCGAGATAAGGAAAGAGACAATCATGGCAGACATCGAACAGCCCGACCTCACCGGGCTGACCGTCCAGCTCCTGAGCGCCTATGTGTCAAACAACAGTGTCGCCAGCGAAGACCTCGCCAAATTGATCAGGGAAACGCGAGCGGCGTTGACGGACAGCGGCGAAGCTGAAGCAGTTGAAGAGGCGGCGGTTGTGCATGTTCCGGCAGTCTCGATCCGCAAGAGCCTGGCGTCGCGCGATCACATCATAAGCCTGATCGATGGTAAGCCATACAAGACACTCAAGCGGCATCTCGCTGCCAACGGGCTTACGCCGGCTGAGTATCGCGAACGCTATTCGCTACCCAAATCCTATCCGATGGTCGCGCCCACCTATTCAGCGGCGCGTCGCGAGACTGCGGCGAAAATTGGCTTGGGGCGCAAACCCCGCACGCCGGAAGAGGTCGCGTTTGGCGCCGCTTTGTCGTCCGCGCCTGTTGAACAGCCGGCAATGCTTCCGGAGGCTGAACTCAAGAAGCCTGCGCGGGGCAAGGCTGTAAAGGCGGCGGCAACCGCGAGGCCGGTCAACGCTTCAAAGACTGTTATGCCTGCGGTGAAGAAGGACAGTCCCGCGCCCGTGGCTGCACAAGATGGTGCGGCTGCAACTGTGGCTATGACCGCTTTGGAACCGGCGGTCACCAAGGCCGCCCGCAAGTCCTCCACAAAACCCGCAATTGCCAAGGCGTCGCGTGCCAAGGTAGCGAAGTCTGCAGGGAAGAAGGTCGGGCCGGTTGTTGCTGATGCAGCAGTAGATAAGGTTCCGCCGGCTCCTGTGTCGGAAATCATCCGGGAGCCGGTAGCGGCCAAGGCTCCGCGCAAGTCAGCGGCAAAGCCTGCAAGCAAGAAGACATCTCCCGCCAAGGTACGCGACAAAACGCCCCTTGAGGGCACGGCGGTCGATATTATAGCGGCCCCCAAGAAGAAGCTGGGAATTCGGACGGCGAAGGCTGCTTCCGCGACGGAAAGCCCCGCAGAAAGCTGAAGCGACGTGCGCTCGCCTAACTTTTTGGGGTGGCGGGCGCATATGTCCATGCTCTGGATGTGAGCCTTTTGCAGCTCAGCCCGTCTGGTGAAACGATAACCCTGCTGTTCAAAGCCCATGACGCAAGGAAGCTATGGGCTCTGCGAAGTTGCTCATCGCCTCGATCTGCCTGCACTCGGCTTTTGTAGCAGCAACGATCCTGCATCAGGCAAGACAAGACTAATGCTGCGGGTTCGGCAGTCGTGGCCGATCAGATTGCGAGTGTTCCGGTCAATAGGCCCATTGGCAGTGTGAACATAAGGGGCATGCGACGATGTCGACCTTGTCTTCTTCTATCGGTGATGAATACGCCTTGCTTCGATCCGGCCCACAGACCAATTCGCTCAGCCAACCTGCCGATATCGGCCTCGACATATTTAGGGATGAGAGCCGCTCTTCAATTTTCGCCGCGTTCGCCCTGCGGGTTTCGCCTGATCCTTACATTCCTGACCTTTGTCCGGCTTCCGTTTACCCTTGCGCGGCTGGACGTACTGACCGCTTTTCCGCGGGTGGAGGAGGCGAGGGGGGGGAGGCGTTTTGTGGCGGAGGGCGAGAGAGCGGGGAACGGTCGCAGGAGAAGAGACTCGCGGCTGGAATTATCACTTGCTTCGCGGTCGATTGAACAGATTGTGGTCGCGCATAGGAAAAGTGGTGGTGGTGATCGCGGTGGTGATTTTCCCAGTTTAATCAGGTCCTGGTAACGCAGGAACGCAAAAAAGCCTGGATAACCGCAGTATCCGAGGGACTGCCATTCGAACGCAAGCCCAATATGGGTTAGCAAACCATATTTGCGATGCGGAAATTCGCCGAAATCTTCAACCCCTGTATTGCGCTTACGGGATGTGACAGGGCGAACCGCAATTGGGACGGCACATTTCGACATCGAAGGGAATGGGGCGGGTGCATCGGCCATCAACGCGGCTCGCTCCCATCTTGGTTGACGGTTATTTTGCAGAAGACTGGGACAGTTTCGCGTTTTCCTGGGCCTACGGAAATGATAGATTTTCGATGAAGGACAGACATCATGTCGCATTGTGAACAGAAGGACATCGCGGAGGAGGCGAGCCTGCCGTTGAGGATCGGTGATTGGCTCTGGCGTCCAGGCTATGCGAAGCTCTGGTGGGCCGCCGTGCCACTGTATTGGCTGGGTATGGGGTTCAGCCAGCGCTCTGAGGTTCTGTATCATTTCTACAGTTCAGCGCTTGCCGGATATTTAACGATCTTCTTTTTTCCACCTCTGGTGGCGCTGATCCAATGTCACGAGTTTTTCCGGGAATGGTTGAGGAAGATACCTCAGGCGGACGGGGAACCGCTCTTTCCAGACGAGATGTTCCTGAGATCTGACAGCTATGGTCCATCGGGCATGCCGTGGGAATTCGACCCGCTGGACCCTCGTTCTGGAACTCTTTGGTTGGGAAACACGCTCAATCCGTTGAACCCCGGATATATCAATCGCGCTTCTTGAAAGCGGGATCGCCATCCATCGGCCCCCTGTCGAGATCATTCGTAAAACTACCGCTGTTGAGGATCGAAGCCTGCTCGAAAGAAGTGACCGGGGCGGTGATATCCGCTGTGCCGCGTCTACTGTCTGCTTCTCCAAGATAGCGGTTTCGCAGGCCCTGCGGCCCGCATTTGATCTGCCCCCTGCTGAGTGGCCCAGAGACTATGATAGTCTGGACCACGAAAGGGACATCGAATGCCATTCAAGAAGCACAAGCCTGAAGAGATTATCGGCAAGCTGCGTGAAGTTGAGATCGTGCTGGCGCAGGGCGCGAGCACTGCCGAGGCTTGTCGCCGGATCGCAGTTAGCGAGCAGACCTATTATCGCTGGCGCAAGGAATATGGGGGTCTGAAGACCGATCAAGCGCGGCGGATGAAGGACCTGGAGAAGGAGAACCTGCGGCTGCGCCGGGCGATCTCAGATCTGACCCTGGACAAGCTGATTTTGCAGGAAGCTGCACGGGGAAACTTCTAAGCTCTGCGCGGCGGCGATGCTGTATCGATCATGTGCGCCGGGAGCTTCCGGTATCCGAACGACGGATATGCCGGATGCTGGGCCAGCATCGATCGACGCAGCGCAACGTGCCACGCGGGGCAGATGACGAGCAGGCGTTGACCGAGGACATCATCGCGCTGGCAAAGCAATATGGTCGTTACGGCTATCGCCGGGTGACGGCATTGCTGTGCCATGCGGGATGGACGGTGAATCATAAACGGGTCGAGCGGATTTGGGGGCGTGAGGGGCTCAAGGTCCCGCAACGTCAGCCAAAACGTGGACGCCTGTGGCTCAACGATGGATCATGCATCCGACTGCGCCCGGAATATCCGGGGCATGTATGGGCTTACGACTTTGTCGAAGGTCGCACGCATGATGGCCGAAAGTTCCGCATCCTGACCATCATCGATGAGGCCAGCCGGGAGTGCATGGCGCTCATCGTTGCTCGCCAGCTCAAACATGAGGACGTACTGGCAGCTTTGGCGGACCTGTTCATCTCGCGTGGCCCGCCTGCACATATACGATCCGATAATGGGGCCGAGTTCACCGTGTTGATTGCCGTTGAGAAGTGACCCGGGGTTTTCATCGAGAAGTGACCCACCTTGCGATTATGTTTCGGATGTCACCGTTGGGTCAAGATGAGGTTTTCTCCTTTCGCGCTGTGGGCTGCTGAGCAGAGCTGTTTTTGAACCGGAAGCTGTCGTTGCCGGTTTCAAGGATGTGGCAGTGATGGGTCAGCCGATCGAGCAGCGCTGTGGTCATCTTGGCATCACCGAACACGGTGGCCCATTCACTGAAGCTGAGGTTGGTGGTGATGATGACGCTGGTGCGCTCGTAAAGTTTGCTGAGCAGATGGAACAGCAATGCACCGCCTGAGGCGCTGAACGGCAGATAGCCGAGCTCATCGAGGATCACGAGATCGGCGTGGGCGAGCCTTCCGGCGACCTGGCCTGCCTTGCCCTGGGCCTTCTCCTGTTCGAGCGCATTAACCAACTCGACGGTGGAGAAGAACCGCACCCGTTTTCGATGATGCTCGATGGCCTGAACGCCCAGCGCTGTCGCGATGTGGGTCTTGCCGGTGCCGGGGCCGCCGACCAGCACGATGTTGTCGGCAACGTCGATAAACTCACAGCGGTGAAGCTGGCGCACCAGCGCTTCGTTGATCTCACTGCTGGCGAAGTCGAAGCCTGCCAGGTCGCGATAGGCCGGGAACCGCGCAGCCTTGAGTTGATAGGATACCGATCGCACCTCTCGTTCAGCAGTTGTCATCGGTCGTGCAATTCTCCGCAAAAGTGGGCTTTGAAAATTCCCTAGTTGGTGGCCCCTTCATCTCATTCTGCCGGGGCTAGCCCCGGCAGAATGAGATGAGCCGACATTGTCCTCATCTCCTTTGCAGACGCGGAGACGGGGCCGATGATCCGACTTGGAGAATTGATGATGATCCTCGAACTACATCGGCAGGGTGTATCGATATCCGGCATTGCCCGACGCACTGGTCGCGATCCCAAGACCATCCGAAAATATATCGAACGGGGCATCGAGGCCCCGGTTTACGGCCCTCGCATGCTGGGTCGACCGAACAAACTGGCACCCTATCTGGAATTTTTGCGTGAGCGAGTGACGGCCTTTCCCGATCTGACTGCGGCGCGCCTGACGCGGGAAATCCGTGAGCTGGGATATATGGGCGCCTATACCGCGGTAAAGCGGTTCCTGGCAGCGATCCGGCCGGAAAACGGGCCTAAGCCCTTTGAGGTTCGGTTCGAGACGCCGCCTGGCGTGCAGGCACAGGTCGACTTTGCCCGGTTCGTCGTCGAATTTACCGATGAGCCCGGCGTCAGCCGGATCGTCTGGCTGTTCAGCCTGGTGCTGGGACATTCGCGCTTCCTGTTTGCGCGCTACGTCATGCATCAGGATCTCCAAAGCCTGTTGCGCTGTCATATGCAGGCCTTTGAAGCGCTCGGCGGCGTCCCGATCGAGATCCTCTACGATCGCATGAAAACCGCTGTGACCGGGGAAGATGATCAGGGCCACATCATCTACAATCGATCATTGCTGGCTCTGGCCGGGCATTATCGCTTCGTGCCGCGCGCCTGCCGTCCCTATCGGGCCAAGACCAAGGGAAAGGTCGAGCGGCCATTCAGCTATATCCGCAAGGACTTCTTCCTGGGCCGGAGCTTCCGCAATCTGGACGATCTCAATGTCCAGCTGATCGACTGGCTCGATACCGTCGCCAACGTCCGTGTCCACGGCACGACGCAGCGGATTATTGCTGAAGCCTTCGCCGCCGAGCAGCCTGAGTTGCAGCTGCTCCCGGCGGGCCGCTTTGACGCTGTTCTGAAGCTGGAGCGCCGCGTCAGCCACGATGGGATGGTCTCGGTCGGCGGCAATTACTACAGCGTTCCCGATCGCACCCGGCGCGTCGTCGAAATCCAGCAGTTGCCCGACAAGATCCGGATCGTAGACCTGGGCCAGGTCATTGCCGAGCACCCGGTTCTTGAGGGGCGCCGGCAGTACAGGATCGATCCTGCGCACCGGACAGGCAGCAGCGGCGCCAAGCGCCGTATCCATGGCAAAGAGGTAATCGCCATCGGTCGTGTAGGCGAGCATGTCACCGTGCGCTCCCTGGCCATCTATCAAGCGATCGGCAGCCAACTGGCGCGGGGAGAACGGCCATGAACCATGGGGGTGCCGCATCCCGCGTCGATAATATCCGCCGCAGCCTGGTCCATCTCAAAATGCCACGCGCCCTGGAGATGCTCGACGCCACCCTGCGCGGCATAGAGCAGGGCAAAATCGATGGCATCGAGGCCATCGACATATTGCTGAACGAAGAACTGTCGCTCCGGGAGAACCGCAGGATCAAGGCAGCCCTGCGCATGGCAAGGCTGCCGATCATCAAGACGCTGGACGGATATGACTTCTCCTTCCAGCCATCGCTCGACCGGAACCGCATCCTGGCGCTCGCTGGCCTGGACTTCATCAACCGGGCCGAGGTGGTGCATCTGCTGGGCCCGCCCGGTACCGGGAAAAGCCATATCGCCACGGCCCTTGCCGTCGAGGCCGTGAAGGCGGGCAAGAGCGTCTACTTCATCCCGCTCGCCGATCTGATCGCTTCACTGACCAAGGCTGAACGCGAGGGCACGTTGCGCGAGAAGATCCGCTTCCTATGCCGATCCTCCCTGCTCGTCGTCGACGAGATCGGGTATCTTCCCGTCACGCCCGGCGGCGGCAATCTCTTCTTCCAGCTCGTCAACGCCCGATACGAAAAGGGTGCCATGATCCTGACATCCAACCGCGGCTTCGCCGAATGGGGTGATGTCTTTGGCGATCCGGTGGTGGCCACCGCGCTGCTCGACCGCCTTCTTCACCACGCTGTGGTCGTCCAGATCGAGGGCTCCAGCTATCGCATGCGACAGCACGCCGACCTGCTGCCCGAGCATGCGCGCATGGCACCGTCCATCAACCCACCGCCCTTGCCGAAACGGCGCGGCCGCCCGCCAGCAAAGGAAAAGCCCGATCTCCATCACGGCTGATCACCGACACAAACCCTCCCGCCAAACTAGGGAATTTTAGATGCCCACTTTTGCGGAATCTTCGGTGCCCGTTGACAGCAGTCTCCGCCTTCAGGAGCTGGGACAGGATCGGGATGGCGGCATCGAACGCCGGTGCACCCTGTTCCATGAGATCGGTAACGGCCTGCGCCATGCCGTGCATCTTGAGGCTGCGCAGCATGACGATAATAGCGCCGCTGGCGGGATCATGACGCATGGCGGCTCTCCCGACGCAGAGCGTCATAGCGCTCGACATTGGCCATCGGCTCGCTGACCAGTCTCAGCGCCTGTGGCGCCGTGACCGGCGGCGTTGTCAGCGGCTTGCCGTCGAGCAGACGGTGCAGGAGGTTGAGGATATGGGTCTTGGTTGGAACGCCCCCCTCCAACGCCATCGTGACGGCCGTCAGCACGGTCTGCTCGTCATGATGCAGCACCAGGGCCAGGATCTCGACCATCTCCCTGTCACCGCCAGGAGACCGCAACAGATGCCGCTGCAGCCGCTGGAAGGGATCAGGCAGTTCAAGGAACGGCGCCCCATTGCGCAGGGCACCTGGCTTGCGCTGCACCACCGCCAGATAATGGCGCCAGTCATAGACGGTGCGCCCCGGCCCATCGTGGGATCGTTCGATGATACGCTGGTGTTCGCACAGCAACTGTCCCTCGGCGACCACCAGGAAGCGGTCGGGATAGACGCGCAGGCTGACGGGGCGGTTGGCGAACGACGCCGGCACGCTGTAGCGGTTGCGCTCGAGATGGACGAGGCAGGTCGGTGAGACCCGCTTGCCATACTCGACAAAGCCATCGAACGCCCTGCCTGTCGGCATCAGGCTCGCCACCTCATCCGCCCAGGCATCAGCGACAGACCCGGGCTCGATTCCGTGCGGAATATCCTGCCATAGCGCCTTGCAGCGCTCCTCCAGCCAGATGTTCAAAGCGTCGAGGCTCTGAGTCTGGGGGACAGGCTGCCACAGGCGATGCCGTGCATCCTGCACGTTCTTCTCGACCTGGCCCTTCTCCCACCCAGCGGCCGGATTACAGAACTCGGCCTCGAACAGATAATGGCTCACCATCGTCAGGAAGCGGGCGTTGACGGTCCGGCTCTTGCCGCGCCCGACCTTGTCGACGGCAGTCCTCATGTTGTCGTAGATGCCGCGTCGCGGCACGCCGCCCAGCACGCGGAACGCATGATTATGGGCGTCGAACAGCATCTCGTGGGTCTGCAGTAGATAGGCCCGCACAAAGAAGGCGCGACTGTAGCTGAGCTTGAAGTGCGCGACCTGCAGCTTGGTGCGCACGCCATCGATGATCGCCCAGTCCTCGCTCCAGTCGAACTGGAACGCCTCACCCGGTGCGAAGGACAACGGCACGAAGGTGCCTCTGCCGCTCATCTGCTGCTGGCGGCGATAATCATCACGCCAGTCCCGGGCAAAGGCCGCGACACGGCCATAGGAACCGTCAAAGCCGAGGCTCACCAGATCGGCATACAACTGCTTGACCGTGCGCTTCTGCTTGCGCGGACGGCCCATCTCCCGCCTCAGCCAGGCTGTCAGCCGCTCGACGAACGGGTCCAGCTTGCTCGGTCGCTCCGGCACCTTGAACTGCGGCTCGATCGTGTCCGACCGCAGATATTTACGAACGGTGTTGCGGGAAAGACCGGTGCGCCTGGCTATCTCCCGGATCGATAGATGATCGCGGTAATGCCACCGCCGGATAACGCTCAATAATGCCATGTCCAACACTCCATGGTCCCCCGCTCGTCAAAGCCAGGGACGTGTTCAAACATGGGTCACTTCTCAGTGGAAATTACTGGCTTCCCCGGGTCACTTCTCAACGGCAATCAACACCTCGTGACTTTCATCGGGCACCCATACAGCGGTAAGCTCGCCAGCGCGCAGCAACCTCGCCAGACCGATTGCGTCGCGTCGATTCGTCTTCACCTGATCACCCGGCCGGCGCGGGATGAGCGATGGCGCGACCACGATGCAGTCGAACCCCATCGACCTCAGCAATCGGTGAAGACCGTAACCCGTGGGCCCTGCCTCATAGCAGAAGGTAACCGACTCGTGCCTGGCCGCCAGTCGCTTTACCCATCGTCGCGTGCTCGCCTCGTCAGTATCGAACTCGCCCAGATATCTCACGTCGCCTTGCCTTCCGCCGTCCGCGATCGCGACCGCGTTGCGCAGTTTCGCTACATCGATGCCGACAAAAACCTCCGCTGAATGTTCCATGATCGTCCTCCGAGATGGCGATGGACTCGGCCCTCCGAGCAACCCTCGCCATCAGAGTGTAAGCGTCGGGTCGCTCTCAGTCGCTCAGCGGACATACGGTCTTACGCTGTTCGATAACCTGCCGGATTTGCAATCCAACGAGCCACTTCGGAGGCATGCCAACCCGATGCGTTGTCACTGATCGGCAATTGTCTTGGAAATGTGCCTTTTGCGATTTTTCGGTAAACGGTGGCCCGGCTTAGACCTGTCCGTCGCAGGACTTCCGCGATCCTGAGGATACGCTCGTCACTTTCCATTTGGCACGACCTCAAAGGGTCTGCCCGCCACGTGCATGTTATGATCGAAAGTTGCCGCCTTTGCAACTGGGGGCCCCCCAAGCACCGCAGAGCTTTCGAGTTGAACGCGCTAAGACGCTCCCCAAGTCGATCATATTTCGAACTTCTTCAAGCATCCCACAGTAAAAACAAGACAATTAGTCGCGATCTATCGCTCCGCATTCAAGAATGCAGGGGTCCTGGAGTATTGATCCTGTCCCCATCACGGGCACGGGGCATCCTTCAGGCGGCCTCACCGTTGCGAGCGGTCGCCTGTCATCATCATCATTTGCTCCGACCGTGCGCCTCAGACATTGGAATTCCGTGTTCATTGGCGCGCAGGTTCAAGAACCCTGAAAGGGCATGTAGCACTGCGTGCTTGCTGGTCCGTTCATTCAATAGCCCAGGCGCCGAGCCAAAAACCTCCTTCATCATGTTTCGATCATGGTACCGGGTCGAAGGGTTCATCGCTCCGTTGCGAGTGTGTAGCGCCTTCGACCCTCGTTTGATCAAGCCTAAGATGATTCGATCCCAGTGATGGTGCAAGGGGGAAGGCGCTGTATAGCCGGTGGAGGCACTGTAGTTCCGATTTCGGCACAACAGTACCGATTTTGACAATTTTAACAGCCACGCAGCGGCATCTGCGCCTTTGGTGACCGCGCTATGCTCGCGACTCGCATCCACATGCTGGAGAACCACGTCGCATGGTGGAGTTGGACTTGCAGCAAGTTGGATACCAAACATTTCTCGCTGAACGTCGCTATGCTGCTTGCGACCGGGACAACGGCCTTATCGCTGCCCAATTCGGGAGCATCTGAGAAGCACCGCTCAGGCGTGTGAAGGTCTTTGAAGCGGGTTCGGCTCCGCCTGTTCCCAGGCAATTTGGGCCAGTTCCGGGAAGACCGCTGCACGATCTCTTGCCTGGGCCGAAGCGGCAGTACCTCGGATACACCGGCCCTTTATTCCATGAAAGATCGCCGCCATCCGGAAAAAGTTGAATGCGAGATAGAATTGATAGTGCGGCATCGTCTTACGTCCCGCACGACCACAATAAGAATCCAGATAGTCCTGTTCCGAAGGGATATTAAGCGCGGCAAGGTCCGCCCCGCGCAGGCCGGCGACTATGTGAGGCGGCATTCGATACATCATCGCGTGATATGCGAAATCCGCTCCTGGATGACCGAGCGTGGAAAGCTCCCAATCCAGCACCGCCAGAACTCTGGGTTCGGTCGGGTGGAAGATCATGTTGTCGCAGCGGAAGTCTCCGTGAACGAGGGCCGTGACGTCGCCTTCGTCCGGGATGGCACCCGGCAGCCATTCGATTAACTTGTCCATGTTCGGATCGCGGCCGGCATCGCTGTCTTCGAGATACTGCTTCGTCCACCGTCCGATCTGGCGGGAAAAATAGTTACCCGATCGGCCATAGTCGCCCAACCCCACGCCATTAAAATCGACACTGTGCAGCTTGGCCAGCGTTGTATTCATGGCTTCAAAGTAGTGCGGCCGGTCTTCCCGGCTGACCTCAGGGAACGTTGTGTCCCAGAAGATGCGGCCTTGGACCATGTCCATGACATAGAACCACGTTCCGAGAACCGATTCATCGACACACAAACCATGAATGTGCGGAACGGGAAACTCGACGCTCCCCAGCGCGGATATCACCTTCGCCTCGCGCTCGATCGCATGGGCACCCTTCAACAACTGACCCGGCGGCTTACGCCGCAGGACATAGTCGTGTAATGGCGTCTTCAGCATGTAGGTCGGATTGGATTGGCCGCCCTTGAACTGCGCGATGGAGAGCGGACCGGTGAAGCCCGCTACGTTCGCCGTCATCCATGCCTGGAGCGCCCCAGCATCTATCGCAAAGCCCTGCCTGACTGCGGTCGTACCGACATTTTCCCAAATGTCCGCACTCATAGTGAGAGCGCCTCCTTCATTTCGCGCTTGATCCGCTTCGCCAACGACCATTTGTGAACCTCAGTGGGGCCGTCATAAATGCGAAATGCGCGGACCTCGCGGAAGACCTGCTCGACGATCGTGTCCTTCGTCACGCCGGTACCACCCATCACCTGTACGCATTTGTCGGCGATCCGCATCAGCGCCTCCGAAACAGCGACCTTGGCCATCGAGCTTTCCGACGTACCGAGAGAGCCAGAATCGAGCACGCCCGCCGCCCAGTCGATCATCAGTTCGCACTGCTTGATGTCGATGCGGTTCTCGGCGAGCATGAAGCCTACACCTTCGTGATCTATCAGCGGCTTTCCGAAAGCCATGCGACGACAGGCATATGAACTGGCGATCTCCTGAGCGCGGATGCAAGCACCCAGCCACCGCATACAATGCGACAAGCGTGCCGGAGACAGGCGAACCTGAGCATATTTGAAACCTTCCCCTGCCGCGCCAAGCATCTGGTCGGCGGGCACGCGCAGATTGTCGATCGCAACGATGGCGTGGCCGCCGGGCATGGAACTGTCGATCGTATCGAGGACTCGCTCGATACGGATCGCCGGGTCGGGAAGGTCGACCAGAAACATGCAGGCACCGACGTCAGCCTTCGCCATCACGATACCGACTTTCGCACCCCCGGCCCCGGTGATGAAGGCCTTGCGCCCGTTGATCACCCAGTGGTTACCATCGTGCAGGCAAATCGTCTGCATCATCGAGGGGTCGGACCCGGCTCCTCCGTCCTCGGCGGGCTCGGTCATGAAAAAGGCGGAACGCGCCGAGCCGGAAACCAGTGGAGCGAGAAAACGCTGCTTCTGTTCCGCATTGGCGACGTGGCCAAGCAGATACATGTTACCTTCGTCCGGCGCCATTGTGTTGCAGGCGAGCGGGCCCAGAGGAGAAAGACCCGAGCGAATAAGGACGAGCGCTGTCTCACGCTGGGAGAGATGCGAACCGTCAGCAAGGATGTGGGGGGTGAGCACGCGCGCTTCGCGGGCCAGCGCCCGCAATTCTGCGACGAGACCGTCCGATGGCCCATGGACTGTGCAACGGGGATCTTTTTCATAGGGGATGACCGCATCACGAACGAAATGTTCTACGGCGTTGGCTATTTCAACGGCTCTGCCGGTAACGGTCACGTGCAATCTCCGGGTTCGTTAATGCATATGAGTGATGGACGCCCTACAGCGTTTTCTAAAGACTGCTGACCAGATGGCCGCCATCGATCGTCAGCACCGATCCAGTCATATAGGCCGAGGCGCCCGAAGCCAGCATGAGCAGCGGAGCGTCAAGATCGGCCAGACGTCCGAGCCGACGCTGCGGAATGCGCTTCATCATCGCCTTGCCCGGATCGCTTTGCCAGAACTCGTCGTTCAGTTCTGTGGAGACATAACCCGGAGCAATGGCGTTGACCCTTATGCCATGCCGCGCCCACTCAAGCGCCAGCACCTTGGTCATCTGGATCACTCCCGCCTTTGACACCGCATAGGGCAAAACCATGCCGGCCTGGCGCAACCCCAGAATAGAAGCGATGTTGATGATCTCCCCGCCCCGGCCGTGCGCCCGAAAGGCGCGCGCGGCGGCCTGCGCCATCAGGAAGCAGCCTTTCAGGTTGGTGTCGATAACTGCGTCCCAGTCATCTTCGGTCTGTTCAAGAGCAGGGCCCTCACGGACGATGCCCGCATTGTTCACCAGGATATCGAGTTTGGCCAATGAAGGGGAAATCGCCTCAATGCTGGCAAAGTCGGTCACATCAAACGCAACAGATTCCGCAGAACCTCCTGAAGCATTGATACGACTTGCGAGTTCGGCCAGTGCTCCCTCGCGTCGGGCTGCGATTACGACATGCGCGCCGGCATTGGCCAGCACGCCCGCGAAATGCGCGCCAAGACCGCTTGATGCGCCAGTCACCAGCGCCACCTTCCCGGTTAATGGTTTGTTCTCCGACATATTTATCTGGTCCATCTGTTCAATGCTGCCTATCGCGCAGCCATGCGAATGGCGCCATCCAGCCGGATCGTTTCCCCGTTCAGCATGGGATTGGCCAGAATGCTATCGACCAGCATGGCATATTCTTCAGGCTTTCCGAGCCGGCTGGGATGCGGAACCTGCTGGGCCAGCGAGTCCTGCGCAGCCTGTGGCAAGCCTGCCAACAATGATGTCCAGAAGATTCCCGGCGCAATGGTCATTACGCGTATCTGCCACCGACCGAATTCGCGGGCGAGCGGCAGCGTCATGCCCACCACGCCTCCCTTTGATGCGGCATAGGCGGCTTGGCCGATTTGCCCGTCAAAAGCAGCGACAGAGGCCGTGTTAACGATTACGCCCCGTTCCTCACCAATGGCCTTCGTTTGCTGCAATCGGGCGGCGAACCGGGACGCTACAAGGAATGTGCCGACCAGATTGATTTCTACTGCCTTGCGGAAGCTATCCATCGGGTGCGGAACAAACTCTCGACCAACGGCTTTTATTGCAGGAGCGATTCCAGCGCAATTGACCAGAATCCGGGCCGTCCCATGCGCCGCTTCGGCGGCGTCGAGACCCGCAGTGACGCTGCCTTCGTCGGTCACATCGACTGGTTGAAACAAACCGCCAATTTCTCGTGCGATTGTTTCGCCTTCCAATGGATTCAGATCGAAAATGGAGACTTTTGCGCCCTTCGCGGCAAGCAACCTAGCAGTCGCCGCCCCAAGCCCTGATGCGCCGCCGGTGATGATGGCGGCTTGTAAATCGATGTTCATGGGCTTTCCCTAAACCAACTCTACCGCGACGGCGGTCGCTTCGCCGCCCCCGATGCAAAGTGCGGCAACGCCCTTCTTCAGGTTCCGTGCCTTAAGTGCTGCGATCAATGTGACGATAATACGTGCGCCGCTGGAACCGATCGGGTGGCCAAGTGCAGTGGCACCACCATTGACGTTGATCTTGTGGTGCGGAATGGCGAGGTCATGCATCGCGATCATGGCGACAGCGGCAAAAGCCTCGTTGACCTCGAACAGGTCAACTTCGTCTATCGACCATCCTGCCTTATCCAGTACCTTGCGGATCGCGAAAACGGGGGCGGTCGTGAACAAGGCGGGTGCATGGGCATGGGCGGCGGTGGCGACGAGGCGGGCTTCTTGCTTGAGATGCAGTTCCTGCGCAACGCTTGCGCGCGTCAACACCAGCGCAGCGGCACCGTCCGAAATGGACGCCGAACTGGCGGCCGTGATAGTGCCGTCCTTTGCGAAGGCCGGCTTGAGACTAGGTATCTTATCCGGTTTTGCTTTACCCGGCTGTTCATCCTGAGTGACGATTGTTTCCCCGCCACGAACCGTGATAGCGACCGATACAACCTCGTCTGTAAAAGCAGCGCTGGTAATCGCATTGTTGGCTCGTGTGAGGCTCTCTATCGCATAAGCGTCCATAGCTTCGCGTGTGAATTGATAGTCCTCCGCTGTAAGTTGCGCAAAGGCGCCCATTGCCTTGCCCTTCTCGTAAGCGTCTTCCAGGCCATCCATCATCATGGTATCGATGATCCGGTCATGACCAATACGAGCGCCCCCGCGATGTTTGGGAAGCGCGTAGGGGGCATTGGTCATACTTTCCATGCCACCGGCGATCACAACGTCCGCGCCACCGGAAGCCAGCGCCTCGGCCGCCATGATCGTGGCCTGCATCCCAGAGCCGCACATCTTGTTGATCGTAGTGGCTTCAATGGATTCCGGCAGGTTTGCACCCAGCGCCGCCTGTCGTGCTGGTGCCTGGCCAAGCCCTGCCGGGAGGACGCAGCCCATATAGATGCGGTCGATGGCATCCAGGGGGCAACCGGAACGCTCGACCGCCGCCTTGACTGCGATTGAACCCAACCGGGTGGCGGTGACGCCGGAGAGCGCGCCTTGAAAGCCCCCCATCGGTGTTCGTGCATAGGGGGAGATGATAATCGGATCGGTCATGAGAACTCCTATAGTGCGCGGACGACGACCATGTGCCTTTGGCGGACACATGCGCAAACCGGACATGCCCGCACGTTATGAAGCGCCGTACCCAGTTCCCTTATTTATTCGGGATCGTCCCGGTAGGTTTCCGAAACAGGAAGCCCAGCAGGAACAGGACAAGTTTCCAGTTAAGCAGCGAAACGATTTTTCGCGCTTCTTCCGGCCTGACCACAGCGGTCATCGGCATGCTGCCCATGATCTTTCCCTTGATCACAAGATTGCCATCCTTGGCTTCAAGGGTGGCTATCTCCATGAGGTTGCTTTTATCCGGGGCATAAATATTGATCGATTTCTTCATCTATTGCTCCGTTTATGCAGCGTTTCAAAGCTGCGGATAGGCAGGGGTTTCAAACTTGGCTCCAGCCCAGCCTATAGTGTTGGCGGGATCTCCGACGTGTACGTATTTCGCAAACACGTTGTTCACGGCCCCTTCGATTGTTTCCATCATCCCGCAAAAATGCAAGGAAGCCGACTGACTTCAGATGCCCCCGGGCGATGGGCACGCATCTGACGAACAACAAATGGACTGATGGCTTGCTTCGCTGTGGCCGCGGTCGATTGGGAGATGGGCAGGGATGAACGCAGATTTCGATGTCGTCGTGGCTGGCGCAGGACACAACTCGCTGGTGGCGGCAGCCTATCTTGCTGCGGCCGGAATGAAGGTGCTGGTGTTGGAGCGCAATGCCTGGATCGGCGGCGGCGCGGTTACGCGCGAAGTGACGGTTCCCGGCTTCCGGCACGATCTGCATTCCACCGCCCATATCATGATCCAGTCAAATCCACTGATCAATCGAGACGAACTGGGTCTGATCGGCAAATTCGGGCTGGAATATATCCGACCGGAAATCTCATTCGCCTCGGTCTTCGACGATGGATCGGTGGTCCTGACCTATCACGATCTGGACAAAACCTGCGAATCGCTGGCGAAAATCTCGCCGCGCGATGCCGAAAGCTATCGGCGCCACGTCGAAAAGATGAAGTCGATCCTTCCGATGTTCGTTTCCGGCCTTCATGCGCCCCCGCTGCCCTTCGGCACCACCATTGGCCTGCTTGAACAGAGCGAGCAGGGCCGCGAACTCATCGGGATCATGAACAAGAGCGCGATGGACATCGTCAACGAGCTTTTCGAGAACGAGATTCTGAAGGTTCATTTTGCGAAATTCTCGTCAGAGGCGATGTCCGGGCCTGAGGAGAAGGGCACAGGTCTGGTCTTCAACCTGATTGTCGGCATGTCGCACAGTTATCACGGGGGGCTTCCGGTAGGCGGCAGTGTGGCGCTTCCCGAGGCGCTGGTGCGCTGTATCGAACATCATGGCGGCGCACTGCGTACCGAAGCCGAAATGGTTCGGGTCATCGTCGAAGGCGGCCAGGCGGTTGGCGTCGAACTGAAGGACGGAGAAGAGATTCGTGCCAAGCGCGCGGTGATCGCCTGCATCCATCCACACACGCTTGATCAGTTCGTGGCCGGCGTGGACCCAACCGTCGTGGCCGATGCCAAGCGCACGCATCATGGCGGCTATAGTTCGATGAACACGCATTATGCCCTGCACGAGGCGCCTCGCTACACCGCACTTGAAGGCTTGCCTGACCCGATGGTCGTCGAATGCCTTCCGGCCAAGCTCGACACCTTCCGTCAGGAATTCGACGATCTGCGGTATAATCGCAGGCCAGCGCACCCCAGTCTGGTCTGCGCCACGCACACCAATTTCGACAAGTCGCGCGCGCCGGAAGGCAAGGCAACGCTCTATAAATATTCTTTCATGCCCTATGATCTGAACGACGGCGGCAGCGCCGCATGGGATGACGTGAAAGAGGAGGCGGCCGACCGCCTGCTTGATTTCTTCCGCAAGTTCACGACCAACATGTCGAGCGACAACATCATTGCTCGCCATGTCGATTCACCCCTGGATTACGAGCGTTCCACGCCCAGCTTCCGCCGTGGCGATGTGAGCGGTATTGGGCGCTATCTCTACCAGTTTCTTGGCCGCAGACCCACCCCGGCGCTGTCGCAATATGCTGTGCCAGGTGTGGAGAAACTCTATCTTTCCGGCCCGTTCATGCATCCCGGCGGCGGCGTAATCGGCGGCGGGCGCGCGACAGCCATAAAAATCATGGGCGACCTTGGCATGGATTTCGACAGGTTGTTCGTCGAATAGCTGGAAGGCGATTCTCGCTGCCAGTCCTGGGGTGCTTTTGTGATACCCGAGGCAGCTCGTACCTTAACGTTGTTGTGCCTGGTGGGACGGTGATCAGCTTCGGTCCTCGCCGGTGTTGTATTGGCGCGGCCGTCGCGGCGAACGAGGGGGTTGGAAATTGCTGACGCGCGTGATCCGAGTTCACGAATGTGGCGGCCCCGAGGTGCTGCGCTACGAAACGGTTGAAGTTCCACCGCCATCGGCTGGCCAGGTGTTGGTTCGCAATTGCGCGATCGGGCTTAACTTCATCGATGCCTATTTTCGCATCGGGCGCTATCGGGCCGTCCTTCCCTTCATACCGGGCCTGGAGGGGGCGGGCATCGTCGAGGAAATCGGGCCGGGTGTGGAAGGCATCAGCGTGGGGGACCGGGTTGGCTACATCGACCCGCTTGGCGCCTATGCCGAGTTTCTGTTGAGGCCAGCCGCGCGTCTGATCAAATTGCCTGACTCGGTTGATCTACGTGACGCTGCCGCAATGCTGCTCAAAGGTATGACGGCAGAATATCTGCTCAATCGCACCTACCCGGTCCGGGCGGGTGAGGTGGTTTTGATCCACGCCGCTGCGGGAGGGGTTGGGCAGATCCTGTGCCAATGGGCCAAACATCTCGGCGCAGAGGTGATCGGCACTGTCGGATCAGCCGCCAAGAAGGATCTGGCACAGCGTGCGGGATGCGATCACATAATCGTGATGAGCGAAGAAGAGTTCGCTCCGCGCGTTCGGGAAATCACCGCAGGCAAGGGCGTGCCGGTTGTGTACGATGGAATCGGTGCAACGAGTTTTCGAGGTTCGCTCGATTGCCTTTCACCGTTCGGGACGATGGTATCTTTCGGCAATGCATCGGGACCGATCCCGCCCTTTGATGTGCAGGTTCTTGCCAACAAGGGTTCGCTTTTCCTCACCCGGCCGGGGCTGGCAAGCTACACCGCCTCGCGCGATGATTTGGAGGCAAGCACTGCTCGGCTGTTTTCGGTCATCGAGCAAGGCGCGGTCAGGATCGAAATCGGGGAATGTTATCCGCTGGCCGAAGCCGCAAGGGCACACGCAGATCTCGAAGCGCGACGTTTGACCGGATCAAACATTCTTCTTCCCTGAATCGCGAACGAGGTTTCCGCTCGCAAGCCAAGCCGTATCGGAAGAGCAGCGACCACCTGTGAACCGGAGCATTGCGATCCTTTGCAGGCATTGTTCATGAGGTGAACGGCCGGCGGTATTGGCTTGCGGACCATCGACAAAGGACCGAACCTTGCATGCCGATCGCGGCTTGTGCGGCGGCGAAAGTTGCAGGAAATGTCATGACATTGTCGCTGATATGCGCCTCCCACACCCCGATGTTGAGCAGAGTTCCTATTGATCCGGGCCAGTCTGCCCGGGTGCGCGCCGGTTTCGATGCCTTGTCCCTGCATGTTCAGGAATTCGATCCCGAGATTATCATCCAGTTCTCGCCAGATCATTTTCAGGGGTTTTTCCATCGCCTGATGCCAAATTTCTGTGTGGGCCTTGCTGCCCGGTCAGCAGAAGACTGGGATATCGGTCCAGGCGAACTTGATGTCCCCGTCGATGCCGCAAAGGCGCTGGTGGGCTGGCTGCAGGACCATGATTTTGATGTGGCGACGTCGCGCAACATGATTGTGGATCACGGCTTCTTGCAGATGTGGCAGGAAATGCGCGGCAAGTTTACCGACCTTCCGATTATTCCGATCTTCGTCAATTGTGCTGCTCCGCCACTGCCCCGCTATCGGCGGATGCGCATGCTTGGGGAGGCGGTTGGTCAATTTGCCCAGTCAACCGGCAAGCGGGTGTTGGTGGTGGCGTCGGGCGGCCTGTCTCACGATCCGCCGGTCCCCAATGTCGAACAAGTTCCGGCAGCGGTTGCGGAAAGGTTGATAAACGGCGGAGGACGCAACGCCGATGAAAAGGTCGCGCGGGAGGCGCATCTGACTGAATTCGGTGTTCTGGCCGCCAAGGGGGAGGGGCCGTGCGCACCGCTTAACCCCGCGTGGGACCGGGCATTTCTGGAAATCTTGCAAGGGGGCGATATTTCCCGCTGTGACGCCTTCGATGAGGACGCGGTGCGCGCAGCCGCTGGCCGCGCCGCAAACGAGGTCCTGTGCTGGGTAGCTGCAGCATGTCCGCCGTCAGCACCAATGGCACAGATTTGAGGTTGTAAATTAAGGAGGGTTTGGGCTTCGTCGTAGTGACGAAGGAACGAAGATGAAGCCCAAACCCTCCTTGAAAAATTCGCCGACAAAGGCCCCTGCTGAGCGTGTTGTGAAGGATATCCGGCGGCAGACCCGGCGCCATTTCTCAGCCGAAGACAAGATCCGTATTGTGCTGGACGGTCTGCGCGGCGAGGACAGCATCGCCGAGTTGTGCCGCAAGGAAGGCATTGCCCAAAGCCTGTATTACACCTGGTCGAAGGAGTTCATGGAAGCGGGCAAGCGGCGCCTGGCCGGTGACACCGCCCGTGCTGCGACCACTGGCGAGGTGCAGGATCTGCGCCGCGAGGCCCGTGCCCTGAAGGAATGCGTGGCCGACCTGACGCTGGAAAACCGCCTGCTTAAAAAAAGCATGATCGCGGATGGGGGCGACGACGAATGAGGTATCCCGCATCCGAAAAGCTCGAGATCATCCGGATCGTCGAGCAGTCGCACCTGCCCGCCAAGCACACGCTGGACAAACTCGGCATCCCCCGCCGGACGTTCTACCGCTGGTACGATCGCTTCGTCGAAGGCGGGCCGGAGGCGCTGGAAGATCGGCCATCGGCGCCGAGTCGGGTGTGGAACCGCATCGGCGACGATATCCAGGGCCAGATCGTCGAGATGGCGCTGGATTACAGCGAGCTGTCACCGCGCGAACTGGCGGTGCGCTTCACCGACGAGAAGCGCTACTTCGTGTCGGAGGCCACCGTTTACCGCCTGTTGAAGGCCCACGATCTGATTACCAGTCCGGCCTATGTGGTGATCAAGGCCGCCGATCGCTTCCATACCCAGACCACGCGTCCGAACGAGATGTGGCAGACCGATTTTACCTACTTCAAGATCATCGGGTGGGGCTGGATGTACCTGTCGACCGTGCTCGACGACTTCTCGCGCTACATTATCGCCTGGAAACTGTGCACCAACATGCGCGCCGAGGATGTCACCGACACGCTGGACCTGGCCCTTAAGGCTTCCGGCTGCGACAGCGCCACCGTGCTGCACAAGCCCAGGCTGCTCAGCGATAACGGCCCCAGCTACATCGCGGGCGAACTGGCGGAATACATCGATGCCCAGAAGATGAGCCATGTACGCGGCGCTCCGATGCACCCCCAGACCCAAGGCAAGATCGAGCGCTGGCACCAAACCCTGAAAAACCGCATCCTGCTGGAAAACTACTTCCTGCCCGGCGACCTTGAGGCCCAGATCGAGGCCTTCGTCGAGCATTACAACAACCAGCGTTACCACGAGAGCCTGAACAACGTGACGCCCGCCGACGCCTACCTCGGCAGGGCTCCCGCCATCATCAAACAGCGCGAAAGGATCAAGCGAAAGACCATCGAATATCGGCGCTTGCAACACCGCAGGCTCGCCGCTTAACATCAACCCCAAGACGAGGCCCGCACTCCGCTAATTTACGACGCGACGTGTGCCAAATGTTCTGACGACGGACATGGCGCGCGCGCGACTGGCAGCGCGTTCCGCGATTGAGCGCAAACAGGTCGAAATCGTCGGAGCGATGCAGACAAGGGCCTCCGGGTCCGATCTGGTTCACGCGCTGCCATTCGTCACGACCTTGCCCCACCGGGCCGTAGACGCGCCGTGGATCGAGCGCACAGCTTTTGACGGTACGATTTGCCAATGGCAGCAAAGGGCCGCAAACCCTGAAACCAAACTGCCAGCCGGCCCGCGTGCCAGGGTGCTTTATATCCATCTGATTAGCGAAGCGCTTCGCGGCGAGGACCGGATTCGCTCGGATCTGGTAAGCATGTACAAATGGTCGCATTCGCTAACGAAATGTTCGTCGGGAGGTCGGACCTATGCCGATGTCCGGCAATTGCTGGCACACGTCGCCGCAGTGGATTTACGGCTGATCACTCCGCCCGGATGCTCGCGGGGAGGCGTCGAACATGTCCTGGAATGGCCATTAGAGGTCAGACCTGACGATCCAGTGTGGGATCGTGTTCGCGGTGAATTCCGCAATCGATTCGGCACGTTAACGATTCCGTTAAGGCGTTCAGCCGTGCTGGCGCTTAGCCGAAATGGACTTGCTCTCGACTTCTACGTCTGGCTGGCAAGCACTCTACCAGCAATCCACGCCCCCGCGCTAGTCCCGTGGGAACATACTTGGGCCTGGTTTGGCTCGTCCTACCGTCGGCTGGGCCACTGGAAATCGTCGGCGCGTTTACCCTTGGCAATGGCGCTTGCGGCCTATCCGCAGGCTAGATTGACACTGGGCGATGACGGTATCCTGCTGCACCCCTCGGCCGCTACAATCACTTAGAGACATCTGCGGCCGGACGGAGCCGTCGCAAGACTCCAGTATTCCCGTAGTGCTTCCTTTCCGGCAGACCGATTTCCCTAGGCACGCGGGGAAGACACCCAGCGGCCCGGGGAGTGGGACCGATACAAAATGTGTCGGCTGATGGTTTGCGACATGTGAGCAAGCCATTGGATTCCTAACTCATTTGGCCAAGTTCGCCATTCCGCCGAGAAGCGGAACGACGAGACAGCGGCTCGATCTTGGGGATGGAGGGGATATTGATGAAACAATCTTACCGATCAGGCACCGTGTCCGCCGTTGGACGCATCGCTCATCGCACAAGGCGTTCCAGCTTATGGACAACCAGCGCAGTTCTGAGTCTTGCTGTCGCCTTTTCTGCGACCGCTCAAACCGTTCCCGAGGGCAGCGCCACCCGCGATGCGGCAACTCTGGGCTCGATCGGTGACATCGTGGTGACTGCACGGCGGGTCGAGGAGAAACTCCAGGACGTGCCGGTTTCCATATCCGCGGTGAGCGGTAATACACTGGTCGCGCGCGGAGTGGCAAACCTTGCGGAGATTGGCAGCGCGGTTCCCGGCGTGTTTACTGCTCCGGGTTCATCTCGCGGTGCCAGCGCCCCGATTTTCGCCATTCGCGGCCAGATCAACCGTGAACCGAGCGCCACCACTGATCCTTCGGTCGGTATTTACTTCGCAGAACTTCCCTGGGCGCGGGCGATGGGCGTGAACGCTGGACTCGTAGATATCAGTTCGGTTCAGGTGCTTAAAGGACCACAAGGGACGCTGTTTGGTCGAAATGCGACCGCTGGCGCGATCCTCATTACACCCACCGCGCCGACCGACGATTTCGAAGGTTACCTGAAATTTGGTGGCGGAAATTACGCTCAGGTGCGTGGTGAGGTTGTGCTCAATGTGCCGCTCAGCGAGCAAGTTGCATTACGTGTGGTCGGTTCCCATGAGGAACGAGCCGGCTATCTCCACGATGCATTCAGCGGAGCTGAGGCCAATGATCTCAACAATGACAACCTTCGGGCCCAGTTGCGCATAAGGTCGGGCGGCTTAACCTCCACCTTCATCGGGACCTATTTCAATGCCACAGGCAATGGAGAAGGAGCACGACTGGCGAAGATCGCGCCCGCGCCATCATCACCGCAGGTCGCCGGGGTTTATGCGCAACTGCCCGCCGCGCTGGCCGCGACAAATGCGCTTGGCCGATACGAATTCTTGACTTCGTTCAATCAGCAGACGGCCAATATACTTATCGGAGGCGTGCCGTCGGTGTTCCTGACACAGCAGGACCAGAACCAGTCGGCTTATGGGATCCAGAACAATACGGAGATTGAACTGGGATCGAGCGGTTTAGGTAACCTCGCCTTGAAAAATATTATCGGCTACCGCGTGGTCGATGGATCGCAAACTTTTGAAACCATTCCAGCGCCTTTCCTGGGAGTCCAGGCAGCGACCGAGCAGAACATTCGCCAGTTTTCAGAGGAATTGCAGCTTCAGGGGAAAGGTGATGGGTTCAACTTTGTTACTGGCCTGTTCTATTTCCGTGAGAAAGGCAACGAACTAACCACCCAGTATGCTGTGGCTCCGACTTTCTCAATTTCCGATATTGATATCAAAAACACTTCCTATTCTGCGTTCGCCCATGTCGGCATCGATCTGGCCGAAAACCTGACCTTCACTGCGGGCGCGCGGATTACGCACGACAAACGAGCTGTGACCTATCACAGCCGTCGTCAGACAACGCCGGGAGTCAGCGCCAATCCGATGTACGCCTGCCCACTCCAGCCAGCGGCTGGAGTGGGCAATGGCAGCGCGTGCAATCTTCCTGTGTCGATCGCGTTTACCGAACCGACCTGGGATGTGGGTATCAGTTACCATCCCGCCCCGTCCTCGCTCATCTACGCCTCGGTCGCCCGCGGCTATCGGTCAGGTGGTTTCAGCGGGAGTGCGACAAATGTACTGCAGCTTCAGGCGTTTCAGCCCGAAAGCAATATCACTTATGAAGTGGGCACGAAAAACGATTTCAAATTGGGGCAGACCCCGTTGCGGTTCAATCTCGCCGGTTATTATACCGACTATCGCGACGTTCAGCGGACGGTCAACGCGATTACGCTTGCCGGCAATACCAACACGACAATCAACGCGGCTAAGGCGCACATTTGGGGCGTCGAAGCCGAAGTGGTCTGGCGGCCGGTGGACATCCTGACGCTGACTGCGGGTTATGCTTACACCGATCCCAAATACGATAAGTTCAGTGATCTCTATCGCGAGCCTACCAATGGCGTGAACTACGTGGTCGATGTCTCCGATTCCCAGTTCATCCTGATATCCAAGAACACAATTAACCTCTCTGCCAACCTCCAGATTCCTATTGAGGAACGGTTTGGTTCTTTGTCCCTCACGTCAAGCTACAATTATCGTTCGGGATTTTACACCACGAACGACATCAATACTGCCCGATGCCAGGTTCCGGGCGATCCAAATCCTGCCGCAGTCTATGTCAGTTGCTACAACCACGCCGGACGACTTCCTGGTTACGGCTTGATCGATTTTCGGTTGGACTGGAAGGATTTCCTTGGTGGGTCCGCAGATGTTGCCTTTGTCGCCAAGAATGTTGCGAATAAATACTATTTTCACAACGCGCTCAACGCACTCAACAATGTTGGCAGTTTCGCGGTCCAGGTTGGGCCGCCGCGCATGATGAGCGTCGAGGTGCGGGTGCCATTCGGAGCAATGCGCTAAAATCCCGATTCCGCCAACTGGTGACGGATCGCTCAAGACAGGAGGCTAATGTGCTGACCGAAAGTGAAAACAAGATGCTGACCGAGGTCGGACCTGCCACGCCGATGGGGGCGTTCATGCGCGAGTACTGGGTCCCGATTATGCGGTCGGGCCGGGTAGTAGCCGGAGCACCACCACTGCGCTGGACGATCCTTGGGGAACCCTTGGTGGTGTTCCGGTCACCGGGCGGTGCGGTTGGTGTGATGGACGAGGCGTGTCCGCACCGCGGTGCTTCGATGGCATTAGCGCGCAACGAGGAATGCGGGCTGCGCTGCATCTATCATGGCTGGCAAGTCAATGCCGCCGGCATGCTTGTGGATGCCCCAACCTATCCCGCTTCGGTCGAGGTTGGCCATATCAAGACCAGATCCCATCCTGTGCGGGAAAGCCAGGGAATGATCTGGACCTGGTTGGGGAAGGGTGAACCGCCGCAGTTTCCCAGCCTCGCTTTCACCGGGCTACCCGACGATCACGTCCTGGCGACCACGGCGGTGCTCAACTGCAACTGGCTTCATCCGCTTGAAACATTGTGGGACGTGTTCCATTCCCAAATCCTGCACAACAAGACCAACCGTTCGTCGGCGCGGGCAAAGGACTATTTTTCCGCCTCCGGTCGTAAGTCAGGCGACTTGGAATTTGACTATCCCACGATGCGGGCCTCCCGCACGTCCTATGGCTTCACATACACCAATAGCGATGCTGCGAAGGAAACCAATTTCCACTTCGTCGCCCCGTTCATCCAGTTCCACACATCAACCCCAGGCGTAAAGGATGATCGCGTGCTGCAGATCAGCGTGCCGATCGACGACGATCACACCCTGTTGTGGCTGATTTTCTATAATCGTTTCGCTCCACTGCGGACCGGAGGCATTGGTGAGACGATGCGCTCGCTGCCCGATCTTGACGATTTCCTGCACGGCATGGGTGAGCGTGGACCTGACAATCTATGGGGACAGGATCGCGCTGCGATGGAACGCGGTGAAAGCTTCGCCGGGATTGTCGGTATGGACCGGATGACGATTCTGGCGGAGGATGTCTGCGTGATCGAGAGTCAGGGCCGGCTCGACCGAACCCGCGAGATGCTGACTCCGATCGATCGCGCCGTGGTCGAGGGGCGGGCCACCTTGCTCGACGCGGTTCGGGCGCATCAGCGCGGCGAGCCGCCGATTGGGCGCGACGAAGATCTATCTGAGGTCGAGGCACTTTTTGTGTCCCGTCTCCAGGAAGCAGGCTGACCCGATCGTGACCACAATAGAGCCAGAACGCACAGCGTCGGAGCACCGCGTATGCAGAATGCGATCATGGGCGGTCATTGTGACGATGCTCCTCAGCGTCAGCATCACCATCGGTGGGATCGCCGGCTTCGGCATTTTCCTGAAACCGTTGCTCGAATATTTCGGTGGCGGACGCGCGCAGATCACCGCAATCGCTACTGTTGGGCTGTTCGCTTCGGCCGGCGCGGCGCTTTTTACGGGATGGCTGCTCGATCGGATTGATCTCAAGTTGGTGGTGCTGGCGGGTCTGCTCCAAACCGGATTAGGCTATCTTATTGCTGCCCAGGCCGATCACTATTGGATGGTCCTGGTTGCTTATGTGTTTTTGGGATCGGGTGCCTCGTTTGCGGGGCTGATCCCGCTGACGATCATCGCCAACAATTGGTTCGTGGAAAAAAAGCGCGCTTTCGCTTTCTCGGTGGGCGTAGTCGGCGTCGCGGCGGGGCCTCTGGGGGTCAACTATCTGGTCACCTATTGTCTCGAATATCTGAACTGGCGATGGGGTTATGGGATACTCGCCGCTATTAGCTTCTTGGTTGTGGTTCCGCTTGTGGTTCTGTTCGTGCAAGCAGCCCCGCTCGATAAAATCCTATCGCCGAACCAATCAGGCGGTCGCCCGGATCTTGCCACCACCTTACCGGGCCTCAGCCTCCGTGAGGCGCTCAAGGGACGTGCGTTCTGGCTGCTTGCGCTGATTTTCGCTGCCTATGGCGTCATCTCGACAGCGGTATCGTTTCACTTGATTGCGCTGCTGACCGATCGCGGCTTTTCGCTGGAAGGTGCAGCCACAGGTTTTTCGGCGATGCTGATCTGCGCCATATTGGGCAAACCGCTGTTCGGGGCGCTCGCCGACCGGTTTGGTGCCCGTTTGATGCTGGCCGCTGGGCTGACCCTGCTGGCTCTTGGGCTTTTAGGCCTCTCAATGGGCCTCCCGTTCTTTGCCACGGTGGTTTCGACCTCGCTGTTCGGCTTTGGTGCGGCGTCGGCCCCAGTGTTAGTGCCAATGCTGCAGGTCGAAGCGTTTGGCGGCCGTCGGCTGGGCTCGTTGACCAGCTATATCCATACAACACAACTGGTCGCCGGCGCGATCGGGGGCCCGTTGGCCGGCGCTGTCTTCGATGCCTATGGCAGTTATTTGCCCATTTATTTGCCGCTGATCGGCTGCGCTGCGCTTTGCGTTTCCGCGCCAATCGGGTTGACCCGTTTCACTGAGCTTGCGGACAAGCAGCAGGATGCTGATCCCATCCCGGTGATATGACGGCCGGCAGCCGACTAAGCGTAAGGGGAGGCATTCGAAAAGTGGCTTGACCCGCTTTGGCTGTCTGTATATTGGAATATTCGTCAGAATATAATCAGGCAACCGGATGCAAGCCATGCTCCAGGCTGGCATGCCTGAAGTATTCGTTGAGGGAGGCCAGAATCAAACTCGGCATGTTCATAATGCCAGTCCATTCTCTGGATCCCAGCTATCGCGAGATGAATGATGCAGCAAAGAAGCATCAGTGAAGATGCGCTGAAACAGATTGAAAATTATAATCTTAGGGGAGAGAACCATGTCAACGAAGCAATTTCGTATTCGAATTCTTAATGATCGCTCGGCGAAAAAATGCCTGTTGCGAGCATCGACCGCCGCCCTGCTGCTACCGATGATGCCGACATCAACATATGCTCAGGTCGGATCGGCGGGCGAACTGACAAAGGCATCCCCCGCCAGCCAGAGTAGCAGCCAACTTGGAGACATTGTCGTCACCGCGCGGAAGCAATCGGAGCGGTTGCAAACCAGCCCGGTCGCCATCACTGCCGTTACTGCGGAAGCGATCGCCAGGAATCAGATCGCATCGGTGTCCGACCTGCAGAAAATCGCGCCTAGCATAACGATGGCGACGGGTGGTTCGGGTGGCGCCGGCCTGGTGTATGTATCCATTCGCGGTCAAGTCGCCAACGAGGCCAACTCTGCGTCGGATCCCGCTGTCGCCACTTATGTCGACGGCGTGTATTTCGCCCGACCGACCGCCGGGAATCTGGGTTTTCTTGACGTAGCTCAGATCGAAGTTCTGCGCGGTCCTCAAGGAACCCTGTTTGGACGCAACACAACGGGCGGCGCGGTGACCATTACCACGGTCCAGCCGACTGGTCAGTTTGAAGGTTACGTGAAGGGCGACTTGGGTAATTTCTCGTCAAGAAAGATCGAAGGTGCCGTAACTGTACCGATTCAGGGTGATCAGTTGGCTGTTCGCATCGCAGCGCAATATGGTTCGCATGACGGCTATTTCAACAATCCCCTGACAGGCAAGGGAGTTCAGGATTTGGATGGCGGCTGGGCTGCGCGGATGACGATGAAATGGGCACCGGAAAATATCCCGCTCACTCTGACTCTGTCGGCGGATACTTCCGGCTTTGACGATCACGGCCAGCCGGTTGCGGTGGCCGGAATTAACACGGCGCTCCGCCCATTTGGGCCAGGCGGGCCAAGCATTGGTGACATCTTCGCGGGGGCTGGATTTAACCCGGCAAACTATATCTACAGGAAGGGTGTGAATTTTGGCCTGAGCCCCACTTTGCCCAGTACCGGTATTGCCGAGATCGATATTCCCAGGGACCGGGGGCGGCAATCGGGCGTCTCCGCGACGGTGAGTTTTGATGTCGGTTCGTGGAATATAAAATCAATCAGCTCATGGCGGAATAACAACACATATAACAGCTTTGATTTCGACGGAACGCCATTAAGGCTACTTGCGACAGGAAATCGGTTTCTTCAGGATCAATACAGCGAAGAATTGCAAGTTAACAAGAATTTCGGTAGTTTAGGTATAATTGGTGGATTGTACTATTTCAAAGAAAATGGAATGGAGCAGTCCATGGTTGAAGTATTTGGGGCTGTTGGCAATCCACCTTCTTTGAACAAGGCTGATTTCAAGTCTATTTCCAAGGGGGCTTTCATCCAGGCGAACTACTCATTCACCGAGAAGTTGCGCGGAACAGCTGGTTATCGCCATACATGGGACACGCGCAGCATTGTGCGCCGGAATATCAACGTCCTGGCCGATCCCACCAGTTGTACTGACACCATCCCGCTTACGGCCGCAGGGTGTTTTCAACCGTTGAGCGCAACCTTCGATTATCCCGCCTGGACGGTTAGCCTGGATTACAAGGCAACGGAAAACGCATTCCTCTATATCAAATCTAGGGTCAGGACTCATTGATTGATCCAGAATATAACGGTCGCGGCGATGCAGATGGCGGACATGAAGGTATGGGCGCAACGATCGTAGCGCGTGTGGATGCGCCGCCAGTCCTTGATCCTGCCGAACATATTCTCGACTTTGTGCCGCTGTCTATAGAGCGCCGTGTCGTGTGGAATGGGCACTTTCCGGTTCCCCTTTGACGGGATGCAGGCCGTGATCTTGCGGTCGGCCAGTGCCGCGCGGAACCAGTCGGCGTCATAGCCCTTGTCGCCCAGCAGGACCTTTGCCTTCGGGAAGGCATCGATCATCAGTGCAGCGCCCTTATAATCGCTCATCTGCCCTTCACTGAGCAGCATGATGAGCGGTCGGCCTTTGCCATCGCATACGGCATGTAGCTTGGAGTTCAGGCCGCCTTTGGTGCGTCCGATACGTCGGGGAACATCCCCTTTTTAAGCAGGCTTGCCGCCGTCCGGTGTGCTTTCAGGTGGGTTGCATCGATCATCAACTGGTCGGGCTTGCCGCCCTTTGCTGCCAAGCCAGCGAAGATTTTGTTGAACACGCCGAGCCTGCTCCAGCGGATGAAACGATTGTAGATCGTCTTGTGTGGGCCATACTCCTTGGGCGCGTCGCGCCACATCAGCCCGTGCTTGATGACGTAAATGATCCCAGACACTATCCGCCGATCATCCACTCTTGGCACCCCATGAGACAAGGGAAAATACGGCTCGATCCGGCGCATCTGCGCCTCACTCAGCAGAAACGGAACATCCATCGGCAGCGCCTCCTAACGCTGCTATTGAATCAACCCATCACCCAATGCGCAAGCAATTTAACAGGTCCTGACCCTAGCAGAGCTTCGCGGGCAGGTGGGCTGAATACACGTGCGGCGCCTTTCGATCGGCGCTCGTTCCAGCCGGAAGAAGTTACCGACATCGAGGTTGGCGCCAAGGTCGATCTGTTCGACAGGCGTCTACGCGCCAATGTCGCTGCCTTCGCATCCAAAACCAAGGGTGCCCAACGCGTGATTGTTGCCCCGATCAATAATAATCCGAGTCAATATCTACAAAATGCCGGCAACGTGAATTCAAAAGGCCTGGAGCTCGAAATAACCGCACTCCCCTGGCAGGGAATGAAAGTAACCGGCGGGGCCGCATACTTGGATTCCTCGTATGAGGCAGGTACTTTTGTGGAAAATCGTGGCACTGTCTTGGCGCCACTGTTGGTCGATCGCAGTAACGAACCTGTTCCGCAGGCACCCAAATGGGCGTTGAACGTGGGGGCGACGCAAGACTGGCAGTTGGGCTTTGGTGTGGCTTCAATTCACGTGGACTATTCCTGGATTGACAAAAAGGTGATCTTTTATTCCACGCCGACGCCTGGATCCTCGGCCGCTGTTGTAAATGATGTTGCAATAGCCAATCGTCTGGCCACACTCGACAGCCGTGGTTTGCTAAACGGACGGATTTCACTTGCCCTCAAAAATGGCGTCGAAGTTTCACTTTGGGCACGCAATCTGACTAAAAAGGAATATTTTACCTACGCTTTCGATGTTTACAATGCGTTGGGCCTTACCACTGTCGACCAAGGTGATCCCCGAACCTTCGGCGCAGGGGTTAAATACAGTTTTTGAGCGTTTTTCAGCTTTATTGCTTTCAAGATCATAGCTGAATGCCGGCTCCAAGTCTCGATTTGCCGAGACTTGGAGCCGGGCAACAAGGCAATGGAATGAGGAGATGCGGTGTGGGTGAAAGATTCAGCGGCAAGGTCGCACTGGTGACGGCGGCCGCGTCCGGTATTGGCGAGGCAACGGCGGAGGCTTTTGCAAGCGAAGGCGCGCGATTGATGATAGCGGACATCGATATCGGTGGCGGTGAACGTGTGGCCGAACGCCTGAGGGCGACGGGAGCCGAAGCGCATTTTCTGCGCGCGGATGGCTCGTCGGAAGAGGATGTGGAACAGCTTGTCCGGAGGACGGTCGAGTTATTCGGGGCACTTGATGTTGCCGCAAATATTGTTGGCGGCGCGTTCGGCGATGCGCCGTGGCCAGAACTGCACACCAAGAGCGTTGAAGGCTGGGATGGCACTCTGGCCATTTCGCTCCGCAGTACGTTCTTGGCATTGAAGCACGAGATCGCTTACATGATCGAACATGGCGGCGGCACTATTGTGAACGTTTCGTCACTCGCTGGCATGCTTTATGTGCCTGAAGGAGGACCAGCCTACGCGGCCGCCAAGGCAGGTGTGATCCAACTCACGAAGTTCGCGGCGCTCAACTATGCCGACCGGGGCGTGCGCGTGAATTGCATCGCCCCCGGCGTGACGATCACCAAAGGCCTGGAAAACGGTGTGGGCGCGGAGGCGGCAAAGATCATGGCCGAGCGGATGATCGAGGGGCATGCGATCAAGCGGCCGATAAGGGCCAGCGAACAGGCAGAGGCCATCCTGTGGCTGGCATCCGATGCGACGCAAATGATGACAGGACAGGTAATCGCCGTCGATGGTGGCTGGTCGGCGCGGTAGGCGCCGTATTCTCGTACTCGATCTGGCAAGCAATGTTTGATCGGGTAGGACGGTGATCATGTCGTTCATCGTACGAACCTGTCGGCTGGTAATTTCAACTTCGATAACAGGGAAGATGTTATGGCGAGTGCTATGGATGATTTCGCGGGTAAGGTAGTGCTGGTTACCGGCGGCGCGAGCGGAATAGGCCTCGCGGCGACGAAGATCTTCGCGGGCCGTGGTGCTGCGGTCGGGATCGCCGATATCGATGTGGCGGGCGGACGAGCCGCCGCTGCGGCCATTAATGAATCGGGTGGCCGTGCATTGTTCGTCGAAACCGATGTGACCGACGAACCGGCGGTCGCGCATCTTGTGGATACGGTCGTCTCCGAACTGGGCGGGTTGCATTGCGCGTTCAACAATGCGGCCTATGGTGGCAGGATGGTCCCTTTCGAGCAATCGACACTGGCCGAATGGAACCGTGTTATGACGATCACGCTGACATCGGTCTACTTGTGCATGAAACACGAGATTTCGCATATGTTGAGCGCTGGCGGCGGCGCGATCGTCAACACCTCATCGGGCGCGGGCATCGTGGGGTGTCCGCGCTTCGAAGCCTATTCGGCCGCCAAGCACGGGGTTCTGGGGCTCACCAAATCGGCCGCTATGGAATTTGCACGCAGCAATATCCGCATAAACGCAATTTGCCCCGGGCATACGGACACGCCGATGCAAGCCCAGCTTACAGACGGCGATCCAGAGCTGAAAGAATGGATCATGAGCACCACCACCACCGGGCGCATGGCTAACCCGGCCGAGGTTGCTGCTGCCGCAGTCTGGCTTTGCTCAAAGGAAGCTTCCTTCGTATCGGGCGATAGCATGATGGTCGATATGGGCATCGTCTGCCGCTAAAGACCACTCACCATTTGTGCTGCGGCGGTCCCGGATAGACCGGCTGCGCGATTTTCGCGCAGCCGCATAGCCTACAAAGCGGCAGTTGCTATCCGCCTTTAAGAAAAGCAACCGACAGTCGGTTGAACGTTTCGGGGTCCTCGAATTGCGGCCAGTGGCCGACACCCTCCATTTCAACATATGAAGCGTCTGGAATGAGTTTCGAGACAATTCGTGCCGTGTCGAGATATTCGTCAGAATCCGCCAGCGACCCGACAACGAGCGCCGGCGCGACAATCGCTCGCCAGCCGTCATCCTGGATCAGGTTCTTCTGGCGGATATCCGGATTTTGCAGCACGAGCACGTTCTGCATAGCTTCGGCTGCCCCTGGCATGCTGTACAGCGCCTGCCTCAAGCCTATCAAATCGTCGATCCGTGCCTCTTCGCGTGCCAGCAGGCGCGAAAAAATTCCCTTGATCCGTTCCCAACTGGGATCGGCCGCGCTACCCCCGCGATCCTTTTTTATTTGGGCGCGGTTTGCGGCGGTGGAGAAATAGCCGGCTGCCGACAGCAATACCAGTTTCTCAACCCTTTCCGGAGCTGCGATGGCTATAGCCGCAGCAACCCAGGACCCTAAAGACACGCCGATGATCGAGGCCTTTTCCAGGTTGAGCGCGCTCATGAAATTGAGCACATGTTCAACATAAGTCGCAATCTCGTAGGGATGTGCCGGTTTGTCGGAAAGTCCTGAACCTACAAAGTCGAGTGCGTAACAATCGTAGTGCTCGGCGTGAGCTGCAAGGTTGGCGCAAAAGGATTCCCAATGCCCGCCGGTACCATGCAACATGATGACGGCGGGGGCGCTGCGGCGCCCAGCGTGGGCATAACGGGTACGCACAGCCCCAGCCTTGATGTAGCGTTGCTCAAAATCCAGACCATGCAAATGGGTCCAGATACTTTGATAGGGGGCGTTGTTGGGTGCATCACGCATTGAACATATCCTCTTCGATGTCTTATTCAATTTGGTGACATGGCAAAAGCGGGCACCCAGTGGCTGAATTCGGCGTTCTTCGGCGCATTCCAAGGGCACTAGTAAGTAATAATCTCGCAATCCGGAATGCCCAACTGCGGGCCATCGCAAAACTTCAATCCATGCATGGGATCGGTTGGCGCGACTGTCGACAGGGGATGGTCTGGTTCGCCGACCGTCCCTTGCGAAGATTGGAAAATCAAGAGGCCAGGAAGTCTCCGATCAAGCGATTGAAACGATCCTTTTTTTCGATCTGAGTCCAATGACCGCACTCGCCAAAGATGTGCAGCTCCGATTGCCTGATGAGATGATTGAGTTTTACGCTATTCGACAAGGGGATGACCTTGTCGTCCCGCCCGTGTACGATCAGTGTGGGATGGGGGATTTTTGCGATATCAGCTTCTGAAGTTGCCAATCCGGAAATTTGCTTCTGTCTGGGTTCAGGGAAAAGCCGGGCGTAGCTTTCCTGGAAGCCTGGCCGCATACTTGCCTGATATCGGGAATTTACCAGATCGTCGGTTACCAAGGCGCTGTTATAGGCAAATATGCCGATAAGACGACGCATATTTTCCATGGAAGGTGTGTATCCCCACACCTGATCGAGTCCCCAGGTGAGGTCGAAATTCGTCCCTACTGCCCCCATCAGTACGAGTTTGTCCACCCGGTCGGGGTGCCGTGCCGCCAATGCAAGACTGAGCGCGCCGCCAAACGAATTTCCCACCAAATGCGTTTTTTCGATCCCCAGCGCATCGAGGAAAGAAACCATGTGGTGGGTCCAGAAATCGAGGCCATATTTGCCGTCGACAGGACGCTCGGTATAGCCAAAACCGGGGATGTCAGGAGCAATCACCCGGTGATTTTCGGCAAGGGCAGGCATGGTCAATCGCCAATTTGCATAGCCGGTCACACCAGGACCGGAGCCATGAATCATCAGTACCGGCTGACCCTTCCCCTGTTCAAGGAAATTGGTGGCGAGGCCCGCAGCCTGGACAGATTGCCCGATTTCAGGATTTTCGTTCATTTCCGAAGAGTTTCCGTTCCTCTATCGACCATCCGGCTGCCCGGCGGTCATTGTGCCACTACGTTCCTTGCTATTGAAGGCCGGGCATGAGCCCGCCCTAATGACGCATTGCATTTTCAGTGGTTCACCTTAAGCGGATTCGCGTGCGGTTACGCATTGACGGCAGGTAAGACTTTCTCTGCCAACAGTTCATACGAACGGCGCCACAAGGCTTCGTCATCCCATTCATGAAACGCCATCAGCAGCGTACCGAACGGGCCAACTTCGTCGCGGAACGCCGAGATTTTTTCAGCGACCACGTCTGGCGTGCCGGCGATCACCATGGAATCGAGGCAGGTCTGCAACGACACATCGTCTTCTTCGGAACTCTCTGTGGGGAGAAGGGCCTGAATGCGCCCGCGACCTGTCCTACGCAACAATGTCACCATGTAATCATAATAGTGGCTGATGGAGTTATTGCGATCCGCCAGAAAGGCGTTCGCCTGTTCCATTGTATCCGTAACAAGGATCGACCTGCACACACGCCAGGTCGAGGGATCCGCTGTGCGACCTTCGGCTTCGATGGCCTTGCTGTGAACATCCCAATGCGAACGGATGACCCATGGCGCATTGAAGTTTGCGGAAATCAGATTCCACCCCTTGGTGCCGGCCAGCGCGGCTGTACCGGAATGTGGGCTCATCGCCGAAATGCAAAAGGCAGGGAAGGGATCCTGCAACGGTTTCGGAATAATGCCGATACCCAGATCCGGGTGGACGGCCTTCTGCAGGTCGTGATTCCAGTATTCGCCTTTCAAATGGAACGGCGCCTGGTTGGATTGCCAGATCTGTTGCACCATTTCGGCGCATTCGATCATCATCGCGTTCCGATCCTTGGGCATTGTATCGAAAATTTCCAGATCGGAACCCAGCCCACCGGGGCCGATGCCCATGATAAAGCGGCCACCCGACATGTTGTCGAACATGGCCACATCGGCAGCGACGCGTACGGGGTTGTGCTGGGGCAGGTTCAAAACACCCGGACACAGCTTCATGTTCTTCGTGACGGGAATGAGGGAAGACATGAATTGCAGTGTGTTCGAAATCGGTTCCACCTTTGCGGTGTAATGCTCGCCGACCCAAAGCTCCTCGAAACCGCATGCATCGGCATGGATCGCAGCCTGCGTATCCATATCATACATCTCTCGATAGCTACGATCGAGAGAATGGAATGGCATCATGAACATGCCGAGTTTCATTCTGGCCTCCCTCAAGGAACACTTCAGGCAAGCCAGCCTGCAGCGAGTCTTCCACCTGTTTGTTGATTGGATTTTGAAGAATATTCCAATATACAGACAACCAGAACGGGTCAAGCCACTTTTCGAGCGCGTTCCCTGGATGGTGCTTACACTCAACGACGCATTTGGGTGCGGCGACGAGGCTGAGGAAGCCAGCAAAGTTTCTGGCGAGTTTGTCGTACCGTGTTGCGATGCGCCGGAAGTGGTTGATCTTGCTGAAGCAGCGTTCGATCAGATTGCGGTCCTTGTAGATTGTGGCGTCGAAGCTGCGCCATTTGGCGGTTGTCGTTCGGCGCGGAACGGCAGGTTTTGCTCCTGCCGCCGCGATGGCGACAAGGGTGCGTTGGCCTTCACCAACATACTGCTGCGCGAAGGGATTGCCATCAGCATGGACGGCAGGGTCGCATGGTGCGACAATGTCGTTGTCGAGCGTCTGTGGTGCCCGGTAAAATACGGGGAGGTTATTCGTTGCCAATCCCTGCGCAGAACAATCCGGCCACCTCTCATTCTGTCACGGTAAGCGCAATCGTATCGGGATCTAGATGGTCGAATGGCAATATGTCCTCGACGGACTCCTTCGCGGCGACGCTATCGATCCTAGCTACTGTGTCTTGAAATCTACGCAGTTCACCGGGCTTCATGTTGTCGCCGCTGAATATTGCTCCCTCAATGGTGACCGAGGCGATGCCCTTGCCGCCATAGCAAACCGGGAACGCCAGGGCGACCGGACCTTCTGCATACCCTCGCGCGTCCGTATCATAGCCTTTTTCGGCTATCTCTCGCAAATTGCGGATCAATCGCAATCCGCTTGACGAGGTCTCATTTTTGCCCCGCCAACGCAGGAAATGCCGGACGTCGCTCTCGGGCATGTGCGCAAGGATGACGCGCGCGCTGGCGCTTTGATCCAGAAATTGCACCTCGCCCAGTTCAGGAAAACTGATGATTTCATTTGTCCCAGGAATCGTCTGAATCCGGACAGCATACCATCCCAATCTTATGTTCAACGTGACAGTCTCGCCCGTCATGAAGGCCAGTTGCTGCAAGTAGGGAAGGCTAAGGTCTCTGATCTTCTGGCGCATGTAAAAGGCGTGGCGTACACGCTGGGCAATATCGCCGATCATATATGTCGCCGAAGACTGGTAGCGTGCAGCATAGCCCACGCTCAAAAGTGTAGTTAGCCCGCGATGGGTTGTGCTTGGCGGCAACCCAAGTTCTTGACTTACATCCTTTACGCCCAGCGGCCGAGACGCTTCACTCAACATTTTGAGAATGTCGAAAATGTGCTGCGAAGAGGTATTGATTTTGCTAGTCATGGGGGCGGTCACCACGCCAGAATGCAATGTGGGCAGGGAACTGCCGGAGAGCGAGATTCGCACGCTGGATAATCAGCTTCATTTCCGGTAGCAGATTGTTCATCCGTTCCAAGGTAAAGCGTGAGGCTGGACCGCCCACGGTTAGCGATGCGTGAGGCCGTCCCAATGCGTCATGGACCACAAAGGCCGCGAAATTGGACAACTTTAGACCTGGCAAGGTCTCGCCCCGGGAGAAACCGAAACCCTCTTCTCGAATGCGCTTGATTTCGTCCCACAGAATTTCGGGAGTGGCGGCAATTGCCTCGGGAAAGTCGCTGAACGTAACAGCATCGATATAGTCCTGGATTTCAGCGTCGGTGAGTGCCGCCAGCATGGTGCGCCCGGTGATAGTGATATGCAACGGCAGCGGTCGACCGCGCTGCACATGCGTTACACGAGGTCCCTTTGCCTCGATACCGTCGATGTTGAAGCGATTATACCCCGCGAAGATGGACAAAAAGACGCTTTCGGACGTCAGGATGTGTAACTCTTGAAGAAAGCGGTGACAGATCGAACGGATGTCCGGTTCTGGATTCTCGTGTCCACGCAGATTGAGCACGCCATAGCCGATATCATATTTGTTGCCTACCCGGTCGCGAACGACATAGCCCTGCTCGACCAACGTAGTCAGCGCGCGGAAAACCATATTCCGGCTCATACCGAGTTGGGTACACAGTGTTTTGATCTCAGAAGGGCTATTTCGTTCCGCGAGAGCAGAAAGCACCAGCAATACGCGCATGGCGGCTTTGTTGATATTGGCAGGGCTATTCTGCTCGGCTTCCGGGTCTTCGCCTCTCGAATCGACTATTTTCCGCCCCCCCATGGCCTACGCGGCACCAACTCCGGCACAATCTGCTTTTGCAGCGTGCATAGAAATGCCTAAACCAACCAGGAATATGCGTCAACTTGGCTATTTTGCCGTAAAGCCGGCATCTGCAACGAGCGTATGCCCCGTTACATAACTCGACTGGGACGACAACAGCCATGCGATCACATTGGCGATCTCCTCGGGTGCGGCCAGCCGCCCCAAAGGAATTTCCGGCCCCTTTAGTCGTTCAAGCTCCGCATGTCCGCCAGGAAGCATATTTGAAGTCATCGGTGTAGCGGTAAAACCTGGAGCCACCGCGTTAACCCGAATGCGCTTGGGCGCGCCCTCGATGGCGGCAACCCGGGTCAGGCCGATCACCGCGTGCTTGCTCGACGTATAAGCGGCAGTGTTTACGCTTCCGACCACGCCTAGCATTGAGGAGGCATTGACAATGGCTCCACCATGCTCGCGCATCGCACGCATCTGCGCCTTGAGACAAAGAAACACGCCGGTCACGTTCACATCCATGATAGCTCGCCAGGTCTTCAAACTGAGGTCGGCCAGCGACTCGCCGTTCTGGCGCATGCCTGCGCCGTTGAATGCACAATCCAGGCCACCAAACCGATCCACGATTTCGTCAACGGCTCTTGAAACTGCATCTTCGTCGGTCACATTTAAGCTTAGAACCAATGCCTTCGCGCCGACGTTTCGCACCAGCTCGGCGGTTTCGCTTGCATCGGCCGCATTCAAATCGACGATTGCGACATTCGAACCTTTTGCAGCGAACTCAAGCGCGACAGCGCGCCCGATGCCCAGTCCGCCTCCCGTGACCATTACCGTTTCAGGCACTGCATCTTCTCCTTCTCAAAAAGCACAGGGTCGAAAACACGGTGCGGACCCTGCTATTACGTCAGATCATCGGATCTGTGGGTTCCAAACCGAACAACTGCCTGCCGAAGATTTCAGCGGAATTGTCCCAGTTAAGTCCAAAATGGCTGCTGATGGTGATCATGTCACGATTGGCGCGCTGGATTGGGTGGTCATCGTTAACCCCGTGAGCGCCAAGCATACGCGTCAACCGGTCGATCGCCCGACGGCACAGTTCGGGGGCATAGGCCGTATTGCGCTTGCTCAAAGCCTTGTCGTCACGACTTGCCAAAGCATCGTTTCGGACAAGTGCCGCAGCGACTTCGGCGCTTAATAGTAGCAGACTTTCGGCCGCATCCACTTCTACCGACGATTGGGCATAAATCAGTTGCCGCGTCAGTTGCTGCTGCTTGGCTGCGCTATTTTTCGCATCCTGGGCGAAATAGGCCAATGCGCCTCTGGCAATGCCAATCGCAGGTGCGGCCACGGCAAATGGAAACAATGTTGCAAATGGCAGGGAGTAGAGTGCCCCGGGATGATCCGCCGTTCGCTCACCCCGCAGACTCGCAAGGCTGATCGAGTGCTCGGCGGGCACGAACAAGGACCCGATCTTGACGTCATTACTGCCGGTGCCGCGCATCCCTACCGCCTGCCAGACATCCACAATTTCGACTTCGCCTGTCGGGCAAGCAAAAATCCGCATGTCAATGCTGCCATCTTCACGTTTGCATGGCGCGCGCACGATGACCCAGTCGCTCGCGTCGATGCCGCTTGAGAATTGCCATGTTCCGGAAAGCAGGTAGCCGCCATCAGTGGCCGTGCACGAGCAGTCAGCATAGGAAAACGCAGTTGCAATGCGAGCATCGGGATTGTTTCCCCACACCGCTTCCTGCGCCGCGGCGGGAAACGTTCCCAGCATCCAGGCGTGCACGGCAATACCGCCCTGCACCCAGGCGGTCGAGGCACAGACGCTTCCCAGCAATGTCGAGATCTCTAGTTGCAACGGACCGTAAGGCAGTTCCAAACCGCCAAAGCGCGAAGGCTGATACAATCTGAACAAGCCGGCATTAGCCAGTTCATCGATGCTTTCTTGTGGAATCTTGCGAAGATTTTCCGTCTGCGCGACGCGCGCGCCGATGTTGCCGAGCAGCCCACTCACCTTTTCCACAATCACCCGGGTGTCCTCGAACGTGGGCTGAAGCATCATTTTCCTTTCAAATTTATCGTCTGGATTATGGAATACATTTCATATATAGGGCATGTAATCAACTCAATTCGTCACCAAGCTTAGCGCAGAAAGCAATTTGCCATGAGGGAGTGTGCATGGGGAAATTCGACAATTCCATGAGCAAGCATGGATCGGAATCCAAAGGGGAAACCGGCATACCGCCTGTTCGCACAAGTGAGGGGCCGAAATTTGCGAGCAAGGCGAAAAAATTGCACGCCGAACGAGCCATCTGCCGGTTTAATGCGATTATGTGAAGTTTTGTGTCGTGTGGCGCGTAAGCCGATTTGGATGTGGGCTGAGCGATTGCGATTGAATGAAGAACAGGTCAGCGAACAGGACCTGAAACGGGTTAGGATTACGGTATGAAGGATGCACATTTTCTGGTAGTGGGCGCAGGAATCGGCGGGTTGACGGCGGCGGCGGCGCTGCAGCGCGCGGGCGCTCGCGTTACCGTGTTTGAACAGGCGCCGGAACTGAAGGAGATCGGCGCCGGCGTCATCATTACGCCACAGGCGATGCATGCCTTCGATTATTTAGGTATCGCAGACCGGGTAGCGGCCGAGGCTGGTCCAGCTGAGTGCTATCATTCACAAGATTATGCTACAGGTGAAATTCTGCTTCGTGGGCCTTCTTCGGAAGAGTTCCGGACCCGTTTTGGCGCAGGCTTCCATCAATGCCACCGCGCCGATCTGCATTCGGCCCTTGCCGATGCAGCGGCGGCTGGAGGCAATTACACACTCCATCTGGGCCACCGCTTCGTCGGCGCGACCCAGGAGGGAGGGCGCGTGACCGCCACCTTCGCCAACGGCTTGCGCTATGAAGCCGACGCCCTGATCGGGTGCGACGGCAATGCATCGCTAGTGCGGACATCGACCTTTGGCAGCGAGCCCGTCAAATATACCGAACAGGTCGCCTATCGCGCGGTGCTTGACTTCGATCGCGTGCCCAAAGCGCTGCTCGACGCGCCCTACAGCTATTTTGTGGGACCGGGCCGGATGCTGCTGTTCTATCCGCTGCGTAACAGGAAACTGATGAACGTAATCGGCATCGCGCACGAACCCGATTGGCAGGAAGAGGGCTGGATCATTCCCGCTACGCGGGATGAATTTGTTCGACTCTATCAGGATTTTCACCCCGCTGTGCTCGCGCTGCTCGGCGCGCTGCCCGAGGATGCGATCTTCAAATGGGCGCTACGCGACCGCGAGCCTCTGTCCGCCTGGACACAGGGGCGCATCACGATGCTGGGCGACGCTGCCCATCCGATGACGCCGTTCCTGGGCCAGGGAGCGTGTCTGGCGATCGAGGACGGTATCGTGCTCGCCCGGGCTGTCGATCAGGCGTCCACCGTGGGGGAGGCTTTTGCGCTTTACGAAGGCGCGCGCAAGCAGCGCACGACGACCGTTCAGCTTGCATCGCGCGATCGTGGCAGAGATTTACAGGGCCGCAAGACCGGAAAGGCGGGCCCGGGCCAGAATGCCGAGAGCATGGGCCTGTTCGCATATAATCCTGCAACCGTGCCACTTTAGGGCCACATGCGGACTGGTGCAGACATGCTCAAGATCAAAACCGCCGATACCTGCCATCCCAAGAATCCTCCTACTCCCGTCTGTTCGAGGAAACGCGGCTGCGGATTCTCAAGCGGCATCTGGGTGAGCTTGTCGCGGCGCCCACCCCGGAAACCAGCACTATCAACCAGCTTGTTCAGATATGGGCCTATCATCACCATGCCCACCGCTCCGCACCGCGTGCCGCGCTATGGGCTGATCCAGATTGACTGAACCCGAGCGAAGAACACGTCCGCCATGCTTCAGAAACAGGAATCGGTTTTGCTGGCGCCGATAGGTTTTTCTCCGCTGCAATAGACCTTGGGAGACACAAGATGGATATGGCCTTGGCCTGCGCCTCGCATACGCCTATGTTGCTTGAAGAGGCATATTCTGATGCCGCGACCTGCGCAAAGGTCAGCGATTCATATGATCAGCTAGCGCGCTTTGTTCGCGATTTTGCGCCTGAGCAAGTAATCCAGTTCTCGCCTGATCATTATCACGGCTTTCACTATGATAATATGCCGAGCTTCTGCATTGGCGCGGCAGCGCGCTCCTATGGCGACTGGAACACAGCGACGGGCGCGCTTCGTGTCGATGAGGACTTCGCGCTGGACATGCTCGATGCGGTGCGCGCTGCTAACATCGATGCTGCCGTTTCGTTCGACATGATCGTCGATCATGGCTTTGTGCAGATATGGGAAGCAATGTTGGGCGGGTTCGATGTCTATCCGATCGTCCCGGTGTTCGTGAACGCGATCGCCTATCCGTTGCCGACCTATCGCCGCGCGCGATTGCTGGGTGAGGCGGTGGGACGGTTTGCCCAGCTTTCAGGGCGGCGCGTGCTTTTCGTTGCTTCGGGGGGGCTAAGCCATGATCCCGTGATTCCGATGATCCGCGGCGCTCCGCCCGAAGTGCGCGATCGCCTGATCGGACGAACCGCGTTCACACCCGAACAGCAGGCGCACCGCGAGATCCAGGGGCGCGAAGCCGCTCGTCTGGCCATGACGGGCGAGGGACCCTCGCGGCCGCTCAACCCCGAATGGGACCGCGCGCTGCTTGAAACACTAGCCTCTCTTATTCACGACGCTCGGTTTCGGGCCCGCTCTGGGCATTTGCTGCGGCTGGCTGTATTGCGCGGACGACCGGCATCGCTGGCGTTTGTTTCACCGCATTCGGATTGATGGGCTTTTCGGGTTGAAGGGCTGGGCTCGGAGTTCTGCGGCGCTGCCGCATGGGCTACGTCGGCGCAGGCTTCAGCCGGAGAACGAGGGCGCGGAACAGGTCGGCATCCGGACAGGCGGAAGCGAAGGCAATGCGGATGCGGCTAGCACTTTCTACGACGCGCGCAGCGACCTTGAGCAGCCGCAGGCGCAAGGTGGTAAACTCCGCGCTTGCCAGAGCAGCGGTCCTGGGCATCGCCTGCTGGATGCGCCATAGCAGCCAGTATGCGGCAGTGTGCAGTATCAGGCGCATCTGATTGGCATTGGCCGAGCGGCACGAGGTTCGGTCGCTGGCGAGCTGGGACTTGTGGCGCTTGATCAGGTTCTCGGCCTGACCACGCGCGCAGTAGAGCGTGTCGTAGATGTGCTCGGCCGATCCTGTTGCCAACGAGGTGACGACATAGCGGATGTCCATGCCCAGCGTGCTGGCCTCGATCCGTGCAACGACGCGACGCTGGCACTTCCAGGTCTTTGCCCCATAGCGGGTCTCGGCATAGTTGCGCAGGACGGGACACTGACGCTGGGCGCGCTTGACCGCGCAGGCATCGGCGACCGCAACAATGGCGGGATCGGCGCGCAGCGCTGAATTGGTGGGCAGGCCGAACACGTAATCGACGCGGGCCGCATCGCAGTAGGCCATGACCTCGGGTCGACCATAGTGCCCGTCGCCGCGGATAGTGATGTGGGTATCGGGCCAATTACGGCGCAGGTGACGCACCAGGCGTCGGATGTGCCCCGCCGCCTCCTTTCCAGAAGGCGTCTTGCCTGTGCGCAGCAGCATGGCCACCGGCCTGCCGGTCGCGGTGTCGTAGATATGGATCGGTAGGAAGCAGCGCTCCCCATGATGCCCGTTCCAGAACGAGAGCTGTTGATAGCCATGCACGACGTCGCACGTGTCGTCGATATCCAGCGTGACCGCTGTCGGAGGGGCGGGATAGCTGGCGCAGTAGATGTCGATCATCGCGGCCATCATGCTGGCCAGTTCGCGCGTAGTCGGTGCATTTTCCCACCGGCTCATCGTCGGTTGGCTGGCCAGCCCCGCGCCCGATTCCGGCAGCTTGCCGAGCGCCAGGCGGAAGCCTGGATCGTCGCGCAGAGCATCGAGATCATCGGCATCCTCATAGCCGCACGCAATCGCGAACACACGGGCACGCAGAATGTCATCCAGGCGATGGATCACCCGCGCTGGATCGCGCGGATCGGCAATACAAGCCGCCAGGCGCTGGCAAATCCCCATCGCGCGCTCGGCCTGTGCAAGCAGTAGAACACCGCCATCCGAGGTAAGCCGGCCACCGTCGAACGCAGCTGTGATTTTCTTGCGGCCGACTGCTGGGAATCCAAATGAGCTTGCGATATCATCGTTCATGGCGGGTGTGGCCCGTGGCATTTTCTGCCCTGCGGCAGGTTCGGCTTAGACACCCAGTTCCTAATTCAGATCAGAGGCTTACGCCACTCCCGCCAACCCTTCAGGACACTTTTGGTGAATAAGGCGGGCTAGCGCGCGCCGACTGGGCGACCACCGACAGCTTCACGGCCGAAAGCGTAGACGCCGTAGCGGGCGCCGGCGGCAACGAGATATTGTGCTGGGTTGCGGCAACCGCTGCACTCGCTACCGCCGGATCGTTTGTTGTCGTTCAGAAGGATTATATCGATGTTCCCGGCTGGATCGCGGGCATGGCGCATTTCGCCGCGCGACGGGCATGAGGCTCCTATCGGATAATTCACTTATACCCGGAAGCTTACGGTCGGCAATGTCAGCGATTTGAGGGCCACGCGGGCGCTCTTATAACGTGCAAGCCGCATGCTTTGGATGGCCCTGATGAAGTCCGCAGGCTGGCTCCCTAATCACGTCATCGCGCTCGAATCGCTGCGGCGCCCTGGGTTTTGCCGACCCCCGGTCTGACCGGTTTGTCATCGCTACTCAGCTACCCCTACGCCATCCTGCCGCCGGCGTCACCCGGCAGCGGGGACGGCGGGAACGTGGTTGCTGCCGCGTAGACTTCTTTGCGCGACATCACTGCCCAAGCGATGCGCGCTGTTTTGTTGGCGAGTGCAGCCTTGGCGCATCATGTCTCTCGGCCTGCGACAGTGGGCTCATGGGTTCTGATTAATGCGCTTTGGTATAAGTGATTCAAATACTTATGGGTATCGCAATCCTGACGGGAGGGATACCGGATAGCTGAAGATACTCGAAGGGCTGGGTGACGCGGAGCACGATTATCGTGAAGATGCGCCAGAAACCCTCGGCGAGGCATACGACGCCAACGGGCAGCCCAATATCACCTTCATCGAAGCCAAGCTTGCGGCTTTCGCGAATAAGTGGGCTCCTCGCGTCAATGCCACCTTCCGTAGGCGCTTACCAATGTTGTCCCGATTTTGCTTTGCTCTGATGTGGAATGGTGGCACCTACGCACGATGTTACGTCGCTGCGGAAATGCTTGGCACTCCCATCCAAGCCAGCCACAATCATATTTTTGCTACCCAAATCAGATCGGCAAAGCAGTCGTCATTTTGACACATCCTAGCGCAAATCGCGAATTCACGGCGGCAACGCCCGGGAGATGAAGTAGTACCTTTTTCAGGAAGGTTTCATATGTCTCAATACTTTGCGTGACGATCCTGGCCATATAATCACTTTCGCCGCTCACCGAGAAGCATTCAACGATTTCAGGTTGCCGCGCCACTGCTGCTTCCAGCGCTAGCAGCGTCTCCTCATCATGTTGTCGGAGGCGTATCTCGGCGAAGACATTGACTGCCAGCCCCAGCGCCTTCGCATTTAGCAAAATGACCTTGCCGGCGATAACGCCATCGGCTTCCAGTTTCTTGATGCGCCGCCAGCAGGGCGTGTTCGATAACCCCACCCGCTCAGCGATTTCGCCAGTTGAAAGGTCCGGTTGGTCCTGCATAGCGGCAAGAATGTTTCGATCGATTCGGTCCACGAAAGCAAAATCCTAAAATATTTAAAAAAGCGACGTGACGATTGCGCGATATACGCAATTTTTCGCGATTCAGAAATATAAATACCCGTCATACGCACCTATTATAGCGGTCCAGACGGAGTGTATATGACCGATAATGCCGTTCCTTTGCGCCTGCACATTCCGCAACCCGTTGCCCGACCCGGCGATGCCTCACGGTTCGACTATTTGAGCTTCGTTCCTGGAGCCGCGGTACAGCGGCCCGAATTCGACACGCCCGAGCCCGAGTTGAGAGAGTTTCCTTATGGCCTTATTCGCGTCATTGGCGAGGACAATGCTGCCTGGGACCCTGGTCTTGATCCGGAGATGATGCGGTCTGGATTGCGGGCGATGCTACAGACCCGCCTGTTCGAGGATCGAATGTTCCGCGCCCATCGTCAGGGCAAGACCAGTTTCTTCATGAAATCGACGGGCGAAGAGGCCATTGGTGTTGCGCAATCCCTGGCTCTGGCACCTGGAGACATGTGCTTCCCGACTTATCGGGTACAGGGGTGGCTCATTGCGCGGGACTATCCGCTCGAAGACATGATCAATCAGATCTATTCGAACGAAAAGGACCCTTTGAAAGGTCGACAGCTTCCAATTTTGTATTCCGCGCGCGACTATGGCTTTTATTCGCTATCAGGCAATGTCGGCAGCCGGTTTGGCCATGCAGTTGGTTGGGCCATGGCCTCCGCCTATAAGGGCGCATGCCATATCGCTTTGGGCTATATTGGCGAAGGAACGACAGCCGAAGGCGATTTCCACGAGGCTTTGACCTTTGCCAGCGTATACCGTGCTCCCGCGATCCTCGTGATCACCAACAATCAGTGGGCGATCTCGAGTTTCGCGGGGATCGCGGGTGCTGAGCAGACAACCTTTGCGGCCAAGGCGCTCGCTTATGGCCTCCCGGGGCTGCGCGTTGACGGTAATGATTTTCTTGCGGTCTGGGCTGCAACGAAATGGGCAGCTGATCGCGCCCGGGCCAATCTCGGCGCGACCGTGATAGAGTTTGTGACCTATCGCGTCGCAGGGCACTCCACGTCGGACGATCCAACCAAATACCGGCCAGCAGACGAGCCTTCCCACTGGCCGCTGGGCGATCCGATCGAGCGCCTCAAGGTGCACCTGATCGATGTGGGTGAATGGTCTGAAGAACGGCATGCGCAACTTGAATCCGAGCTGACCGAGACACTGCGCGCTGCCCAGCGTGCGGCCGAGGCGATCGGGACGTTGGGGAAATCCAAGCCGAGCGTTGCCGAGATGTTTGAGGGCGTCTTCAAGGAACTTGACTGGCGCGCAATCGAACAGCGCCGCGAGATTGGAATCTGACATGGCGACGATGACCATGATCCAGGCGCTAAACTCGGCGCTCGATGTAAAGCTGGGCGATGACCCTGACACGCTGATCTTCGGCCAGGATGTCGGCTATTTCGGCGGTGTCTTCCGTGTCACCGACGGATTGCAAAAAAAGCACGGTATGCAACGATGCTTCGATGCTCCCATCAGCGAGGGAGGCATAATTGCCACGGCGATCGGCATGGGTGCCTATGGCCTTCGGCCTGTCCCCGAAATCCAGTTTGCCGACTATATCCTACCCGCGTTCGACCAACTCGTCAGCGAAGCGGCGCGGCTGCGCTATCGCTCGAACGGAGAATTCTGGGCGCCGATTACGGTCCGCAGTCCATATGGCGGGGGCATCTTCGGCGGACAAACGCACAGTCAGAGTCCTGAAGCGATCTTCGCACACATCACCGGCCTGAAGACGGTGATCCCGTCCAATCCCTTCGACGCCAAAGGGCTGTTAATCGCCGCGATCGAAGACGACGATCCCGTGATCTTCCTTGAACCCAAAAGGTTGTATAATGGTCCGTTCGACGGGAGGCATGATCAGGCGCTCAAGACCTGGGCAGGTGATCCGACAGCTGAGGTGCCCGAAGGGCATTACACTGTCCCGCTGGGCAAGGCCGCGATCGTTAGGCAAGGAAGCGAAGCGACGATTCTTGCCTACGGCACGATGGTACATGTCGCCAAAGCCGGGATTGCCGACAGCGGCGTCGATGCCGAGCTGATAGATTTGCGTTCCATCGTGCCGCTCGATGTGGACACAATCGTCGCATCCGTCACCAAAACCGGCCGCTGTGTGATCCTGCACGAGGCGTCTCGCTTTGGAGGGTTCGGCGGCGAACTGGCCGCTTTGGTGCAGGAGCGATGCTTCTGGGCGCTAAAGAGCCCCATCGAACGCGTCGCCGGGTGGGACACGCCGTATCCACACGCGTTCGAATGGGACTATTTCCCCGGCCCTGGACGTCTGGCGAAAGCGCTTAAGCGTACAATGGAGAATCACTGATGGGCCGTTATCTGTTCCGGCTCCCTGACGTTGGCGAAGGGGTTGCCGAAGCCGAGATCGTCGTATGGCATGTTAAGCCTGGAGATACGGTCAAGGAAGACCAGAGTCTGGTTGATGTCATGACCGACAAGGCGACCGTTGACATGACTTCGCCGGTCGATGGGACCGTTACGGCAATTCACGGCGACATTGGCTCGATGCTGCCCGTTGGTTCGGTGCTGATTGAACTTGAAGTTGATGGGGTCGGCAATGCTGCGGCAATCACTGAAGAGTTGACGGCTCTGGCACCGAGCGTTTTGGCCGAGCTGAACCCACCGGTAACCGATCCTCCTCCTGCTCTTCCTCCTTCTCCAGCAAAGGGAGAAGGCCGTGCACTGCCGCGTCGTCCTGCAGTCGCTACTTTTGCCACGCGCGCGGAAGGCGACGTGCCGCTTGCGTCGCCGGCCACACGCGCAAGGGCTTTCGAACGCGGGGTTGCCTTGCAGTTTGTGCCTGGGACCGGACCGGGCGGGCGCATCACCGCAGACGATCTCGATGCATATCTGAAAAGTGACGGAGCGATATCCCTCGACGATGCACGTTACATCGCACGCGAAGGCGTACAGGAAACCAAAATCATCGGCCTGCGGCGGAAAATCGCAGAAAAGATGCAGGAGGCCAAGCGTCGTATCCCTCACATCGCCTATGTCGAGGAAACCGACGTCACCGAACTCGAAAAGCTTCGGCAGGACCTCAACGCGCACCGAAAGCCTGACCAACCCAAGCTTACGTTGCTACCCTTTTTCATGCTGGCGCTCGTCCGGGCGCTACCCGACTTTCCACATATAAATGCGCGATACGACGACGATGCCGGCATACTGCACCGCTATGATGGTATTCATATTGGCATCGCAACACAAACGCCGGGCGGCCTCATGGTTCCGGTGGTGCGTCATGCGGAGGCGCACGATCTTTGGAACCTCGCGCGGGAAGTGGCGCGGGTCAGCGCCGCCGCGCGCGATGGCACCGCCGCACGGGAAGATCTCAGTGGTTCGACGATCACGGTCACCAGTCTGGGAACGCTTGGCGGAATTACGACGACGCCGGTGATAAACCATCCCGAGGTGGCAATTATCGGCCCGAACAAAATCGTCCAGCGACCGGTGATAGAAGGCAGCTTCGTGACTGTGCGCAAGATGATGAACCTGTCCTCATCGTTCGATCATCGTATCGTCGATGGCTATGACGCCGCTCTGTTTGTGCAGCGGTTGAAGCGGTTGATCGAGCACCCTGCGCTCCTCTTCATGGAATGATGCAATGACCACATCCTTTTCTCCCAAAGTGCTTGTCGTTGGCGGCGGTCCGGGCGGCTATGTAGCGGCAATCAGGGCCGGACAGCTTGGGATCGATACCATTCTGGTTGAAGCCGACAGGCTGGGCGGCACCTGTCTCATCAGGGGATGCATCCCGTCGAAGGCGCTGATCCAGGCCGCCTCGTTTCATGCCGAAATCACCGAGGCTGCGCGCACGCCCCGTTTTGGTATTGGGCTCACAGCGGCACCCACGCTTGATTTTGGCGTGACGGTTGCTTGGAAAGAGAGCGTGGTCGATCAACTGAGCGGCGGCGTTGACGGATTGCTGCGTAAAGCGAAGGTCAAGGTGATTACCGGCCATGCCGTTTTTTCAGACGCCAAGACATGCACGGTCGAAACGGCTGAGGGTGTCGTCACGATCCGCCCCGAGCATGTTGTCCTGGCGACGGGTTCGCTTCCGGTTGACCTCCCATTCCTGCCTTTTGGGGGCAAGGTGATTTCATCGACGGAAGCGCTATCGCTCCCGCGCGTCCCCCGATCGCTCGTCGTCGTCGGCGCTGGTTATATCGGCCTTGAACTCGGCATCGCCTTCCGAAAACTTGGCGCACAGGTGGCGATCGTTGAAGTAGCTGACCGCATTCTGCCGCTTTATGATGCCAAGCTCACCGCCCCGGTCCTTCGCTGGTTGAAAGTGCATGATGTAGCGTTGTATCTTGAGGCACGCGCGGTGGGCGAAGAAGGGCAGGGGCTCGCGATCGAGACTATCTCGGGTGAACGGAAAATATTACCGGCCGACCAGATACTTGTCACCGTTGGCCGCAGGCCCAACGTGGCGGGCTGGGGGCTGGAGGCAATGAATATTGCCATGAACGGCCCCTTCGTTCGTGTCGATGACCGATGCGCGACATCGACCACGAATGTGTGGGCAATAGGCGATCTGGTTGGTGAACCCATGCTGGCGCACAAGGCATCAGCGCAGGGAGAATGTGTGGCCGAGATCATCGCGGGCAAGATGCGGCGGTTCGCGCCACGCGCTATTCCTGCGGTCTGCTTCACCGAGCCGGAGATCGTAAGTGTCGGACTGTTGCCGCATGAGGTTCCCGCAGGGGTCGAGTCGACCATCGGACAGTTCCCGTTTCTTGCCAATGGTCGCGCACTGTCGATGGAAGCAGGTAGCGGTGGAGGCTTCGTCCGCATCGTTGCGCGCAAAGCGGATCACCGTATCTTGGGCCTGCAGGCCGTTGGGGCTCACATTTCCGAATTTGCCGGAGAGTTCGCAACTCTGATCGAGATGGGGGCGGTCTTGGAGGATGTGGCCGGGATCATTCACGCGCATCCCACGTTGGGTGAAGCCATTCATGAAAGCGCGCTCGCCGCACTGGGACACCCTCTCCACATTTAGGGCTATGACTCCTTTTTATATAGGCTGCAGGATTTCGCCGCTCCGATTTGCTTGCCGACGATGGCGTATATTGACGTCCCCGAGAGAAAATTACATGCATTCTATCTACATTCTGTGAAGTGTTGAGATGGAATTTTATTCGAGCTCGAGTTTTAATACTCAGCAATCATTGGGATATGTCCTTCGCCGCCTACACCAGGCGAGTGCAGCAGATCTTGAGCCGATTTTCGCAGAAGAGTGTATGACGGGCACACAATGGTCTGCCTTGATGTCGATTTCATCCGGTCACAGTACCACCTGTTCTGAGCTTGCCAGGGATCTCAGTTACAATGGTGGCGCGATGACCCGCTTGGTCGACACGATGGAGGAATGCGGCTGGATCGTGCGCCGACGCGATACTTCCGATCGCCGCGTGGTCAAGCTTGCGCTGACGGCTACGGGCCATGAACTCGCCGCAAAATGCAAAGAGAAGGTTATTGCACGCTGGAACCAGCGATTGGAAGGATGGGATCGTGAGAAGGTTACGACGTTGGTTTCGCAACTCCAGGCATTACTGGAAATAGTGGAAACGGTAGGCGGCAAAGGTACACGCCCATGATCGGGAAGTTGATGTAGGCGGATGCGTCATCCTGACAGCATACCGGCTTCACCACCCAATTTTCGCCTGAACCGGCCAGGCGAACGAATGGCAATGAGTTAGGAGTTGGGGGTGATAGAGAGCCAATGGTTGGGAGAACGCTGAACACGGAGACCGTTGGATATCGTGGGCCGGACGACCACGCTGTGCGACTGAAGGTCATGACAACCGCAAAAAGTCATTTCTCGCGTTATGGCTATCACAAGACAACTGTCTCGGACATCGCCAGAGTTATTGGTTTTTCCAAGGCTTATATTTACAAATATTTTGATTCTAAACAGGCGATCGGACACGCGATTTGCTCGCAGGTACTCGGTATTTGTTTGGAACAAACACTGGCTGCGATCAAGGATGGCGCAGATGCTGCCGATCGCCTGAGGAGCTTCTTCGATACCATATGCGTCGCGAGCGCCACATTTTTACTGAATGACCCGAAACTGTATGAGCTTGCAGCACTTTCAGCGCTTGAAAAATGGCCCTGCTACACCGGCTATCGTGCTGCATTGGGGAAAGCTTTGGGCGAGATCATCCTGCAAGGGCGCGAAGCCCGCGAATTCGAGCGCAAGACACCGTTTGATGAGACGATCAGTGGCATCATGCAAGCCATGGAAATTTTCTACAATCCGCTGATGCGCCAGTCTAACTCTGGTATGCTTCAGAGTCATCCGAGGGAGGTGGTCAATCTGGTGTTGCGTAGTCTCGCGCCGTGAATTCGATCATTGGACGAATATGCAATTTTTTGGTCGTCTGTATTGGGGTTGGTCCGATATCTGCGAACTCTTGTACAATCAGGCTGTGTCGGCGCTCGCGCCGATGGCCGACCTCGATAAACGGACAGTTTCGGTCGGGCACAACGTGATAGATTTCACCGAATCGCACGAAGTTATTATTGCTGACCCAGCGCTTGCGATGGAGGATCGCATTTATGCAATGCTCGGGCAGGCTTTGCAGCCCGACCCCGTCTTGGCGAAAGGCTTCGGCCACAAAACGAGGGTCATTTCATGCACTCGCACATCGGCGATCGGGTCGAGCCAAATGATGGATTGAAAGTTATCCTGCCAGTTCGGCAACTCGCGCGCAGCGTCCTGCCAACATGAAGAACCAAGGCGCAACTGCGAGCAACGAGATCGTCGCGAGGATCGCGGGCTGGATAGAATTACCTGTACCCACAGCGTCACTGATAGCACCGGTGAGGAAAGGAAACAGCCCGCTGCCGATCAGGATCACTAGAAGCTTGCTCGTTGCCATCACCGATCCGCGCATCTGCGGTTTAGCGAGCGACAGTATGAGCGCATAGCTCGGGCCGTTAAGGAAACCGCCGATGAATGAGAACAGGATTAACGCTGCCAGGGCGACTCCAAGCGCGCTAGACAGCGCCATGACTATGCCCGCGGCCAGCGCCAGCACAGATGCGACCGCTGGGATCCGCGCGAGCCGCGAGGGCAGACTGCGCGAATAGCGGTCTGCGAAGGGGCCGACCGCAAGTGCCGCGACCGTCTGCGACAATCCATAGCCGAGGCCAACCCAAATCGCGGCCCGACTGACTGGTAGTTCGTGAATACGGACGAGGAACGAGGTGAGCCAAAGAACAAGCGTTGAATTGACGCCGGTCACGATCATATTCCCCAGCAATGCATAGCGTAAAGCCGGATCCCGGACGATAGTGTGCATTACCTCGACCAGACGCGGAGCCTTCGCATTGACGCTTTTTACGGCGGAGCCGATATGCGTATCCTGATTCCCGCGCAGCGGCTCGCGGCAGGTAAAGAACAGCAACGCGGCAAACATCAAACCGGGAAGGCCGGCCACGAGGAAGACCGCTCGCCATTCGAAATGCATAAGGATCCATCCGCCCAGGACAAAGATGACGAGCTGGCCGGCTGGTGCGCCAGCATAATAGATATTGATCGCGGTATTGCGCTGATGCAGCGGGAAGCTGTCCGAGATCAGTGAGACGCTCGCGGGCGACGCGACTGATTCTGCTGCACCAACGCCCATCCGAGCAAGCACCAACTGGATGAAATTACCTGCTATGGCGCCGGACATTGTCAGCAGGCTCCATATCCCAGTGCTCACAGCCAGTAGCGCCCGTCGGTCAATACGGTCGATCAGCCAGCCCATTGGCAGCACGAAGGTTGCAAAGGTGATGGAATAGGCCATGCCGCCCAAGGCACCAAGTTGGGCGTCGTTGAGGTGAAATTCATGCTTCAGCGGTTCGCCGATGACCGAAACCACCGACCGATCGACTGCACCGAAAATGTAGATCAGAAGCAGTATTCCGAGCAAATACCAGCAATAGAGAGGATGCTCCGGTCGCGACATGCCCGCCCACCTAACGCCTTCCACCGCTTGGCCTGCTTCAAAATCGCGCTCCGGTATCATCTTCTGTCTCCAAGTTAATTTTATGGTTTTGAAATTTCGAAGGAAATTCTGAGATCGAGATTGTCAAAAGATGCTCACCAGACCAAGGCAATCATATCGTTTCGTGAATGATTTGGCATGCAGTCTTCGCACAAGACCATCGGCTAACCCGCCGCAAAAAATGTAGTTGGGTCCCAGGCCCGGGCGGTAGGCAACCGCTTCGTCAAGGATTGAAAACAAGTTCCGTCAGGCGATGCGATTTTGTGATTTCCGTACATATTGCTAGGCTAGCTCCAGCGGCAGGGCGCGACCACGTGTCAACCGCCGCGATAGACTCGTTGCCGCACCGAGTCCCCCCACTCCCGTCGCTATGGCAACGGCGAGGAAGGGCTGGTCTGGTGCGAGACTGAAGGCGACTGAGGCGATGCTGGCGCCAGCTATCTGTCCAAGGTGCCGGGCGACCGCCTGCATACCGGCAGCGGCGCCGGCACGTTCGATAGGCGCGGAGGCGAGTAGGGCATGATTGTTGGGTGTCTGGAAAAAGCCGAAGCCAAAACCGCAAAGCGCGAGGCACCAGGCGATGTCTGGCAGTGTGGGATGCAGATCCAGGCATAAGATCAAAGCAAGCCCCGTCGCCATCAGTGCTAGGCCCGCGCCTGCCAGTGTCGCGGTCGCAACCCGGCCCGTCAGCAGACCTGCGAGCGGCGCGGCGCAGGCGACCGCTACCGGCCAAGTCATCATCAGCGGCCCGATTTCGATCGGCGCTATATGCATTGCGCCTGATAGCAGGAATGGCAACGAGATGAACGCCAGCGTCTGCGCACTGAATGCCGCGACCGAAGTTATGATCGACAGCAGGAAAAGTCGAGTTCGCAGCAGGTCGATCGGCACCAGTGGGCTTGGCTGATTCAACGCTCGAGCGAACAGAGCAATGCCGCAAGCCGAGCCTGCGGCGAAGGTCATAAATAGCAGCATCGGAGCCGCGGACAGATGGACCAGTTCCGTCCCTAGGAACAGCATCCCAAGTGTCCCAGCATAGAATGCAGCGCTGACCCAGTCATAACTTGAGCAACGGGCATTATCGGGCAGCGATCGTAGGCCGAGTAATAGCGCCAGGCCACATAGTGGAGCGCTGAGCAGGAAAATCCAGCGCCACGAGGCGATCGCGATTAGCAACGAGGCAACTGAGGGGCCGGCCGCCCCGAAAACGGCGATGATAACAGCGTTGGTGGCGAAGGCCCGCGCCAATCGATCGTGGGGAAAGATGTGGCGTATCAGCGCGCCGTTGACGCTAACGACGCCAGATAAACCGACTCCCTGCATCATCCGGCACATTATCAGCAGGGTCAGGCTTGGCGCCATAAGGCAGCCCAGCGCAGCGACCAAATAGAGCAGCAGTCCGGCGTTGTAGACTCGGCGATAACCAAACCTTTCGCCGAGCGCGGAGAAAGGCAGGAGCGTCAGCAGTGTGCCCAGCTGATTGGCTTTGACCACCCATATCACGGCTGCTGGCGACGCTTGGAAAGCGGTGGCGATCGCGGGCAAAGTGACGCTCATTGCCATCACCTCGATGGAAACAGCCATCAACGTAATCCAGACCGTGCTGGCAGCCATGCCCCGCCGCAGGAACGGCGAGGAATCCTGCGGCAGTGTCGCGGCGCCATCGCAGGATGAGAGATCCCTCAGAACCCGGCCTTGATCGCAACGCCCAATCGGCGCTGAGCCCCGATCGGCGAGGACTGGCATCCTTGGCGGAACACCGTACCATTCACCATGTTGTTGCAATAATATTTGTCGGTCAAATTGTTGATGAAGAGCCTAATGTCGAAATTCTCATCATGGGTGATCAGCCCTACGGTGAGGTTCAGCACACCATAGCCGTCCTGGGTAGCCAATGGATCATGGTCGAGCTGGAACCAAGCCTTGCTGCGATACTGAAAATCACCGCGAAGATAAAGGTCGAACGGTTGGCCGGGCATTGCGATCGTGTATGTCGCTGCAACATTACCTTTGTATTTCGGTGAGTTGACCGCCGCTGATCCGTCTACAGACTGCTGACCTCCAACGCAGGGGCGCGCACCGGGCTCATTGACTTGATTGGGATAGCAGCGCTGCGAGAGGTTTCTGATCTTGGCGTCGAGATAGGAGAAGCCGCCGCTGATGTTCAGCGCTTCCAATGGCTGAGCGTCGAAGTTCAGCTCCAAACCTTTTGCGCGGATATTTCCGGCATTCTGCACGATATTGGTATTGGTGTTGGGAATCAGTGCTGTCACCTGTACATCCTTGGTGTCGGTCTTGAACAGGGCGACGTTCAAGCGAAGCCGCCGGTCGAAGAACTCGGTTTTGAAGCCGATTTCGTAATTCTTCGAAATTGATGGCCGGATAAAACTGTTATTGGGGTCCAGTGGCATGGTCGATATTGTGCGCGGTGCATTACCTTGATCAACGCCCGATCCGACATAGCCCCGGCTGACGGTGGCATAGGCGCGGCTGCGAGGCATGAGTTCATAGCTTAGCCCTGCACGCCCCGCCCATTGGGTTTCGGACTTGGTCCCTCCAAAATCGAACGACGACTGAAAGGGTATGGTCGGCGCCCACGTTGTTTGGCTGAAATTGCTGTTGAAGCGAACAGGCAAATTGCTGAAGGCGTCGCGCTTGTAGGTAAAAGACAATTTCTCCCGGCTGCGTCGATAGCCGACGAACATGTCGAGGCCCGCGACTGGATGGAACGTGATATCTGTGAAGCCTGCAAAAACCTTGTTGCGGTCCGAGGTGTGGGTGATCGGATTGCTGTAATAATAGGGAAAGGCGGCGTCGGCACCGGTCGGCGTGCCTATCAGCGTCACAAACGCCCGGCCGCGGCCTTCGGCTGATAGAAAAGTTGCATTCTCGCCGAACTCGGTTTCCTTGAGATTGGTATGATAAACGCCGACCGTGACGTCGACGAGATCGGATGAATATTCTGCACGGAGCTCCTGCGTGAAATAATGCCAGCGCGTGATCCGGGTCTTTCCACTATCGTTAAATGCCGGCGTACGCGGACTCGCGTAAGGAAAATTCATCGGATCGAGTACGCTTTGGAAAAAGAGCGGTGCCACTGCATCAAGCGCGGCCTTGCGATAGCTGGTGAGGGACTTGATGATCAGGCCTTGGCCGGCACGCCAAGTCAGATCAGCGACACCACCGCCGGTCTCCTGCCCATTGGTGTAAGGCTGGAACGTCGCAATCCCAAAAGGATCACGATACGCCTCCCCCAAGAGCGCGATCTGCCGCGAAGCAATATCGGGAACTGTTGGAAGCTGATAGGCCTGCAGCGGAACGATGACGGAGGCGGATCCCATTTCGCTGTTGTCGTGTAGATAATCGCCGCTTATCATCAGATCGAGGTCGGAGCCGAGATCGATCGCAAGTTTACCTTGGAAGCCGTAGACCTGGTGCTTTCCGGCGTCTTCGGCCCCTTCGGCGTAGTTCTTGATGTAATCGGAATTCCGACGGTGATAGCCAAACAGGCGTAGCCTTATGCCGTCGGTAATTGGCGCGTTGATCACGCCCTTCACCAACGTCTCGATATCGCCCTGTTTTCCCGCAATCAGCTCCCCGGCGACATAGCCTTCCAGCATGTTGGTCGGTGCCTTTCGCACAATGTTGATCACTCCCCCGGTTGCGTTGCGGCCATACAGCGTCCCCTGCGGTCCGCTTAGCACTTCGACTCGTTCTATATCGCCCAGCTCGCCGGCGAATTCGGCAGTGCGAGCAAGCGGAACTCCATCGACAACCACCGACACCGCTGGTTGGATGCCGATGCGATAGACATAGGATCCGATACCGCGGATGTTAAATGTCGCAAATGAGGGGACCGCTCCGGTGGTATAGGTAAGCGCCGGCGATATCGAGGGTAAATCGGAGGCCGCTTTGATATTGCCCCGCTCGATCGCGGTGTCTGAAACAACGCTGATCGAAATCGGTACTGTCCGCCGTCAGCACCAATGGCACAGATTTGAGGTTGTAAATTAAGGAGGGTTTGGGCTTCGTCGTAGTGACGAAGGAACGAAGATGAAGCCCAAACCCTCCTTGAAAAATTCGCCGACAAAGGCCCCTGCTGAGCGTGTTGTGAAGGATATCCGGCGGCAGACCCGGCGCCATTTCTCAGCCGAAGACAAGATCCGTATTGTGCTGGACGGTCTGCGCGGCGAGGACAGCATCGCCGAGTTGTGCCGCAAGGAAGGCATTGCCCAAAGCCTGTATTACACCTGGTCGAAGGAGTTCATGGAAGCGGGCAAGCGGCGCCTGGCCGGTGACACCGCCCGTGCTGCGACCACTGGCGAGGTGCAGGATCTGCGCCGCGAGGCCCGTGCCCTGAAGGAATGCGTGGCCGACCTGACGCTGGAAAACCGCCTGCTTAAAAAAAGCATGATCGCGGATGGGGGCGACGACGAATGAGGTATCCCGCATCCGAAAAGCTCGAGATCATCCGGATCGTCGAGCAGTCGCACCTGCCCGCCAAGCACACGCTGGACAAACTCGGCATCCCCCGCCGGACGTTCTACCGCTGGTACGATCGCTTCGTCGAAGGCGGGCCGGAGGCGCTGGAAGATCGGCCATCGGCGCCGAGTCGGGTGTGGAACCGCATCGGCGACGATATCCAGGGCCAGATCGTCGAGATGGCGCTGGATTACAGCGAGCTGTCACCGCGCGAACTGGCGGTGCGCTTCACCGACGAGAAGCGCTACTTCGTGTCGGAGGCCACCGTTTACCGCCTGTTGAAGGCCCACGATCTGATTACCAGTCCGGCCTATGTGGTGATCAAGGCCGCCGATCGCTTCCATACCCAGACCACGCGTCCGAACGAGATGTGGCAGACCGATTTTACCTACTTCAAGATCATCGGGTGGGGCTGGATGTACCTGTCGACCGTGCTCGACGACTTCTCGCGCTACATTATCGCCTGGAAACTGTGCACCAACATGCGCGCCGAGGATGTCACCGACACGCTGGACCTGGCCCTTAAGGCTTCCGGCTGCGACAGCGCCACCGTGCTGCACAAGCCCAGGCTGCTCAGCGATAACGGCCCCAGCTACATCGCGGGCGAACTGGCGGAATACATCGATGCCCAGAAGATGAGCCATGTACGCGGCGCTCCGATGCACCCCCAGACCCAAGGCAAGATCGAGCGCTGGCACCAAACCCTGAAAAACCGCATCCTGCTGGAAAACTACTTCCTGCCCGGCGACCTTGAGGCCCAGATCGAGGCCTTCGTCGAGCATTACAACAACCAGCGTTACCACGAGAGCCTGAACAACGTGACGCCCGCCGACGCCTACCTCGGCAGGGCTCCCGCCATCATCAAACAGCGCGAAAGGATCAAGCGAAAGACCATCGAATATCGGCGCTTGCAACACCGCAGGCTCGCCGCTTAACATCAACCCCAAGACGAGGCCCGCACTCCGCTAATTTACGACGCGACGTGTGCCAAATGTTCTGACGACGGACAGTTCGCGCCAGCGCAGCGCCCGCACGGGTGACGACCTTGCCGGAGAGCCCCTTCTTCCCGTCCGTGTCGACGAAGAAACCCTTCACGGCCTGATCGACCACCGAATGCTCATCGAAATCGACGCAGGACAGCGAGACGAGCTGGATCTCGACACGCTCTTTCGCGAGGCTGCCGGTGGCGTTGCCGACGACGAAGCAGCCCGACAGATTGGCTTTGACATCATTGGGGAGCACGGCTGGCGCCTGCACGCGGGCGATGATCGGTTCGGGATTGCTGGTCGCGTCCCGGCTGGCCAGCGCGTCGATCCCGGTCAGGAGGCGTGCCCGCATAAAACCAGGCGGCAAATAAATCGTCCGACTCTTTTTTTCGAATCCGAACCCGCGCCGCCAGCACCGTCCTTGGGCACAATGGGCGTCGTGGCCTGGCCGATCGCGCCGACGACTTTCTCGACCGGCGGCGCCGGCGGGGCGGGCGGTCCGGATGGCGGCACCGGCGGGACCGGCAGGCTACCCTCGGCGCTTCCAATTTCCGAAGGTGAGGGCGGTACCGGCAAATCGGGCGGACTGCCGGGCAGGGCGGGCGGCAAGGGACCACCATCCGCATCGGCGCCCGGCGCCGCATGCGGGATGATCGGTGTCTTGCCTTCCTCGATCGCGGTGATGCGATCCCCAAGGAGATTTTGCCCGTCGAGCACCTTCTTGAGGTCGCCGCGCAGCTTCAGCTCCAAACTGTCGCCACGCAGTCCCGCACCCATGTCGAGCTTGGATGTGGTCGGCGCGGTCGCGACCGGCGTGTCGGCACCGCTTGCCGAATAGAGCCCATAGCCCAGGACACTGATCGCGGCGGCGACGCCGAACTGCTGCGCGCGAAGTTTCTGGCGCGAGCTCAACGCATCCCAGCGCGCGCGAAAATCGATGAGCTTCGCGGCGGTTTCCGGCTCGCCATGCTCCCCGGCCGCCTGTTCCGCGAGGCGGGCCTGATAGCGGCTCGCCTCGATCGGAGCGCCCTGGCTCTGCGGATCGTCCCGTTCGCCGCTCATTGCACCGCTCCCCGGCGCACAACGACCAGACGAGCGGTGTCGCCGGCATGGAGGTCGGTATGATCCAGCGTGACCGCGAAGATGTTCGCGCCAAGCGCAGAGACGAGGAAGGCCCGTTCGTCGAGCCGCGTTTCGGCGGACACGCGAACCAGATATTCGCTGGCGGAGAGGCCGGCGCCGTCGATCGCGATCCTGCGGCGTTCGTGCAGCGAGGCCGCAGGCAGCGACGCGAGGACGAAATCCCGAGCGGCCGGCGCCACCTCGGAGAAACTCTCGGGCACGCGGTCCTGCAGCAGGGAAAGCGTGATCGAGACCGCGCGCTCCTCCTCGACCAGGGGGCCGAGAAGATCGGCATTGGCCCGCGCGCGCTGTGCAGCGCCCGGCGCCAGGATCACGGTCTGGGCGGGAATATCCGAAGGCTCGGCATAGAGCGGATAGACCGCACCATTGCAGTTGATAAAAAACTCGGACGCCGCTGTTGCATAGGTCCGGGTGGGAACGCCCTCGCTGTCCACCTCCTTCACCAAGAACTTGATCCACGCGTCCGAACCGCTGCGTTCGACGGCGATCGCCTTCTCGGCGGAGAATTTGACATCCTCGATTTCGCCGCCCTGGCAGACGACATGATTGATGTCGCGGTTGGAAAGGCGGATGCTGCTGGTCTGGTCGGGCAAGGCCGTGATCGACTGGGCCTGCGCCTGGGCCGAGATGGCGGCGGCGAAAGCCAGGATCGCAGCTGCCTGGACGCAGACGCGCGTTGGGGTGGCCGGATCACCGATCGGCATCGAAATTCTCCTCATGCAACGAGGTCAGCCAGAAGCGGCCATTCTCGATGGTGAAGCCGATCCGCAGATTCCCGCGGAACTTGCGGATGACGCCGCCGATCACGCGCACCTTTTCGACAGGCACGAGGATGTCGGCGTTGGTGGTCATCACCGGCTGGTCGGGGCGGATATAGGTGGCGATCGACAGTGTCGGATTGTCCGAAAGCTCGTCGAGAATGCCGTTCAGGCTGTCACGCAGGGCATTATAGGCTGACGGATGGGCGATCCCCAGCAGCTCCTGGAACTGCCGATCCGCCGAATAGGCCGAATAGGTACCCGCAAGGCTCACGATGTTGCGGGTCATCATCCGCAGATATTCGGGCGACGGGCTGTTCCCGGTGACGTAGAGATCGCCACCCGCACCAAAGGGCACGACAACCGTTCGCTGGTTCTGGTTGGACGTGTAGATGACGATGCCGAGCACCGCGGTCACGCCGAACAGGCCGATGATCGCGAATTTGAGGAGCCGGTTCTCTTCGAACAGGTTCGCCGACCCTTGAAGGTAGCGGTGAATTCCCCAGCTCGCGGGCTTCCCCAGCAGCGGGTCGGCCTGCGACTTCGCCCAAGCTTTCAGAAATGCCATGGCTCACCTCACTCGTAGAAGCGGGTCTGGGTCGGACCCGGATAGTGACGGAAGCGAAGCAGGCCCCAGCGCCAGGCGAGATGCGGGATGAACCCGCGCGGCTTCGTGCGCTTCCAGGGAATGAAAAGGAGAAGAGCGCCGATGAGCATCCACCCGATCACTCCGCCCACGATGACCGCGACGAAGATGGTCGACATGACCAATATGAACTCGTCGGAGGCGAACCAGAGGATCTGGACGGGCCGATGGAGATATTGGGGCAGACGTTCATCCAACGCTCTTCTCCTCCTGCTTCACAGACACCCCGGCCGAGCCGGGTGTCGGTTCCCGAGCCCCAAGGGGCGGGCTCGGCTGGGAGACCCGGGCGGGCGCGAGCCCGCGCCCGGGCCAAAGGCTCAGATCACCATCCCGAAGGTCTGGAGGATCGTGTCCGATTTGATGAGGCAGACCGCGGCGACGATCGTTGGGATGCCGATCATCACGTTCGAAAACAGCCGCGATACGCCGAAGAGGAAGGCCGCGACGCCGGCGACAAAGCCCAACGGGCCCTTGACGCCCTTGTTCACGACGATGTCGTAGATGTCGTAGCCGAGGTCGCCAACGGCCGGCGCCGTGAACGCGTGTGCGCCACCGCTCATCGCCGCGAACAACGCCAAAGGGACGCCGATATTCGCGACCGAGACAGCCTGCTTACCGATTTTCCTGATCATCTTCCTATCACTCCGCTTGTCGGGGAGCCGTCCGGAACCGTGCTTGGCCGCTCAACGAGAGATCGGTGGCGGCCGGCGGCGGCGTTGGACGGCCCCCCAGGGGAGCTCGCAGCCGTCGGCATTCCGGTCCGCGCGGCCCCCGTTGGAGAGGCTCTGCGTGGCCGCCAGAAATCACATGTGGTTCGATGCCGTCAGTGGCTCGGCCCCTTGCCAGGCTTCTGCTGGTCGAGGAACTCTTCGAGCTCGCCCTGCTGAAAGCCCGAGATGAGCTTGCCATCAGCGATCAGCGTCGGTGTGCCGCTGATTCCGATCTTTCGGACAACCTCGGCATCGGCCTCGACCTTCGTTCGGCCGGCCATGCATTTATGAAGCTGCTTGGGAGCGGCGCCGGCGTAGATCGCCTTGAATTCGGCCAGCTTGTCCGGCGAGCAAAGGATATGCTCCGCCTTGGCCGCAGCCTCCGGGTGGATGCCACTCACGAAATAGACCAGCCGCCGGACGGGCTTGCCTTCGGCTTCCTTCACCGCCCAGAACTTCTCGAGCGCGCGGCAATAGGGGCAGTCGGGATCGGTGAACTCGATCACCGTTGGAGCGGTCTCCGGCCCGATGACGAGCGCTTTTGCCGGATCGATGTCGCCAAGCTTCTTCCGGGCGCCCGCATCCTGGGCAAGCGCGGTCAGATTGACTCCGTTCTTGTCATAGACTGCGGCGAACAGGATATGCTCGCTCTCCGGCGCATAATAGATGACCTTGCCGCCAGCGATCGCCTGATAGATCGGACCCTTTACGGGCGAGGGCCCGAAATCGTCGAACCGCAGGTTGGTGAACGTCTGGTGGAGCTGCTCCTCGGCCGCCTTGGCGGCCTTGCTGAGAGTTTCCGACGGGTTGTCGGAAGGTTGCGCCAGCGACGAGCCTGGAAGACTGCTCGCGAGGATCGCCGCAAGCGACAGAGACAAGATCGAGCTGCTCTTCATGGCCGCACACTCCCCGGCTGCGACGCAGGCCGGACCAGGATGGTCCTCTCGATGTGAACCGCACTTCCAATTGGTACGAGACCCGGTTGGAGCCGGTTGTCATCGAACTGCGGAAGAGTCACGATCGCAAAGCCGCCATCGTGAGGCCTGACCTCGGCGCGCTGCGGCGTTACATCGGCGCGGATCTCTACAGCCGGCCGATGAGCCGCGGTGTTTCCGGCCAGAAGCATGGCTGCAGCGATGGCGCCCGTTCGTTTGGAGGCATGAAACATAACGCGCAATACTCCCTGTTCGAAGAACCGCTCTCGCGGCGCTCCGTTGTCGATGTGCGGTTCAGGCTTGGAGCTTGGGCATGTCGGGCCACGCTCGCCGCACCCCATCGGGCTGAGCAACGTGATGACCGAACGCTCCCACGATCGACAAGAGGGCAGGGCACTACAGAGCCGGTCGGGGTACTGTGGAGCCGAAATCGGCACTACAGAGCCGGTAGCGGCACTCAAGTGCCGAAAAATCTCATTGCGGGCGGTTCACATGGTGCCCACTTCGCCGCAACCATCGTCTTAGCAGAAGGACAAGAGGCGATTCGCTGATCGGGGAATCAGTGCGATGCAGACATCGAGAACGTACAAATTGTTGCTCTCCGATCAGGGAATAGACCTGTTTCTCGGCTGTCATTGCCGATTGGCCCATCTCGTCCGCGCGTTCATTCCCTACGGTGTAACGTTAGCGGCCGCAGTTACTTTTCTGGAAAGCCTGGATCCAAGCGAGATAGCCGCCGAAGTCGAGACAAGAAAGTTCGTTCGCAGCTGTGGGACTCAGGTCCACTTTGTCGGATCGTCGGCCCGACTCACGGAGTCTATGTCGAAAATCAAGGAAAAACTGAGCAATTCGAGCGAGTTCGGATCGCTTCCCTCCGTGGGAAAGCTCTACGTCGTTGCGCTGATTTCGCTGGAAGCCGCAGAGGATCGACAACTGATGGATGCCTATCACAGGGCCGTACGGTAACGGCTTTTGCGTGGGGGCGCCCGGCCGATGCACCATTTTCCAGGGGATATGAATGGTTAAACTCGGTCCGCTTTCTCTCTCATTTTGGGAATTGTTGGATTTGACCGGCTGCGTACAACGCACCAGCTTCCTCATCGTCGGGTCACGCATGGGAGCTTTTGGGCGTTTCAGGGAGTCCTGGACATGCCCCTTCAAAGCAATACCGGACTGCGTGATCCAGAGCTGCTGGAGCAGATCAAGCTGCTGTCCGGCAAAGCCATCGAGGAGCGGCGCAGACATGCACGCACGACGCAGGAACAACTGGCCCGGCGCACCGGGATCGGCACTCGGTGGATTCGGGAGATCGAAGCCGGTAATCCCAGATCATCGATCGATCATCACATAAAATGCGCGACAGCGCTCGGACTCCCAATCTCTTATCTGCTCATTCCCCTGCTCTTCATGGAGAAAGAGATGAACTTCCCTGTTGCATTCCTCGTGGATAATTTCGCCGGCCTCCAGGAACGTGCCATCAAGTGTATCGGCGACTTCTATATAGAGACGCTCGCGCGTCAGGTCCGCCCCGATCGTGACATGACCCAAGCCCAGCCTGGTGCCTGAGGCTCTTGCGTGTCGCCCGAACCCGTCACTGCGGAGCGGACATATCAACGTCTAAAGCTCGATATCATGTCAGGGCGCTTCCGGCCCGGTGCTCTCGTTGTTTCCCAGATGGTTGCGGAGGAGTTTGGCACCAGTATTTCCCCGGTTCGTGATTCCATGCAACGCTTGGTCGGCGAACGCCTGCTTGGCCATCACGAGGGCGGAGGCTTTGAAATTCCCGCGGTGACCGCCGAAGGCCTTCGCGATCTTCATATCTGGCATGGTCAGGTAGTCCGCCTTGCCGTCAAGGAGGGTAAGCCCGCCGCATTGCCGCAAAATTTGCTCGCGGGACTCGAGGAACTCGATCCCGAGGATTCTTACCGGATCGTGCAGAAGACGACGGATCTGTTCCAGCAGCTAGGAAAAGCATCCACCAACTCTGAACATGGCCCGACGATTGCCGCAATCAGCGACCGGCTGTTTGCGTTTCGACTCCACGAGCATGGGTTGAAGGATCGCAAGGCAGAGCTGATCAGGATCTGGAATGTGATCGTTTCGGGTCAGGATTCGACCGCGCGTGAGGTCCTATGGGCCTACCATCGGCGACGAATCCGCCGCGTCGATACCCTGTTACGTGCCTTCTACGCTGCCAAAGGCGCGCAAAACCAACGGTTATGACGTTATGCCCGGACATCCGCCTTATTTGCTCCCAAGATGAGCACTTATAAGCTCGGGTATATGCGTCCTCACCGGTAGCCTCTCCCCTGTCGCAACACTGCGGCAATTCATGGAGGTTGATATGGAACGCGAAGAAATGACGACCGACGCCGATTTCATCGATCTGGGCCAAGCCAGCCAGCTCACCGAAGGCAACGGCGACAATGGCGGAGACACGAACGGGAAGCAGCTGCTGGGCGGGCTCTCCGACGACTAACGACGATGGTGCGCGGTCGTGAGGTCGCGCACCACTTCGTGGGAGATGAGCCTGTGGGATTTGCCATGTCTCAGACGGTCAGCTTCGCACTGGTCGATGACCAACCGGTGTTCCTGGATCTGGCCAATGACAGGTATCTGCGCCTGAACCAGACTCAGGAACGCGCATTCCTGTCCCTGCTGTCCGATCGTCTCCACCAACAGAAGCATGGCCAGGCGATCGCCCAATTAGTGGCAGGAGGCCTTCTTCTTCCGGTCGGTTCTCATGAGAAACCGATGGCTTGCGCGGCATTGCCTTTACCATCCTCAAGCCTTTTAGAAGGCCCACTGCCAGGGGCAGGCTTAGGGCTGATCGCAAGTGCCCTGCTTCAGCTGCGTAGAACGAGAGGCGACCTCAGACGCGAGTCCTTGCACGCCGTGATCGAGCGCCTGCGGCACAAGAAGAGCAGGGGCTTTGGCCTAGATGCGGACGCAGCTCGCCTTCTAGCCATCGTGGCGGCCTTCGAACGGACAAAACTTTACCTCTCTTCCTACCGTCAATGCTTGCCGCGCTCACTGGCGATGGCCATGCACCTTGCGCATGCGGGGATTTCAGCTGACCTTGTGATCGGCGTCGCCACAAAACCGTTCCGTGCTCATTGCTGGGTTCAGCATGCCGACATCGTCCTGAATGACCGTCTGGAAAGGGTTCGGAACTTCACTCCGATCCTTGTCGCGTGAATGGGGTTCGCTTCATCGCTATAATCCCCGTGGCGGACGACTATGACGCCGATCACGTCGATGCGGTTTTCGCCGCCGCTCGGGCGGCGCTGGTTGGCGCAAGGACCTTCGAGGCCTACCGGCTTCAAGTCGTCAGTACCGGACCGGCCATCATCGCTCCAAAAGAAGACGCTGATCTGCTCATCTTGGGCAAGATCTTCGCCGGGCTGGGCGAACGTCCCGTGGCGAACTTATCGCCCGGTGCGAACCTTGCTATTGCCGGGTCGGCGGGTAGCTGGCTTACTGGTCAATTCTGGGGGCAATATGTTGCCTTCCTGTCAGATCCCTACAGGCACCGCGTTCACATCATCCGTGATCCGACCGGGGCGGTGCCCTGCTACTATGTGGAAAACAACGGAACAGTTTATGCCGCGTCTGACGTCGATATACTTTCGCGTTGCGGGCTGCTCCACCGCGAAATCGACTGGGTCGAGATTGCCCGCACGTTGATTGCTGATCAACTTCGTCCCGCTTCGACAGCGTTGGTCGGCCTCCGCGAACTTCTCGCGGGAGAGCGTATGACCGTCGACCGAGATGGCGCGGCAGTTGATCAAATCTGGTCGCCCTGGTCCTTTGCTGCGCGTGACAAGCAAATATTGGACGAACAGGAAGCCGTAGATGCAGTGAGGGCGACGGCGCTCGGCTGTGTCCGCTCATTGGCCAGCTCATACGAGAAGATTCTCCTTAGCCTGTCTGGGGGACTGGACTCCTCCATAGTCGCTGCGTGCCTGAAGGAAGCTGGTGCAAACTTCGAATGCCTGACGATGGCTACGCTGGAGCCTGCCGGCGACGAGCGACATCATGCAGGTGTCGTCGCCAATGCAACCGGCTCGCGCCTGCACATTGCCTACGAACAGGCCGATCTTGTGAATCTCACAGCCTGCGCCGGACATTATCTGCCGCGGCCAATTGCACGCGCCTTCGCGCAATCGGGTGACCACGCGCACAGCGTCTTGGCCGACGAGCATGGTCTTGACGCCTATTTTGGTGGCGCGGGCGGCGATAATGTTTTCTGCTTCCTCCAATCGGCCGCACCCGTGGCCGACCGACTCCTCGATGGCGAATTGGCCGGCGCTTGGAGCACCGCTGCCCATATCTCGGAGCTTGCCGAGGTGAACGCGATCAGGGTTTATGCAAAAGCTATCGAGCGAGCGTGGCTTCGCCGACGGGGCTATCGCTGGCCGCTCGATACCTCCTTTGTGAATCCCTCGGCGTCGGCGGACCTGGGAATGGCTGCCGACCATCCCTGGCTTCACGCGCCTGCAGCCGCGCGTCCGGGAAAGGCAGGCCATATTGCCTCGATCATGAAAATCCAGAACCATTTGGAAGGTTTTCCGCGGGAGCTGGTGAGGCCTATCATTTCACCCTTGCTCGCTCAGCCGCTGATGGAGGTGTGCCTTCGGATACCAAGCTGGATGTGGTGTGAAGGGGGGCGGGATCGCGCCATTGCTCGCCGCGCATTCGAAGGGCTGCTGCCCCGTGCAATCCTCGACCGGAGGCAGAAGGGCACCCCGGACGGCTTCATTGCACGACTATATGATGAGAAGCGGCTTGCCATTCGCGACATGCTCACCGACGGGGCGTTGGCTGAGCAGGGTCTGATAGATCTGGACGCGATCGTGAAGACCGTCTCCACCGCCGCGCCAGCGACCGGTATCGCTTTTTTCCGCATTATGGCCTTGGTAGATGTCGAAATGTGGGTTCAATCACAGCTGGATTAGTTATCTGCGGCATCGACACCAAGGCATCACGGTCCCTTGGGCGCGCTATATGCTGTCGCGCGCAGTTGATCCCACCGAGCATATTGCGCGGCTAGGCCAGGCTCCGACGAGCGCTCGTTCTTCAGCCAGTATTCGAACCAGCGGACATTGCGCTGGTAGATTGCGAGACGGTGCGCCGGCTGGGACTTGATATGATATTCGTCCGGGAACACGAACATCTCCACGGGCTGTTTAGCGTCTTTCAGCCGGGCGTAGGTTTCGAGCGCCAGAATGAACTCATGCCCGGCGACCTGCATCAAGAGCGGGACATTTATCTGCTTGGCATTCGCCGCGATCGAAAAACCTCTCCAAAATGCCGGGTCTGCTTGCGTCAACGAGGGGTAACCGAATGAACGAAGCTCATTGTACCAAGCCGTGCCTCCGTAAATGGCCGTCGAAGTCTCATCCATACAGCAGGTTGAAACCGAAGCGGCCGTGAAAAAGCCCGGGGCATTGACCAGTCCGAATTGCACCGTAGTCGCGCCGTCACTGAGCCCGGTTATGCCAATCCTGTTTGGATCAGCGATCCCGCGAGCGACGACCAGTTTTACTCCTTCGATGACGGTCGAGAGATGGCTCCAGCGGTCCCGCCACCCTTTGACATTCTCGGCCTCGGCGTCCTCCCAACGTTTCCAACCCTGGTCGGGCAGAGACTCGTAGAAGAAGGGTGGGCTTTGTACGCTCAGCACCGCGAAGCCCCGCTCTGCGAAAAGGTAGATAGGATATTCGTCACCGACGCCGCCACGCAGGAAACCGCGGGATATATATTGGACAACGATCAGCGGGATTTTATCGCCCGGTTTATATCCAGGTGGCAATATGAGATCGCCGAACGATTCAAAACCATATTGATTGCGCCAATGGAGACGCTGAACGCGGCCTCGCCGGAACGCCGCGAAGCCGGGATTGGGATCATAGATACGGGTAACTTTTCCGCTCTGCGGATTAATGGTCACCAACTCTCGCGGTTGTGCGGCGCCTTCTCTTGTGCAGAGGAGCTTAGACCCAACCGGAGTGCAGCCCATGAGGAGATCATCGGTCACGAGTTCGCGAATGGGAGCCCTGCCAGGATTCCACCGGTAGAGAGTGAGCTGACTGTACCCCCAGCCTTCGCGCTTCAGGAAAACGAGGTCCTTGCCGAACCACCAAAGGTCCTCGATACCACGCAACTGACCTTGGCAATTTACATCTGGGCATCGCAGGCTAGTGCCGTCCGCCGATCGGACCCAAAGGTCCGCGATACTCATCAAATGATCGGGTTTTCGCCGCTCGGTCCAGGCTATCGCTCCGGCCGGGCCGCGAACAAATTTGAGGGCATTTCTGGGCCGGCCATTGGCAACAGAGCCATCGAGAAGCGCCTGTTCTGACGGGGAGGCAATGGAGATTTCTCCACTGCCCAACTTGACCGCATAATAGTCCCTCGTCGTCGGGGCGGCAGGAAGGGGCGTTGCTCCGTCCAGCGGCACCAGATGATCATCATACAAAAATCCATCTTTCGCCGCCGCCGCAATTCTGGTTTTCTCCCGTTCAAGCGAGGTTGCGGTCATGAAAACGATCGACGTTCCGTCGGTTGTCCATGCGAGATCCTCAATGTCTGAAGCCAAGCTGAGCAGCGTCCTCGAGGCGCTGCCGTCGGTCCGAACCAGCCACGCACCCGTGACGCCGCCTGTGCGTTTCAGATAAGCAAGCCACTGCCCGTCGGGCGACCATTTGGGGGATATGACGGCCGGCGCCCCGGTGATCGTCTGGTTTCCGCGTATCTCGGTGCTGGCCGGGATATATTCTCCGCCGGTATCAAGGAGCCTTGGCTGACCTGCCCTGTCAAGCGCGAGGACAACCAAGGCCTGGCAATAGAGGTTCGTGACTGGATCTGCCCTCGTAATTACGAAGGCTGCCCTTTTCCTGTCGGGGGAGATACCCATCGGGCTCGCTTTTGCGAAGCCGGTGTAGAAGCCGATATCCCGCAAGCGCACGAGATCATCCGCCGATATTGATCGCGGCTTGGCCCGTGGCGCGAGTTTTTCCGCTACAACGCCTGCACACGCTTCAGCCTTTAGATCACCACGCTGAACGGTTTCGGCAGCCCATGATGGCGGACATATTGTCGCCGCGGCGGCGAATATCACCGCTGCGGCACAAGTCAGGAGACTGGGCGTGCTTACCACTTCTTAGAAACCGTGAAGCTTAAGACCCTGCCAAAAGCCGAAAAGTTCGTCGAATCATAGGGCGACTCGTACATCTGTGTCGTTTTGATGAGGCTCGGATGGGTATCGAGTATGTTCTGCACGGAGAGGGCGACGTCGATGCCGCTGAACAGGCGGCTGTCCGACTGAAACGCATATCGCGCATTAAGATCGACCGTCGTCATCGAGCCGATGTGAACGGTCGGATCATTTCGCACGTCCTTGAGCGATCCGGTATAGTTTACATAGGCCGAGGCGATCAGCGCCCCGCCTTCTACGACGGCGCCCGCCCTTCCCCTGAAATGGGGCGGGTTGAAGATCGCACCAGCGAGCGCGACCGTCGGCTGAAGCGGGCTGAGCTTCTGATCGCTTTTGAGATAGGTGCCGGACGTGTTGATTGCCGTTGAGAAGTGACCCGGGGTTTTCATCGAGAAGTGACCCACCTTGCGATTATGTTTCGGATGTCACCGTTGGGTCAAGATGAGGTTTTCTCCTTTCGCGCTGTGGGCTGCTGAGCAGAGCTGTTTTTGAACCGGAAGCTGTCGTTGCCGGTTTCAAGGATGTGGCAGTGATGGGTCAGCCGATCGAGCAGCGCTGTGGTCATCTTGGCATCACCGAACACGGTGGCCCATTCACTGAAGCTGAGGTTGGTGGTGATGATGACGCTGGTGCGCTCGTAAAGTTTGCTGAGCAGATGGAACAGCAATGCACCGCCTGAGGCGCTGAACGGCAGATAGCCGAGCTCATCGAGGATCACGAGATCGGCGTGGGCGAGCCTTCCGGCGACCTGGCCTGCCTTGCCCTGGGCCTTCTCCTGTTCGAGCGCATTAACCAACTCGACGGTGGAGAAGAACCGCACCCGTTTTCGATGATGCTCGATGGCCTGAACGCCCAGCGCTGTCGCGATGTGGGTCTTGCCGGTGCCGGGGCCGCCGACCAGCACGATGTTGTCGGCAACGTCGATAAACTCACAGCGGTGAAGCTGGCGCACCAGCGCTTCGTTGATCTCACTGCTGGCGAAGTCGAAGCCTGCCAGGTCGCGATAGGCCGGGAACCGCGCAGCCTTGAGTTGATAGGATACCGATCGCACCTCTCGTTCAGCAGTCTCCGCCTTCAGGAGCTGGGACAGGATCGGGATGGCGGCATCGAACGCCGGTGCACCCTGTTCCATGAGATCGGTAACGGCCTGCGCCATGCCGTGCATCTTGAGGCTGCGCAGCATGACGATAATAGCGCCGCTGGCGGGATCATGACGCATGGCGGCTCTCCCGACGCAGAGCGTCATAGCGCTCGACATTGGCCATCGGCTCGCTGACCAGTCTCAGCGCCTGTGGCGCCGTGACCGGCGGCGTTGTCAGCGGCTTGCCGTCGAGCAGACGGTGCAGGAGGTTGAGGATATGGGTCTTGGTTGGAACGCCCCCCTCCAACGCCATCGTGACGGCCGTCAGCACGGTCTGCTCGTCATGATGCAGCACCAGGGCCAGGATCTCGACCATCTCCCTGTCACCGCCAGGAGACCGCAACAGATGCCGCTGCAGCCGCTGGAAGGGATCAGGCAGTTCAAGGAACGGCGCCCCATTGCGCAGGGCACCTGGCTTGCGCTGCACCACCGCCAGATAATGGCGCCAGTCATAGACGGTGCGCCCCGGCCCATCGTGGGATCGTTCGATGATACGCTGGTGTTCGCACAGCAACTGTCCCTCGGCGACCACCAGGAAGCGGTCGGGATAGACGCGCAGGCTGACGGGGCGGTTGGCGAACGACGCCGGCACGCTGTAGCGGTTGCGCTCGAGATGGACGAGGCAGGTCGGTGAGACCCGCTTGCCATACTCGACAAAGCCATCGAACGCCCTGCCTGTCGGCATCAGGCTCGCCACCTCATCCGCCCAGGCATCAGCGACAGACCCGGGCTCGATTCCGTGCGGAATATCCTGCCATAGCGCCTTGCAGCGCTCCTCCAGCCAGATGTTCAAAGCGTCGAGGCTCTGAGTCTGGGGGACAGGCTGCCACAGGCGATGCCGTGCATCCTGCACGTTCTTCTCGACCTGGCCCTTCTCCCACCCAGCGGCCGGATTACAGAACTCGGCCTCGAACAGATAATGGCTCACCATCGTCAGGAAGCGGGCGTTGACGGTCCGGCTCTTGCCGCGCCCGACCTTGTCGACGGCAGTCCTCATGTTGTCGTAGATGCCGCGTCGCGGCACGCCGCCCAGCACGCGGAACGCATGATTATGGGCGTCGAACAGCATCTCGTGGGTCTGCAGTAGATAGGCCCGCACAAAGAAGGCGCGACTGTAGCTGAGCTTGAAGTGCGCGACCTGCAGCTTGGTGCGCACGCCATCGATGATCGCCCAGTCCTCGCTCCAGTCGAACTGGAACGCCTCACCCGGTGCGAAGGACAACGGCACGAAGGTGCCTCTGCCGCTCATCTGCTGCTGGTGTCAACGGGCACCGAAGTTTCCCTAAAAGTGGGCGCCTAAAATTCCCTGCTTTGGCTGGGCGGATTGATGTCGGTGATCAGCCGTACGCTTGATCGGATGGCGCCTTTAATGGTGGCCGCCCGCGCCGTTTCGGCGTTGGCGGCGGGTTGATGGGAGAGCTTGATCTGCTGTGCTCGGGTAGAAGGTCGGCATGCTGGCGCATGCGGTAGCTGGAGCCTTCGATTTGGACGACGACGGCATGGTGGAGCAGCCGATCGAGCAGAGCGGTGGCGACGACGGGATCGCCGAACACGTCGCCCCATTCGGCAAAGCCGCGATTCGATGTGAGGATCATCGCGCCTTTTTCATATCGCGCGTTGACCAGCTGGAAGAACAGATTGCCGCCACCCGGCGTGACCGGGAGGTAACCGATCTCGTCGACCACAAGCAGCGACGAGCGGCACAGGAACCGGATCTTCTCGCGCAGCACGCCTTCGCGCTCGGCCTTGGCGAGGATCGCGACCAAGTCGGCGAGCGGGATGAAGTAGACACTTTTGCCGGCGCGGACCGCCTCGACCGCGAGCGCGGTGGCGAGATGGCTTTTGCCGGTGCCGGGCGGGCCGAGCAGATGGACGACCTCGGCGCGGTTGATGAAGTCGAGCCCGGCGAGCGCCATGACGCGGCCCCGATCGAGCGACGGCTGGAACGAGAAGTCAAAGCCCGCCAGCGTCTTGAGGATCGGCAACCGCGCCATCCGCAGCGCCGCCTTGATTCGGCGGTTCTCGCGCAGGGACAGTTCCTCGGTGAGAAGATCGTCGATCGCCTCGATGCCGTCGATCTCGCCGCGCTCGATCCGCCGTAGCGTAGCATCGAGCATCTCGAGTGCGCGCGGCATCTTCAACCCGACCAGGCTGTGACGGATATTATCGACCCGCGATGCGCTGCTGGTGAGCGTCATGGCCGGCCTCCGATCGCGAGCTGGGCGCCGATCGCCTGATAAATGTCCAGCGGCCTCGTCGGCACATGGTCGCCGATCCGTCCGATGGTGATTCCGGCCGCGCTCATTGTCTTGCGCCTGCCGCTGCCGCCAGTGCGGTGGCTGCGATCGATGCGGTATTGCTTGCGGCCCTCGATAACGGGATGTTCGGCGACGACAGTACCGAGGTCGAGGATCCGGATCATGTCCGGCAGTTGTTGCACCTCGACCACGCGCCTAGTCCGGTCAGGTACGCTGTAATAGTTGCCGCCGATCGCGACGAACCCGTCATGGCTGACCCGCCGCTCGAGCTTGAGCACGGCGTCGAACCGATGTTCAGGCAGGGTCTGCAACTCGCCCTGCTCGGCAGCAAAGGCCTCAGCGATCACTTGCTGGGTGGTGCCATGGACGCGCACATTGGCGACCGTGTCGAGCCAGTCGATCAGCTGCGCGTTCAGATCCTCCAGATTGCGGAAGCGGCGCCCGACGAAGAAGTCCTGGCGGATGTAGCGGAACGGTCGCTCAACCTTGCCCTTCGTTTTGGCCCGGTATGGTCGACAAGCGCGCGGCTGGAAGCGGTAATGCCGCGCCAGCGCCAGCAGCGAGCGATTGTAGACGATATGCCCCTGATCGTCTTCGCCGGTTACTGCGGTCTTCATCCGGTCGTACAGGATCTCGATCGGCACCCCACCGAGCGCGTCGAACGCCTGCATATGGCACCGCAGCAGCGTCTGCAGATCCTGATGCAGCACATAGCGGGCGAACAGGAACCGCGAGTGTCCCAGCACCAGGCTGAACAGCCATACGATCCGCGTCGTGCCGGGATCGTCGGCGAAGTCGACCACGAACCGCGCAAAGTCCACTTGCGCCTGGACGCCCGCCGGCGTCTCAAACCGCACCTCGTAGGGCCTGGGCCCATTCTCGGGCCGGATCGCGGCGAGGTAACGCTTCACCGCGGTATAGGCGCCGACATAGCCGAGTTCGCGGATCTCGCGGGTCAGTCGCGCGGCGCTGAGCTCGGGATATGCGGTTACCCGCTCGCGCAGGAAGTCGAGATACGGTGCCAGCTTGCTCGGCCGCCCAACGCTACGCGGACCATAGGCCGGTGCCTCGATACCGCGCTCGATATATTTGCGGACGGTCTTCGGGTCACGCCCCGTCCGCCGCGCAATCGCGGTGATCGGGACACCCTGTCGGTGCAGCTCCAGAATCATCATCAGTTCTCCAAGTCGGACCATCGACACCGCCTCCCCGCAATGCGGAGATGGCATGGATGTCGGCGAAGCCCATTTTGCCGGGGCTAGCCCCGGCAAAATGGGCCGGCGGGTCAGCCAACCAGGGAATTTTCAAAGCCCACTATTGCGGAGAATTACACGCCCACTGACAGCTGGCGGCGATAATCATCACGCCAGTCCCGGGCAAAGGCCGCGACACGGCCATAGGAACCGTCAAAGCCGAGGCTCACCAGATCGGCATACAACTGCTTGACCGTGCGCTTCTGCTTGCGCGGACGGCCCATCTCCCGCCTCAGCCAGGCTGTCAGCCGCTCGACGAACGGGTCCAGCTTGCTCGGTCGCTCCGGCACCTTGAACTGCGGCTCGATCGTGTCCGACCGCAGATATTTACGAACGGTGTTGCGGGAAAGACCGGTGCGCCTGGCTATCTCCCGGATCGATAGATGATCGCGGTAATGCCACCGCCGGATAACGCTCAATAATGCCATGTCCAACACTCCATGGTCCCCCGCTCGTCAAAGCCAGGGACGTGTTCAAACATGGGTCACTTCTCAGTGGAAATTACTGGCTTCCCCGGGTCACTTCTCAACGGCAATCAACAGGCAGGCTTCTAACGGGAAAATACCCGCGTCGCGGATCAGGACGGGCGGAAGCACGCGCCGATCGGCGACGACGACGTCGATCTGGTTCGAGGTCCCGCCATAGGCCGAAACGACTTCTCCCGAACCGATGACACACCCGGGCGGCAGCAGCGGTTCGAGCAGTTCGCGCACAACTAGCTCGCGCAGTTGGCCCTTGAGGCCCTTGTGATTGATCTTCTGAATAGCGCCGGCCGCTGCGACCGCGATCGCGGCGCGATTGACGATCAGAGATTGGAAGGCGGGGTGCACGAGCGATCCCTTCTTTGGTCGGTAAAACCCACTTCGGAAGCTTGAAGACTCCAAATTCAACAATAAGCATAGGTGCAATCTGGGCATTGCTATCTCGCAATGAGGCCGCGCCCCTACCGTTATTTTAGAAAATCAGATGAATATATGGCAGCTTATACGTTTCAGCGCTTCTCAAGCGGACTTACCGGACTGTCCGACGTTGAAGACACAACAGCAGCGTCAAATCAGACCCTGCGCACGTCCGCTATTGGGAACGCGAAAAATCTCCTGAGCATCCGTGAAGAGTCGTTGATAGCGCCGACACGACTCTCCAGCATTCTGCATGGAGCAGTATCATGCCGTCCCAACTCGCCTCATCCTGTCTTAGCGCATGTTATCCGACCCAAATGTGGCCAAATCTGTGGCCAAAAATAAAAAGGGGAGGGTGAGGAAGTTCCGCAGGTGGCATCTAAGTGATTGATTTTACTAGAGATTTTGGTGGACGCACTTGGGCTCGAACCAAGGACCCGCTGATTAAGAGTCAGCTGCTCTACCAACTGAGCTATGCGTCCACTGCCTGGCTTGCTGGTCCGTTTCCGGACACTCACCGTGGCGAGGCGCGTCAATTAGCATCGTCGTCCGGCTTTGCAATCATTAAATCGCCTGCGTGACGATTTTTTCGCAAGGTATTGATTTTATCCCCAATTTCCGCGGTTTTGGCCGCGACGATTGGAGCGGTCGATGGACATCACGATGCCGATGCACAGCATCACGGTCAGCATTGAGGAACCGCCATAGGACATGAAGGGCAAAGGAATGCCGACGACCGGCGCCAGCCCCATGACCATCATCAGGTTGATGGCGACATAGAAGAAAACGGTGGTGATAAGGCCAGCGGCCGTCAGGCGGGCGAACTTGTCGGTTGTCCGCATGGCAACGCGAATCCCCCAGCGAAACAGGATACAAAATGCCAGGATCAGCAGGACCCCGCCGACCAGCCCCCATTCCTCCGCCATGGTCGCAAATACGAAATCGGTATGCCCCTCTGGCAGATAGTCGAGGTGGCTTTGTGTTCCGTTGAGGAAGCCCTTGCCAAACACGCCGCCCGACCCGATCGCGATCTTCGATTGGCTGATATGATAGCCCGCGCCCAGCGGATCGCTTTCGGGGTCCATGAAGATCAACACGCGCTTTTGCTGATAATCGTGCAGGAAGCTGAAGGCGATGGGGATAATGGCGGCCAGGGTGAGGCCCGTTCCAATGAACAGGCGTAACGGCAAGCCAGCGAGGAACATGACCGTGACTCCGCCCGCAGCGATCATGGTCGCGGTGCCCAGATCCGGCTGGATCAGCACTAGCGCCCATGGCACGCCGATTAGCGCCAATGCGGGCCAGATGGCGTTCCATCGCCGAATCTCGCCCACGGGCAGCATCGCGTAAAAGCGGGCGACGGCGAGCACGATGGCGGGCTTCATGAATTCGGAGGGCTGTAATTGCATGAAGCCCAGATTGATCCAGCGCTGGCTCCCGCCGGCTACGCCGCCGATCAACTCAACCAGCACCAGCGCGATAAGGATGGCGGCATAGGCTGGGAAGGCGAACCGCGCGAAGGTGTCGACGGATATGCGGCTGAGGGTCAGCGCCATCGCGGAAAAGACGCAGAAGCGGATAGCCTGATTTGCTGCCCAGGGGAAAATGCTGCCCGTTGCTGCGCTATAGAGCACGATCGTGCCGAACCCGGCGATCGCCAGCAACAAGGCCATGACGCGCCATGGATAGTCCGCCAGGGCGGGAGGAACCATGCTCATTGCGTCGTCGCTCCACTGGTCGCCGGGACGGGAGGGAGTGGCGCATCGTCGACACTGTCTGTGGCATTTGCGGCGGACGGGGCCGGGCGCGCGGCTTGCGTTGCGTTGGCAGAGGGGGGGGTGGTGTTTTCGCTCGCGTTTTCGGCATCGGGAAGGAACTCACCTTTCTCCGCCGCCTTGGCGCGCCGAAAGGCGTCCATTTGCTTGGACGCACGTTGGGCAGGCGTTCCGCCCCAGCCCTCTTCCAGTTTGACCAGCTTTTCCATCGCCTTTTGTGGGTCGAACAGGAAGGACAGCGTGTCGCTGGCGATCATCGGCGCATCTTCTATCCGGTTCGTATGACCGCCATGCTCGATGATGCAGGCGATGGCGTAGCGCGGATTGTCGAACGGGGCGAAGCCCTGAAACAGGGCATGATCGCGCAGCTTGAAGGGGAGGGAGGCGTTGCCGCGCACACCGCCCCCACGCTCCGCCATGGTAATGCGGCGGACCTGCGCGGTGCCGGTCTTGCCCGCGAGTTGGACGCCGGGAATGCTCATCCGCGCCGCGCCACCGGTGCCGCCGCCATTGACCACCGCATTCATCGCGTCCCGGATCACCGTCAGATGTTCGTCCGAAGCGCCGATCGTGCCGGGTTCCGTTCGCTTGGTACCGAATATGAAATTGGGCATCAATATTCGGCCAGTCGCCAGCCGTGCCGCCATCACCGCCATCTGGAGCGGATTGATGAGCATATAGCCCTGGCCGATCGTTGCATTGACCGTGTCATAGACTTGCCACGACTGATCATATTTTTTTTGTTTCCAGGCGGGGTCAGGCACCGTGCCATAGCTCTGGCTGGGAAAAGGCAGATCGAATTTCTGCCCCATGCCGCATAGCCGGGCCATGCGGGCGATTCGGTCCATACCGACGCGCTGGGCCATCTGGTAGAAATAAATATCGCAGCTTTGCGCAATGGCGCCGCGCATGTTGAGCGCGCCATGGCCGCGCCGCTTGTGGCAGTGAAACAGGGTATTGCCGACCCGTATCGCGCCGCCGCAGCTAATGGTTTCCTGCGGGCCGACACCCGCCTCCAGCAGCGCCAGCGCCACCATGGGCTTGACCGTTGAACCGGGCGGAAAAAGGCCTTGTAGTACCTTGTTGCGAAGGGGGACATGGTCGTCCTTCGACAGCATTTCCCATTCCATATGGCTTATGCCATCGGAAAAACTGTTGGGGTCGAAGCTGGGCATCGAGGCCATCGCCAGCACGTCCCCATTGTGACAGTCCAGAACGACCACCGCGCCGCTCTGCGTCGCCAGCCGCCGTCCGGCATATTCCTGCAACCCCGCGTCGATGGTCAGCTTGATGCTGTTTCCCGGCGTGTCGGGGCGGGTCGTGAGTTCCCGCACGATCTTGCCACGCGCCGTCACCTCAACCCGCTTGGCACCGGGCTTGCCGGTCAGATGCTGGTCGAAAGCCCGTTCCAGTCCGTCCTTGCCGACCTTGAAACCGGGGGTGATGAGCAGGGGGTCCTTGCGGGCCTCATATTCCTTGGCATTGGCCGTGCCGACATAGCCCAGAAGATGGCCCACTGCCGCGCCAGCGGGATAATAGCGCGAAAACCCCTGTGCCGGCGCGACGCCGGGCAGATCAGGCAGGCGCACGCTGACGGCTGCGTATTGGTCGTAGGTCAGGTTCTCGGCGACCTGTACTGGGCGAAATCCAGCGGCTTTGCCCAGATCATCCCTGATCCGGTCAACCTCATCCGTCGGCAGGTTCAACAATTTTGCCAGCGCGCCAATCGTTGCCTCGGCATCACGGACGCGGTCGGGGATCAAATCGATGCGGAAATCGGTGCGATTATTGGCCAGCGGGCGCCCGTTGCGATCGACGATCCAGCCGCGCCGGGGCGGGATCAGCGTCAGATTAACGCGATTGCTCTCAGACAATAGCTGATATTTCTCGTTTTCCGCAACGCTGATCCAGCCCATCCGCGCGGCCAGCATTAATCCCACGCCACCCTGTATGCCGCCCAAAACCATGGCGCGTCGGGTGAAGGTGAAGGATTGGCTGGCTTCGGTAACGGTCTTGCCACCGGATAGTCGGCGGCCCGGCTTGGAAAATTTCATGCCATCACGCGCCAGCGGTCGATCCAGGCGCATTGCCGGGCGACGAAAGGAAATAATAATATCGTCCAGCCCATTTGCGGCACTACCAGCATCCAATGTATTGCGCCACCGCCGGTTATCCGCGCGAAGAACAGGCCACCGGTCAGGCAGATTATAATGGCCAGACCCGCGATTAGCCAGTCCTGCCAATAATCGCGCCACAAAAGGCGCTGTTCTATGACATCGATGCAAATCAATGTGACGGTCCACAGGAACATGGCGGAGCCAAGTGGCTGGCCACTCATGAGATCATCGAACAGTCCCAGCGGCGCGCCAATCCATGTGCGCCACAGTTCGGGGCGCAGTAGCCGCCATGCCAAAAGGATCAGCAGGCCCAGCGGCGGCAGGATGGGTGATTGCGCGATGATCGGCAACGTGGTCAGCATCGACCCGAGCATGACCGTCAGCACTGGTGTACCCTCCAGTCGCCAGCGGGACGGATGATGCCCCAGGCGCGGCACATGCTGCATCCGCCGATCGATCATGGAGTTGCCGCGTTTTCAGCAGGGGTGGGAAGGGCTTCGCCCGCTGGCGATGCGCCCGGTTCGGGGCGTGTCACGGCCTGTTCGAACGGACGCTCAACCACGACAGCCTCGACCTTGGCGGGGTTGGCGAGGGGCACGGCGAAGGCGATCTCGCCCTGTACGCGCACGATGACCGCGACGGGGATATTGGGCTGATAGATGCCGCCAATGCCAGATGTGACAACCAGATCGCCTGGCTTGAAGGGGTTCTGGCCTGCTGACAGGGCGCGTACCTCAACCGAACCGTCGCCCATGCCAGTGGAAATGGCCGGGATATTGTCGCTGGCGCGCCGTACCGGCACGATATTGTTGGTGTCAGTTAGCAGCAGTACGTCGGCACTGTTGGCGCCAGCGGTGAAGATGCGCCCGACCAGTCCCTCCGGCGCGCGCACAGGCATGCCCGGCATGGCACCTTGCGACCGCCCCGCGTTCAGCCGCGCAAAGCGGCGGGTGCTGCTGGCCGATGAACTGATGAGACGGGCGGCGACCACTTCGCTGCCATCCTCATCCACCAGCTTCAGCAGCTTTTTCAGGCGCAGATTTTCCTGCGCGATGGCCTTGGCCTCGATAATGCGGTTACGGTCGGATTCGACCTGACGGCGCAACGCGACATTTTGCGATCCCGCGCGCCAGAAGGCGGCAATGCGTTCGTCGATCGTGCCGACACCGCTCACCATGCTTTTGAGGCCGGCCGATACGGGCCGGGTAATTTCCGCCGTGCCCGATCGTATCGCCGAAAAGCCAGTCGGGTCGAAGATCGCGACGACAACCATCAACAAGCCGATGGCGGCGCCCGACATCGCCAGCACATAGCTGGCGAAAAGACCATATTGCGCCTTCCGGTTATAGCCGGGGCGTCGGCTGGCAGGCCGCGCCATCGCTTCCCTTTCCCTAAGGGTCTAGAACCTTGATTATGCGGTCTGGAGCACGCCCCGGAACATTGGATCTTCCATGGCGCGACCTGTGCCGATCGCGACGCAGGTCAGCGGATCTTCGGCAATCGTGACCGGCAGGCCGGTTTCATCGCGCAATTCGTCGTCCAGCCCCTTCAGCAGCGCACCACCGCCGGTCAGGACGATGCCCTGATCGACAATATCGGCGGCGAGTTCGGGCGCGGTATTTTCCAATGCGATCCGCACGCCCTCAACGATCGTGCTGATCGGTTCGGCCAGCGCATCGGCGATTTGGCCCTGATTGATGGAGATTTCCTTGGGCACGCCGTTCACCAGGTCGCGACCCTTGATATGGATCGTTTCGCCCACGCCGTCTTCGGGGGGCTGGGCGACGCCGAACTGCTTCTTGATCCGCTCCGCCGTGGCTTCGCCGATCAGCAGATTGTGGTGACGGCGGACGAAGGAGACGATGGCCTCGTCCATCTTGTCGCCGCCGACGCGGACGGAGGTGGTGTAGGCAAGGCCGCGGAGCGAGAGGACCGCAACTTCGGTCGTGCCGCCGCCAATATCGACCACCATCGACCCGATCGGTTCGGTCACCGGCATGTCGGCGCCGATCGCGGCGGCCATCGGCTCTTCGATCAGGAACACCTGGCTGGCGCCGGCATTGCTGGCGGCGTCGCGGATCGCGCGGCGCTCGACACTGGTTGAGCCGCTGGGTACGCAGATCACGATTTCAGGGAAGCGCCAGGGGCGCGACTTGCCGCCATGTACTTTGGTGATAAAATGCTTGATCATCTGTTCGGCGACGTCGATGTCGGCGATCACGCCATCGCGCAACGGACGGATCGCTTCGATCGAAGCGGGGGTCTTGCCCATCATCAGCTTCGCGTCGTCACCGACGGCCTTTACCCGCTTCACGCCGTTCAGCGTCTCGACCGCGACGACTGACGGTTCATTAAGGACGATACCGCGTCCCCGTACATAGACCACGGTATTGGCCGTACCGAGATCGATGGCCATATCCTGCGACGAAAATTTGAAGAGACGCGAAAAGATCGACATGCCTTATCCTGTTCAGCCTTCTGCCCCCCGAGGACCAAGGGGTCGAACATCTACTCATGTTTCCGGCGCGCCCTGGCAAGCCAGTTCTCTTGTCGATACAAAAAATATGAGGCTGTGGGTCGCGGAAAGCGCTCGCTTGGGCTAGTCCCTATCCAATGTCAATACGCCGCCTCCCCGAACATTTGGTCAATCGTATCGCTGCCGGTGAAGTGGTGGAAAGGCCAGCCAGCGCGCTCAAGGAAATCGTTGAGAATTCGGTCGATGCGGGAGCCACCCGGATCGCCATTCGCATCGCCAATGGCGGCCTCGACAGGATAGAGGTGAGTGACGATGGCTGTGGCATGGACCCGGCCGACATGGCGCTCGCGCTGGAGCGTCACGCGACCTCCAAACTGCCCGACGACGCCATCGAACAGGTCGCCACGCTGGGCTTTCGGGGTGAGGCGCTGCCCTCCATCGCCAGCGTTGCCCGTCTGTCCATCGACAGCCGTCCCCGTGGCGGCGAAGGCTGGAACCGGACCATCGATAATGGAGTGATCGTGGACGAGGGACCGGCCGCCCTGCCGCCGGGCACGCGCGTTACCGTCGAGCAGCTCTTTGCCCGCGTACCCGCCCGCCGCAAGTTTCTGCGCTCCCCCAAATCGGAATATGCCGCTTGTCTGGACGTCATCCGACGACTGGCGATGGCGCACCCGGGAATCGCCTTCAGCCTGGAGCACGATGGTCGCCGGTCGCTATCCGTGCAGGGGAATGAAGCCCGGGAGGAGCGCGTCGCGGCGCTGACGGACAGGGCGCTGGCCGACAATCATGTGATCGTGTCGCTAGAGAGGGAGGGGGTGCGGCTGTCCGGCGTCGCCTCGCTGCCCACCTATCATCGCGGGGTCGGCGATCACCAGTTCCTGTTCGTCAATGGTCGCCCTGTACGCGATCGGCTGCTGATCGGGGCGTTGCGCGGAGCCTATGCCGATGTGTTGGCGCGCGATCGGCATCCGATAGTGGCGCTGTTTCTGGATATGCCGCCGCTGGAAGTGGACGTGAATGTCCATCCCGCCAAGACCGAGGTGCGCTTTCGCGATCCGGCGATGATCCGGGGGATGATCGTCAGCGGGTTGCGCCGTGCGCTGGACGAAGCCGGTTTCCGGTCGGTCCAGCGCGCCGATCCGGCGGCGCTGGGCGCGTGGCGGGCGGAGCCGGTATCGCCCACGCCCATCGGTGCCATGCCGATATTCGAAGCCGCCGCCGTGCCGTATCAACCCATGGCGCCCTCATCGCATGTACCCAGCTATATGAGCGACCGGCGCACCAGTTTCCTGACGCCGCCGCCGCAGGCTCGTGGCGAACCCGCCGCTGCGCCGCCCCCTGAGGGGAACAGCTTTCCCTTGGGCGTTGCGCGGGGACAGGTGGCGCGCACCTATATCGTCGCGGAAGCGGAGGACGGTCTGGTGATTGTAGATCAGCATGCCGCGCATGAACGGCTGACGCTGGAGCGGATGCGGCGGGCGATGGAGGGACAGGGGGTTCAAAGCCAGGCTCTACTACTACCCGAAGTGGTCGAACTGGACGAGGTGGCCTGCGACCGGCTGGAACCGCGCGCCGCCGAACTCAAGGAATTTGGATTGGATATCGAGCGGTTCGGCCCATCGGCGATACTGGTCCGGGCCATGCCCGCTATGCTGGGGCAAAGCGACGTGCAGGGCCTGATCGCCGACCTTGCCGATGATCTGGCCGCCTATGACAGTGCATTGTCGCTCAAGGAACGGCTGGATCTGGTCGCCGCGACCATGGCGTGCCACGGATCGGTGCGCGCCGGGCGGGTGCTCAGCGTCGCCGAAATGAACGCCCTTCTGCGGGAAATGGAAGTGACGCCCCGGAGTGGTCAGTGCAACCATGGCAGGCCGACCTGGGTAAAGCTGGGCCATGGCGACATCGAGAAACTGTTCGGGAGGAAATGATCGTGCGGAGCGTTCTTGCCGTGCTGCTGATGACGGCTGCACCGGCCTTGGCCCAGATCAAGCCAGCCGAAACGCCAGCTTGCGATGCCGCGCCGCGCCTAGCCGATCCCTGGACCAGTTGGCCCCAGAGTGGCGAAGCTGTTGCGGGTGGGGAAGCTGTGAGCGCGCCGCGCTTGATTCTGGGCAAGCCCGTCACTGCGACGCTGCGACCGGGGGATTATGTTCATTTCCCGATTACGCCGGGCAAGAGCGGCCCACAGGGGCATGGTGGCCTGTTCACGCTGGCGGTCAAGACGCCCGCACGGATCGGCATCGCCCTGTCCGAAGCGGCGTGGGTGGATGTGATCAAGGGCACCGCATCCATCGCCTCGGTCGAACATGGCCATGGCCCCGTCTGTTCGGGCATCCGCAAGATCGTCTGGTTCACTCTGTCGGAGGGGCTTCACACGATCCAAATCGCCAACGCGCGACAGGCAACGATCCGCATCATGGCTGCTGACGCTGCCGCGAACCGCTAGAGCGTTTTCGAGGCAGTTGGAATCATCTGCCGGCGCGGAAAACGCGGTATAACAAAGACCTAGAGCATCAAATCCGATGCAATCAGAATGGATCATGCTCTAGAGCGGTTACTTCATTGTGGACGGGTTCGGACCATGGCGATGGGCTGCATGGTCATGACCGGCTCGTTATGTTGATTGAACAACGTCACTTTCGACCGGACGATGCCGCGTTCGGGGCGGCTGGCGGAAGCACGCGTCTCGATCACTTCGCTGGTGCCGCGTAGCGTGTCGCCGGGCCGCACTGGCCGCAGCCAGCGCAGTTCATCAACGCCAAGCGCGCCCAGACTCGCCTGCTGTCGCGCGCCATGTTCCTGCATATGGGCGACGAACATCTTCATGAAGAGGGCGGTCGTATGCCAGCCGCTAGCAGACAGGCTGCCGAAATGTGTTTGTGCGGCTTCTTCGTCCGAGAGATGAAAGGGCTGGGGATCATATTCGCGGGCGAAGTCGATCACCTGTTCGCGGGTGACGGTGATCGGTCCGACCGAGATGGTCGTGCCGACCGCAATATCCTCGAAATATTCAACCTCTGCCATGGCTATTTTTCCGTTTTCTGATGCAACGGACGAAGTTGCTATGGCCTTGCCAGCAAGCCGTCAAGCACTGCCGGATCGCCATCATTGGGCTGCGGCGCGACGCCGATCAACCGTGCGAGCAGGGCATAGATATTGACGTTAGGGAATCCTTCGGGTGGCCGAAATGTGCGGTTGAAGGCCGGGCCGGATGCGATGAATAACGCCGCCATTTCGGGCGCCTGATTGTCATAGCCATGATTGCCGCCGACCGATGCGCTGGTCGGTTTCGTCGCCGCAATCGTCCAACCCGTTTCCGCCAGACACAGATAGGGCGGCACGCGCGGATGGGCGCCATAATGGAAGCGCGCCGGAATCTGATCCTTGCGCCAGCAATGCATATGGGGATGCGGGCGCAACAGCGCGCGCTCAAGCGCCTTTTCCCGACCGGGCAGCGCCGTCATGGACGCATAGGGGCCAGATTCGATCAGGCGATAGTCGCTTGCGCGCACGAATCCGTCCAGCGCGATCGTTCGTTCGCTCGATGTCTGCTCCATGCCGTGATCTGACAGGATGACAAGGTTTGCGGGTTGATCGAGCGTGGAAAGCCCAGCCGTCAGCTTGCCGATCAAGGCGTCCACCTCTGTCACGGCGGCCGTGGTTTCCGGGGCATCCGGCCCCTTGCTATGGCCCATTGTATCGACGATATCGAAATAGAGCGTGACAAAGCGCGGTCGAATATCGCTGGGGCGCCGGAGCACGTCGATCACCTGATTGACGCGCTGTTCGCCGCCAATGGCCTGGTTGAACTGTGCCCAGTCGCTGGGGCGCGTGCCCCCCGCGATGGCGTGCGGCCATTTCTGATCCCGCATGCCGCCCCACGCCACGTTGCTGCCCGGCCAGAACATCGTCGCGGTGCGTATGCCCGCTCGTTCTGCCGTGACCCAGATGGGTTCGACTCCGTTCCACCAGAAAGGATCATCGCTTTCCATCGTGAACGTCTCGCCGGGACGGGCGGCATCCTCCATCTTGTTGGCCACGATGCCACTGCGGTCGGGTCGATCGCCGGTGACAATCGCCCAGTGATTGGGAAAGGTTTTTGACGGGAAGGACGGACGCATCGATGCTGTCACACCTTGCGCCGCCAGCTTGCCCAGATTGGGCGTAACGCCGCGATCAAGATAGTCGGGTCGAAAGCCGTCGATGGAGACGAGGATCGTGACCGGCGCCTTGGCCGCAGCCGTTGCCGACGCTGGCGCTGCCGCCAAAGGATGCGGCGTCAGGGGCGCGCAGGCGACGGGAAGCAGCAAAATGGCGAGGGCGGCGAGGCCACGAACGGAAATCATGTCTTATCCTTGAAAAGCTGCTGCGTTCTTGCAAGGCAAAGGCGACGAAATCATGACGGTTGTCGGGGCGAGATCCAGTGGCGCAACACCATCCACTCTTCCCGCTTCGCCGCGCGGGTCATGCCTGCATGGGCGGCGCTGGAGGAGGGGAGGTCGATGAGCGTGTAGCGGTCGATCCCGACCAGTTGCTGTCGACCGCGCCGGGCGGCTTCCCCTCCGTTGAAGGCGATGGCGGCGAGATCGGACAAAGTGGCGGCAAAGCCTGCGAGATCGCGATTGGTGGCATCGCGGATCGCTGTGTCGAGGCTGCCTTCTCGCCGGGCCGTCGCAATCACATCCCACAGGCCAATACCGTGCGCGATCAGCCGCAGCAGTCGCTCATCATAAGGCAAAGCGGGCAAGGCTTCGCCCGTCACTTCGCCCATCAGCCACCAGAAGGCGTTGGTGGGATGGGCATAATATTGGCCTGCCGCCAGCGACCGCTCGCCGGGCAGGCTGCCCAGTATGAGCAGTCGGGCGTCAGGCGCGATGCTGGGCGGAAAAGCGGCCTTTTGGGTCACACATTGAAGCGGAACAGCATGATGTCGCCATCCTGCGTCACATATTCCTTGCCTTCTGCGCGCCACTTGCCCGCTTCCTTGGCCCCGGCCTCACCATTATACTGGATATAATCGGCATAAGCCATCGTCTCTGCCCGGATGAACCCCTTCTCGAAATCGGTATGGATTGCGCCTGCAGCTTGCGGGGCCTTCGATCCCTTGTGGACGGTCCAGGCGCGGGCTTCCTTCGGCCCCACGGTAAAGAAGGTGATGAGACCCAGCAGTTCATAGCCGGCGCGGATGATGCGGGCGAGGCCGGCTTCGGTCAGGCCCAGCGCATCGAGATATTCGCCACGCTCCTCGATCGGCATGGTGATCAGTTCCGCCTCGATCGCGGCGGAGACGATCACGGCCTTCGCGCCTTCGGCTGCGGCCTTTTCGAACACGCGGGCAGAGTGAGCATTACCCTCCGACGCGGCGTCTTCCTCGACGTTGCAGACATAGAGGACGGGCTTGGCGGTCAGCAGTTGCGCCTGGGCGAACAGCCGTTCTTCCTCCTCGTCGCGCGGCTTGGTGAGGCGGGCGGGCTTGCCCTCGCGCAGCAGGTCGAGTGCCTGACCGAGTACGGTGGCGGCGGCCTTGGCTTCCTTGTCGCCCTGCGCGCCCTTCTTGACGAGATTAGGCACGCGCTTTTCAAGGGATTCGAGGTCAGCGAGCATCAGTTCGGTTTCGACCGTCTCTGCGTCGGCGATCGGATCGACCTTGCCCTCGACATGGGTGATGTCGTCATCCTCGAAACAGCGCAGGACGTGGACGATGGCGTCCACCTCGCGGATGTTCGCCAGAAACTGGTTACCCAGCCCCTCGCCCTTGGACGCGCCGCGCACAAGACCCGCAATGTCTACGAAGGCCAGTTGCGTCTCGATGATCTTGGCCGATCCGCCGATCTTCGCAATCGCGTCAAGGCGCGGATCGGGCACGGCGACCTGGCCGACATTCGGCTCGATCGTGCAGAAAGGGTAGTTGGCCGCCTGCGCCGCCTGCGTCTCGGTCAGCGCGTTGAACAGGGTGGACTTGCCCACATTGGGGAGGCCGACGATACCGCAACGAAAACCCATGAAAAACGCCTTCATGTCTGAATGAATGGCGCGCCGATACCGCTTTCATGCGCGCTTGGCCAGCCTTGGATGCGGATCAATGGCGCAGAAACAGGCTGATCGAGGCGACATGATTGACGCGAGTGTTGCCGCCGCGCTGGTCGATGATCTGGTTAAGATAGCCAAGTTCGACGGTCGATGCCCCCTTCAACCCCAGCTCCGCGCCCAGAAAAGTGCGGATCTGGTCAAAGCCGCCCTTCGCGCCCCAGTCGGTGCTGTTGAGCGCCACGAAGGCTTCGGAATAAACCAGCGCGTTGACCGCATCACTGCCGGGTTTCAGCGGTTTCTCGTAGCGGAGCATCTCCCGCAGTCGCCAGCTCATATCGTCGCCATCCGACCGCCAGCGTTGTTCCAGCCGCGTGCGGGACGACAGTTCGCCGCCCCATGGCTTGCCTAGCGTCCAGCTCAGTTGCTGGAAGCTGCGCTCCTCATTCACATCCTTGCGGCCTTCCAGCGGCATCACGACATGAGCATAGCCCTGATAGAGAGTGACGTTGGACGATAGTTTCCAACCCACCGCACCGCGCAGCAACATCTGGTCGAGCCGGGATATACCGTCGCCCATGCGCGGCTGCCATTCGGCGAAATAGACCAGATTGCCGGATACGGACCCCATGGCGGTCAGGTTGACCCATGCTTGCTCGTCGCTGCTGGTGTCGGCCTGCGCGGGCAGCGCGGCAAGGTAAAGGGGTAGGGCAAGGCTCATCGCAAGGCGGCGCATATATCTTCTCAACATGAGGAAGGGGGCAGGAAGCGACCGACGATGTCAGTCCATCCCGCCCCCTAAAGGCCGCGCATTGCTCACCCGTTGCCGGGGGGTAAGTGTTGGTAAAGCGTCAGGTGATGACGCTGGGCCGGTCCATGCCGGTATAGCCAGCAATATCGGCCAATTCCTGCGCCGCCGCGACCAGCGGCGCCAGCGCATCGCTGGTTTCCATGGCAAGATCGCCGTCCGTCCCGACATAGCGCTCGATATAGACGCGCAGCGTCGCGCCCTCAGTGCCGGTGCCCGACAAGCGGAACACGACCCGCGATCCGTCGTCGAAAAGCACGCGCACGCCCTGATTGCGGCTGACGGACTGATCGGTGGGATCGGTATAGGCGAAATCGTCTGCCGCCGTGATCGTGCCGCCGCTGTTGGTGGCGCCGGGGAGCGAGGTGAGGCTGTCGCGCAGCGCGGCCATCAGGGCATCGGCATTGTTCGTGGCGATCGCCTCATAATCGTGGCGGGCATAATAGTTGCGGCCATAGGTTGCCCAGTGGTCAGCCATGATGGCGACAACGCTTGTCCGGCGCGCCGCCAATATGTTGAGCCACAGCAGCACGGCCCAGACGCCGTCCTTCTCACGCACATGGTCGGAACCGGTGCCCGCGCTTTCCTCACCGCAGATGGTCGCCATGCCCGCATCGAGCAGATTGCCGAAGAATTTCCATCCCGTGGGTGTCTCATAGAGCGGAATGCCCAGCTTTTCCGCAACGCGGTCCGCTGCGCCGCTGGTCGGCATGGATCGCGCGATTCCCTTGAGGCCTTGCCGATAGCCGGGCGCCAGATGGGCGTTGGCGGCCAGCACGGCCAGCGAATCCGATGGCGTCACATAGCAATGACGACCGATGATGAGGTTGCGATCGCCGTCGCCGTCTGAGGCCGCCCCGAAATCGGGCGCCTCTGGCGCCATCATCCGGTCGTACAATTCCCTGGCGTGAACCAGGTTTGGATCGGGATGATGGTGGCCGAAATCGGGCAGGGGGGTGCCGTTCATCACTGTGCCTGCAGGCGCGCCCAGCCGCTTTTCGAAAACTTCCACCGCATAGGGACCAGTGACGGCGCTCATCGAATCGAAAGCCAGGGTGAAGCCGCCCGCAATCATCGCGCGGATGGCCGAAAAGTCGAACAGTTGTTCCATCAGCTCGGCATAGGCCGCCACCGGATCGACGATCTCGACAACCATATCGCCAAGCTGGCGCGTGCCGATGCTGTCGATGTCCACGTCCGCGGCGTCGAGTATCCGATAGCTGTCGATCGTCAGGGTGCGGGCGTGGATCGCGTCCGTCACCTTTTCCGGTGCAGGGCCGCCATTGCCAACATTATATTTGATGCCGAAATCCTCGTCCGGCCCGCCTGGATTGTGACTGGCCGACAGGATGAGGCCGCCAAAGGCGCTGTTCAGGCGAATGAGGTGCGAGGCGGCGGGCGTCGACAGGATGCCGCCTTGTCCGACCAGCACGCGATCAAAACCATTGGCCGCCGCCATTTTTAGAACGATCTGAATGACTTCGCGATTCAGATAGCGTCCGTCGCCACCGACCACGAGCGTCTGCCCGGCAAAGCCCTCCAGACTGTCGAACACCGACTGGACGAAATTCTCTGCATAATGGGGCTGCTGAAACACGCGAACCTTTTTGCGGAGGCCCGAAGTGCCGGGCTTCTGGTCGGAAAAGGGAGTCGTCTTGACGGTCTGAATCGACACTCTGTGGCTCCATTCGGTGAGAATCGACCTAGCCTTATGGACAATGCGCCGATCCTGCAATCACTGGTGGACGGGCCGGTGAGAGGGGCAGGCCATCCGTTCCTCACCGCTGCTTTCACGATGTCGCGTTTGTTGATTCGCATGTGTCGACACAAAGAAAAAGGGCGGTCCGTCAATGACGGCCCGCCCTTTCCTAATCTCGCTAATGCGAAGATTACATCGCGTTCGCAGCGTTAGCAGCGTTCACGGCAACGTTCGCGGCATTGGCGGCGTTGTCGGCAGCGTTCTCGGCGGCGTTAGCCGCGTTCTCGACAACGTTCTCGACGACAGCGTTCGAAGCGTTCGCGGTCTCGTTGGCCGGGGTCCCACCGCAAGCGGCGAGGGCCATCAGGCCGGCCGAAGCGAAAACAACAGCGATCTTCTTCATTGTGTACGGCTCCCATAGCATAAGCCGCGTTAGGCACTTTTAAGTTGTGACCTTACGCGAGCGACCCGCATTAACGTGTGCGATGCACAAATCAATGCTTTTTTGCATCGGTGAAACGACAGAATCACGCGACGGAATGTTGTCTACTATAAAAGTTCAGTTATTGCCCAATGTTTCCTGCGCGTTGGCGACTTCATTGAGAACGAGCGCCCAGGCGGCGACATTCTGTCGTAACTGCTCAGGATCAACCTTGTCGAGCGTGTCGTCGGGCGTGTGGTGCAGATCGAAATAGCGGGTACCATCCTGTTGCAGGTCGATCACCGGAACCCCTGCCTTTACCAGTGGGGCAATGTCTGCGCCGCCGCCTGCTTCCTGCTTGCTGGCACCAATACCCAATGGGGCGACCGCGGTGGCGATTCGTTCCTGCAGCGCCTCATGTCCAGCCGGCAGTTTGAAATCGATGCGCCAGATCCGGTCGGCGCCAAAATCCGATTCTATGGCCAGCGCGTGGCGTTCCGTGCCGTGCGCGTTGAAATAGGCGCGTGCGCCGTCGCCGCCGACTTCTTCTGCGCCCGCGAGCAGCAACCGGATGGTCCGGCGTGGCTGGCCACCCTTGCGTACCTGCAAGGCGGAGGCCGCCGCAATGGCGCAGCCCGATGCATCATCGATCGCGCCGGTGCCCTGATCCCAACTGTCCAGATGGCAGGCGGCAACAACAAGGCCCGCCTTGGGATCGCGCCCCGGAATCTCGGCTATGACATTACCCGATGGCTGATCTGCCAGCATCTTCGATGTCAGAGTCAGATGGATACGGACCGGCTTGTCGCGCTTCACGATGCGGGCAATCTGTTCTGCATCGGGGACGCTGACCGCTGCTGCGGGAATGGGAGTGGCCCCCTCCGCCCACATCTGTACGCCGGTATGGGCTATGCGATGATGGTCGGTGCCGATCGAACGAACGAGGATCGCGATTGCGCCCTTCTTGGACGCGATGCTCGGCCCCGTCCGTCGTGCTGCGCCGAAATAGCCATAAGAGGAGCCATCCTGAGTCGCGCGCATCTCATGATCAACGAAGACGATCTTGCCCGTGACTGCCGTTTCAGGCGCCGCTTCCAGATCGGCGATCGTCGGGAAGTAGGCGATATTGCCCTCTATGCCCGCCTCCGGCGTCGATCCGCTATTGCCCAACGCCGCCAGCACCAGCGGTTGGGGGAAGGGAGCGGTCACGCGTGCCTCCTCGCGCCCGCGCACCCAGACTGGCATTGTATAGGCTTCGGCTCGAATATTGGAAAAGCCCAGCGCCTTGAGCGTCTTCACGGCCCAGGCGCGGGCGCGCGCCTCCTGTGGGGTGCCTGCCGGGCGCGGTCCGACCTCCGTGGTCAGTCCTTCGGTGAAATCCATCGCTACATCATCCTTCAGGGCCGAGGCGCGAATCGCGGCGCTGTCGGCAGGGGCTGCGATCGCCGGATGAGGAACGGTAAGAACGCTCCCAACAAGGATGAGGGTGGCTAAAGTCTTTGTCATGGAGTGCCCCGGTCCGATTTTCTGCATGGGTCAAGGCTTAGACAGGCATCCGCGATTTGCCAATGCGCGTCGCGTCCGCTAACCAGCCGCCAAATTCCGATAGCTCCAGACCAGAGAGACTGACTCCTTATGGCCGTCCAGTACAGCTTCGTGATGAAGGGCCTGACCAAGACCTTCCCCGGCGCCAACAAGCCCGTGTTCAACAATATCAATCTACAGTTCCTGCCCGGCACCAAGATTGCTGTCATCGGCGTCAACGGTGCGGGTAAATCGACCCTGATGAAGGTCATCGCCGGCATGGACACCGATTTCCAGGGTGAAGCCTGGGCGGCGGAAGGGCTGAGGGTCGGCTATCTGGCGCAGGAGCCGCAACTCGACGCCAGCAAGACGGTGATCGAAAACGTCAAGGACGGCGTGCGGCCCATCGCCGACCTGGTCGATCGGTTCAACGAGATCAGCACGATCATGGGCGACCCGCCGGAAGATGCCGATTTCGATGCCCTGATGGAAGAAATGGGCACGCTTCAGGAAAAGATCGACGCCGTAGATGGCTGGACGCTCGACAACCAGCTCGAAATCGCCATGGAGGCGCTGCGTTGCCCGCCGGGCGACTGGTCGGTGGAGAGCCTGTCGGGCGGTGAACGGCGCCGTATCGCACTGTGCCGCCTGCTGCTTGAAAAGCCCGACATTTTGTTGCTTGACGAACCGACCAACCATCTCGACGCCGAAAGCGTCCAGTGGCTGGAACAGCATCTGATCCAATATACCGGCAACGTCATCCTCGTCACTCATGACCGCTACTTCCTCGACAATGTCGTTGGCTGGGTGCTGGAGCTCGATCGTGGTCGCGGCATCCCCTATGAGGGCAATTATTCCAACTGGCTGTCCGAAAAAGGCAAGCGGATGGAGCTGGAAGAGCGCGAAGATGCGGGGCGCCAGAAGGCCATCAAGGAAGAGCTGGAGTGGATCCGGCAATCGCCCAAGGCCCGCCAGACCAAGTCCAAGGCGCGTATCCGCGCGTTCGACGAGCTGGTCGAAAAGCAGGAAAACCGCGCGCCCGGCAAGGCGCAGATCGTCATCCAGACGCCCAAGCGCCTCGGCTCCAAGGTGATCGAAGCGCATGGCCTGACCAAATCCTATGGCGACAAGCTGCTGTTCGAGAATCTGAACTTCCTGCTCCCCCCGGGCGGTATCGTCGGCGTCATCGGGCCGAACGGCGCGGGTAAGTCGACACTGTTCAAGCTGATCACCGGCAAGGAGCAGCCTGACGAGGGCGAGATCCAGGTCGGCGAAACGGTGCAACTTGGCTATGTCGATCAGAGTCGCGATACGCTCGATCCCAATCATAATGTCTGGCAGGAAATCTCCGGCGGTCATGAACTGATGACCATCGGCAAGCATGAAATCCAGACGCGGGCCTATGTCGGCGCCTTCAACTTCAAGGGACCGGACCAGCAGAAGAAAGTCGGCCAGCTTTCGGGCGGTGAACGCAACCGTGTCCACCTCGCCAAAATGCTGAAGGAGGGTGGCAACGTCCTCCTGCTTGACGAACCGACCAACGATCTGGACGTCGAAACGCTGCGCGCGCTGGAAGATGCGCTGGAGAATTTCGCTGGCTGCGCCGTGGTCATCAGCCATGACCGCTTCTTCCTTGATCGACTGGCGACTCATATCCTGGCGTTCGAAGGCGACAGCCATGTCGAATGGTTCGAGGGTAATTTCGAAGCCTATGAAGAGGATAAGCGCCGTCGTCTGGGCGACGCTGCTGATCGTCCGACCCGTCTGGCATATAAGAAGCTGACGCGCTGATTTTACGCCCGCAGTTGCAATTTTTGCAACTGCGGGCGTGTGCTTCGCACTTGCAGCGTTATCGCTACCAAAGCATAGATGGCGTGCCTTTCAGGCATCCTCTCCTAAAACTTTCCGGCCGGCCCTTCTTGGATCGGCCTTTTTTTTGGTTTTGGAATGGCGGTAATCCTGCGGCATTTCGGCTTTGTACGGAAAGTCTCGCTAGGCGGTCGGGCGCTTCTCGAAACCGGTGAAGCCCTGTGGTTCAACCTCTTGCGCTAAAATCTGCACGACCCTGGCGGCTGGCGGTCCTTCTTGCGCGAGTGTGATGAAGCGGGTGACGACCTCTTCCGACCCTTCCACCCATGTCTCGACGTTGCCATCCGCACGATTGCGGACCCAGCCGACAAGGCTGAGGATGCGAGCCGTGTCCACGGTCCAATTGCGATACCAGACGCCCTGAACATGGCCTGATATATTCAGGTGGCGCGCAATCACCATGCGATCACCGTATCCGCTTGATCCATGTTTGCCCGCCTTCACGGACTTCCGTAACGAAGTTGGGAATGGCCTCAACCAGATCTGAAAGTCGTTTGAAGCCATAGTTGCGGACGTCGAAGCTGGATCGGTTGCCGACTCGCTGTCCGACCGGACCAAGTGCCACGAAGCCGCGCTCGTCGCGCCGAGCCTCATCATAGGCATCGATCAGCAATTTGACGACTTCGGCATCAACCGCTTTGTTCTGGGTCGGGGCAGGGGAAGCGATGGCGGGAGGCGAAGCCTTGGCCGCCGTTGCGGGTCGGGCTGTATCTGCTTTGGGAGGGCTGGCATTGCCATTTGCCTGTTCCGCAACTGGCACCTCAACGGGGGCAAGTGCGGCCACGTTGATGAAACGCGTGCAGGCACGGCGGAAGCCTTCGGGCGTGTTAACCGTGCCAAAGCCATAGACCGGAATACCTTGCTGGCGGATGCGTGTGACGAGGGGGGTAAAGTCACTGTCGCTGGACATGAGGCCAAAGCCGTTCACGCGGCCGCTGGCCATCAGGTCCATCGCATCGATGGTCATCTTCATGTCGGTGGCGTTCTTGCCCTTGGTCAGGTCGAACTGCTGCTGTGGCTCGATCGCTTGCGCGACAGACAGCTTCGCCCAGCTCTTGAGCGAAGGCTTGCTCCAGTTGCCATAGGCGCGGCGGATGTTGACCGTGCCCAGCTCTGCCAGCACCGTCATTACGGGATCGAAATGGGCTGCCGACGCGTTATCCGCGTCGATCAGCAGGGCGATATTGCCACTTGCCCCATTGAGTGCGGCCATGGCTTTATTCCTTTCAGGCAGGCGAAAAGACGCCGGTGTCTTCGTCCAGCAGGTGCAACTGCCCATCCGAGATCGCGAAGAAGGAGCCGATGAGCTTCAGTTCGCCCTTGCGCTCTTTTGCCCGAACGCAGGGAAAGGTGCGAAGATTATCGAGGCTCACTTTGACCCCTTCCTGCTCCATCGCGCGCTCGACTTCGCGGCCGCGCTGATCGCCAAAGCGGGCAACGACGGTTTCGCGCGCGCCGTCGAGCATTTCGATCCAGTTGGCGATGAAGCCGCCTTCGCCCGGAGGTGCGTCCTTCAATTCCTGACTGAGCGCGGCCTTGCAACCACCGCATTTGCCATGGCCCATGACCACGATCTCGCCAACGTTCAGCACCTGCACTGCAAATTCGAGTGCGGCAGAAACACCGTGATGGCCGGGCGCAGTCTCAAAGGGGGGGACGAGGGCGGCGACGTTGCGGACGACGAAAATCTGGCCCGGACTTGTATCGAATATCTGGGCAGGGTCGACGCGGCTGTCTGAACAGGCGATGACCATGACGCCCGGCGCTTGCCCTTCCGACAATTCGCCCCATCGTTCGCGCTGGTGAGCCCATCCCGTTTCGCGAAAACGACGGTAGCCCGTGAGCATATCGGTAAAGTCAGTCATGGGATCGTCTGTGCCGGACACGAAGGGGGCTGGCAAGTAGGCGCAACGATCGCTATCTGGGGCCAATGAACGAGATTACTCCGATTGCGGCCCAGATCCAGGCCCCTGCCAAGCCCGAGCGTGTGCGCAAGCCCGATTGGATTCGCGTCAAGGCGCCAACCAGCCCCGCCTATCACGAGACTCGCAAGCTGATGCGAGAAAAAGGCCTTGCCACGGTGTGTGAGGAAGCGGCCTGTCCCAATATCGGGGAATGCTGGAGCAAGAAACACGCGACGGTGATGATCCTGGGCGATGTCTGCACGCGGGCCTGCGCTTTCTGCAACGTCAAGACGGGGATGCCGCGCAAGGTTGACGTCAACGAGCCGCAGAATTTGGCCGATGCCGCCGCCGAGATGGGGCTGGAGCATATCGTCATCACCTCGGTCGATCGCGATGACCTGCCCGATGGCGGCGCATCGCAGTTCGTGAAGGTCATTCAGGCGCTACGCCGCACGACTCCGAATACCACGATCGAGATTCTGACGCCCGATTTCCGCAACAAGCATGAGCGGGCAGTTGCAGCGATCGTTGAGGCCCGGCCCGACGTCTATAATCATAATCTGGAAACGGTGCCCCGGCTCTATCCGACGATTCGGCCCGGCGCGCGCTATTATGCTTCGTTGCGGCTGCTGGAGTCGGTCAAGAAGCTGGATCCGTCGATCTTTACCAAGTCGGGCATCATGCTGGGGCTGGGCGAAGAGCGGCTGGAAGTGCATCAGGTGATGGATGACATGCGTTCGGCCGACATCGACTTCCTGACGATGGGCCAATATCTGCAGCCCACGCCCAAACATGCGAAGGTCATGGATTTCGTAACGCCGGCGGCGTTCAACGCCTTTGCGGGGATCGCGCGGGCCAAGGGGTTCCTGCAGGTCGCGTCCAGCCCGCTCACCCGGTCCAGCTATCATGCGGGCAAGGATTTCGCCGAGATGCGTGCTGCGCGTGAGGCGCAACTGGCGAAAGCGGCGGCGAAGGCATAACCCAATCAATGCCCCGGCATAACGAAACCCGCCATCTGCCCTACACTCCGACCCAGATGTTTGACCTCGTGTCGGATGTCGCGGCCTATCCTGAGTTCCTGCCCTGGGTCAGCGCCATCCGTGTGCGATCGGGTAGCGAGACGGAGATGATCGCGGACATGATCGTAGGGTTCAAGGGGCTGAAGGAAAGCTTCACCTCGCGCGTGGTCAAGCATCGACCCGACAGCGTGCGGGTCGACTATCTTGATGGGCCGCTCAAGCATCTCCACAATCTCTGGGCCTTCCGCGATGACGGGGAGGGTGGCACTTTGGTGGATTTCGAGGTCGAGTTCGAATTCAAGAACAGGCTGTTCGAGATGCTGGCGGGGCAGGTGTTCGACAAAGCGCTACGGAAAATGATCGGCGCGTTTGAGACGCGGGCAGCCGCCCTCTACAGTCCTGGCGAGTCGGGCAGCAGCAGTTCGAGCGCGCACAGCGCCGCCTGAAGGCGTACTCCACCCCGGCCCGTATCATCGAAATGGTGCATGTCCGCAACGATCTTGTCCTTGGCTGCGCCCCGTTCGGCGCGAGCGAACACGACCGTGCCCACAGGCTTCTGCTCACTACCACCGCCGGGGCCAGCGACGCCAGTGATAGCGACTGCGACATGGGCGTGGCTTTTGGCCAGCGCGCCCTGCGCCATTGCCCAGGCTGTGGCGATGGAGACCGCGCCAAAAGTTTCCAGAACGTCCTGAGAAACTTTCAGAAGTTCGGTCTTCATATCATTGGAATAGGTAACAAATCCTGCTTCGAAAACATCGGATGATCCGGCGATTTCGGTCAGCGCCGCGCTGACGAGACCGCCGGTGCAGCTTTCGGCCAGCGCTATGGTACGTCCGGCGCGGCGATTGGCGACGATGACCTTTTGGGCCAGCTCAACAAGCGGCTCGGGGAGGAGGGTGTCAGGCATCGGTGCACGATAGCGCGGGCAGGGAGAGGGTGGCAATGGCCTGTGCGGCAATGCCTTCGCTACGGCCGACAAAACCGAGGCGCTCGGTGGTGGTCGCCTTCACGCTGACGCGGTCGAGCGGGATCGCCAGTATCTCGGCAAGGTGCATGCGCATGGCGTCGCGATGCGGGCCGATCTTGGGCGCTTCGCAGATGAGGGTCAGGTCGACATGGTCGATCCGCCCGCCACGCGCCGCCACCAGGCCGCGCGCATGATCGAGAAAGCGGGATGAAGCGACACCGCGCCACTGCGGATCGGTGGGCGGGAAATGGCTGCCGATGTCACCATCCGCCAGTGCGCCCAGGATCGCGTCCACCAGCGCGTGAATGCCGACGTCAGCGTCGCTGTGCCCTGCAAGCCCTTTGTCATGGGGGATCAGTATGCCGCCCAGCCACAGTTTCTCGCCCGCCGCCAGACGATGGACATCATAGCCCATGCCGGTGCGGATCGTCCGCTGTGCATCCATCCGTGCCTCTGCTTTCTGGAAATCTGCTGGGAAGGTGAGTTTCTCAAGGGCCTCGTCGCCCGCAACCAACACGACATCGTGGTCGCTAGCGCGCAGCATTTGCGCGTCATCAGTGGCCTCCCGCGAGGCGTCCCAATTGCGATGTGCCGTCAGGATCGTATCAAAGGTGAAGGCTTGGGGGGTCTGAACGCGGTTCAGGCCGTCGCGAGCGACGACCTCGCCCGTGCCGCGTATCAGTGTATCGACGACCGGCAGCACGGGTATGGCGCCGGGCGCTTCCGCAAGCGCTGCCAGAAGTCGGTTGATGACGGCTGCGGGCAGGAAGGGACGGGCGCAATCGTGGATGAGAACGCGCGTTGCGCCACCGGATGTCGCGATCGCCTCTAGCCCTGCGCGAACCGAGGCTTGCCGAGTCTCGCCGCCCTCGACAAAGGCCGTGACAGGCCGGTTGCCCAAAGCAATGCGGGCAGCCTCTTCCTGCCCTGCGCCAATCACGATGATGATGCCGTCGATAGCGGAATGGCCGATAAACGCGTCAACGGCGTGGCCGATGATGGTTTGACTGCCGATTGTGCGAAATTGCTTGGGCGTCTCCCCGCCTGCGCGGCTGCCCGTGCCTGCTGCTACCAGCAGCGCGATCGTCCTATGTGCCGAACCCGTCATGGCGACGCGCATAGACCAGCCGCTTTGCCCTCGCCAGTGGAGAAGCGTATGGGACCGGCCTTGCTTGCCGCCGTACCCGTTTCGCGCTAAAGGGCTGCCTGATTTTTAGGCACATATGAAGACTATGAACAGGCTTTCACCTATCTCCATCGGTCCCGTGACCATCGACATGCCGGTCGTGCTGGCACCGATGACCGGTGTTACCGACATGCCCTTCCGCACGCTGGTGCGCCGCTATGGCTGCGGCCTAAACGTGACGGAAATGATCGCATCAGCGGCGATGATCCGCGAGACGCGCCAATCCTTGCAAAAGGCCGCCTGGCATCCGCTAGAAGAACCGGTGTCGATGCAGTTGGCGGGCTGCTCCCCGCAGGAAATGGCGGAGGCAGCGAAGCTGAATGCCGATCGTGGGGCGGCAATCATCGACATCAATATGGGCTGCCCGGTCAAGAAGGTTGTGAATGGCGATGCAGGTAGCGCGTTGATGCGCGACCTGCCGCTGGCAGCCGCGCTGATCGAGGCGACGGTCAAAGCCGTGAACGTGCCCGTGACGGTGAAGATGCGGATGGGGTGGGACCATGCCAGCCTGAACGCACCCGAATTGGCGCATATCGCCGAGGATCTGGGGGCGAAGCTGATCACGGTTCACGGCCGTACCCGGTGTCAGATGTACAAGGGATCGGCCGATTGGGCCTTCGTGCGGTCTGTGAAGGAGGCGGTGAGCCTGCCGGTCATCGTCAATGGCGACATCTGTTCGATCGAGGACGCCGACATGGCGCTGGAGCAGAGCGGCGCGGACGGCCTGATGATCGGGCGGGGCGCCTATGGCAAGCCTTGGCTCATTGGGCAGGTGATGCGCTGGCTGGAAACGGGAGAGCGGTTGGCCGATCCGTCGCTTGAAGATCAATATCGCGTAATTACGGAACATTATCATGCGATGCTGGAACATTATGATCGCCATACCGGCGTCAATATGGCCCGTAAGCATATCGGTTGGTACACCAAGGGGCTGACCGGATCGGCTGAGTTTCGCAATGCCTTCAATCAGGAGCCAGACGCGGACAAGGCTCTGTCGATGCTCGCGGCCTTTTATGAACCTTTGCTGGACGCAGAGCCGGAGGACGTCGAGACACGCAGGGCGGCATGACGTCGCTGGCGTCGGTGCCGAATATGCATATGGAACAGGAAGGCCCCTCGCTGGGCGAGATCATGACGGCGCTGCCTGTCGCAACGCTGATCATTCGTCCCGACAACAGCATTCATGACGCCAATGTGCGGGCGGAAACTCTGTTGAACATGGCGCGATCCGCCATCATCGGATCGGACATCAGTCGCACCATCCGTATGGCGGAGATGGGTGCGCGCTTCGACATCTGGCACACAAACAAGCCGATCGCGGCTTATGACATCAAGGTCCATGCCGGGCGCACCGCAGCGATGGAAGTTGACCTGATGATTGCGCCGATCATCGATCAAGAGGGATGGCGGGTGATTTCCATCCATACGCAGAGCCAGGCCCGCAAGATGGGGCATCGCAACACGATGGGCGGGACACGATCGGCGATGGGTGCCGCCGCGATCCTGGCGCATGAAATCAAAAATCCGCTGTCCGGCATCCGGGGCGCGGCACAGTTGATGGAATCGGGCAATGACGGGCGCGACGCGGCGCTAACCCAGTTGATCTGTAATGAAGTTGATCGGATTGCCGCACTGATCGACCGGATGCAGGATTTCACGACCGACGCGACGTTGGAATGTCGACCGGAAAATATCTATCCGCTGATTGATCGGGCAGTGAACATTGCTGCTGCTGGATTTGCCAAAAATATCAAAATTATAAGGCAGTATGATCCATCTCTACCATTTGCTATCATCAATGAAGGTGCGCTGGTGCAGGTCATGATCAACCTGCTCAAAAATGCAGCCGAGGCGCTGGAGGATGTAGCGAAGCCGCGTATTCGGGTGGAAACCGCTTTCCGTCATGGCGTTTCTGTGGTGGTCGGCGGCGGGAAGGGAAGCGCAGTCCTGCCAATCGAAATCCTGGTGATCGATAACGGTCCGGGTGTGCCCGACCATATCCTGGATCACCTGTTCAACCCCATCATCACTGGCAAACGTGACGGGCAAGGGCTGGGCCTGGCACTGGTCGACAAGCTGGTGCGCGACATGAGCGGCTTCGTTCAATATTCGCGTGATACCGAGACGGGTGAATCCACTTTCCGCATTCTCCTGCCGATGGGTATGGGCTGATGGCCTCTGCCCCCGGTTCCGTGCTGGTCGTCGATGACGATCCTGCCATCTGCGTGGTCGTAGGCGAAGCGTTACGGCGACAGGGGCATCGAGTGAAGACGGCCGCGTCGATCCGCGAACGGGCAGCGCTGATCAAGAGTTTCGCGCCCGATGTCCTCATCACGGATGTCATGCTGCCGGACGGCGATGGGTTGGAGGATATCGCGGCGATCATCGCGCAAGAACCCGGCATCAACGTCATCGTCCTGTCGGCCCAAAACACGCTGAATACGGCAATCCGCGCGACGGAGAAGGGCGCGTTTGAATATTTACCCAAACCTTTCGACCTCAACGAGCTGACACGGGCCGTGTCCGATGCGCTGGCGATCCGCCGGGCGTCAGAGACGGACGGACCAGCAGGCGATGCGGGTGACTTCGGGCATGACGGCCTGCCGCTGGTCGGGCGATCGGCGGCCATGCAGGAAGTGTATCGCACCATCGCCCGCGTGCTGTCCAATGACCTCAGCATATTGGTGCTGGGCGAGTCGGGGACCGGCAAGGAACTGGTGGCCGAAGCGATCCACAGTCTGGGCCAGCGCCGCACCAAGCCCTTTGTCGCCATCAACATGGCAGCCATTCCGCGCGAACTGATCGAGGCGGAACTGTTCGGCTATGAAAAGGGCGCCTTTACCGGCGCCCATGCGCGCACGGCGGGCAAGTTCGAGCAGGCGCAGGGCGGCACGCTGTTCCTGGACGAGATTGGCGACATGCCGATGGAGGCGCAGACCCGGCTGCTTCGTGTCCTTCAATCCGGCGAGGTGACGACCGTCGGCGGATCGAAACCCGTGCGGGTGAATGTCCGGATCATCGCCGCCACCAATAAGGATTTGCCCCCGCTGATCGAGGAAAACCGGTTTCGGCAGGACCTCTATTATCGGTTGAATGTGGTGCCCATCGCGCTGCCTTCGTTGCGGGAACGGCGTGAGGATGTGATGATGCTGGCGCGGCATTTTCTGGAAAGGGCGGCGCAGGAAGGACTTCCGCGCAAGACCCTGTCGGATGATGCAGCGCAATTGCTGATGGCCTATCACTGGCCAGGCAATGTCCGCGAACTCCAGAATCTGATGCAGCGACTTGCGGTTCTGAGCCGCGAGAATGTGATTGCCGCCGATGTCATTCGTCAGGCGCTGCCGGTCGACATGATGCCCGCCGATCATGGCGTGACCGCGGACCATCTGGCGGGCGCTGTGCGGGAGTGGGCGCGGCGGCAACTGGGCATTGGACTGGGTCAACCCAACCGGGCGCTGCACGACGATCTGTTGGCTGTGGTTGAGCCGGTGCTGTTGCAGGAGGTGCTGGCCAGCGTCGACGGCAATCAGATCAAGGCTGCCGCATTGCTGGGCATCAATCGTAACACGTTACGCAAGAAGCTGACCGATTATGGCCTCGATCCTGTCCAACTGCGACTGGCGGACTGACGCGGCGTTCTCACCTGGAAAGTCGATTTCCCCGACGAACGGACGATAGGGTTCGACCAAATACCGGGTAGCGTGAAAAAACTGTGTATTAACGGGCACGGCGATGTTGTAGCAAAGCCACTATGATTGGTGAGGCGATAGCTCCTCGAGAGGAACTGGGTTGGCGGCGCCATTTGCCGCTTGCCCTACAGGACCGGGAAATCGCGCCCTTTGTGGAGGGCGTCACGCTCGTCCTCCTGCTGGGGGTCGCAGGCCTTACGTATTGGCTGCTGTCAGGGCAGGGCAAATCCTATTCACTGTTGACGCCGCCCATCGTGGCGCTGCTGCTGGTCGCCAATCTTGTTCCCGCTATCGCTCTGTTGGTACTGCTGGGCCGGCGTGTGGCCAAGCGGCGGGCGGCGCAATCGGCGATCGGCAGCGATGGGCAATTGCACGTCCGGCTGGTTGCCATGTTCTCGATCATCGCCAGCGTGCCGATGCTGTTGGTGGTGATTTTCGCTTCCCTGTTGTTCCAATATGGCGTGCAGTTCTGGTTTTCTGACAGTGCGCGCGGAATGTTGCAGAACGCGACAGACCTGGCGCGTGGCTATTATGAGCAAAATCTGCGCGAGGTTGGCGATGAAACGCTGACCATGGCGGGCGATCTGCGCGATTATCTCTCGCAGTCCGAAGTTTCCAGCCCGCGTTTTGCCGAGGGCTATATTTATCAGGTTGTTACGCGGAAACTGAACCGTTCGGCCATCATAGAGGTCGGCAAGGACGGGGTTGCGCGGACCGCAGCCACAGTCGATCCCGATAGCCGCCCTGCCGCCGAAATGCTGTCGTCCGATGTCGTAAAACGGCTGGAAGCGGGCGAAAATGTGGTAGTGGATGCCAAGCCCAACCAGATCGAGGCGGTGACGTTGCTCTATCCCGAGCGGCGTATCTATCTTTACGCTACCCGCGATTCCAACAGTTCGGCCTTCAGCAATGTGGAACGAGCGCGCAAGGCGTTGGGCGATTACGACCTGTTCGCGGCCCAGTCCCGCCAGTTACAGTTGCGCTTCAATATTGCGTTGTTCGTGGGATCATTGCTGCTGGTCGGCATCGCCGTCTATATCGCGCTGGCCGTGGCGGACTGGATGGTGCGCCCGGTGAATGAACTGGTCGATGCGGCGCGGCGTATTACGGCAGGTGATCTGTCGGCGCGCGTTACCCATCAGCCAGCCCGCGACGAGATTGGCACGCTTGCGTCTGCCTTCAATCGCATGACTCAGCGACTGGAGGCTCAAACCGGTGCGCTGGTAGCGGCCAACAGCCAGCTCGACAATCGCCGCGCCTTTATCGAGGCGATCCTGTCCGGCGTGACTGCGGGCGTCCTTTCAGTCGATCAGGCGGGCGTGGTGGCTCTGCTCAATAGCTCTGCCTCGGCGATCCTGGTCGCGGAGGGTGACGATCCAGTGGGGCGCCCGCTGTTCAGCATTTCGCCCGAACTTGCAGGGATGATCGAAAGCGGTGAAGTGGCCGGCATCGTGCAGGTGCGCGCGCAGGGCGATTTGCGCACATTGGCGGTCAAGGTGTCCAAGGATGTGGCAGGCCATGTTCTGACATTCGATGACATCACCCAGCAACTGTCTGACCAGCGCCGCGCGGCCTGGTCTGATGTAGCGCGCCGTATCGCGCATGAAATCAAGAATCCGCTGACCCCGATCCAACTGGCCGCCGAACGGTTGCAACGCCGCTATGGGGAGGAGATCACGAGCGACAAGGCAACCTTTACCCGGTTGACTGGCACGATCGTGCGGCAAGTGGGCGACCTGCGCCGGATCGTGGATGAATTTTCCTCCTTCGCGCGGATGCCCAAGCCCGTGTTCCGGCGCGAAGCTGTTTTGGATATTGCCCGCCACTCGCTGTTTTTGCACGAGGTTGCACATCCCGACATCCGCTTTGCCTTCGACGCGCAAAGGGAAGTGGGGGAACTGGTGTGCGACCGAAGACAAATGGGGCAAGCGCTGACGAATATCGTCAAGAATGCGGTAGAAGCCATTGAAACGAAGCCGCCGCCAGAGGATGGCGGATCACGTGGTCATATCGGTATGACCGTGGCCCGCGACGGTGATGGACTGTTGATCATGGTCCGTGACGATGGCATCGGCCTGCCGCCAGAGCGCGAACGGATGCTGGAACCCTATGTCACGACGCGGGCGAAGGGGACGGGTTTGGGCCTGGCCATCGTCCAGAAGATTGTCGAGGAACATATGGGCGAAATTCGCTTCGATGATGCGGAGGGGGGCGGCGCGACCGTCACCCTGCGCTTCGACGTGGCCATGCTCGACCGATTGGAAGACGGGCAGGTAATCGCCATGCCCCAGAACAAGATTACGGGAAAAGTGACGGCCAATGGCGCTTGATATTCTGATTGTCGACGATGAAGAGGATATTCGCGATCTGGTCGCGGGTGTGCTGGAAGATGAGGGGTTCGAGACTCGCACTGCCGCGCACAGCGATGCAGCGATCGAAGCGCTGGACGCGCGCCGTCCTTCGCTGGTGCTGCTGGATGTGTGGCTCCAGGGTTCGCGCATGGATGGCCTGGAATTGCTGGACGAAATCAAGCGGCGTGATCCGACCATTCCAGTGCTGATGATCTCCGGTCACGGCAACATCGACACGGCGGTGGCGGCGATCCGTAAGGGCGCGGCCGACTTCATCGAAAAGCCGTTCGAAGCGGACCGTCTGATCCATCTGGTCGCACGCGCGACCGAAACGGAGCGGTTGCGGCGGGAGAATCTGTCGCTGCGCGCGCGTGTCGGCCAGGATGACGAATTGACCGGCACATCGGCCGCGATCAATGCTGTGCGTGCGACGATCAAGAAGGTTGCGGGCACTGGTAGCCGTGTGCTGATTTCCGGCCCCGCTGGTGTCGGCAAGGAAATCGCCGCGCGGATGCTTCACACATGGAGCGGTCGCGCCGATGCGCCGTTCGTCATCGTCGCCGCCGCCCGCATGGACCCTGACCGGGTTGAGGAAGAGCTGTTCGGATTCGAGGATCAGAGCGGCATGGTCCGCCCCGGCTTCCTGGAACAGGCGCATGGTGGCACATTATATCTGGACGAGATCGCCGACATGCCGATCACCACGCAGGGCAAGATCCTGCGCGTATTGACCGACCAGAGCTTTACGCGTGTGGGCGGTCAGCGGCAGGTGAAGGTGGACGTGCGGGTCATCTCATCGACTGCGCTGGACCTGGCCGTGGAGATTGAGGAACGGCGCTTCCGCGAAGATTTATTCTATCGTCTTAATGTCGTACCACTCATCATTCCCTCCCTGTCCGAGCGGCGCGACGACATTCCACCGCTGGTGGAGCATTATCTGGCGCGCTTTGCCGCCGACCGCCGCGTGCCCTCCCCGGACATGGCGAGCGATGCGATGGCCGCGTTGCAGGCCAATGAATGGCCCGGCAATGTTCGCCAGCTTCGCAACGTCATAGAGCGCACGATGATCCTGGCGCCAGGCGACCGCATCGCGCGGATCGAACTGGATATGCTGCCGCCTGAAATGACAAGCGGCGGTGGCGGGGAAGGAGTCGGCCAGTCTGCCATCATGGGCGCGCCACTACGTGAGGCACGCGAGAGTTTCGAGCGCGAATATCTGAGGATTCAGATCAGACGCTTTTCCGGCAATATCTCCCGCACGGCGACCTTTATCGGCATGGAGCGGTCAGCGCTGCATCGGAAGCTCAAACTGCTGGGAATTACCGAAGGCAAGGATTGAGCCAATTTCTTGTTATCGCATCGTTTTTGCGAAAAACCGGTCCCCACTTTCTCGCACGATGCTTTTAGAACCAAATCCGGCGATGGACCTTCCTTCGCAATTGCGGTAGGAAATCCCTTCAGCCCCCCGGAACGCGGGGGGCGGGTACGACACTCCACCCAGGGGTGCAAGGAGCGGGCAACGTCCCGCCAATAACGGAAGGCTGGATTACATGGCCGATAAAGTGAATAATCTTCAGGACATCTTCCTGAACAACCTTCGCAAGACCAAGACCCCTGTTACCATGTTTCTGGTAAAGGGCGTGAAGTTGCAGGGTATCATAACCTGGTTCGACAATTTCTCCGTGCTGCTGCGCCGCGATGGCCAGTCGCAACTGGTTTATAAACATGCCATTTCGACGGTGATGCCGGCCCAGTCCATGGACCTGACCGACCTTCGCAAGATTGGCGATGGCAACGACAAGAAGGCGAAGCTGTTACAGGAAATCTTCCTGACGGCAGTTCGTAAGTCGGGCAGCCCCGTAACCATGTTCCTGGTCAACGGCGTCATGCTTCAGGGCGAGATCGCTGCGTTTGACCTGTTCTGCATGTTGCTGGAACGCGACGGCATGGTCCAGTTGGTTTACAAGCACGCCATCTCTACCGTCCAACCGCTTCACGCGCTCGATCTGTCGGGCGAGAACGAGCAGGACGATTGATCGACACCCCTTGCGGCCTGGTCCGTTCGTCTGCTTGTTCGTGGGACCGGGCCGGGTCGCAGTGCGTTAATCGCTGATGGCTGTTTTCAACCGAGATAGCGATGACGAGGTATCGCGCGGCGCGCGGGCTGTTGTCGTCCATGCCGAAACCCATGGGGCCGATCGCCGCGACAGCGATGCGCGGCTTGAGGAGGCGCGCGGCTTGGCCATCGCCATCGGCATCGATGTGCGCGCGGCCCAAAGCTTTCGCGTTCGCGACCGCAAGCCTGCGACCCTGTTCGGCAGCGGTCAAGTCGACAGCATCGCGACGCTGGTCGAGAATGAGGGGGCGGAACTTGTTATCGTCGACAATGCTCTGTCGCCGGTCCAGCAAAGCAATCTGGAGAAGGCAGCCGGCGCTAAAGTGATCGACCGGACCGGGTTGATTCTGGAAATTTTCGGCGAGCGGGCGGCGACGAATGAGGGGCGGCTTCAGGTCGAACTTGCCCATCTCGACTATCAGGCCGGGCGACTGGTACGCAGCTGGACCCACCTTGAGCGGCAACGCGGCGGTTTTGGTTTTCTAGGCGGACCGGGTGAAACGCAGATCGAGGCGGACAGGCGGATGATCCGCGACCGGATGGCAAAGATCCGTAAGGAGCTGGATCAGGTAACGCGCACCCGCGGCCTGCATCGCGCACGGCGGCAGAAGGCGCCGTGGCCGGTGATCGCGCTGGTCGGTTATACCAATGCCGGGAAATCGACGCTGTTCAATCGCATGACAGGCGCTGACGTCATGGCGGAAGACCTGTTGTTCGCTACGCTGGACCCGACCATGCGCCAGATTGCGCTGCCGGGGCTGGATAAGGCGATCCTGTCCGACACAGTGGGCTTCGTATCCGACCTGCCAACCCAGTTGATCGCTGCATTCCGCGCAACGCTGGAGGAAGTGCTGTCGGCTGACCTGATCGTCCATGTTCGCGACATCGCGCATCCCGACAGTGACGCGCAGCGCGATGACGTCCTTGACGTGCTGAGCGAACTTGGTGTCGCAGGCGAGGGAGCATTGTCGCAGGATGGCGAAGCGGCCGAACCGGTGCCGATGATCGAGGCCTGGAACAAGCTCGACCTGCTGGACGCGGACGCAGAAGCGCATGCGCGGGAGGTTACTACGCGGCGTAACGATGTCGTCATCCTGTCGGCCCTGACCGGGGCAGGGGTGGAAGAGTTGCAACGTGCGATCAGCACGCGCCTGACCGCCGGCGCAAGCGTCCACAGCTTGTCATTGCCCGTCAGCGATGGCGCGGCGATCGCGTGGCTGCATGAGAATGGGGAAGTCTTGTCTTCCCGGGTTAAAGATCATGTCATGCATGTGGAGGCGCGTTTGTCCGACTCCGCGTTCGCGCGCTTCTCCAGACGCGAGTGATAAATTATTGATTTAATTGGATAGATCTGCGACGAAATCTTCAACCACGCGCGCTGAACTAGCCCGCATCAGCGGCCTTTCTGTTTGACCTGTTGCCACAAGGCCTCCTTTTCATTGAGGGAAAGGGTCGGGAAGACCTCGCCTGCCAGTTGCTCCATGCCGCGGAAGCGTCCCTCAAACTTGGCGTTCGCATTGCGCAGCGCGGTTTCCGGGTCGACCTTCAAATGACGTGCGAGGTTAACGACGGCAAACAGCAGGTCGCCCACTTCCTCCGCTCGATGCTCGGGTGTTTCGGCCGCTTCGACCTCAGCCAGTTCCTCGGCAATCTTTTCGGTTACGCCGCCAAGGTCGGGCCAGTCGAAGCCGGTCCGGGCGGCGCGTTTCTGCAACTTCTCTGCCCTTAAAAGGGCTGGGAGAGCACTGGCAACACCCGCAAGCGCACTTCGGTCAGCGTCCTTTTCGGCGCGCTCCGATGCCTTGATCGTTTCCCATTGTGTGTGAACGTCACTGCGTGCTTCGCTGTCGCCGAAGACATGAGGATGACGGCGCACCATCTTGGTGCAAATACCGTCGATTACGTCCTGTAAATTGAAGATATTGTCCTGCTCGGCCATGCGAGCATGAAAGGCGACCTGAAGCAACAAATCGCCCAGTTCGTCGCGCAGTGCGGTCATGTCCTGTCGTGCGATCGCGTCAGCGACCTCATAGGCTTCCTCGATCGTATAGGGCGCGATGCTGGCGAAATCCTGCGCGATATCCCATGGGCATCCAGTATCCGGATCGCGCAGCCGGGCCATGATCTGCGCGAGCGGCATGATGTCAGCAGGAGATGGCGCGGCTGATGCGGTCATAAAAACACTCATGTTCGGGGTGACCGGCGATGAACGGCCCCATATTCGCAAAGGCGACTATCCAAAGACTATTGGCGGAAGGGGTGGGATTCGAACCCACGGATGCTTGCACATCGGCGGTTTTCAAGACCGCTGCAATCGACCACTCTGCCACCCTTCCGTTATCAAGTTTCAGCGGCAACTGTCCTTGTTCCACGCTTCCTAGCGATCGTGGGCCACTTGCCAAGCGTAAAACGCGCATCGACCCGTCGCAGCGGCCAATAAGGGGATTCACCTGTCCGCTCGCCTGTGCAACAAAGGGGGTGAGGGAGAGTCTTTTGTGATCCGTTCGTCCTTTTTACCCCTTATGCTCGCCGTCGCCGTGGCGATGAGTGCGGATGCTGCGCTTGCGCCCGCAGCGATGGCCCAGGCGGATGGCGGCTTTCAGGCCTATTTGGAAAGCCTGCGGCCCAAGGCGAGGGCTATGGGCATTAGTGACGCGACGATGACCGCCGTCTTCCCCACCCTGACATCCAACCCTCGGGTCGTGCAACTTGACCAGTCGCAACCGGGCGGCAGCTTCGATTCGCCGATTCCCGCTTTCGAACCCTATCGGTTGAAGCATGTCGATGCTGCGCGGATCAGCCGGGGCCGCACGGCCTACGCCAACAATCGGAGCAAGCTTGCGCGAATAGAGGCAGAGACGGGCGTTCCCGAATCGATCATGGTCGCGATCTATGGGCATGAAACCAACTATGGCGCCTATACTGGCGATTTCGATCTGCTCCGCTCGCTCGCCACGCTGGCGCATGAAGGGCGCCGCCGCACATTGTTCGAGCCGGAATTTCTGGCCACGCTCAAGATGTTGAACAATGGTGTGCCGCGCAGTCGCCTGGTCGGCAGTTGGGCCGGGGCGACTGGCTTCCCCCAGTTCCTGCCGTCCGTTTATCTGAAGGTTGCCAAGGATGGTGACGGAGATGGCCGCGCGGATATCTGGACCAGCGAGGCGGACGCGCTGGCTTCGATCGCCAACTATTTCGTCAACGCTGGTTGGCGCAAAGGTCAGCCCTGGGGTGTCGCGGTGTCCGTGCCTGCGGCGTTCAATCGCACGTCCATTGCCCCGCGCACCAATGCGGCGCGCTGTCCGCGTGTCTTCAACCGCCATAGCCGCTGGCTCAGCATGGCCGAATGGCGTGCGCGCGGCATGGTGCCGCAGGGGGCGGCATGGCCGGGCGACCGGGTGATGGCGACCCTGCTGGAGCCTGATGGCCCCGGCAAGACCGCCTATCTGTTGACCAGCAACTATCGGGCGATTCTCGACTATAATTGTTCCAATTTTTACGCCTTATCGGTGGGATTGCTGGCGGATGCGGTTGCGCGTTAGGGGTATCTGGCTGGGCGCGGGGGTGTCCACCTTTCTGGCATCATGCGGAGGCGGCGTGGATCAGGCGCGTTTGCCCCCGGTGGATCGGTCGGTTCCCCGGCAGCAGTCGTCCGTGCCCGATGATCCGGTCAAGGTCGGCCAGCCTTATACGGTGGGCGGCGTCACCTACACCCCGCAGGACAGCGTCAATTATGACGAAGTCGGCCAAGCCAGTTGGTATGGCGAGGAGCAGCAGGGCAACGACACCGCCAATGGTGAGCGCTTTCTGCCCGGCGGCGTCAGCGCCGCGCATCGCACATTACCGTTGCCCAGCTATGTCGAGGTGACGGCCCTAGACACCGGCAGGACCATCCTGGTGCGTGTCAATGATCGCGGCCCCTTTTCTGGTGATCGCCTGATCGACCTGTCACGTGGCGCGGCCGAGCAATTGGGCATCACCGGTCATGGATCGACACCCGTTCGCGTCCGCCGCGTCAATCCACCCGAACAGGAACGCGCGGCGCTCCGTAGCGGTGGCCGCGCCGCCGAGCGACTGGAAACACCAGCGCCCTTGCTCGCTGCCTTGCGCAAGCGCGCGGGTGAACCTGTGCCGATGGCCAGCGCGCCAAAGCCCCTGAAAGGCGCAAAGTCCGTTCAAGGTTCGAAGGCAATCGCAGGCACCACTTACGCGCCGCCGCCATCCAGGAGGCCGATGGCCAAGCAAGCTGCTACGCCCCCATTGCCCCAGGCATCACCGTCATTGCGCACAGGTAGCCATGTCGCGCAGGTCGCGGCTTTTTCCTCGCGCGATCGCGCTGAAACACTGGCCCGCCGCATCGGCGCTGCCGTGGTCGAAGGTCGCGCCGTCTGGCGTGTGCGGCTCGGTCCCTATCCCTCAGCGGAGGCCGCCCGGCGCGCCGCGACATCGAAAGGCTTTGCCGGGGCACAGATCATGGCTAATGACACGCCATGACAACATGGCCGCGTTCCGGCACACACGTCCACCTTACCACTTGTTGAAGGCCAAGAAGATGAAGAAGAGTGTCGCCGCTGTCATATTCACGGGCCTGTTGGCACAGCCCCTCGCGGCCAGTGCCCCGCCCTACACCAGCGAAGCGCCGATCGCCTATATCAAGGATCTGTCTTCAGGCGCAGTCCTGTACGACAAGGGTGGCGAGACGAAGATACCGCCCGCGTCCATGGCAAAAATGATGACGGCCCATGTCGCCTTCCGGCTGATTCAGCAGGGTCAGTTGAAGTTGGACACCAAATTCACCGTGCGCCCGGAAACCTGGCAGAGATGGCATGGCCCGCAGGCGGGATCGACGATGTTCCTGTCGGTAGGCGAGCAGGTGTCGGTCGAAAACCTCCTGCACGGCATCGTCACCCTGTCGGGCAACGATGCCTGCGTCGTGTTGGCGGAGGGCATTGCAGGGACCGAGCAGGCCTTCGTCGCGCAGATGAATGAGGAAGCCAAGCGCCTCAAGCTCAATGACAGCCATTTCGGCACCAGCAATGGTTGGCCGGACGAAGGCGTAACCTATGTCACCGCCCGCGATCTGGCGACATTGGCGGAGGCAACCGTCAAGGAAACGCCCGACCTTTACAAGCGGTTCTACGCCACCCAGTCCTTCACCTGGGGCAAGACCATGGGTGGGTCCGACATCACCCAGGGGAACCGTAATCCGATCCTTGGCAAGATTGCCGGCGCCGATGGCCTGAAGACCGGCCATACCCAGGAGGCCGGCTTCGGCTTCACCGGCTCCGCCGAGCAGGACGGCCGCCGCCTGGTCATGGTGGTAGCGGGCCTCAAAAGCACCAACCAGCGGATCGCGGAATCCGTGCGCTTCATGGACTGGGGCTTCAAGGCATGGAAGGCGCAGTCTCTTTTCAAACAGGGCACCGTGGTGGAAACCGCCCCAGTCCAGCTGGGCAGCGCCACCAGCGTCGATCTGGTCGCGCCACAGAATATGGCAGTAACGCTCCCCCGAACCGCCTCATCCAACATCAGCGTCAAGGTCGCCTATACTGGCCCGATCAAGGCGCCGATCAAGAAAGGCGACAAGATCGCCGAACTCATCGTTTCCACCCCCGACACCGCGCCGCAAATCATGCCACTCGTCGCGGGTGCGGATGTAGAGGAGGCTGGCATCTTCGGTCGCTTCTGGAATGGCCTTAAGGCGCTGTTCGGGTAATGGATCACCAATGACGGGACGTTTCATCTCGCTTGAGGGCGGGGAGGGTGCGGGTAAGTCCACCCAGTTGCGCGCCCTTGGCCTTGTTTTGCGCGCACGCGGTCTTGAGGTCGTGGAGACGCGGGAACCGGGCGGCAGCGAAGGGGCGGAGGCAATCCGTACCCTGTTGCTGACCGGGGATGCGGATCGTTGGAGTGCGCGCGCCGAAGCGCTGCTGTTCGCGGCCGCGCGCACCGACCATCTGGAAAAGAAAATCCTGCCTGCCATCCAACGCGGCGCATGGGTGTTGTCAGACCGTTTCCTCGACAGCAGCCGCGCTTATCAAAGCGGCGCGAGTGGTCTTGCCGATGCCGACATTCTTGCGCTACACCGCATCGGTAGCGAGGGTAAACTCCCCGACCGGACCCTCGTCCTCACCTTGCCAGAGGCGGATGCAGAGGCACGTGCCCACGCCCGTGATGGCGACGTCAGCGACCGCATCGGCGGCAGGGAGCGCGCCTTTCATCGCGCCGTTGCGCAATCTTTCGTCGATTATGCCGCAGCCGAACCGGATCGCATCCGCCTGATCGATGCCCGTGGCGAACCGGAAGTCGTGACGGCTCGCCTGCTCGACACACTCGCGGACCTGCTGCCATGACGCCATTTGAGGGACATGAGCGGCAGGCGACGACCCTGCTGGAAGCGGCGGCATCAGGACGGCTTCATCATGGCTGGATACTGGCCGGACCACAGGGGATAGGGAAGGGGGCCTTCGCCCGTGCCATGGCCCTGCGCCTGCTCACCGACGCAGCCGGGCCGCCGATCATGGCGCAAGAATTGGAGGTGCCGCCAGAGCATCCCATCGCCCGCATCATGGCGGCAGGATCGCATCCTGACTATGCTGAGCTGGAGTGCCTGGAAAAAGAAAAGGAAGGGACGCACGCGCGTAACATCAGTGTCGACCAGATTCGCGGCCTCTCCCGCCTTATCCACTCCGTTCCTTCTCTTTCGCACCGCCGGGTGGTGGTGATCGACAGCGCCGATGATCTGGAACGCAGCGCCGCCAATGCACTGCTCAAAAGCCTTGAGGAACCGCCAGCGGACATGCTGTTTCTGCTGGTCACCCATGCTCCCGCGCGATTGTTGCCCACGATCCGATCGCGCTGCCACGTCCTGCGCTTTGACCCGCTGAATGATGCGGCGATGCGCCGGGTTCTGCGGGCCCATCAGGGCGACGGCATGAGTGAAGCAGAACTCGACGTGCTTCTTCGCGCAGGCGAGGGATCGCCGGGGAAGGCCTTACGCTACGCTGGCTTGCAGCTGGCGGAGATGGAACAGGCGCTCACGGCCATCGCCGCCCATGGCGACGCCGATAATCGCGAGCGGCTGGCGCTGGCGAAGATGCTATCCGGCAAGGCCGCCAGGCCCCGTTTCGAAGCCTTTCTTGAACGCGCTCCGGCCTTCATCGCTCAAGCTGCGCGGGGCCTTCAGGGTAGCGCGCTGGGCAATGCGCTTTCCCATTGGGAAGCCGCCCGCCAGTTGGCATCCGGGGCCGTCATCCTGTCGCTGGAACCGGGATCGGTCGTGTTCGAACTGGCAGGTCATGTCGCGGCCCTTTCCCCTTCGCGGCTCGCTGCCTGAAAAGCGACTTTGCGTAGGGAGGAAGTCCCGCTAGATAGCCGCCATGTCCAAGCCTTTCACGATCACCACCGCCATCAGCTATCCTAATGGCCGTCCCCATATCGGCCATGCTTATGAGGTCATCGCCACTGATGCCATCGCCCGCTTCCAGCGGATGATGGGTCGCGATGTATTCTTTCAGACCGGTACAGACGAACATGGACTGAAGATGGTGCAGACCGCGCGTGGTCGTGACATGGAGCCACGCGCTCTTGCTGATGAAATGGCAAGCTATTTCAGGCAGATGAATGACATACTGAACATCAGTCATGATCGTTTCATTCGCACCAGCGAACCGGATCATTATACTGCCAGCCAAGCCCTTTGGCAGGCAATGGAGGCCAATGGCGACCTCTATCTCGACCGCTATGAAGGCTGGTATTCGGTCCGCGACGAAGCCTATTATGACGAGAAGGAACTGGTCGAAGGGGAAGGGGGCGCCAAAGTCTCGCCACAGGGCACCCCGGTCGAGTGGACCGTAGAGGAAAGCTGGTTCTTCCGACTTTCCGCCTATCAGGATCGGTTGTTGGCGCTCTACAACGACCAGCCCGATTTCATTCAGCCCGAAAGCCGCCGCAACGAGATCAAGCGCTTTGTTGAGGGCGGGCTGTCCGACCTCAGCATCTCGCGCACCAGCTTCGACTGGGGCGTGCCAGTGCCTGACCGCGATGGCCACGTCATGTATGTGTGGGTCGATGCTCTGACCAATTATCTCACGGGTTGCGGCTATCCCACCGACCCGGATCGCATGGCGCGCTACTGGGCCGAAGGCGGCGACATTACGCATGTCATCGGTAAGGATATCGTGCGTTTTCATGCCGTTTACTGGCCAGCCTTCTTGATGAGCGCGAAACTGCCGCTGCCCAAGCAGATATTCGGCCACGGCTTCCTGCTGAACCGGGGCGAAAAGATGTCTAAATCGGTCGGCAACGTCGCTGACCCCATGGAACTGGCCGAGCGTTTCGGCGTCGACCAGTTGCGCTATTTTCTGCTGTCCGAAGTCACTTTCGGTAATGATGGCAGCTACAGCGCCGAAGCCATCGTCGCACGTTCCAACAGCGATCTTGCCAACAGTTTCGGCAACCTTGCCCAGCGGACTTTGAGCTTCATCGCCAAAAATCTGGAAGGGCGGCTGCCCGAACCGGCTCTACAGGCGGTGGACAGCGAACTGCTCGCCTCTATTGCCGAGGCGGCGGCGACCTTCCAGACGGCTATGAACGATCTGGCCCCATCGGTGGCGATCGAAACGTGGATGCGCGCCGTTTTCGGTTGTAACGCTTATATTGACGCGCAGGCGCCCTGGGCACTCCGCAAGACTGATCCCGCGCGGATGGAGGCCGTGCTGGCGACGCTCTATGAAGCCATTGCGCACCTCGCGATCATGATCCAGCCGGTTATCCCGGCCAGCGCAACCGCGCTGTTGGATCAGATGGGCGTAGCGCCCGAAACGCGGACCTATGCGGCAATCGGGCCGGGCTGGTATCCTGTCCTCCGCGCCACGGGCTTCACGCTTGCCGCGCCGAAGCCGCTTTTCCCACGCCTTGAACTTACGGAGGCGGAAGCCTGACGCCATGTTGATCGACAGCCATTGTCACTTGAATTACAAGGGATTGATTGAAGATCAGGCCAATGTGTTGCAACGTGCGCGAGATGCTGGCGTTGGCCTGATGCTCAATATAGCGACGCGTGAGAGCGAATGGGACGATGTTCTGAGCACGGCGCTGCGCGCGCCTGATGTCTGGGCCACCGTGGGCATCCATCCGCACGAAGCCGACGAGCATCCCCATATCGACACCGCCAAGCTGGTCGAGCGCGCTCAGCATCCGCGCGTCGTCGGTATTGGCGAAACCGGCCTTGATTATTATTACGACCATAGCGATCGCGATCGCCAGCAAAAGAGCTTTCGGTCGCACATCGCCGCAGCTCGGTCGACCGGCCTGCCGCTGATCGTCCACACGCGCGAGGCGGAAGCCGACACGATCGGCATCATGCGCGAAGAGATGGAGGAGGGGGGCTATAGCGGCGTCATCCACTGTTTTACCGCCAGCGGTGCCTTTGCCGATCAGGCGATGGCGCTGGGATTCTACATCTCCATTTCTGGCATCGTCACCTTCAAGAATGCAAAGGATTTGCAGGAAACAGCAACCCGCTTGCCGGCCGATCGCCTGCTGGTGGAAACGGATTCCCCATTTCTTGCACCTATCCCGCATCGCGGCAGGCCCTGTGAACCTGCTTATGTTGCGGACACCGCGCGTTTCCTCGCCAATCTGCGCGGTGAGAGCATGGATGCGCTGGCGGCAGCCACAACCGCGAATTTCCACGCCCTTTTTACCAAGATTCCGGCGCCACCCGCTGCATGACCCTGCGCGTCACCATCCTGGGTAGCGGCACATCGTCGGGCGTTCCCCGGATCGGCAACGACTGGGGTGATTGCGATCCGACGCACCCATGCAACCGTCGTACTCGTGTGTCGATCCTGGTCGAAAGTCCCACGACACGGCTCTTGGTCGACACCTCTCCAGACATGCGCGCCCAATTGTTGGCGGCCGATGTCATCGACATCGACGCCATATTATGGACGCACGATCATGCCGATCACAGCCACGGTATCGACGATGTGCGCCAACTCTATCATCATCGAAAAAGCCCCATGCCCGGTTATGGCCGCGCGCCGACGATGGCATTGCTGAAGCGGCGCTTCGACTATGCATTTGAAGGAACAAAGGACTATCCCCCCACGATTGCAGGGCATATCCTGCCTGATAGTCTGATCATCGGCGACATCGCCATCACCTGCGTGGATCAGCCGCATGGGAGCATATATTCGACAGGCTTTCGGTTCAGTCATGGTGAGATAAATGTTGCTTATGCCACTGATTTTCATGCCATGACCCCGGACATGCTGGCTCTCTACGATAGTGTCGACCTATGGATCGTCGATGCTTTGCGCGCTCGCCCGCATCCCTCACATCCCCATCTCGCGTTGACGTTGGACGCGATCGCGGCGGCACAGCCCAAACGCGCCATCCTCACGCATATGGATCAGAGCATGGACTATGCCACGCTCTGCCAGACGCTCCCTGCGGGTGTCGAGCCGGGCTATGATGGCCAGATAGTGAATCTGCCATGACAAACGAGGGGCGCTGATGGAATTGAGCACCGATCAGGCGATGGGCAGCCTCTGGTACATATTGGCGCTCATACTGGTGGGGTCCGCATTGATCGGGCGGCGGATGCGGTTGGGCAGCCTGCTTGGCATGTTGCTCGCTTGGGTAGTGATCTTTTGCGTCGTCCTGACACTGTTCAGCTATCGCCGGGAACTGGGAATGGTGAAGGACCGGGTTCAGTCCGAAGTAACCGGCACTCCAAACCAGCAAACGGAGGGGCAGGCGCTCCGCATCGCTATATCATCTGACGGCCATTATTGGGTTGACGGCGCCCTTAACGGCACCCCGACACGCTTCCTGATCGACAGCGGGGCCAGCGTGACCGCCTTGTCCGAAGGGGCGGCGAAGGCCGCTGGCCTGAATGTCGATGCGACCGGCATTCCCATGGTTATGCAGACCGCCAATGGTCAGGTTGAGGCGCATCGCGCCAGCGTCGCGACCCTGTCCTTGGGGCCGATCCGTGCCAGCGACCTGCCAGTCGTCGTGTCCCCCGCATTCGGAGAGATTAATGTGATCGGCATGAACATGCTCTCCCGCCTGAAAAGCTGGGGTGTGCAGAATGGCGAGATGGTGCTGACGCCATGACCCCTCATGGACATATTGGTCCACCCGACCAGCGCGAACGGCTGAAGGCGATCATTGGCGGTTCCACCGGCAATCTGGTGGAATGGTATGACTGGTATACCTATGCGGCCTTCACCCTCTATTTCGCGCCGCATTTTTTCCCCAGCGATGACCCGACGGCGGAACTTTTGGGGGCGGCAGGGGTGTTCGCCGTCGGATTTTTGATGCGGCCGATCGGTGCCTGGCTGATGGGCGTCTATGCCGATCGCCATGGACGGAAGAGTGGCCTTACCCTGTCCGTCTCGCTGATGTGCGGGGGGTCGCTGCTGATCGCCGTGACGCCGGGTTATGAAACAATCGGCGTCTTCGCGCCGACACTGCTGGTAATCGCGCGGTTGATGCAGGGGCTTTCGATCGGAGGCGAGTATGGCGCCAGCGCGACTTATCTGTCGGAGATGGCGGGCAAGAGTCGACGCGGCTTCTTTTCCAGCTTCCAGTATGTGACATTGATCGCCGGACAGTTGGTCGCCATCTGTGTATTGTTGATACTTCAGGCGGCGATGAGCGAAGCCAGCCTCGACGCCTGGGGATGGCGTATCCCCTTTGTCATCGGCGGTGGCCTTGCCGTTGTCGTTTTCTGGTTGCGCCGGGGCCTGGCGGAAACGCAGAGCTTTGCGGTCGCCAAGGCTGAAGGCGCGCCAAAATCGGGCTTTTTCGAACTGATCCGTAACCATCCGCGGGAAACGATGACGGTGATGTTGCTGACCGCAGGTGGCACGATCGCCTTCTATGCATACTCGATCTACATGCAGAAATTCCTGGTCAACACGACCGGTCTTGATCGGGAAACTGCATCGCAAATCAATGCAGTAACATTGTTTCTTTTCATGTTATTGCAACCCGTGGCAGGCGCCTTGTCCGATCGGATCGGGCGCAAGCCGCTGATGGTGGGCTTTGGCGTGCTGGGCGTGATTTGCACCTATCCGATCTTCGTCGCGCTGGAGACGGTCGACAATCCTATAATAGCCGGTCTGCTGGTGATGATTGGGCTGGTTATCGTTACGGGCTATACGTCGATCAATGCTGTGGTGAAGGCGGAATTATTTCCCGCCCATATCCGCGCGCTGGGCGTGGCACTGCCTTACGCATTGGCGAACACGCTGTTTGGCGGCACTGCTGAGTTGGTCGCCTTATGGTTCAAACAGGCAGGGATGGAACAGGCGTTTTACATCTATGTATCCGTGATGATCGGCATTTCGCTCATCGTCTATGTTCGGATGCGGGACACGGCGAAACACAGCCGGATCATGGAGAACTGATTGGGATTGGGCGGATGGAGCTGCCAAGCGCGCAATCATATAAATTTAACATAATATATATTATCGAATAATTAATCTGTAGCAGCAACGTTCAAATGTCACAGTTGCGCAAAGTAGAGATGTCTCACTTGGGCTACCGTGCCCTCCGGCTGTTCGGAGGTATTGAGCATGGCGGTGTTGCGTATGAGTACCGAGGAGCTTTCGCGGGTCGAGACGCTGATGCATGTGGTTTCAGGTCGCATGACCGTCACCCAGGCCGCAAGGCTGATGAGCGTCAGCCGCCGCCACGCCCATCGACTGCTGACGCGTTACCTTGACGATGGATCATCCGGGCTTTTGTCGCGCCGCCGTGGTCGACCAAGTAACCGGCGCTTGGATGATGCCATCAGAGATCAGATTGTCGCACTGGTTCGGACCCATTATCATGATTTTGGGCCTACATTGGCTGCGGAGTATTTGGCCGAACGGCATGATCTCCGGATTTCGCGTGAGAAGCTGCGGCAGATGATGATCGAGGCCGGGATTTGGAAGGATCGTCAGGCTCGCCGTCCTCGCCCATATCAGCCGCGCTACCGCCGGGATTGTCGGGGCGAACTGATCCAGATCGACGGCTCAAAACATTGGTGGTTCGAAGACCGCGGCCCGCAATGCACATTGCTGGTCTATATCGACGACGCGACCAGCGAACTGATGCACCTCAGGATGGTCGAGAGCGAGAGCACCTTCGCTTACATGGAGGCGACCCGCGCGTATATCGAACGGCACGGCAAGCCGGTGGCCTTTTATTCCGACAAGCACAGTGTTTTCCGGAACGCGCGGGCCAGCGCCGCGCGTGGCGACGGGATGACGCATTTTGGCCGTGCGCTGGATGCCCTGAACATCGAGATCATCTGCGCCAACTCGCCACAGGCCAAGGGCCGCGTCGAGCGGGCCAACGCCACCTTGCAGGATCGCCTGGTGAAAGCGATGCGACTGGAGGGTATCTCGTCGATCGCGGACGCAAACGCTTTCCTCGACAGTTATATGGCCAGGCACAACGAGCGGTTTGCCCGCCCTGCCTTCGATGTCCGCGATCTGCACCGCCCGCTTGCACCGCATGACGATCTGCGCTCGATCATGGTCTGGCGGGAGCAGCGAACGGTGACGGCAGCGCTGACGCTGCACTACAACAAGGCGATGTTCATCCTGGAGCCGAACGATGTCAGCGAAAAGCTGGCGCGCAAGCGGGTGACGGTCTGCGAATATCCCGACGGTCGACTGGAGATCGAGCATGAGGGCCATGTCCTGCCCTATCGTCAGTTCGACAAGATGCGGCAGGTGAACCAGCCTGCCATTGTCGAGAACAAGCATCTGGACGCAGCGTTGCTGCTGGCCCGGCAGATGCAGGCGATCATGCCGCATCATCGCAAACGCAACAATGACGCCCCTGCCCGCCGTGACCAACCCATGCATCTGTTCCCCGAGCCGGAACCACCCGCGAAGATCGATCGCCGCAAACTGGGCGGCTCGAAGCTCAAGCGCGGTCCCAGGCTCAGTGATGAGGCGTTGCACGAACGCGGCACGCTCAGGTTCGTGCAGAGGACATGACCGGGCCCACTGCAGGGCAGCGGGTCCATGGCCACTACCCCAAGATCAGCGCATCAGCAGGGTCTGCGCTGCGCTATCCCGAGGGCTCCACGCAGCCCCTGCTTTCCTCAACGTGTGACATTTCTATATGGCAGAAATTGTGACTTCTCTAAATGGCAGGAACATAATCCGTATTCCGGGATTATGGCAAGAAACCCCCTCTAAATCGACGCACCAGCCACATTGCCCAGCCCCGCCACCATCCGCGTCGACAATGTGGCTTTCAGCCGATCCCGAAACGCCCGGTCATCTGGTGGTGCCGCCGCGATCCGGCCCAACAGCGGACGGGTCGCCACACTGACGACGATCGCGCCATTGAGGGCCACGAACAGATAGTCGATGTCCGCATGCCCTCCATAGGTCGCGATATAGTCGGCTAGTATGGGTCGCAGCCGATCGTGGATCGGCTTTGCCAGCCGCGTATAACTGTCTTCCGACCGTTCATTCTCCAGCACAACCTCACGCAGGATGAAGGCGGCCAGTTCCGGAGCATCGCACAGTAAGTCGATGATCTGTCCGATCACCATGTCCAGCCGCCCTGCCGCATTCGTGTCCGGTTGGATCTCCATTGGCAGCCCTTCCAGCCCACTGACCAGCCGCTGCGACAACCGATCGACCACCGCTTGCCACAACTGTAGCTTTGATCCGAAATGATGCGCGATCATCGCCGCATCTACACCGGCTTCAGTTGCGATCTGCCGCACACCCACCGCGGCAAACCCCTTGGCTGCAAATTGTACCGTCGCTATGTCTATCAGCGTTTCGAATACCGAAGCGCCGTCTGTATTTTCCGCCCGCGGCCGCCCACGCCGCCGCGGTGGCCGGGATTCTACAGGCGCATCTCTTTCATTCATGCCGAGTATTTTTCATCAGGTGATGAATTTAATCAAGCCAAAGTGCCTTAATTATGCGTTATCGAGGCAATTACTGTCCCCACCGGCAGCACGATGTCGTCGACGTCGGGCAAGCGCATCGCCGATCCCCACAAGTTGAAATCTTCGAAGAACAGCACCGGATCGTCGTCGCGGATCGATGCTTTCAGCAATGCCTTGGCATCCTGCGCATCGGACGGCACCACGATTTTCAATCCGGGGATGCCCATGAACATTGCATAAGGCCGATCGCTATGCTGAGCCGCGCTGCCGCCATTGTAGAACATGCAGGCACGGATCACCATCGGCACCGAGGTCTGCCCGCCATAGATGTAGCGGGAATTGGCCGCGATGCTTATGATCTGATCGCAGGCCTGATAGAGAAAAGGCGAGATGGTTATGTCGACCACCGGCCGCATTCCTACCATCGCCGCCCCTGCCGCCGTGCCGACTACTCCGGCCTCCGCCAACGGCACGTCCAGCACCCGTTCGGCCCCAAACTCCTCCAGTAGACCACCCGATGACCCGTAAAGATTCTGCGTCAGGAAATTGACCCGCGGCATCAAAACCCCTCCGTCGTGCGATGATCGAGCGGCAAGATCGGATCGACAAAACACATGGTGGAAGGCTTCGGCCGGATCGGGATGAGGGCTTTCAAGACCAAAGCGCACGGCTGCGGCGACCTCTCCCCTTACCTGCCCGGCAATGGCGTCCAGCACTTCGATTGCAAAACTTCCTCCCGCGATCAACCGTTCGCGAAACAATGTCAGCGGGTCGCGGGTACGCCAAAGTTCGATTTCCTCGGCCGACCGATAGTTTAGATGGTTGAGGCCAATCGCATGCTCATCGAAGCGATAGGTTTTGGCCTCGATCAGACTTGGCCCCCACCCGCCCGTGCCCGCGCAACTGCCACCGCTGTGATATCATAGACCGCCATCACATCCTGCCCGTCAACGACATGACCGGGCATGGCATAGCCCGCCGCACGCACCGCAATGTCGGGGACGGAAACCGTCTCGCTCGCCGGGGTCGATATGGCATAGCCATTATTCTCGCAGAAATAGACGACCGGCAACTTCCAGATCGACGCAATATTGAGCGCCTCATGGAACGTGCCCTCGCTCGAAGCTCCATCACCAAAAAAGCAGAGCGCCACCCATTTGCTAGCCCAACGCCCGAATCCGGCATCATAACAGGCATAACTGGCGCTGACGGTGGAGGCCGCTGGCGCGCCACATCGATCAATGCAGCGCGCGCACATCCTTACGCGACAGCGTCGTCTTCACGCTGCCGTCCTCTACCGACAGCGTATCGCCTGGAATAACAACCATCTTGCTACCCAGGATCAGTTGCACACCGGTCACATTGTCGTTGGCGATAAGAACGCGGTCCACTTTACCCAGCGTCGCGCCATCCGAGGAAATGACTTTCGCATTGCGGGGAATATCCAGCGGTGCGGCAATGACGCCCCCGGCAGACAGGAGAGCAAGGGTAGCGGCAAGAAGAATATGGTGTTTCATACAGAGTCTCTCCATCAAGATTTGAAGCGACCCATGCTATAAATGGTATGCTAGCACAATATTAATTTGCAAGCCGTGAAATATAGACAGCCTCCTGCTGCTCACACCAACAGATGCGCTACTTCGTTGAAGCTGCGCAGCTTCCACTCCCCGTTCCGGCCGATGATGAGCCGCGAAATCGACGCATTTTCCGTGGCCATGAACGCGAAGGAGCGACTGCCCGTTGCCTGGCGACAGATTTCCGCAATTGTCGCGGCATGGCTGAAAACTACGGCCGTTTCGCCTGCGTCGACAATGGCACACACCTCACCCAAGCCCCGCCTGACACGCTCGGCGAAATGCATGCTGCTTTCAGCATTGGGAATGACGTCCCAGCTTTCCTCAACGAACATGCGGGAGACGAGCGGGTGCCCGGCGGTGGCATGATCGTAGAAACTATGTTCCCAATCACCCAGATGCACTTCGCGAAGATTTTCAATGCATTGCGGCGCGATGCCCGCCACTCGTGCCAGTGGAGCCGCCGTCTGCTGCGTGCGCTGCAATGGGGTAACGGTAATGGCCGTGATGGCCTCGCGTTCAAGCGCACGGGCCACGGCCTCGGCCTGTCGCTCTCCATCCTCGGTCAGCGGCGGATTGCTGATCGTCAGTTCGCCCAGTTCTACGACATGGGTTGTAGCTCCCGTGCTCGAACCATGACGGACCAGGATGACCTGACGCGCATCGGCGGGCAGGACAAAGCGCTGCTGCGCGCCTTGCGCCCGAAGGTGATGTTCGTCGTGTGCAGGATTCATGGGACGGGCGCCTTTAGGATGATATTGGCAGAGAAACTAACAATCAAACATATGGTATTGCAGCATACCATAGTCAACGCTAAGCTCTCTTCCGATAAGTGACCGCCAAGAGCGCGGTTCGGCATGAAGGTGGGCACGACCGGGTTATGCCTCGGACATATGCCTTCTTCAACGACTGACAGGAGAGGCCAAGATGCGCGCACAAACCGCCGCCCACACCTTTTACGATCGCGATACGCTGGCCAATCCGTTTCCTATGATGGCACAGATGCGCGTCGAAAGGCCGATCACGCGCACGGTCGATCCAGCCGGTCGCGAGATATTGATCGTCACCGACATCAAACTGATTGAACAGGTCGCGCGGCGGACCGAGGATTTCTCCAACCGCTTCGGCCATTTGCTGATGGCCGGCGGCGGCGCCGATCCGGAGGTCGCGAACATCCTGGCCAGCGCGCCGCTGGAAGCGACGCTCCTCCTCACCACCGACGACCCCGACCACAAGCGATATCGGGCGTTGGTGAACGCGGTGTTCGCGACGGGCCGGGTCGCGTATATGGAGGAAACGATCGGCCGATTGATCGATGAGTTGATCGACGACTTCATCGCGGATGGTACCGTGGATTTTGTCGATCGCTTCGCCGTCCTGCTGCCCACCTACATCATCGCCGACATATTGGGCCTGCCTCGCGACAAATATGACAAGGTCAAACTATGGTCGGATGCGGTCATCACCGTCGTCGGGCGCATGGGCACGCGCGAGCAGGAAGTGGAAGCTGCGTGGCTGATGGTCGAGTTCCGCCGTTACATCAAGGACATGGTCGCCGCCCGCCGGATCGAACCACGCGATGACCTGATCTCCAATCTCGTCACCATCCGTCTCGACGGGGTTGCTCCGCTGACCGATGACGAAGCGGCAGCCCTTGCCTTTGAAACGTCGGTCGCCGGGAATGAGACGACACGTAACACGCTGATGAGCGGCATGGTGCAATTGCTGCGGCACCCCGAGCAGTTGCAGGCGCTGATCGACGATCCATCGCTCATCGACAATGCGATCGAGGAAATCCTGCGCTACGAAACCCCAGCATCGTCCATGTGGCGGATCGCGCGGCACGACACGGAGTTGGGTGGCGTCGCCATTCCCGCTGGTGCGACCCTGCTGCTGCGCTATGATGGCGGCAATCGCGATCCCCAGCGGTTCGAGAAACCCGATCGTTTCGACATAAGGCGGAAAAATGCCCGCACGCACATCGCTTTCGGTGCGCCCAGCATGCATCGCTGTCTGGGCCAGATGCTGGCTCGCAAGGAACTGGCGCTGGCCTTCCCTCGCCTTCTGTCGCGTCTGAAAAATATCCGCATCGGTGCGGGCAGCCAGACCGACTATCTGCCGAGCCTGCTGTTCCATTGCATCGGCGGGCTGTCTCTGGATTTCGACCCCGGCGAACGCATTCTTGGTTCCTCTGGCGAAAAGGCCGTTGCATGACCGCGCGGCAGGGCGAAATCGCCACCTTCAACCCCTTCGATCCGGCGCATCTGTCCGATCCGGGGCCGGGTTGGTCGCTGATGCGGCGGGAGGCGCCCGTCATACGACTGCCCATCCCCAGCCCGGTTCCCGTCTTCGTCGTCTCACGCAAGAAGGATGTCGAGGCAATCGCGCGGGACACCGCTCTCTTCTCCAGCAATCCGGTTCCGTCCGTCTGGCGCTGGGGCCAGTTTGAACCCGCCATTGCGGACATATTCGCAACCAGCGGCTACAAGGTGGTCTATACGCTCCAGACCAGCGACCCGCCATCATCGCTGCAATATCGCCGCATCGCCGAAGCCGCCCTGACCCGCAAGCGCGTTGTCGACCTGGAGCCGGAGATCGACGCCATCATCGGCCGGTTGATGGCTGCCCTGCCCTCGGGCGAACGGGTCAATTTCGTCGAAGCCTTCTCGGTGCCGCTGACGCTCCAGCTCATCTGCATGATCCTGGGCCTGCCCTATTCGGACGCGACCTTCATCAAGCATTTCTCGGATGAGTTCACCTTTCTCGTCGATCCCACCCATTCGACCGAGCGGGCGATGGAGGCCACGCACACGGTGGTCGAGGGCTATCATTATCTCGCCGAGCATATGCACCGCTATCAGAGTGCGCCCGCAGATACGCTGCTGAGCGCCATCGCCCATGCCGATATTGATGGGCGTCCGCTGTCGATCGAGGAAAAACTGTCGATGGCGCATGTTCTGACCATCGCGGGCAACGAGACGACGCGTAACGCATTATCCTCAGCCATGTATGTGCTGGCGACCCGGCCCGACCTCTGGGCCGCGTTGAAAGCCGACCCGGCGCGTATCCCCGATTATGTCGAGGAAATCCTGCGCGTCCACGCCCCGGCCGTGACGACCCCGCGCACGACCACGGCCGACACGGAAATCGATGGCGTCACTATTCCCAAAGGGTCGGCGGTCTTCCTGCTCTGGGCCTCGGCAGGCCAGGACGAAACAGCGTTTGGGGACGCGCAGGTCATTGACCTCGATCGCAAGAACAAGCGATCCCACATCACCTTCGGCATGGGCATCCACCATTGCGTCGGCAGCTTTCTGGCGCGGGCCGAACTGGTGGCCGCCGTCCGTCACTGGATCGCCGATTTCGAAACCGTGGAACTGGCCGTCCCGCAGGCGGATGTCCGATACGATCCCCTCTTCGCCTTCCATGCGCTGAGCGACCTGCCGCTGCGCGTCACCCGAACCAGCGACAAGCAAACCGTCGCGGCCTGAGCAGAAAGACAAAGCATGACCGCCAGCTACGACTATATCATCATCGGCGCAGGGTCCGCAGGCTGCGTGCTCGCCAACCGCCTATCGCAAAACCCGGCGCATAAGGTGCTACTGCTGGAGGCCGGCGGAGAGAATAAGACCTTCCTCGTCAACATGCCCAAGGGCATCGGCAAGCTCGTCACTGACCCCGATTATGCCTGGACCTATCCCGTCGGCCCTGCCGAAGCGCCATCAGAAGTCTGGCAGCGCGGCCGTGGCCTGGGCGGTTCCTCCGCTATCAACGGCATGATCTATGTGCGCGGACAACCACAGGATTTCGACATCTGGGAGCGCGAAGCCGGGTCCAGCTGGTCATGGGCGCAGATGAAGCAAAGCTATCGCGCGATCGAGGACCATGAACTCGGTGATGACGGCGTGCGCGGGGTCGGCGGTCCGGTCCATATCTGCACCAACAAGCTGCGCTATCCACTTGCCGAAAAGGCGATCGAGGCCGGCGTCCAGATGGGACTGCCCCATCATCACGAAGACCTCAACCGCGAGGATCAGGAAGGCGTCGGCTATTATTGCTACAATATCAAGGACGGGCGGCGGCAAAGTTCCGCCATCGCCTTCCTCGATCCGGTACGCCACCGCCCCAATCTGTACGTAGTCACGAATGTCTATGTCGACCGCATCCGGTTCGACGGCAAGCGGGCGGCCGGGGTCGAATGCCGCGTCGCTGGCCACCCCGTCACCTATGCCTGCCACGGCGAAATCATCCTGAGTGCGGGCACCATCGGCTCGCCCAAGCTGTTGCAACTGTCGGGCATCGGTCCCGCCGCCTTGCTGCGTCAGCACGGGATAGAGGTGATCCACGACAGCCCCGATGTTGGTCGCCGCATCCTCGAACATCTTGGCATGATCGCCAGCTATCGCCTTAAGGGCGGCGAAAAGGGCATCAACCATCGCCTGCGTGGCTTGGGCCTTGCCGCCAGCGTCGCGCAATATCTGATGTTCAAGACCGGCCCGCTTTCCAACGGCGCCATGGAAGTCGGCGCCTTCATCAAGACTAATCCGGACGAACCTCGCCCCAATGCTCAATTGTATATCAGCGGCTGGACGCTCGACATCCCCGAGGAAAAGGACAAGGATACAGTCGCGCCGATGCAGGCGGTCGAGCGCGAACCGGGCGTGAGCTTTACTGCCCAGTTGATCGGCCTCGACAGCGAAGGCACGCTGGAAATCAGTGATGCCGATCCCGATGCGCCGCTCTCCATCACGCCCAACTGGCTGTCGAGCGACCATGACCAGCGCGCTGCGATCGAACTGGTCCGCTATATCCGGGCCTATGTTCAGCAGCCCGCGCTCGCGCCCTATGTCGGGATCGAAGTGTCCCCCGGCGCTGCTCATGTAACCGATGGGCAGATTCTGGCCATCATCCGTCAGATCGCGCTGTGCGGCACCCATGCGGTCCGCAGCTGCCGTATGGGCCGCGACGAACAGTCGGTGGTGGACGAACGCGCCCGCGTGCGCGGTGTCCATGGCCTGCGCGTCGTCGACTGCTCGATCATGCCGGGGTTGATTTCGGGCAACACCAACGGTCCCGCCATGGCGACCGGCTGGCGCGCAGCCGAACTGATCCTGGAGGATGCAGCCCTGCGCAACGCGGCGTGACAGCAGGCGATATAGAGGGGGAAGCACAGCATGAAATCGCAGATCTTTGATAATGAGTTAAGGGGTTAAGGGGTTAAGGGGTTAATCGAACGGCGTGACGATAGCGCCATTGTCGATGACGATTTCAGCACCAGTGATGAAACGCGACGCGGGCGCGCTGCCGGGATTGCTCGACTTCTTCCTGATGCGCGTGCCGAACGTCTATAAATTCGGCTATAACTTCAACTTCTAGGCGAAGACGCCATACCAGAGCGTCAGAATCGCGGCCCCGAGCGCAAGCACCCACAGTTCCAATGGTGCCCGCAATGCCAGGGGCGCCTCTGAAACCTCCATGAAGTACAGGATGACGACACGGATTTTGACGAGGGCGATGATAATGACGATGGCCGTCACAATGCCTGCCTGATCAAGCCATTGGACGCCACTTTCGAAAGAGAGCAGTGTCAGCACCAACAGTACGGCCCACCAGAATATGAGCCGCCGATCCCCCCTATCCATGGCTACCCGCCAGATAGAAGAGCGCAAAGAGCATAATCCAGAGCAGATCGACGAGGTGCCAGAAGATGGCGCCACATTCGATGATCATTGTACGGGTCGTTGAAGGGGGACGACCCATTGCAACGGCAGCCATATAGATCAGCCCTGCGGACCCGATCAGTACATGGGCGAGGTGGATGCCCGTAAACGCGAAATAGTATATGTAGAAATCATTGGTCAACGGCGTGATGCCGTGACCAATCTTCTCGCCATATTCGACGGCTTTGAGCGCTGTAAAAATCGCTCCGCACACAAGGGCGCACCGGAACAGTGTCGCCCCGCCTGGCCGGTCATCGCGTACCCGGCGGACGCCAAGAGCAACGAACAAGCTACTCGTGAGCAGGATGATGGTGTTGGCCAGGCCGATGCCGCCATTCAGCGTCTCATGGGACCGCGCGAACATTTCAGGCTGCTGCCCACGATAATGAGTGAAAATCAGGAAGAAGAGCGAGAAGACCAGCAGGTCGCCGCCAATGAGAACCCAGATCCCGGCTTCGCCCGGAACACGTTTGGCCTCAGCCATCGCTGGCGCTCATCGCCTCTTGCTGCCGGATCGCGCGAAGCAAGACCACCAACGTCATCGTCATCCAGATGCCAAAAATGGAAAAAGGTATCCAGTAGGTCAGAAGCCCGTTCCAGGCGAATGGCCCGGTGCGCGGCAGAAGGGCAAAGGCGCCGATCTCGAACATCAGGGCCGTCCAGACGACATAATAGCCGTACCAGCGCGGGAAGGGATTGAGCGGATGACCGCGCCGCGACAATGCCAGATAGGCGATCGGCACCATGTTGAAAATGAAGAACTGGTCGGTCGTCACCAGCGTCAAATTGGCCAGTTCATGCATCAACAGCGTGATTTCCGGCGGCCGATCAGGGCTGAACGCCGCCACGCCCCAGAACAGGGGTGGCAGCACTAGGAAGATCGTCATCATCATCCCGCCGCCGAACTGCAATATCGACCAGATCGGAATGCCCTTCTCCAGCCGTACGGATTGGGCGACGAGCACGACATAGATGGGGATTGCGAAGGCCGCGCACCATGAACAGATGACCGCACCAATCCGGATCGACAGGCTGTTTGCCTGATAGAAAGCGGCGACCTGCGCAGCCGTATCCGTTGCCGGATTGAGCGGCAGCAGGCGGATCAGCAGCCAGTAGGACAGGCCGAAAGCGATCATCATCACCCAGCCCCACCATAGCATGAAGCGTTGCGCCCTAGGACTGATCGTCGGATAAGTCATCATTTCCCCCTTTCACCAGCCGTCCTTCAGTTGAAAGCGGTGGCCGAACCGGCGTCGTCCATTGCGGTGCTGATCCGCGTGAGGAATTCAATCGTCGTGTCGCGCGGCTGCATGTCCGGCAGCCCCTCGGGTGGGCAGAGTGTCACAAGCCACCAACTCAGCGCCGTCCACAATTGCTGCCGACAGTGTAGCCAGGCTTCGTCCATCGACACTTTCGGTCCACCATGACGCGCCAGTTCTTCCAGATAATAGGAGATAAGGTCCCGTTCCCACTTCCGGCGATCCTCGATCGTCAGCGCGGTCGCGATCGTATAGATCAGATCGCGCGACCAATGCCCGATATTCGAGCACTGCCAGTCGCTCAGGCCCATTTCGCCGTTCCCGGCGACGTACCAGTTTTTCAGATGCACATCGCCATGGGTGATCGTGCGCGGAAACTCCGCGTGACGAGCCACCGACTGCATCATACGATCCCACATCCCGTCTTCACCCGTCGCATAGATGGATGCCGGCAGGACGTCGCGCGCCTCATGGAAGGCTTTTCGCACGCCCGATTCCAACCCGAAGTCGCAGGACCGACGATAGAAATTCTCCCAGGTCGGCATCTGGTCCAGGTTTCGCTTCACTTCAGCCTCGGCGTAGCCCGAGGCGTGAAGCCGGGCGAGCAGTCGCATCTGGCTCTCAGCCCTTTCCCGGCTCATAGCTGTCCTGTCGTCGCAGAAGGACTGCACTGTGTCGGTCAGATCGCCCAAAATGATGAGTGAATTGCACGATATCTCATTCCATGCCGCAAAATGGGCAACGGGCACTTCCATCTGCACATGGGGTCGGAAAAGATTGTAGAAATTAACCTCGCCCTTGGCGCCGCCAGATACGCCCAGCACCATGCGATTGGCGAGATCATGGGAAGCCTTGCAGAATATATGCTCAGGCAGGCCAGCGGCGGCACCAGCCGCGTTATAGCCGACCGTGATGCGACGCCGATTAGATGATCCATTGTCCGGTGGACCAAGCACAAGGGACGTGACCCTGGCACCGCTGACGCCGCTACACAGCGCCTCCGTCAACCACTCCTCCGTCAACTCCTCATAGCTGCGTGGCAGATCGGCGACGGTGGAAACCTTCTTGAAACCGCGCTCCTGGTCGGCGGCAAAGGCGGTCTGAATCTGTTCCAGAACCTCGGACATCGGCTCTCCTTACTGTTGTCGGCTCTGTCTGGCCGCGCTCCTTCGCGCCTATAGGATGCTTAAATATAATTCGCAAGCATACTGTATGCATTTTTGATGCGATACGAGGGTGCCGATCAAGCCTTCCGATCCTTGCGGAACAGCAGTGAGGCTATGAACAGCATCGTTTTCAGGTCCAGCAACTTGAATGCCTTGCGTGCTTCACCTGGTGTCAGGACGGCCCGAACCGGCGCGTACCCATGATTTCCCCGTGAATGATCAACTCGCTTCCCTCGCGCTCGATCTTCTCGACGGTCATCAGATTCTCATAGTCTTTGGTCAGAAGTTGCATGATTGCGGTTCCTCTCAAAATGTATCGCGTCGGCGGCTCACCAGCTCACGAAGCCCTTCTGGTACGGGATGCCGAAATCCTTGTAGATCTTCATCGCCGACGCCCGTCCGCCCAGCGTCGCCAGCCCGCCCGGATGGGTGGTGCAACCCGTCAGGAACAACCCCTCGATCCCCGGAATTTTATATTGCGACAATTCCGGCGTCGGTCGCGCGCCCATCAATTGGTTGGCCGTCATCGCGACGCCCATGATATAACCCTTTTTCATGATCCGGTTGTGCGCGGCATGATCCGGCGGGCATTCGATGAGGCGGCCGAGTATTTTTGAGTGGTCGATATTCTTCGTGAACTTGCTGAACCAATCGAACAGGGCATCACCGGCCTTTTGCTTGTCCACCGCCCAGCCATCCTTCGTCTCGAAAGGCGCAAAGCAGCGAATTGCTACCGGCACCTACCACGACAATATCATGTGACATTCGACATCTCTCTGTTCTTGTTGATCCACGAACACGCGCCGCCCAACGTCGGCAGGCCCCATGGAAAGAAGGCTACACTCGCCGCCGGCCTCGCGCCCGACACAGAACTTTCCGTCAGCAAGCCAGAAGAAGCCATCGATTGGAGACAAGCACTCATGACAAGCATTATTCAACAAGTGTTGAATTTGGTCAAGTGGTTCGCTTGCATATGACATCCTTGCAGATGCCCACAATCTCTATGATGCCGTTGTCATTTTCGCCCTTGCGCCGCTGGACGGCATATTCAGCTTGGCACGGGCGAATGAACCCAGGATGGAAGCGCTCGAGTTCCGTCCTTCGCATAGACGGGATTGCGGCATTCCTCCAATATGTCCAACCGATCGCCGCGCGGCGCCCAGCCCAGTTCTTCACGTGGTCGGGGCAGCGCTGCCGACTGTAACTGCACAGCGCGAAACCGGCCATGAAGGGGTTCCATATCTGCTGTCCCCCCCAATCGTCACGCTGCGCGTCGCTATGCCCAACGTGTCTGAGACAGCCCCGGCCATGACGCCATGGGACACCTCTCCCGACACGGAGAAATAAAGCGCTCCGGCTCGCCCCTTGGAAGCAGCCCGACCGCTGCGTACCAATTAGGTGGGGCGTTCGCTTTAAAAGAGATGGACGTAGGCGATGTAAGAAACGAATATCGCCGACATTGCGATGCAACACCGGTTTGCATATTCATCAATCTTTGACATGGCCTCTCCTCACGGTCTTGTGCCGTTACAGCCAGATAGCATTTCTCCGCTTCACCCGCCACAAAAATGATGTGCAAGCATATCATTCGCATTGCATCCAGCACTGAGGTAAAAGCGGACGAGCGAATGTGGATTGTGCGACCGTCGCATATCAACCAGAAAAAAGCTGCTTCCCAATGAGAAGAGGGCGCGGACCGTTTTGGTCCACACCCTCTTTCTGCACATCGCGTCGCTGTTGTTAAGGATGCATCTACATCAGTTGACCGCCGCTACGCCCTTGTTCACTTCCACAGCATAAATGTGGTTCTCCCCCTCCATGTTGGAGCGGAAGATCATCCATTTGTTATCCGGGGTGAAGGTGATGTTGGGTTCCAGGCGATAATCATGTTTTCGCATGTCGACGATCTTGTCCGCCTCGAATGTGCCGGGTGAGATCAGATGCTCGCTGTCGTCGGCATGGATACCGGCGACGTCGGGCACATCCTTGGGCGTAAAGAGGTAGAGATATTTACCATCAGGGGCATGGGCGACCATCTCACTGTCCCCGCCGTCGCCGGAAAAACGCTTCAGATCGGGCGACTGATAATAATGGACCGACCACATATTGCGATCGACATGGTACCATTTGCGCTTGCCGGTCGACAGTTCGTAGCCCGCCAGCCAGAAATCCTCGCCGCGTGGGGTTTGCAGATCGTACCAGATCCACTTGCCATCGGGCGAGAAGAACTCGTGGCCCGCAATTTCCATGTTCATCGTGCGCTTGTGGATCAGCATATTCTGGCTGCCGTCGGTGCGAACGGTCCAGATGCGATCAACCTTGTGCCATGGCCCTTCATGGCAATACATGATGAGCGTGGGATCGGTCGGTGAGAACTGGACATGGTTCAGCCAGTCGGTCGAGGCCACGACGACCTTGCGTGCGCCGGTGCGGATGTCGATGGTGAAGATCTCCATCGGAATTTTCGCCTCCAGCCGTTCGTTGAGGCGCACTTCCTTGGCCTCCGCAAAGCTCAATGGCTTTCCGTCCGGGCCATTGGCTGCATAGCTCGCCTGACCGAATTGCTGGCGGATTTCGGGACCGCCCTGCTTTTGTGTGCCGTCGGGCTGGAGAGGCTTGTCGCTCGCCGCCCATTGGCCCAGCAACAGCGTCTCGTCCGCGTTGATCGAACCGATCGAGCCACGGGCAACCGTTGCAATCTTGCGGACCTTACCGCTGTCGATGTCGGCAGCGAAGATGGTGGTCGCCCCTCCCCCGTCATTGCGGCCGTGGCTGGCGTAATAAGCCGTGCGCGTCTTGCGCCCAGTGAAGAGCAGTTGCAGATCCTTGCCCTTGACCAGCGGCGTCACGTTCCAGTCGGTCAGTGTCACCACTGAAATGCCATTGGGGACGGAGATGACCATCTTGTCACCCTGCGGCGTATAGCTGTTCTGGTGGAAATAGAGGCTGGCGCTGCCCGCTTCCCTGCTAATCCGCAGGATGCGGTGGCCGGTCAACTGATCCACCCACTGCTTTGCCGGTTCTGCGTGGAGCGCGGGTGTGGAGAGGGTCGTGGCGGTCAGGGCCAATGTGGCCAGGAAAGCATATTTCATGCGTGCTACTTTCGTCATGCCCCTGCCCCGTCGCCAAGGGCGTCCGGGATCAGGGCGAGATTTTCGATGGCGGCAAGGCCCCACTGTGCTGCCGCATTGGTCGAGACGTTTGGCCATTCGATGACCCGACCGTTGAGTCCCGCTCCCTTCACCTCGATCCGGGGATCGCCGGTAGAGAGGCCAAGCCCCGCTTCGCCGGAGAGGAATTCCTTCCATGCGCGTTGGGCCATCGCCTTGTCGCCCGTTTCACGGGCCAGAAACGCGGTGAGGCGCGAATGCCCCTCCTGAAGATTTCGACGGCCATAAGGAAGGTTGAACTGCACTTTCCACTCTTCAGGTGAGGCGTTGAACCAGCGGCAATAGTCGAGCCAGGCCGTGCGGTAGCGGGGTACGTCCAGCAGTTGGAACAATTCCGCATTCACTTCCACCGCGCCGAAAACGGCGTTGAGGTGCGAGATGGATATCTTGTCCCCCGGCCCCGTGAAACGCCCGGATTTCAGGTCATAGGGCGCGCTGCCTGCCAACCAGCCATATTTGAGCCGACCGATACTATCCATGCCCGCGATCAGCCGATCACGCCAGCGCGTGTCGCCTGTGCGCTCCCATTCCGTGAGCCAGGCCGAGGCGACCGAACACCACATGGTGCCAAAGCTGAGGTCGATGACGCCATCGGGCAGAATCTTCTTTTCCGCGCCCGGCACCTTGCGGCCGATTTCGACCGTCTGGAGCGTGTGATCGGAGGGGAGCAGCGTGCGCATCAGGTCGCCGACCCGCTCATCGCCGCCGGTGAGATAATAGAAGGCGCGGCGATACATGACGTTGCTGACGCGTGGTTGTTTGCTGCTGTCGCTCCAGTGTTGGACGCCGTGGCGGGTGCCCATGCCGACGAAGCGGCCCATATGATAGACGTCGACCTCTCCGGTATGCCGCGTCATCGCCTCGGCAAAGCGGAAGGCGGTGGCGTTCCCGGTCCGCAATACACTGTACCAGAGCCAAAGGTCGGGCGAGAGTTCGCTATTGTCCCACGCATAACCACCAATGTCGTAGCGCCACTGGTGCCGGTCGCTGTCATAGGTGTGCATGACGTCGCCATGGTTCCAGAAGCCATACCAGCTACGCCGATCGACCTCGCCCGCATAAAAATCGACGAGGTTAGCGTTCTGATCCTCGATCCGTGCTTTGAGCGGCGTCGAGCGATCGGGGAGCGCCCACGGACCCAATACCTGCGCCATGTGGATGCGTTCCGGCGTCACCATCAGTTGCGGCGGCGTGGCGTTCGCCTTCGCCATCGCTGCCAGCCTATCGGCGTCCGGCGTGGCATCAAGCGCCCAGAGGGTCAGTTCGCTGGTGCGGGCGACGCCGGTGGAACTGTCCCAGCCGGGCTCATAATCCTCATAGGTGATGTCCAGTCCTTCATTCTGGGCATCATATTCCTCCATTCCCATGACGTCGCGATAGGGGCGCATGTCCATCGGCGGCGCGTCCGGCGACCAGAGCCAGGCGGTGAGCGCAGCTTCGTCCGTATCGGCACGGCGGATGTTGATCTGCCCCGGATGCCGCTCCCAGAAATAGCGGGTGGCGAGCGCGACGCCGCCCTGCGGCCCGCCGATATAGCCAAGGCCCAGCGAGCGGATGCCAGCGGTGGAGTCGATCCATGCCTGCCCGTCCTGCGTGCGCTTGACGATGGTGAAGCCATCGGCGGTCGGCTGGCTGAGGGTGAAGTCACCCCAGGTCGGGATGCGATCAATCAGGCCCCGGACATTGGGAGATACCGCCTCCATCGGCACCGTGCGGCCTGCAATCTGGGCCTCGCGAACGGCTTTGCCCGGATCGCGACGCAGGCCGGTCAGCGGGCGCACCGCTTCGGCAAAAAGATGGCCTTCGGTAGTGGCGAGCCGCACATGGCGATCGTGGGGCGCGCCAGTCATCGGCACGGCGGCTTCCAGACCAATGCCGCTGACGAAATCCTTCGCTGGGTCGCCATCGAAGATGAAGCTGTGAACGACGCGCAGATGATCGCCACCCGCAAAGGCGTAGAGGCGGATGGTGAAGGGCAACCACTGGCGGCCTGCGCCCGCATGCACGCCCTCAATCTTCACGACTGCGCGGACGGGGCCTTTTTGCTCCACGGTCGCTTTGTCGATGCGACCGGTGAAGGCGGTACGCTTGCCCCCCTGCGGTGCATCGTCAACCTGGGCGACCAGCGTGAGCGCGCCCATGATACGGCGGCTACCGCGCGTGGCGGACCGGATAATGGCATTGCCGGAGCGGCCGATCGTCCATTGCAGGCGGCCAATGGTGATGCTGATCGCATCGGTAGTTTCGCGGATAAGTACGGGCGTATCCGGACGAGCGGGCGCGCCTGGGGCGACGCTGTAGCTACCCGCGCTGTCGGCGACTGCGGGAAGCGCATGGGCGGTCCATTTGGCGGAGCCGTCGGGCCAAGTGGCAAGGGTCCAGTGCTGTGAGGGAACGGCCTTGCCATCCGCGTCGCGCACCGTAAGCGCCTTTCCACCCTTCAGCATGCCACGCGGCCATGGCACACCGAAGGTCTGACCAAGCGATAGCGAGGGCGCGGCGTCATCGATCCAGCGAACCGGTGTCTGCGGCAACGGTCCACCACGTACAGCGGCTGCGCGCGCTGACGCTGGCAGTAGCGCAATCGCGCCGCCCAGCAGCCCGAGGCGCAGGCTGTCGCGACGGTTAATCCCACTGTTGACCGGGGTTTCCTTGTTCATCGCTGGCTCTCCCTTTTTGCTTTTCTGGTTAGATACTGGTGATGGTGAGGTTGCGGACCTGGATATGGCTCTGCGTGGTGCGAATGCCGAAATGGCCGCTTCGATAGGGGGTTGGGTCGTTCATCTCGAACAGCAGCGCGCCGTCGCGCTCCACGGTGATGCGGTGGCCATCGGCGATCAGGGCGAGGTGGAACCAGCGGTTGGGTTCCAACATATCGGCTTTTGCCGGACGGTCATGCTCGGGCAGCAAAGGGCGATCACCGGGACGACCGACATAGCGACGCATCCGTGTGGTCGTATTCCGGTTGCCGCCAATGCCAATATAATAAGTACGGAGTGTGTCATACTCCTCGAACTTGCCGCTGCGCGGACGAGCGAGGGCCGAGCCGCCGGGCGCGGCGGGATCGGTTGCCATCCAGAAGGCATTCACGTCGCTTACTTCATCATGCGGGCCGCCCGCAGAAACAACGCGGACGTCATAGGCAATGGCGACCCGACCTTTGAGGGATGTTTTGTACCAGAGCGTCAGCCCCCTGGGCGCGACGATGTCAAGCACCCCGCCCTGCGCGGTGACGGTCGCGGCGCCATCGGCCTCCAGTTGCCATTGGCCAAGACCGTCGCGAAAATCGTCACCCCTTGGCCGGGACCGCGCCTGAGCGGCGACAGGCATGGCGGCGAGTGAAGCGATCAACAGGCGTCTGTTCAACATCCCTTGGGCGAAGTCCTGTGGCCAAAAGGAAGCTGCGAAGCCGGTTAGACAGTGAATGTCGGGCCGAACTTCGCAGCCGCAGGAAATTCGGTCCGACACCGCCGGACCGAGGGAGGAACGATTAGAGCTTGAAGCGGATGCCGCCATAGACGCGGCGACCATAGGTTTCGATGATCGTGCGGCGATACACGCTGTTGGCATTTTCCTTGCGGGTGGCATCGAGCAGGTTGACGCCTTCAAGGAACAACGAGAGACCCGGCATCAGCGTGACGTTGAGCGAGGCATCGAACTGACCGAAGGCCTCGCCGAACTCTGGATTGCCGCCCCGGCCTGATGCCGCGATCAGATATTTGGATCGCCAGTTATACGACCCACGCAGGCTAACCACGTCATCCTCATAATAAGCGGAGAGGTTATAGCTGTGCCGCGACAGCCCTTGGAACGGCAGCGATTCCTTCGTGAAGGTGTCGACGCCGTTATAACCGCTATCCTTCTGGAAGGTGTAGTTGGCGATCACCCCCATATTTTTGATGACCGGCGCATTGATGAAATCAAACGCGATCTGCGTTCCGGCCTCCACGCCGTTGATCGTCACCTTCTGGTCGTTCGAGACGGGGAAAGTGATCGCATAGACCGTTCCGGTCGCGGGGTCCTGATATCGTTCAACGGTATTTTCGATGAATGAGCTGATTTCCTTTCGGAAATACGTCACCGATGCGAAGCTGGTCTTGTTGATGTAATATTCCAGGCCTGCGTCATATTGCCGCGCTCGATATGGTTGCAGATCGGGATTGCCACGCGACCCGGTCAGACCGACGACATCGAGCGTAAAGCGCGGCGCAAGCTGTTGCGGCAGTGGGCGTGCCATCACTTCGGTAGCGGTCAGGCGCGCTTGAAGCTTGTTGGGGATTAGTTCTGCTTTTAGATTGATCGACGGCAGGAACTCGGTGCTCTTGCTGCCGAACGCGACCGGGCTGATCACCAGCCCCGCGCTCTGGAAGCCCGACGTATCGACCTTCGTATTGACAACGCGTGCGCCAAACACGCCGCTGACAGGGATGGCGCCGACATCAAAGGCAAAGGCGGCCTGTGCAAAGCCGGCAATGTTCCGCTCCTTCACCTGCCACGTATCCGTGTAGGTCTGGCAAGTGCCATCCGCGCTGGTCGGGCAACCACCCGGCGCGAAGGGATCGGGGATGCCGACCGCATCGGCAACACCCTGGGTCATGTTCAGCCAGCCCGTGTAGCCGTTGCTGAAACCCAGATCGCCGGTGTTGAAGAAGGGCGAGGTGCCCAGCGCTGCGTTGCCGCCGACGATACCCTGAATCTGGTTGCGGACGGCAAGGTTGCTGAACCCGTCAAGCGTCGTCGTGCGATTGTAGAGTCGGCTCTTGACGGTCAGGTCGCGATATTGCGCGCCGACCTTGAACGACGTGAACGGGCCGCCATCCGGCGCGTATTCGGCATCCAGCTTCGCCATCTTCTCTGCCTGGTCATCGTAACGGGGACGACGCTGCACGGTAAGTTGGTTGATGCCGGCCGTGGTGGTCGGATCGTTCGGCAGGATGATCTGCGGCGCCTGCTGGCCGTTCGCATAATCGACGATCAGGCTGGACATGCCCAGAACAGAGGCGGTTGCGTTGATCTCGTTATTATAGGCCTTGGCCTTCGAATAGGAGATTTTCGGGGTCAACGTCAACTTGCCGGTCGTCCATTCCGCACCCAGCGCGACATTATAGGTGGTGCGGGTGATGTCGCCCAGAATGTTGCGATAAGACACACCGAGCTGCTGTGCGACGGGCAGCGCCGTATTGTTCGTCATTTCCAGATGCTGGACGGTGTTATCCGGTCCGATGACGGTCTTCGACAGGTCCAGCAAGCCGCCAGTGGTGCCGGTCTGGAGATATTGCGACGTTACCGACTGCTTCGAGCGGGTCCAGTTGCTTTCTACATAAGCCTTGAAATCATCGCTCGGACGCCATTCGAGAATGCCGTTCAACGCATAGCGGCGCGTTTCCAGCCGGTTGATGACATAGCGTGGAATGTCGGGGAAGAAATCGCCAACGCCATCGTTGTTCAGGTCATAGGGCTGGTTGCCCGGCGTCGATAGATCACTATCGATCTGCCGCCAACCGGTCGTCCGGGCATCATGCGTTTCGACATTGCGGTTTTCGAACGTACCGGACACCAAAACGCCGATGGTGCCGTTCGCGAAGGTATCGCTGCCGATCAACGCCAGGCGGGGGTCCATATGATCGCCGATGTCGGCATAGATCGCCTGGGCCGAACCCGCGAGGTAAGGCTTGCCGCCATTGTCGAACGGACGGCGCGTAATGACGCGCACGGTACCGCCGACGCCGCCCTCGGTCATGTCTGCGGTGGCTGATTTCACGACTTCCAGGCGGTTGACGAACTCGGACGGAAGGTCACGGAAGTCGACGTCGCGACCGCCGCCGACGGTAGTCGACAGCGCGGTGGTTCCGTTGATCTCGACGCGGTTGAGCGATGGCTCGGCACCGCGGATGGAAACACCTGTCCCTTCGCCACCCGACCGGGAAATCTGCACACCGGTAACACGCTGTAACGCTTCACCGACATTCTTGTCGGGGAACTTGCCGATATCCTCCGCCGAGATCGCGTCCAGAACCTGAGGTGCATTGCGCTTGGCAGTCAGTGCGCCCTGAAGGCTGCTGCGGATGCCGGTGACGACAATGTCCTGAGCGGCGCTGTCATCCGCCTGCGCGGCGACATCCTGCGCAAATGCAGCAGGCGTGATCGTCAGCGCGGCAATGACCAGAAGCGACGCAGCGGATGCCCGCGACGGCATGGAATGGAAACGAGAAACAGGCACGGTATTCTCCCAGAACACTAGATATTCGGCAGTCCGTTGCGATGGGCGGCCGACTCGTCGGCAACTATCTCCAGCGGATGCGGCACAATAGAAATGTTAGAAAGCCGTTGTTTTTGATCGACATGCGACCGTTGAAGGCATCCTCTTTTCTATATGTTGGGATGCTGTCGCGAAATATGAACATTGTGTCAAGGCCATTCGTTTCAAAGTGCGACGAGAGGCGGTGCCTTGCGCCGTCCTATTTTAACCGTCCATGCAAAGGCCATTGATCCTTTGACGTTCCCGATATATGAAATCCATCAATCACATAATGGGACATGGCGTTCGGCCTGCCGATTATCAAAAGGGGAGCACCTGACATGCCAATGTTGTCGAGGCTGCTGCGCAGGCGCCTTGTTCCGGCTGCGGCCTGCTTCCACACCGTTTTCCGCCGCCACTGCACTGGCTGCGCCTGGGGTCGCATCGCTTTTGCGGGCGACCCCATTTTTTCTCAATCCGCCGCCTGGCGGCCCACGCGATAGGGACGTCCGCATCCTCATGCCCATCGGTTCCGTCCTTGCCCTTATGCTGAGCGCCGCCCCATTGCCTGCCCAATTGCCCGCACTGCCGCCGCCCTTCCCCATGACCTTCACGCTCGCCACGGAGGCTGCACGGGCCGGTTCGCAAGCCGTGAGTCGAGCGCATCTTTACGAAGCGGGAGGGTATGGGTTCGAGCCGGGCGCGACAGATGCGGGGTTCCTCTTCTCGGTCACTGTGCCGGAAGGCAATTATCGGGTGACCGTGCGCCTTGGCGATCGCCGGTCGGCGGGATTGACCAGCGTGAAAGCGGAGGCGCGCCGCCTGATGCTGCGCGATGTCGCGACCCGCAAGGGGGCGTTTCGGGAGGTCAGCTTCCTGGTCAATGTCCGCACGCCGCTCCTGGCGTGCCCCCCTGAAACAGCACCGGGCGGCGTCGCCGTGCTGACCACGCCGCGCGAACAGGCAAGCTATGCCTGGGACGAGAAGCTGACGCTGGAGTTTCTGGGCCAGCCCAGGATTGCGTCGATCACGGTTGCGCCGGTTGAGGCGCCGACCCTGTATCTGGTCGGGGATTCGACCGTGACCGACCAGCGCTATGAACCGGCGGCCAGCTGGGGCCAGATGTTGCCTGCCATGCTGGACGACAAGGTCGTGGTCGCAAATCATGCGGAATCGGGCGAGACGCTCAAATCCTTCCTGACCGAGTTGCGGCTGGCGAAGGTGCTGTCGCGCATGAAGCGCGGTGACTGGCTGTTCATCCAGTTCGGACATAATGACCAGAAGGCGAACTGGCCGCAAACCTATGCCGACCCGGTGTTCACCTATCCCGCCTATCTGCGCACCTATATTGCCGAAGCGCGGGCGCGCGGTGCGAATCCGGTGCTGGTGACGTCGCCCGAGCGGCGCAATTTCGATGCGCAGGGCAGGATTACCGACACGCTGGGCGACTATCCCAAGGCGGTGCGCGCGGTCGCGCAGGCGGAGGGGGTGCCGTTGATCGACCTCAATGTTGCGAGCCGCGCCATCTACGAAGCGTTGGGGCCGGAAGTCGCGCCGCTGGCCTTCAACGATGGGGGGAAGGACAAAACTCACCATAATAATTATGGAGCGTGGTTGCTGGCCAGTGCGGTGACGGAACAGATCCGCGCGCAGATTGGCACGCTTGCCCCGCATGTGACGATGCCCGCCTTTGATCCCGCCCATCCGCCTCTGCCGGACGCGGTGAAGATTGCGCCGAGCATCGCGCACAGCAGTCAGCGGCCCGCGGGCAATTGAGCGCGCGGATGTCACGGCGGGAGATGGGGCTTGGTTTGGCGGCGGGCATGACCGCCCTGCCCTTTGTTGCCCATGCGGCGAAAATGGTCGGTATCCGGCAGCATGGCGCGCAAGGTGATGGACGCAACATCGACAGCGGGGCGATCAACGCCGCCATTGAGGCTGCATCGCGCGCGGGCGGTGGTACGGTGCTGATCCCGGCAGGACGTTATCTGTGCTTCTCTATCCGGCTGCGGAGCAAGGTGACGCTGATGTTCGCTGCGGGCGCGGTGATCGAGGCGGCGGACCCCGAGCGGCATGACGGGCATTATGATGCGCCGGAGGATGGGATCGACCAGCTATACCAGGATTTCGGGCACAGCCATTGGCACAACAGCCTGATCTGGGGTGATGATGTGTCGGAGGTGGCGATCGTCGGGCCGGGGCTGATCGACGGCGCGGGCCTGACCCGCGACGGGCCGGGTGCGCGCTGGAAGAAGCAGGCGGGCGAGCGGCCTCTGTCGATGCGCGGGATGAGCGAGGCGGATATTGCCCAACTGGAACCAGCCGCCGCCGCCATGCGGGGCAAGGGCAACAAGGCGATCGCGTTCAAGAATGGGCGGAACATAAGGCTGTCAGGCTTTTCGATCCTGAAGGGCGGGCATTTCGCGATATTGGCGACGGGGACGCAAGGGCTGGAGATTAGCGACCTCAGCATCGACACCGATCGCGACGGCATCGACCTGGACTGCGTGCGCGATGTGAAGGTCGAGCGGTGCCGGGTCAATTCGCCCAATGATGACGGGATCGTCGTCAAGAGCAGTTATGCATTGGGGCGCGCCGTCGCAGCAGAGAATATTCTGATCCGCGCCTGCGCCGTATCCGGCTACGATATGGGGTCGATGCTGGACGGAACTTTGCAGACGACCCAGCAGATCGCGCCGGATCGCGACCGGGTGACGGGGCGGATCAAGCTGGGCACGGAAAGCAATGGTGGGTACCGCAATGTGCGGATCGAGGATTGCACCTTTACCCGCTGCCGGGGACTGGCGTTGGAAACAGTCGATGGCGGTGTGATGGAAGACATCATCGTGCGCGGCCTGACGATGCGGGAGGTGACGACGGCGCCGCTTTTCCTGCGCGTGGGCGATCGGCGGCGCGGGCCTGAAGGAACCGGCATCGGCGCAATCCGGCGGGTGTCGATCAGCGATGTGCATGCGACGGGGATCGATCATCGTTTCCCGGCGAGCATCGCTGGCCTGCCGGAAAGTCCGATCGAGGATGTAACGCTGACGGACATCGACCTGACCTATCTGGGTGGTGGGACGGCGGAAGATACGGTGCGGCGCCCCGCCGAGCTGGCCGATGCCTATCCCGAACCCAGCATGTTCGGTGTTCTTCCCGCCTGGGCGTTGTGGGTGCGTCATGCGAAGGGACTGCATATCGACGGCTTTGCCGCGCGAACGCAGAGCGCGGATGCCCGCCCTCCCTTTGTCATCGAAAATGCACCGGGTCTTCGCGTCGAACGGACATCGCTTTGGTCCGTGCGGCGTTGACGGCTGCATTTATTCCATATATTATCACTTCATTCCATATAATGGTTTATCGGAGAGGTTATGACCACCCACGCTTTCAAGATGCAGCTAAAGCCCGGCGTGGTCGCGGAATATCGCAAGCGGCATGACGAAATCTGGCCGGAACTATCCGACCTGCTGCGCGAATCCGGTATCTATGATTATTCAATCTTTCTGGACGAGGACACGCTATCCCTGTTCGCCGTGCTGAAGCTGCGCGAGGATAATAGCCGCGACACCCTGCCCCAGCATCCGGTGATGAAGCGCTGGTGGGACTATATGGCGCCGTTGATGGAGGTCGAGCCGGGTAACAAGCCCCGCGAATGGCCGCTGGCGCCCCTTTTCCACCTCGCCTGACGGAGCCGGTCATGTTGCTGCGCGCCGCCGCCCTTCTTCTGTCGTCCACGCTGCTCGTTCCGCTGCCCGTAATGGCGCAGGAGGCGAAGCCCACTGCGAACCTGTCCGCGCCGGTCAAGACGTTCGGCCGTGTGTCCTTCGACGCGCGGTCGCTGATGATCGATGGCAAGCGGCAGATCATCTGGTCTGGGGAGTTTCATCCGTTCCGCCTGCCCAGCCCCGACCTGTGGCGCGATGTTCTGCAAAAGATGAAGGCGAGCGGGTTCAACACGGTTGCGCTCTATTTCGACTGGGGATTCCACAGCCCGAAAAAGGGCGTGTATGATTTCAGCGGCATTCGTGATCTGGATCGTCTGCTCAAAATGGCTGAGGAGGAAGGCCTCTATGTCATCACCCGCGCTGGGCCTTATGTGAATGCCGAACTGTCGCGAGGTGGCTTCCCCGGCTGGCTGGCGAATCAGCGCGGCAGGGCGCGGACCGATGATCCTGAATATATGGCCGCCGCTGATGAATGGCTGACGCAGGTCAATGCGATCATTGCGCGTCACCAGATCAATGGCGACGGCAAGGGCAACAAGGGCAGCGTCATTCTCCACCAGATCGAGAATGAGCTGTCCGTGACCACGGCTGCCCAGCGGCGTTATATGGATCATCTTTTTGCCAAGGCGCGGGCCGATGGCATCGATGTCCCGATTTTCCATAACGATCAGGGTCGCAACGGTTATTGGGTGCCTGAAAGCTCCAAGGTCGAAAAGGTCGTGCATGGCCCGAACGACATGTATGCGTTTGACGGCTATCCGGGTGGCACCTGCACCGTTCAGGGCGAACCGACCCGCAATGTCGCCGCGCCCGACTGGGGCTATTATGGTCCCGGCGGGGCGAAGGGTGGCGCATCGGCCTCTCCCGACACGCCCGGTTTCGCAGCGGAATTTGGCGGCGGCTGGTTCGATTATTGGGGTTCCAACGGCGGCTATGCGTGCAACGCAATCCAGCGGGGCAAGCGGTTCCAGCGGGTCTTCTACGGCACCAATCTGGCCAACGGCATCGGCATCCAGAGTTTCTACATGGTCTATGGCGGGACCAGTTGGGGATGGCTGCCCGCGCCAGTGGTGTTCACCAGTTATGATTATGGCGCGGCAATCTCCGAAGCGCGCGAGGTTCGCGGCAAGGCCGAGGAACTCAAGCAGCTTGGCGGACTGATCGCGGCGGTGCCCGATCTGGCGGGGATGATCCCGGCGGGTGCGGTGCAGATTTCCTCGCCCAATATTCAGGTCTATCATAATAAAAGTCCGGAGAGCGATGCGCGCTTCCTGATGGTGACGCACAAGCCGTCCAATGGGAAGACAGACGACAGCTTTACCATCACGGCGGATTTGCCGGACGGGCGCTATGTGCTGCCGATGCGGTTGAACGGCTTTGACGCCAAGTGGCTGGTCGCGGGCGTGACTATCGGTGGGCAGCGGCTGGTCTATTCGACGTCGGAGTTGCAGACGGCGCTGAGGATCGACGGCAAGGATCTGGCGCTGGTCTATGGGCGCGCGGGTGAGCCGGGCGAGACGGTGCTGCGCTATGCCTCCGCGCCCACAGTCACGGTGCTGGAAGGTGATGTGACGAGTGCGTTCGACGCGGCGAAGGGCGATTTGAAGCTGAATTATGCCCATAAGGGACGCTCGGTCGTGCGGATCGAGGGGGGCGGTCGCCCTGCCCTGACGCTGCTGATCGCCGATGAAGCCGAAGGCGCACGGTACTGGACACCGCAGATGAACATTCTGGTGCGCGGGCCTGCTCTTGTGCGAACGGCAAAAGCACGCGGCGGACAGTTGGCGCTGACCGGCGATACCACGAGCGAGGCACCGCTGGAAATCTGGGCGCCTGCCACGTTGAACAGTGTGAGTTGGAACGGCGCGAAGGTGGCGATGAAGGCCAGCGCCATCGGCAGCCTGTCGGCGACACAGGCGCTGGCCGGACCAGCGGACGTCGTGCTGCCGCAATTGACGGGCTGGCGCGTCGCCAAGGGATCGCCCGAGGCGGAGCCTGCGTTCGACGACAAGAACTGGCAGGCGATCGACAACCGCTCGTCCGCCAGCATCACCGCGCGGCCGGACGGGCAGCCTAATATGGGCATGGACTCCTATGGCTTCCATGATGGCGACGTCTGGTATCGCGGGCGCTTTACCGGGACGCCGGACGCTAAGGCGCTGGCGCTTTATTACGGCGCAGGCGGTTCGGGCATGGTGCAGGCCTGGGTCGATGGCCAGTTCATCGGTCAGGGCGAATTGCCCGGCGGCCTGCCCCGTCCGATCACGACCGGCACAGCGCGGTTCACCTTGCCCGCCAGCGCCCAGACGCCCGGCGAGCATGTGCTGAGCGTCATGGTCCGCAATAATGGCCATAACTGGGATCTGGACGTCGATGATTTCCACAAGGAAGCACGCGGCCTGATCTCCGCATCGGTCGAAGCGCCCGGTGGGCGCAGCTTCGGCGTGCCGATTGCCTGGAAAATTCAGGGCAAGCAGGGCGGCGAAGACCTGACCGATCCGGTGCGCGGCGTCGCCAATAATGGCGGCCTGGCGGGCGAACGGCAGGGTTGGCATCTGCCCGGCTTCAACGACGCCAAATGGGCGAGCGCATCGGTCCCGGCGGCAAAGGCGGAGGCGGGCACAAGCTGGTATCGCACCAGCTTCGACCTTGCCGTGCCCAAGGGGCAGGACGCGACCATCGCTCTGTCCTTTGGCGATACCGATACGCCGCGTTCGGTTGGCCACTATCGCGTGCTAATGTTCGTCAATGGCTGGAACATGGGGCAGTTCATCGCCCATGTCGGGCCGCAACGTATCTTTCCGATCCCCGAGGGCATTTTGAACCATCGGGGCATCAACCATGTCGCGCTCGCCGTCACATCCGATGGCGAGCCGGGTAACGCGCTGGAACAGGTCCGGCTCGTCACCCTTCGCAACGTCCGGGGCGGATTGCCGGTGCAGATGGTCGCCGCGCCCAACAGCCCCTCAGAACTCAACAGGAGACAATAATTGGCCGCCCTCAACCACGACATCCCGCGCGCAGACGTCAGCGCGGCGATTGCCAAGCTGATGCACAACCTCGTCAACATCAAGGACGAGACGGGGGAGTTCCTGCTCCATCTGGAAGATGGACGTATCATTGACACCAAGGGTTGGGCCGGGTGGGAATGGACCCATGGCATCGGCCTGTTCGGCATGTGGCGCTATTTTGAGCAGACCGGCGACGCGAATGCTCTGGCGATCATCAAACAGTGGTTTGAAGACCGCTTTGCCGAGGGCACGCCGACCAAGAATATCAACACGATGGCGCCCTTCATAACGCTGGCCTATCTGTATGAATATGAGCCGGACCCGCGCTACATCCCCTATCTGGATACATGGGCCGAATGGCTGATGGCGCCCGATGGGCTGCCCAAGACCGAGGAAGGCGGCTTCCAGCACATCGTCTTTAATGACGAGAATCCCGGCGAGATGTGGGACGACACCTTGATGATGTCGGTCCTGCCGCTGGCCAAGATCGGCCTGCTGCTGAACCGCCCGCATTATGTAGAGGAAGCCAAACGCCAGTTCCTCATCCACATCAAATATCTGTTCGACAGTAAGACGGGCCTGTGGTTCCATGGCTGGGATTTCAACGGTCGCCACAATTTCGCTGAGGCGCTGTGGGCGCGCGGCAATTGCTGGGTGACGATCGCGATCCCCGAGATCATCGAGATTCTGGATTTGCCGCAGGGCGACGCGATTCGCAGCTTCCTGATCGACACGCTGGCCGCTCAGGTGAAGACGCTGGCCGAAACTCAGGATGCCGAGACGGGCCTGTGGCACACGCTGATCGTCGATCCGACCAGCTATCTGGAGGCATCGGCCACCGCCGGTTTCGCCTATGGCATCCTGAAGGGCGTGCGTAAGGGCTATCTGCCGCGTCATTATGAGGAAGTCGGCATCAAGGCCGTGCGCGGCGTGCTGGCGAATATCGACGAGACAGGCGAACTGAAGCAGGTCAGCTTCGGCACGGCGATGGGTGACACCCAGCAATTCTACAAGGACATTGCGCTGACCTCCATGCCTTATGGTCAGAGTCTGGCTATCTGTGCCCTGGGTGAGTTCCTGCGGACCTACATCTGATTGATCGGGGCGGCGGGCATTCGGGTTCGCCGCCCTTCACCACCACGGGCGACAGGCAAGAGCTACGCCCAGGAGAGCGACTTTGAACCCAGCCCCCCCTGCCCCGGCCACCGGCGCACGCCCCGTTCGCCTGATCAATTATGTCGCCTATGGGTCGAACGATGTGCTGGGCGCGGGGTCGATGGCGGTCATTTCCGGCTGGGTCCTGATCTTCTATACGCAGTTCTGCGGCCTTTCCGCCGGACAAGCGGCGACGATCTTTGCCGTGGCGCGCGTGCTGGACGCCTTCGCCTCGCCACTGATCGGCTATATCTCTGACCATTTCGGCGCGACCTGGCTGGGTCGTAAATTTGGACGGCGGCGCTTCTTCATCCTTGCGGCCATCCCGCTACTCCCCAGTTTCGCGCTGATGTGGCTGCCGGGGCAGAGCTTCTGGTATTATCTTGTCAGCTATGTGCTGTTCGAACTGGTCTATGCGATGGAGATAATCCCGTTCGAGACGCTGGCCGCCGAAATGTCGAGCGATTACAAGACCAAAGCGAAGTTCGCCGGGTCGCGCATCCTGTTCGGGCAGGTTTCCGCGATCCTCGCCGGTTTCCTGCCGATGTGGCTGATTACGGCCCTTGGCCGGGATAGCGCCGACACTTTCTTCTACATGGGCATGATCTTTGCCGTGTTGTTCATGGCGACGGCGGCCTTCCTCTACTTCTTCTCGTGGGAACGGCATATGCCGGGCGCGGCGGCGCTGGAGGTGCAGGCTGCCCCCGGTGGCGGCGGCGTTGGGTCCGCGTTCAAGGCTCTGTATCGCAATCTGTTCTCGACCATGCGCATCCGGGCCTTCCGCCTGCATCTGGGCATGTATCTGGGCGGCTATATCAGTCAGGACATCTTCAACGCGGCTTTCACCTTCTTCGTGATCTTTGCGCTGGCCGGATCGACGGCGATCGCTTCAGGCCTGCTGGGCACCATGTATATCGTGCAGTTCGTGGCGGTCATCATCGCCATCAATCTGGCGCTGCGTGCGTCACCCAGCCTTGCCTACCAGATTGCGGCGACCTGCTTTGGCGCGGGCGTGCTGGTGCTGCTGGCCTTCTGGAACGGCGGCGTGACGGCGGCGAGCTGGCTGCTGTGGGTGCCGATCGCGCTGGCGGGGCTTGGCCGCGGGGCGCTCAACTATATTCCCTGGGCGACCTATAATTATATGGCCGATGTGGACGAGATCGTGACCGGCCAACGGCGCGAAGGCAGCTTTGCAGGGGTGATGACCTTCGTTCGCAAGGCGACGCAGGCCGCCGCCGTCGCCGGTGTGGGCTTCATCATGCAGGCGGGCGGATTTGTGTCGGGCGCGCCGGTGCAGAGCGCGGGCGCGATCCATACCATCGCGCTGCTGCTGGGCATCGGGACGATCGGCACGCTGGCCTTTGGCATCATCGTGTCCACGCGCTTCCGCCTGACGCCCCGGACGCATGACATATTGATGCGCGAGATCGAGCATCTGCGCGGTGGTGCGCGAGTGCCAACATCGCCGGAACATCGCGCGGTGGTCGAGGATCTGTCGGGCTGGCGCTATGAGCAGTTGTGGGGCAAAAATCCCGTCGCGCAGACGGCCGCATCGTGATCGGTCTGGCCGCGCTGCTGCTGGCGGGCGCTGCCGCCGGTAGCGATGTCGCACCCAAGCCACTGTTTCGTGATCCGGTCCATGACGGGGCGGCCGACGCATCGACCGTCTATGACCGCAAGAGCGGCGAATGGGTGATGTTCTATACCAATCGCCGGGCGAACATGCCGCTGGCGGATGCGAAGGACGTCCGCTGGGTCCACGGCACGCATATCGGCATGGCCCGGTCGCGCGATGGCGCACAGTGGCGCTATGCCGGCGTCGCCGACATTCCCAGATCCTGCTCAGGCGAAACGCAGTGGGCGCCCGAGGTTCAGCGGTTCGAGGGGCAGTGGCATATGTGGCTGACCGTCGTTCCGGGTGTGTTCAACGACTGGAATCATGAGCGGTTCATCGTTCACCTGACCAGCACGGACCTGAAAAGCTGGAGCTGCGGCGAGCGGCTGGAGCTTGGCTCCGACCGGGTGATCGACGCGAGCGTCGCGGCGCTACCGGGCGGCGGATACCGGCTATGGTATAATGATGAGCGGCAGAACAAGGCGATCCGCTATGCCGACAGCGCAGACCTGATCCACTGGACGGTGAAGGACCGGATTACCGATACGCCGGGCGAAGGCCCCAAGGCGTTTCGCTGGAAGGGCACTGGTGGCTGGTGTCGGATGCATGGAAGGGCCTGCTGATGATGCGGTCCGTTGATGGCGTCACCTGGACACGGCAGGACGGCTATTTGCTGCCCGATGCGGGTCAGGCGCCGACCGATGGGGCCAAGGGGCAGCATCCCGACGTGATCGTTGCGGGGAAGCGCGCCTATCTCATCTACTTTGTCCATCAGGGCGGTGAGGATGAGGCAAGGGCCAACCCCGACTGGCATCGCCGGTCGGTGCTTCAGATTGTCGAGTTGAAAGAAAAGAACGGCGTGATTACGGTCGATCGCAACGCGCCGGTGCATGTCCGGCTAAAACGCTGAACTAGACTATTAGGGGGGATATATATGATCAAGCGCCTGCTCTGCCTGCTGGCCGCTACGATGATGGCTGCGCCCGTTTCCGCGCAACATTGGTCGCGCAGTTGGGCCATCGCACCCGTGCAGTCGGGACGCGTTTCGTCCTCCCCTGACCTACGCGACAAGACCATTCGTCAGGTCGTTCGCCTGAGCAATGGCGGCAAGCAGCTTCGGATCAGGTTAAGCAACGAGATGTCGAGCGCTTCGTTGCGGGTCGGCGCCGTGAGGGTCGCACTGGCCGACGCGAATGGAAAGATTGTCCAGGGTAGCAGCAGGGTCGTGACCTTCGACGGCGATGGCACGCTGACCGTGCCGCCGGGCGCGCCGATGGTCAGCGACCCTGTCCCCATGGCCGTCAAACCGCTCACGCGCATTACCGTCAGCATCCATCTGCCCGAGGGCGCCGCAGCGCCGACAATACATGGCTATGCCGGGGCGACCGGCTGGATCGCTGGCGGCGATCAGACAAACGCGGTCACGCTTGCCAACCAAGTGACGACGATGCAGCGGATCATATTGTCAGGGGTCGATGTCGAGACGGCCCGCAGCGCGCGGACCATCGTAGCGCTGGGGGATTCCATCACCGATGGCGTGCGCGCCACCAATGATAGCGACCGGCGCTGGCCCGACCTGTTGGCGGAGCGTTTGCAGGCGGGTAACATGCGCGATGTCGGCGTCGCCAACCTGGGCATCAGCGGCAATCGCCTGCTGAACGACAGTGGCGGTGGCGGGATCAACGTGCTGGCGCGGTTCGATCGCGACGTGCTGACGGTGCCGGGGGTTAGTCATGTGATCCTGCTGGAAGGGGTCAACGACCTGGGCACCGCCGCGCGCGAGGGGGCAATCATGCCCAGCGCCGACGACATCATCGACAGCTATCGCCAGATGATCACACGGGCGCATGATCGTGGGGTGAAGGTCATATTGGCGACCATCCTGCCGTATAAGGGCGCCAGCTATTGGAGCGAGGCTGGGGACACTGTGCGCCAGCAGGTCAATGCGTGGATCAGGGACAATGACGTCGCCGATGGCGCGGTCGATTTCGACCGTGCGATAGCCGATCCCGCCGATCCGCTCCGCATGGCCAAGCCCTATGATATAGGTGACGCACTGCATCCCAATGATGCCGGATTCCGTGTGATGGCGGACGCCGTCCCACTCAAACTGCTGCGGTAAGGGTCAGTCGCGAAACCCCATCTGCGCGAGCCATGCTTCGCATAGCATGGGCCAGAGCGACACCGGTTTACCCACCGTATCCAACGCAAAGCCGTGCGGCGCGTCGGCGAAAATGTGCAGTTCCGCCATGCCACCTGCCGCGGTCATCGCGGCATGGAGACGGTGGGCATTGTCCACCGGCACCACGGCATCATTGCCCGCATAGACGATGAAGGTTGGCGGCGGATCGGGGAGCAACTGCACGTCGGGTTGCAGCCTGTCATACATGGCCTGTTTTTCGCGCGGGGGCAGCGGAGGTTTGTCGGCGATGATCGTTCGCCCCTTCGCATTGGTCGAAATGGGCGCATAGCCAACGACCAGCAGATCCGGCCGGGTGGACTGGCCGGAATGGGTCGATGTCGGCGGCGACCAATCGGACGGATAGTCAGCGGCAAGGCACGCGGCGAGATGGCCGCCTGACGAGAGGCCGATGACACCGAGGCCGCGCTCTGCAAGGCCGCTCGCACGGATGGTTCGCATGGCTTCCATGGCGTCATCCAGCGACGCGCTCACGCCATGATCGGCATTGGGAAAGCGGTGGATGAGGACGAAGGCGTGATAGCCGAGGCCGGTCAGCCATTGGGCGACCGCCACCCCTTCCCGTCCCGCCATCAGCGCGGTGTAGCCACCGCCGCCAAGGACCAGCATAGCGCGACCATTGGGGTTTTGCGGGGTATAGCCCAACAGCATGGGACAGGCGACCGCCGTCATGACCGCGCTTTCGGGCGCGCAGTTCACATCGTCGAGCGTGAATGCGCCGTCGGTCGCATCCCCTGCCCATAATGGCGAAACAGTGTCGGCTTCCAGCATGATCAGCAAGCTTTCTTGGGATTGGGATGGGTCGGGCAGCGTTCCCCATCGAGTTCGGTGATTTCCCGGACCACCTCGACCCGGTCGCCGGCATCGCGCATTTCGTAGAGCTTGCCGCGTGCGTCGGTAAAGGGACGATGGACGATCATCATCAACCGCCCGTCAAAGGCGTGGAAGAGCATTCCGTGGCCGCTGTCGCGCTCGACCAGTGGGCCGAGTTGCTCCCATGGCCCCTCGACCTCGCCGGAGCGCGAGCGGGCGAGCGCCTGCACATAGCCGGCCTTGCCATAGCTGGACCAGAGCATGAGCAAAGTGCCGCCGTTGGTGCGGAACAGTTCAGGGCCATCGGTCACATAAACAAGGTCGCCATTGGGCTGTTTCTGGCCCACCGCCCAGTCGGCTTCGTCGGCGCGAAACAGCATCTTCGGCTCGCCAGCGGGTGACAGATCGTCCTTGAGCGGGATCGCTTCGATCATGCCGATGGTGGTCTGAATCCACTCATGGGCATAAACGAGCCATGGCTTGCCCGCGGGATCAACATAGAGTGTGCCGTCCAGCGTCATCTGGTCCTTCGGTACGATCGGCTCGCCATTGCGGACGAGGACGTAGGGACCGTCGATCTTGTCCGACACCGCGAGGACGGTGGCGCGGCGATAGCCCTTCACAGGCAGTTTCGCATCCTCGTCATGGAAGGTGGCGAAGAGATAGTGGCGACCGCGCCAGCCATGCACCTCCGGCGCCCAACTGCCTGCCTTGGCCCAGGTGCCGGGCGGTAAGGCGAAGGCGAGTTTGGGCTTCGACCAATGTTTCAGATCGCGGCTGGCATAGACCATTATGCCAAGCTGGCGATCGCCCGTCATCACCGCTTCATTGCGGGTGAAGAGATAATAGATCCCGCTGGCCTTGTCCGCGACGATCCACGGGTCGTGCAGATGCATGTCGGGCATCTGGAACGGCGCGTCCGCCACCGGCCTTGCGGGCGCGGCGGCGGTGAGCGTGAGCGTGAGCAGCAACAGCGCGCCGAGAAGCGCCCGCATCGGTCGGTCAGGGCGCAATATAGTTGCCATAGCCGATGACGATCGTTGCAAGGATCAGGAGGCCGACGCCTGCCCACACCATGTTCCTGACGGCAGGCTTTGCGTCCTTCCACTCGTGGAAAGCAAAGCCCCAGAGCGTGCCGAAGATGATGATGCTGGCCATGTGAAGCGTCCAGCTTGAAAAGCCCAGCCGCCCCATCTGGCTTTCGCCCATCGTGTAGAAGAAGAACTGGAAATACCAGGTGATGCCCGCAAGCGCGCTGAGCAGGAAATTGGCGAGGAGCGGCGCCCCTGCCCCTTCACCCCGACCCAGCCATTGCCCGGCGGAACGGTTGCGCCGGATCAGCCACAGGCACCACAAGCCGTTGGTCACAAGCCCGCCGAACATGACAAGGCACAACACCGGCAGCCCGGTCCAGAGCGGGCCGGTGCCAGCCTGTGCAGACAACTGCTTGATTGGCTCACCCGCCGCCAGTCCGAAGGCGAAACAAGCGGACATGATGCCGGAGAAGATGGCGACCATGATCCCCTTGCGGAAATCGAACTCAGCCACGACGGCGCGTTTCTGCTCCGGGCTGAGCGCGCTGTCCTTGCGTGCGCCCGCAAGTGCGACGACGATGATGCCCGCCAGCGTGATGCCGAGGCCCAGCAGGACGATCCGGCCGGAGAGCGGCTCGATCAGCTTGGAGGCGAAATCCCCCTCGAATATCGGCGGGATCAATGTGCCGAACACGGTGCACAGGCCCAGCACCACGGCCATGCCCAGCGAGAGGCCCAGATAGCGCATGGTGAGACCATAGGTCAGCCCACCAAAGCCCCAGAGCAGGCCGAAGAAGATCGGCCAAAGCAGCGTCGGCAAGGGCGCGGCGCCGAGTACGCCCAACAGGTCGTTGGTCTGGATCGACGCAAAGAACCAGGGCGCGAACGCCCATGAGAAGATGCCGCCGGTCAGCCAGTAGATTTCCCACGACCAGCGCTTCACGCCACGGAAGGGCACATAGAAGCTGGCTGACGCAAGACCGCCCAGCCAATGGAACAGAACCCCGATGAGGGGATTGGGGGTCATAATGTCAGGCCCAGTCTGTAAAGGCGATTGGCGTTGCCGCCGAACATCGCGCGCTTCTCAGCATCGGAGAAGGCAGCGACGATGGCTTGATAGGTGTCGAGATAGCGGCCGATCGGCGCGAACAGCTTGTCGGTCGGCGCGTCGCTGGCGAACAGGCAGCGATCCGTCCCGAACAGGTCGATCGTTTCGAGAAGGAAGGGTTCGACCGTCTCGCGCGCCCAGTCGCGATGGATGAAACCCGCGCCGGAGATTTTCGCGGCGACATGCGGGAGGGCGGCCAATGCCTTCATGCCCGCGCGCCATTGCTCGACCCCATCAGGGTCAGTCAGGACGGGCATACCCATATGATTGATGAGAACAGTTATGTCGGGGTGCCGCTCCAATAGCGACACTAGCCCAGGCATCTGGCCAGGATAGCATTGCAGGTCGAAGGACAAGCCATATTTGGCAAGCAGCGCATAGCCCGCCTGCCATTGTGAATCTGCGGTCATGTCGCGCGGCGTATAGGTCCGCTTGGCGTCGCTATGCCAGTTCACGATCTGGCGGATGCCGCGTACATGCGGATGGGCGGCCTGCGCTGCGAGGATGGGTTCGACACCCGCATCGTCCAGCGGGGCGTAGGCGACGATGCCTGTGGGAAGCCCCCGGTCGGCGGCCAGATCCTCAAGCCAAGCGCTTTCATCGAGCGCCTGGGCCGCTGCGGCGCCCGCGTCGATATGGACAGCGCCAACGACGTTCCAGTCAGCGGTATCGGCAAGATAGTCGTCGATTCCATAGTCGCGCGCGATCGGTTCGGCGCTGCCGTTCGGACCGTCATCAGTGAAAGGGCCGGTCAGCCAGTCATAATGGATATGCGACAGATCCCAGAGGTGGATATGGGCATCGACGAAGGGAATGGGGCTGGCAGTCATCGGCCTCTCCGGCTGGACTATAAAATGGGGGTGCGTCGCCTCTTGCGGACGATCGCACCCTGTCTTTTTGGGAGGATCAGAAGGTGGTGCGGCCACCCGATGTGTCGAAGGTCGACGCCGTGGTGAAGCTGCACTCTTCCGACGCCATGAAGCAGACCATGGCGGCGCTTTCATGCACTTCGCCCAGACGGCCCATGGGAATCTTCGAACGCATATAGTCGACCTGGCTCTGCGGAAGCTGGGCCAGGATCGGGCTTTCGAAGGTCGCAGGCGTCAGGGCATTGGCGATCACGCCCTTGCCCGCCAGTTCCTTGCCCAGCGACTTGGTAAGGCCGATCACCGCCGCCTTGGTCGCCGAATAGGCACTGGCGTTGGGATTGCCTTCCTTGCCCGCCACCGACGCCACGTTGACGATGCGGCCATAGCCGTTCTTCAGCATCAGCGGCACGATCGCGCGGTTGCAGTAGAAGAGACCATTGAGGTTCACATTCACGACCGCCAGCCAGCTATCGAGCGGATATTCGTGGACCGGCGCGGTGGCCCCGGTGATCCCGGCGGAGCAGACGAGGATGTCGATCTGCTGCCCCAGTGCTTCGTAGCTCTCGGCCGCAGCCTTCTCGACCGCCGCCTGATCGGAAATGTCGAGGGCGACGACGTGGGTTGCCCCGACCTCTTCCCTCGCCTCTGCAAGCGCGGCGGCGTTCATGTCCCACAGGCAGACCTTGCCGCCCTCAACCACGATCCGCTTGGCAGCGGCGCGGCCAAGGCCGGATGCACCGCCGGTGATGACGGCGGTGCGGCCTTCGTAACGACCTGTGAAGCTCATCCGAGCACCTCGTCACCCAGATGACGCCATTCGACGACCGACTGCTGCTGCTCACCCAGCCCGGCGATGCCCAGCTTCATGACGTCGCCTGCCTTCAGGTAGATGGCGTTGGGCTTCTTGCCCTCACCCACGCCCGGAGGGGTGCCGGTGATCACCAGATCGCCCGGATACAGGGTAATGAAGCGGCTGACATAGGCGATCAGTTCGGCGACGTTGAAGATCATCGTCTTCGTGTTGCCGGTCTGCATACGCTGGCCATTCACGTCCAGAAACATGTCCAGATCCTGCGGATCGCCAACCTCGTCCGGCGTCACCAGCCAGGGGCCCACGGGACAGAAAGTGTCATGGCCCTTGCCCTTGCTCCACTGGGTGCCGCGCTCTTTCTGATTGAAGCGTTCGGACACGTCGTTCGCCAGCACATAGCCCGCGACATGCGACAGCGCGTCGGCTTCCTCGACATAGCGGGCGGTCTTGCCGATGATGAAGCCCAGTTCGACTTCCCAGTCGCCATGGGTCGCATCCTTGGGCAGCATCACCTCGTCATTGGGACCGGTGATGCTCGACACGGCCTTGATGAACATGACCGGCTCGGTCGGAATCGGCAGGTTGGATTCAATCGCATGGTCCTCATAATTGAGGCCGATGGCGACGATCTTGCCGATGCCCTTGGTCGGCACGCCGTAGCGGGGCGCGCCTTCGACCAGCGGCAGGGTTTCGGGATCGATGGACAGGCCGGCGATGCTGGCGACGGTCACATCGTCGATGACGCCCGAAAGGTCACGAATGCGGCCATCTGCGTCGATAAGACCGGGCTTCTCGCTTCCGCGCGAGCCATAGCGGCAGAATTTCATGAAAGTTGCTCCTTAGTGCTGGTACGGGCGATGCATGTCGAGATCGCGATTTAGCTCCACGCCAAAGCCAGGCTTGTCGAGCGCGCTCGCCCGCAGGCGACCCTTCTCGGGAACCGGCTCGCCGATCAGTTGGGGATGGAACATCGGAACGACTTCCGTCGGGCCGGGGTGCATCATCAGATATTCGGCGAAGGGCGAATTGTGGCGGGTGATGACGAAATGATAGCTGTAGACCGAGGAGCCATGCGGCACGACCATCGTCCCGCGCGCATCGGCAAGGGCGCTGATCTTCACCAGTTCGGTGACGCCGCCGCACCAGCCGACATCGGGCTGGATGATGTCGCAGCAGTCCATTTCCATGAGCATGCGGAAGCCCCAGCGGGTCGCTTCATGCTCGCCGGTCGTGACCAGCATGCCCTTGGGCACATTCTTTTTCAATTGGGCATAGCCCCAATAATCGTCGGGGCTGATCGCCTCCTCGATCCACTTGAGGCCATGTTCATGCGCGGCGATGGCAAGGCGCGTGGCATAGTCCACGTCCAGCGCCATCCAGCAATCCCACATTAACAAGAAGTCGGGACCGCACTTCTCGCGCATGTCGGCCAGTTCGGCGATATTCTTCTTCAGGCCTTCGATGCCCTCGGCCGGGCCGTGGTGCAGCGGCATCTTGCCGCCGATGAAGCCCAGTTCCTTGGCGACGTCAGGGCGTGCGCCGGTGGCGTAGAATTGCAGTTCGTCGCGCACCGCGCCGCCCAGCATATGATAGACCGGCTCCTGCCGCAGCTTGCCCAGCAGATCCCAGAGCGCGAGATCGACGCCGGAGATGGCGTTGATGACCAGACCCTTGCGGCCATAATATTGGGTCGAGAAATACATCTGGTCCCAGATTTTCTCGACCTCGCGCGGGTCCCGGCCTTCCAGAAAGCGGGCAAGGTGCCGTTCGACGATGTAGCAAGCGGGCTCACCGCCGGTGGTGACGGCAAAACCGATGGTGCCGTCTTCCGCCTCGATCTCCACGACCAGCGTGCCCAGCACGTTGATCCCGAAGCTCTGCCGCGACTGGCGATATTCGGGATAGCGCGACATCGGGGTCGCGATATGGTTGTCGATCCAGTGGCCTTCGCCCTGGTCATGATAATCCGCTCCGCCGCCACGCACCGTATAGGCACGAACATGTTTGATCTTGGACAAAGACGCTATCGTCACGCAACACGCTCCCGAATGTACACCAGAAACCCCGCACCACAGAGAATGATGCGGCCTTAAATGCCAATATGTGAAAAACTGCCCCACATATTATCGAATATGACATAAGAGTGGAACGCCCGGATTAACCGACACCCCTCCATAGCCTGTTTACTTTCTCACAATCTGGGATAGGATATTAGTAGATGAGACAGAATGCGTCAAACACAGAATCGGAACCGACCGAGGAAAAGTCGAAGGTGCAGGGCAGCCAGACGCTGCTGCGCGGCCTCGACATGCTCGACAAGGTGATCGATGGGCCGGTTAAGCTGGCGGAACTGTCGGCGCGGATGGGGCTGACGCGATCCACCACGCATCGACTCGCCAATGCGCTGATCGATCGGGGATTTCTGACCTTCCTGCCGCGTGAGGGCTATCAGCTTGGCCCCAAGCTGCTGCAATTGGGCTTTCTGGCACAGGGTCAGGCGGATGTGGTGCAGATTGCCCGCCCGCGCATCGAAGAACTGGCTGCGCATAGCGAGGATACGGTGCATCTGGGGCGGCTTGAGAATGAAATGGCGCTCTATCTGGACAAGATAGCGGGCCGCCGCCGCGTGGAAATTTCCAGCCGGATCGGCGATCGCCAGCATCTGACGTCGACGGGTCTGGGCAAGGCGCTGTTGCTGGACGACAGCGAGGAAACCTGGCGGCGAATCTTCGACGCGGATCAGGCGGGGGATGCCCCACGCGCGGATTATGCGGCCTGGCTGGATCGAATGAAGGGCTATGTGGAGGCCGGACGCGCCTTCGACCTGGAAGAGAATGAGGACCAGATACGCTGCGTCGCGGCGCCCATTCGCGATGCGTCCGGCGCGATCGTTGCCGCCATCAGCGTGTCGAGCGCCGCCCAATATATGGATGACGCGCGGATGCAGTCACTGAGCGATGACGTGTGCGACACCGTGGCAAAAATCAGCGGCGACCTGGGCTGGACCCCAGGCGTCCAACCACCCCGCCGCCCCGCGCGGCGTTAATCCAAAAGAGAAGGAAGCCCCGTGAAGCTGCTTGAAGGCAAGACCGTCCTCGTCACCGGCGCATCGACCGGCATCGGCCGCGCCGCCGCCATCGGCGCCGCGCAGCATGGCGCAGACGTCGTCATAAACTATGCCAGCAGCGATGGCCCGGCCCAGAGCTGCGTCGAAGCCATTGAGGCACTGGGCCAGCGCGCGATCGCGGTGAAGGGCGATGTCGCCGACCCGCAGACAGCGCAGGCTTTCGTGGCGAAGGCCGTCGATGCCTTTGGCAAGGTCGACGTGATGGTCAGCAATGCGGGCATCTGCCCTTTCCACGCCTTTCTCGACATGCCGGTCGAAACGGTGGAGCGCACCTTCCGCGTCAACCTGCATGGCGCGTATTTCATGGTACAGGCCGCCGCGCAGCAGATGGTGAAGCAGGGCCATGGCGGCTCCATCGTCGCCGTCTCGTCCATTTCCGCGCTCGTCGGCGGTGAATATCAGACCCACTACACCCCGACCAAGGCGGGCGTGCATTCGCTGATGCAGTCCACCGCGATCGCGCTGGGCAAGCATGGCATCCGTTGCAATAGCGTGCTGCCAGGCACCATCCTGACCGAGATCAACAAGGATGATCTGGCTGACGTCGAGAAGCGCGAATATATGGAAAAGCGGGTTCCGCTCGGTCGCCTTGGAGCCGCTGAAGACCTCGCCGGTCCCATCGTCTTCCTTGCCTCCGACATGGCGGCCTATGTCACAGGCGCGGCGCTGTTGGTTGACGGCGGCATGTATGTGAATCTGCAATGAGCCAGAAGGGCCTCGACCGCCGCAGCGTGATCGTCGCAGCTTCCGGCCTTGGGCTGGGGCTGATGACCGCGCCTGCTCTGGCACAGGGTTTTCCTGTGCCGCAGGGCTTTGTGCGCTTTCCCCTGTGGAAGGGGAAGGCGCCGGGAAGCGAGCGCGTCACCGTCAAACAGGAAGAGGGCCTGCGCACGCCTGCCAGCCCGGTCGACGACACTTTTTTCGCGCATATCGTCACGCCCACCCTGACGATGCTGCGCCCCGCCCGTCCCAATGGCGCGGCCATGTTGCTCATTCCGGGCGGCGGGTATCGCCGGGTTGCCATAGGCAAAGAAGGCTACGCGATTGCGCGGCGCTTTGCGCAAGCGGGCTATACCTGCTTCATCCTGCTCTATCGCTTGCCCGCCGATGGCTGGGCGGCGGGAACCGAAGCGCCGTTGCAGGACGCCCAGCGGGCGTTGCGGATGGTGCGCAACATGGCCGCCAAGGAAGGCTTCGACGGCAATCGGATCGGCGTGATGGGCTTTTCAGCGGGCGGGCATCTGGCCGCCTGGCTGACGAGCCGCGCGCCGGTGGAAACCTATCGCCCTGCTGATGCGATTGACAAGGAGCCGCTTCACACGAATGTCGCGGCGCTGATGTATCCAGTGATCCAGATGGAGGGCGGGTTCGTCCACGCAGGATCGCGCACCGAATTGCTGGGGGCCACGCCCTCCGTCGATCGGATGAAGATCTACTCGATGGACCAGATGGTGGCGCAGCAAACGCCCCCCACCTTTCTGGCGCACGCGATCGACGACAAGACAGTGCCAGTCGAAAACAGCCTGTCGATGCTGGCGTCATTACGCGCGGGGGCGATCCCCGCCGAATGTCATTTGTTTGAGACTGGCGGACATGGTTTTGGTCTGACGATGGGGCCGGAGGCAGCACCCGCGCAATGGCCCGAGCTGTTCCTGGCCTTCGCCAAGCGTCACGGGGTCTGACATGACGCTCGATCACCCGCGCGTTGCGTTGTTCGTCACTTGCTTGGTCGACCTGATGCGTCCGCGTATCGGCTTTGCCGCGATCCGGGCGCTGGAGGCAGCCGGGTGCGAGGTGGTAGTGCCGACCGAACAGACTTGTTGCGGGCAACCCGCGCTCAATTCGGGCGACCGGGCGACGGCGATCGATCTGGCCAAGCGTGTGATCGCGATGCTGGAACCCTATGACCATGTGGTCATTCCATCGGGATCCTGCGCGGGAACGATCCGCTGCCATTATCCCGAGATATTGGAAGATGATCCTGAATGGGGACCGCGCGCTCATACGGTGGGCGCGAAGACCTATGAGGTCATGGCCTATCTGGACGAAGTGCGAGGCTGGCGACCAGAAGGCGTCGCCCTGCCCGTCCGTGCGACCTATCATGACAGTTGTTCGGGCCTGCGCGAACTGGGCATCAAGGCGCAGCCTCGTCGCCTGTTGGACGCAGTCGAGGGGCTGTCGCTGGCGCCGCTGGCGGGCGAAGAAACCTGCTGCGGCTTTGGCGGCACCTTTTGCGTGAAATATCCGGCCATCTCCAACGCTATCGTCGGCGAGAAGGCGGCGGCCATCGACGCGAGCGGCGCGGACATGCTGCTGGCGGGCGATCTGGGATGCCTGATGAACATGGCGGGCAAGCTGCATCGGGAGGGATCGCGTGTTCGCGCCTTTCACGCGATCGAGCTAATCGCTGGTATGGGCGATGGTCCGGCGATCGGGGAAGAGGCATGAGCGCCTTTTCTGATCGCGTCGATCTGGCGCTGGCGGACCCGATCCTGAAGATTGCGGTGGAGCGCACCGCCGGCACGGCCGAGGCCAAGCGCGCCGTTGCCGTCGACGCCTTTCCCGACTTCGATCGCGCGCGCGACAGGGCAGCGGCGATCAAGGATCATGTGATCGCGCATCTGGGCGAATATCTGGAGATGTTCGAGGCGAATGCCATTGCCGCCGGGGCGAAGGTCCATTGGGCGCAGACCGCCGACGAAGCCTGCGCCATCGTAATCGACATCTGCAAGGCGGCGGGCGCGAAGAGCGTCGCGCGGTCGAAATCCATGCTGGGCGAAGAAATCGGCCTGCCTCATGCGTTGGCCGAAGCCGGGATCACGCGGGTCGAGACGGACCTGGCCGAACATATCATCCAATTGGCCGATGAGCGCCCTTCGCACATCATCTGGCCCGCGATGCACAAGACGCGCGAACAGGTGTCAGCCTTGTTCAAGGCGAAGCATCGCTCTCCGCATGAGGAAGAGACGATCGCCGCGATGGCCGAAAGTGCGCGGCGCGAATTGCGTAGCGGGATGCTGGGCGCGGATGTCGGCATTTCGGGCGCGAATTTTCTGGTGGCCGATACCGGTGCCATCTGCACCGTGACCAATGAGGGCAATGCCGAACTGTCGCTGGTGCCGCCCCGCGTCCATATCGTGACGGCGGGGATCGAGAAGATCGTGCCGTCCATGCCGCACGCCGTGCATATGTTGCGGATGCTGGCGCGGTCGGCAACGGGCGCGGCGCTGACCCAATATACGACCTTCTATACTGGCCCCAAACGCACCGGCGACCATGATGGACCGGAAGAAATGCATATCGTGCTGGTCGACAATGGCCGCACGACGATGCGCGAGGAAGGGCTGGCGGAGATGCTGCGCTGCATCCGTTGCGGCGCGTGCATGAACCATTGTGTCGTCTTTCGTCAGATCGGTGGCCATGCCTATGGCGGCACCTATCCCGGCCCGATGGGCGCGGTGCTGACGCCCGTGCTCGACGGACTGGCCGCAAGCCGCGACCTGCCCAACGCCTGCACGCTGAACGGCAAATGTCAGGAAGTATGCCCTGTGCGCATTCCCCTCCCGACGTTGCTGCGCGGGTGGCGGGAGAAGAGCTGGCGCGAGGGGCTGGAGCCAAGGACCATGCGCGCCGGGATTGGTATCTGGGCGGCGGTGGCGCGACGGCCGCGCCTGTATCGACTGGCGAGCGGGATGGCGGTGCGCGTGATGCGGATCGTGGGCCATGCAGGCTGGATCAAAAGCCTGCCGTTGGCGGGTGGCTGGACACGCCATCGCGATCTGCCCAAGCCAGCGTCACGCAGTTTCATGGAGCAATACAGCCAAGAGAAGCGCAGATGAGCGCGCGCAACGCCATATTGTCGCGCCTGCGCCCGACCGACGGTGGACCACTGTCCTTGGAAGCCGACGCGCTGCTGATCGCGCCCGAACGCCCGGCCGTGGATGAGAACGCGCTGGAAGAAGCTTTCCTAGCCAAGATCACCCTGCCCAGCCTGGCGGGAACCCATGATGCCATCGACACGCTGGCCGACCTGCCCGCTGCGATCGGGCACTATCTTGGCGGCCATGGCTTGCCGCCGATGCTTTGCCTGCCGCCCGATCCACGCCTGACGGCTTGCGACTGGTCCGGCTTCGCGCTGCATGAGAGCGCCGCGCCGGATGAGGCCGCCGCACTCGCCATCGCCCGCTGTGGCGTGGCCGAGACGGGATCGCTGGTTCTGGAGACTTCGGCAGCCGCACCGATGCTGCCCAATTTCCTGGCCTTGCATCATATTGTCCTATTGAATGCCAATACCATCGTGGCGCATCTGGAAGAGGCCGTGCTGGCTGGCCCGCAACCGCGCGCCCATTACTGGATCACCGGCGTATCGGGCACGACCGACATTGAGGGAACCTATGTCCGTGGCGCCCATGGGCCGCGCTTCCTGCATGTCATCCTGCTGCGGGGACCGGATCTGGGCCAATGAATGTGCAGTTTGGCAAACATGGATGGACACCGTATATTTATCTTATAAATACCGTCACGCGACGCACGATGGTCGATTCCCGGAGTTCTGACATGATGATCCCAGCATGCACCATGGCTGGCGCGACCGGATTCATTGTGCCGATCAGGACAATGGCGGCATGATGGCGGGCAGCGCTTTTCTGGCGGTCGATTGGGGCACGACGAATCGCCGTGCCTATCGCATCGCCGCCGATGGTTCGGTCGAAGCGACAGAACGCGACGATCGCGGTATCCTATCGATCGAGCAAGGCGGATTCCCCGCCGAGGCTGCCGCTATTCGCGCGCGCATGGGCGACCTGCCGATGCTGTGCGCTGGCATGGTCGGGTCCAACCGGGGCTGGGCTGAGCTGCCCTATGCCCCCTGCCCTAACGGGATCGAGCAATTATCAAGCGCAGTGCAGTGGGTCGAGCCGGACCGCACCGCAATCGTCCCCGGCGTTGCCTGCTTCCGCAACGACCGCGCGGACGTGATGCGCGGCGAGGAAGTGCAACTTCTGGGCGCGGTGATTGGGGGATTAACGCCGCGCGATGCGCTGCTCTGCCAGCCCGGCACCCATTGCAAATGGGCCTGGATGGTCGATGGTCGGATCGATCGCTTTGTGACCGCCATGACCGGCGAGATATTCTCGCTGCTCCAACGCCACAGCCTGCTGGCGGTGCAAATGGATGGTCAGGTGGAGCCAAATGCGGCCTTCCTGCGCGGTGTCGCCGATGCACGGGACGGCGACCTGCTTGTCCGCCTGTTCGGTGTGCGCGCCGACTTCGTGACCGGACGCGCCGTGGACGCCGACGCGACATCCTATGTCAGCGGGCTGCTGATCGGCACGGACGTAGCCGCGCGGCTTGGCGAGGGTGCGCAGCCCGTCTATCTGCTCGCCGACCCGATGCTGGGCGCTCTTTACAGTGCCGCCATCGAAGTGGTTGGCGGAACGGCCATACTGGCCGACAGCCACGCTGCCTTCATCCACGGCATCACGCATATCTGGAGAACCCTGTCATGAGCCTGCCATCGGATTTTGCAGAGGCCTTCGCGCGCTGCCCGCTGGTCGCAATCCTGCGCGGTGTGCGGCCTGATGAGATTGAGCCGATCGGCGAGGCGCTGGTGGATGCCGGCTTTTCGCTGATCGAGGTGCCGCTCAATTCGCCGGAACCGCTTGTGTCGATCGATCGGCTGGCGACATTGCTCGACGGACGCGCTCTGGTGGGCGCAGGCACGGTACTGACGCCCGACCATGTGCGCAGCGTCGCGCAGGCAGGTGGGCGGATCATCGTATCGCCCAACACGAACCCGGACGTGATCGCGCTCACCGCGTCGATGGGGCTGGCTTCATTGCCCGGCTGCTTCACGCCCAGCGAAGCCTTTGCCGCAGTGGCGGCGGGCGCCCACGCGCTTAAATATTTCCCGGCCGAAGCGATCAGTCCTGCCGTATTGAAGGCCCAATGTGCGGTGCTGCCACGTGAGGTGCCCAAACTGGTCGTGGGCGGCATCACGCCTGACAATATGGCGCCATGGAAGGCGGCGGGCGCAGCAGGCTTCGGTCTTGGTTCCGCCCTCTACAAGCCCGGCATGACGGCGGACAAGGTGGGTGCCGCGGCGCGCGCCTTTGTCGCCAACTGGGCCGCGCTGGCCTGATCCCAACACTTTCCCGTCGGCCCTGCACGGCCGCATTTTTGAATGGAGATAACCATGTACGAGAAGACATTTTACGGGACGCATCCGGATATGATGGAGTGCGTGAGCAATGAGGAGTTGCGGGATCGGTACTTGATCCAGGGGCTGTTCCGGACAGGCGAATGCGTGTTGAACTATACGCATGCGGAGCGGTTCGTGATTGGTGGCGTGGCGGTTGCGGACGGCGCAGTGAAGCTGCCTGATCAGACCGAGCCTGCGTCGGCGGCGGGGCATCCGTTTTTGGAGCGGCGTGAGCTTGCGGTCGTCAATGTGGGCAATGTCGAGGGCACCGTGACCGTCGATGGCGAAGTCTTCACGATGGGCAACAAGGATTGCCTCTATGTGACGATGGGTGCGAAGGACGTACAGTTCTCCGGCGCTGGCGCGCGTTTCTATCTGGCCTCCTGCCCGGCGCACAAGGGGTTCGCGACGCGCCTGATCTCGGTCGCCGACGCGACCGCGCTGGAGCGCGGCAGCCTTGAGGAATCGAACGAGCGGACCATCTACCAGATGGTCATTCCGGGCATTTGCGACAGCGCGCAACTGGTGATGGGCCTGACCGTGCTCAAGCCCGGTTCGGTCTGGAACACCATGCCCCCCCACATCCATGAGCGCCGCAGCGAGATCTATTTCTACTTCGAGCTGGATGGCCCCTCTGACCGCGTCTTCCATTATATGGGCGAAGGCGAGGCCATGCGTCACATCGTCATGGGCAATGAGGAAGCGGTGATCTCCCCGCCCTGGTCGATCCACATGGGGTCAGGCACCAAGGCCTATGCCTTCATCTGGGCGATGGCCGGCGAGAACCAGGACTATACCGACATGAATGTGCTGGACATCTGCCAACTGGCGTAAGGCCTTCTTTGTTCCCCTCCCTTTCAAGGGAGGGGTTGACCGGAGGCACGTGTCTCCAGTCAAGGTGGGTGCGCGCGGCCTTCCGCGCGCTTCACCGCCAGCGTTGAGCGCCCCGCTTCGCGAGGCGCACCCTCCCCCAACCCCTCCCTTAAAAGGGAGGGGGGAAAGTAAGACCATGACCAATCCCTTTGATCTTTCCGGCAAGGTGGCCGTCGTCACCGGCGCCAACACCGGCATTGGCCAGGCGATCGCGCTGGCGCTCGCCGGGGCTGGCGCGGACATTGCCTGTGTGGGCCGCACGCCTGCTGAAGACACCGTGACGCAGGCCCGCGCGCTGGGCCGCCGGGCAGAGATCGTCTCGGCCGACCTGTCGAGCATCGAGCCTGTGAACCGCATCATCGACGAGACGGTAGAGAAGCTGGGTCGCATCGACATATTGGTCAACAATGCCGGGATCATTCGCCGCGCCGACAGCATCGACTTCACCGAGGAAGACTGGGACGCGGTGATCGACACCAATTTGAAGAGCGTCTTCTTCCTGGCGCAGGCCGCGGCCAGGCAGATGCTGGCCCAAGGCTCCGGCAAGATCATCAACATCGCCTCGATGCTGACCTTTCAGGGCGGCATCCGCGTGCCCAGCTATACCGCGTCCAAGAGCGGGATCGGCGGCCTGACCAAGCTGCTGGCCAATGAATGGTCGGCCAGGGGCATCAATGTGAATGCGATCGCGCCCGGCTATATCGCCACCAACAACACCACCGCCTTGCAGGCCGATGAGGTCCGCAATAAGTCCATCGTCGACCGCATCCCGGCGGGCCGCTGGGGCAAGGCGTCCGATCTGGGCGGCGCGGCGGTGTTTCTTGCGTCGTCCGCGTCGGACTATGTCGATGGGCATATTCTTGCCGTCGACGGCGGCTGGCTGGCGCGTTAAGCGGAAGGATCCTGATCGTGACCCAGAAGCCGACCCTTGCTTTCTTTGGTGAACTGCTGGTGCGCCTGTCGCCGCCCGACAAGCTGTTGCTGCGTTCCGCGCGCAGTCTCGACATCCATGTCGGCGGGGCGGAGGCCAATGTCGCGATCGGGCTGGCCAGCCTTGGCCATGCCACCCGCATGGTCAGCACGGTGCCCGACAATGCGCTGGGCCAGATGGCGCGCGGGGCGTTGATGGGCGCGGGGGTCGATTGCACCCATGTCGCGGCTGCGCAAGAGGGGCGGATGGGCCTTTACTTCCTGACGCCCGGCGCCGGGCTGCGGGCGTCGGACATCGTCTATGACCGGGCCGACAGCAGCTTTGCCCGCGCCAGCGAGGCGGATTTTGACTGGGACGCGGCGTTTGATGGCGCGACCCATCTCCATCTGTCGGGCATCACGCCTGCGCTGGGGCCGCGCTCCGCCGCCGCTGCGCTGGCCGCCGCCAAGGCCGCAAAGCAGCGGGGCATGACCCTGATCTTCGACGGCAATTATCGCGCGCGGCTGTGGGAAGCGTGGGACAGCGATCCCAAGGCGATCCTCACCCAACTGGTGAGCCAGGCCGACATCCTGTTCGGCAACCATCGCGACATGGCGCTGCTGCTCGACAAGCCCTTCCATGGCGACGGATCGGACCGGCGGCGCGAAGCAGCCCAAGCCGGGTTCGCGGCCTTCCCGAACCTCAAGCTGATCGCGTCCACCGCCCGCCATGTCGAGGACGCCGACCGCCACCGCATCGCCGCGCGCATCGACACGCCGGATGCGGCGGTCCAGACTGACGAAATCGCCGTCTCCGGCATCGTCGACCGGATCGGCGCGGGTGACGCCTTCGCCGCCGGCATCCTCCACGGCATCCTGTCGGGCCAGAACATCGAGGACGCCGCCAACACCGGCCTCGCGCTCACCGCCCTCAAACACTCCCTCCCCGGCGATGCCTCCCTCTTCACCCAGCCCGACATCATAGCCTTCCAGCAAGACGGCCTCGACGTCAGACGCTGAAAGGAAACGCGCCCCTTAAACGAGGGGCGCGCGTTTTGCTCTTATTTGAGATCGAGCATCACCACTGATTTAGCCGGAAGCCTCGCTGTAAGAACGCCACCCTCCACTTTCGCGTCGGAGAAGGCGACCGGCTTGACTGCCTCCGGTGCGTTGAAGTCGTTGAGGGCGTTCATGGCGGGGGCGGTGATGACCCGGCCTGACACGCTGCCCGCCGACAGGCCTTCCAGCCGCGTCGTCACCGTGATCGCCGCGTTGGGGTTGAGGTTGGCGAGGCCGACATGGACCTGTCCCGCCTTGTCCCGCACCGCCGAGGCGCTGACAGCGGGCATGTTCCACTCGTCCTTGGCATACCATGGTCCCTTGACCGTGATCGGCAGCACTGTCCCGTCCATATAGGGCTTGTACATCTCAAACACATGATAGGTGGGGGTCAGCACCATCTTTGGTCCGTCGGTCAGGATCATCGCCTGAAGCACGTCGACCATCTGGGCGATGGCCGTCATGCGGACACGGTCGGCATGTTTGGCGAAAATGTTGAGGTTGACCGCCGCCACCAACGCGTCACGCAGCGTGTTCTGCTGGCGCAGGAAGCCGGGATTGGTGCCCGGATCGCCCGCATACCAGGTGCCCCACTCGTCCAGCGCGAGGAAGATCCGCTTGGCCGGGTCATATTTGTCCATGATGGCGCTGTGCTTCGTCAGCAGCTCATCGGTCTTGAGCGTCAGGGAGAGGGTTTCGGCCCAGCCAGCCTCATCAAAATCGGTCGCAGACGCCTTGGGCGGCCAGCCATTCTTGCCCGGCACCGTGTAATAATGGAGCGACAAGCCGTCGAGCGATTTGCCCGAATCCCGCATGAAGGTTTCGGTCCAGTTATAGTCGGGACCATTGGCGCCCGAGCCGATCTTGAGGATTTTCGCGCCCTTGGGCGCTTTCACGAAGGTGGCGTAGCGGCGCGTCACGTCGACCGCATAGTCCGCGCGCATATTGCCCCCACAGCCCCATAGTTCATTGCCGATGCCGAAATAGGGAAGTTTCCACGGCTCCTTGCGGCCGTTCTTTGCGCGCTCATCCGCCAGCGTGCCAGTGGGCGAGGTCATATATTCGACCCACTCGGCCATTTCCTGCGGCGTCCCATTGCCGACATTGCCGGAGATATAAACCTCTGCTCCCAGTTGATCCATCAGGTCCATGAACTCATGGGTGCCGACGGTGTTGGGTTCCGTCACGCCGCCCCAATGGGTGTTGATCTTGACCGGGCGCTTTTTCTGCGGACCGATCCCCTCCCGCCAATGATATTCGTCGGCGAAGCAGCCGCCGGGCCAGCGGACCACCGGTACCGCCAGTCGCTTGAGCGCCGCGACAACGTCGTTGCGGAAGCCGCGCGTGTTGGGAATGCGCTTGTCATTGCCAACCCACAGGCCGCCATAGATACCGGTGCCCAGATGTTCGGCAAACTGGGTGAAGATACGGCGGTCATAGACCGGGCCGGGCTTGTCAGCCTGAAGGATGGCCATCGCGGCTTGCGGCGATGCCGTTTGTGCGTTGGCTGTCAGTGGAGTGGTTGACAAAAGCAGCGCAAGGGTCGCGCGTGCAAACAGGTTGGTCATATAGGCTCCCTCCATTAGTCTGACTTATTTTGCGACCCGCTTCACCGATTCAGGCGGAAAGGGTCTTTGCCAGCGTGATTTTACGTGCAATATTGTGAGACACAATCCCATATATAGAAAATATTGACGGCATTAATGTCCGACAAGCCAGGAATAGCGGGGGATTGGAGCGCTTTTCCGACAGGAACGGGTGGTAGCACTGAAATGACGATCATCGACAGACGCTCTACCCTTGGGCTTGGGCTTGGCCTTGGCTTTACTGCGCTGAAGCCCGGCGCGACGCTGGCGAAGGCTGCATCTACGGGCGCACGGCCCGGTCCCACCATGATCGGCGCAGATATAAGCTGGATTCCAGAGGATGAGGCAGCCGGGGCGCGTTACTTCGTGGGGAGTGCTCAGAAAGATCCGATCCTGCTGCTGCGCGATGCGGGGTTCAACTATATTCGACTGCGGATATTCGTCGATCCGGCGAAGGGCTATTCGAGGCGTGAGCCGGACAAGGCGTGGGCCGGGATGGCACAGACAATCGCGCTGGGCAAACGGGTCAAGCAGGCGAGCATGGGTTTGGCGTTGAGCTTTCACTATTCCGACATCTGGGCGGACCCCGAGCATCAGGGCGTACCGGCTGCCTGGGCGGGCATGGACCTTAAGGAACTGGCGCAGGCGGTGGAGGCCCATACGCGGAACTCGCTGGCGGCAATGCGCGCGGGCGGCGCGCCGGTGGACATGGCCGTGATCGGCAATGAGATTACGTTCGGGATGCTGTGGCCGATGGGCCGTGTGCGGCTGGCGACGTCGACGGGCAATCCTGTGACCGATGCGACCCAGCAACGAGCGGGTGTGGTTGGCGGCTTCGACAATCTCGCGGCATTGTTGCGCGCGGGCGTTGCCGGGGCGCGCAAAGCCGAACCGGAAATCGCCATCCAACTGCACAACCATCTGGGTCGCCACTGGCCGATCGTGCAGGAATGGACCGACGCACTGATTGCGCGCGGGGTGGATTTCGATGTGCTGGGGATGTCTTGTTACCAGCAGCAGGCGCAGGGCGACTGGGCCACGACCTTCGATAATTTCGTGAAACGCTATCCGGACAAGGGCTTGCTGGTCGCGGAATATTCGAGCCGGAAACGCTATCTCAACGATCTGGTGCATGATCTTCCGGGCAAGCGCGGCTGGGGGACGTTCATCTGGGAGCCGACGCGGCATCAGGAGGCGCTGTTCGACAAGGACGGTCGCAATGCCGGAGAGGGACCGAAGCCGGACCTGTTGTCGCAAGGGTTGAACAGCGCGGAAGCGCCCGGAGGGACGCTCGCCGGGGCGCCGCCGCCTGCGCCAAAACCCGAACCGACCGGGCCTATGGGGCATGGCGGGGATTATGTCGCCAATTCGCTTCTCGACCTCTACGCGCAGATGGCGAAGGATTATGGCGCATGATTGGACGGCGATCCGTACTGGGTGGGCTGGCGACCCTTGGCCTTTCCGGGTGCGTGACGCGGACGGCGAGGCGCGACGGCGAAGTGCTGCTCTTTGCTTATTTCGCGACCGGCAAAGGTGAGGCCGATGGGCTGCGACTGGCGGTGAGCGAGGATGGGTTTGCCTTTCGCCCGCTGGCGCAAGGGCGCAGCCTGCTGGTACCGCAAGTGGGCGAGAAGAAGTTGATGCGCGACCCCTTCCTGTTCCGTGGAGAGGGGCGCAACGCGCCGTGGCATATGGTGTGGACGACCGCCTGGGAAGGCGTGACGATCGGCCATGCGAGCAGCACGGACCTGATCCACTGGTCGCCGCAACAGGCGATCCCGGTCATGGCGTCGGTGCCGGGTACGCGCAATTGCTGGGCGCCCGAGGCGATTTATGACGTTGCGATGGGACGATACCAAATTTTCTGGTCAAGCACGGTCGAGGGGCGCTTTCCTGAGACGGCTGCGAGTTCGGAATCGGACTATAATCATCGGCTGTGGCGGACGACTACACGCGATTTTCGGACATTCGATCCACCCAACCTGCTCTATGATCCAGGGTTCAGCGTGATCGATGGTAGCTTTGCGCGAGGGCCGGATGGCTCGCTATATCTGATCGTCAAGGACGAAACGTTGAAGCCGCTGCGCAAGACCTTGCATGTCGCCAAGGCGGAGGGACCAGGTGGGCCGTTCGGGCCGCTCTCCCCTGCCCTGACCGAACCATGGGTTGAAGGGCCGATGACGGTGAACGTCAAGGGCCGGACCATTTGCTATTATGATGTCTATCGCGAAGGGCGCTGGGGTGCGATGGCGACGTCCGATTTCGGGACATGGGAGGATGTGAGCGGGCGGCTTTCCATGCCCGCAGGCGCGCGGCATGGATCGCTGCTTTGGGTGTCGCGGGCGACCGTCGATGCGATCGAGGCCGCCCGATCCGCCTAAAGGCGGAAGTTCACGCCCACCGTCACCGTCCGACCGATGCGCGTTTCAAACAGCGTGTCCTGACGATTGCTGTCGATATACAGGCGGTTCTGTTCGTCGGTGAGGTTGGTGCCTTCCACGATCAGCTTGATTCGATCGGTGACGTTGAAAGAGGCCGAGGCGTCGACATAGAGCGTCTTGTCATTGCCCTGAAGATCGCTGCCTGGAGACGCCGGAATGCCGCGAATGAAGCGATCGCGGAAGTTCGCGGTCCCACGGATGCTGAACCTGTCATCCTCATAATAAAGCGTGCCAGACGCCGTGTTCTTCGACAGGCCGACAAGATCCGCCGTGCTTGTGACCGTAGGGACGCCATCCACGCTTGCCAGGATATATTCAATCTTGGATGTGACGCGCGTGTAGTTTGCCAGCACCCCGAAATTACCGAGGAAGCCGTTCATGAAATTGAACGGGATCTGGGCGTTGACCTCAAACCCTTTCAGCGGGCCGCCGGGCGTATTGAACGGCTGTGACACGGTGAACAGTTCGCTGGGCAAAGTGTTGCTGTTTTCCAGCAATGCGTTGGGCAGGCCCAGTTCACTGAACGGGATCTGGCTGTTTACATTCTGGACGTAGCTTTTGATGTCCTTGTGGAAATAGGCGACCGACAGCAGCGAACCCGGCCGGAAATACCATTCCAGCGCGACATCGAAGGTGTTGGCGCGGATCGGCTCAAGGAACGGGTTGTTGACGTTGCCCACGCGCGTCACGGGATTGACGCCGCTGGTCGGGGTAAGGAGGCCGAGTTCAGGTCGGGCCAGAACCTTTGCAGCCGACAAGCGAACAAGCAGGTTCTCCACTGGCTCTACCACGAAGTTCGCGGAGGGCAGCCAATCGTCATAGGAACGGCTGGCGGAGGCATATTGTCCGACAAGATTGGTTGGCGATGTCGTTCCGGCGCGCGGCGCGACGGCGATATAGCCCGAACTGAACTGGTCGGTCTTCACATAGCGGACGCCCACGTCACCCCGGACGCCAAAGCCGATCTGCTCCTCAAGGTCGAACGTGCCCATGATATAGGCGCTGCTGACCTCTTCGCGGACACGGCTGCGTCCGCCACCGCATTCTACGCCGCAATAGCGCACATCGTCGAAGCCGAACGTGTCGGCCCATTTATCTGGGTCGATCGCTACCCAACTGGCCGGTGCGCCATTGCCCCACAGCTTGTCGACGCCGGTGATGTTGGTTGTGATGCTGGCCAGCGTCGTGCCCGCCGGAAGCGCGCGGACGACCGTGTCGGCATTGTAGGGGCGCAGGAAGCTGGAGACGAAATCGCTCTGCCGATACTGACCACCGACCTTGACGACGAAGCCGGGCGACACCGTCCAGGCGAGATTGAGTTCGCTGGTCAGATTGTCCGTTACATTCTTCGACGGCTTGCCCTGGTAGCTGAAGCCGCCCAGCACGGTGCCGTCGGCAAGCGTCGGGGCGTAATTGAAATTGGCCGGGTTGTTCACATCGACGCCGAAACCGACGACCGGAGTGCTGCCGCCATCCCGGAAATCGAGCGAGAAATTGTCAGTGTCGATCGCGTCGATGAAGGTCTGAAGCCGCTTCTTGCCGTCCCAGATCGACCGATTCATGCCGAACAGGCCGGTAATCTCCAGATTGTCGGTGAAGCGATGACGGAAGTTGAGGTTCGCCTGTTTGAAGGTCGAGACAAAATGATCGACCAGTCCTTCCGATCGGACATCGACGCCATCGAACACGCCATAGACCAGCGACCCCTTGTCATCGAACTGTGCTTCACGCACCGACGTCATCGGCTGGCCATTATTGGCGATCGACCGGGCGAAGGAGATACCTGCGATATAATTGTCGCGCCGGGTCACATCGAACCGCGAATAGAGCGTGTCGATCGAAATATCGGTGTCGTCATCAGGCTGGAACTGGAGCGTCAACGAACCGCCGATGCGTTCCTGATCCTGCTCCGAGTTCAGGTAACGAGGGATACGCGGCAGAAAGGCGCCGCTACCCGCGACGCCCGGAAGGTCTGCGCGGCGCAGGTTGACGATGTTCTGATAGGCAGAGGTCGTGCTGGTACGCGGGTTGCCTGTGCTGCAATTCGTGGCGGAAACACCGCGAAGGACCGTGTCACCAGTACCACGCGAACCGTCGTTCAGTGGATTTTGAGGAGAGAAGCCAAGTGGCGAGCAGAAGCCGCCATTGGTGTTGGCCGACAGGATATCCACCGCCGAATAGCCGACCTCGCGGATGTTGCGTTTTTGATAGGCGAGCGAGGCGAGGATGCCGAAACGCCCATCGTCGAACTTCTTGGCGATCAGCAGCGAGGCGCGGGGATCAACCTTTTTCGACAGTTCATTGTAGATGCCGCGCGCAGTGGCGGTGAGGACGAAATCCTCTTTCTGGTCGAGCGGCTTGGGCGCGGACAGGTCGACGGTCGCACCGAGCGAACCTTCCTCGGTATCGGCCGAAGGAGTTTTGCGGACCGACAGGGCGGAGAAGATTTCGGTCGGGAAGACGTTGAAGTCGAAGCTGCGACCATTATTGCCTGCGCCATAAATGTCCGACGAGCCGGTCTGAGCCGATCCTTCCATCCCGTTGATACGAACGCGGGTGAAACCGGCGCCAAGGCCGCGGACAGAGATGTTGCGCCCCTCGCCGCCGTCGCCGCGGGCGAGCGCGACGCCGGGAACCCGTTGCATCGATTCCGCCAGGTTGGAGTCGGGGAATTTGCCAATATCCTCGGCCACGATGCTATCCACGGCGGCGGCTTCGCGGCGCTTCTGGATCAAGGCGTTGTTGAGCGACGCGCGAAAGCCGGTAACGATGATGTCCTGTTCACCCGATGGGGGTGACGCGTCCTGTGCCGGAGCGCTCTGGGCCAGGGCCGACGTAGCCGCGAATGCCAGCGTCCACGCAGCACAACCGCACGCAATTCTGGCTTTAAATGAGATCATCAGACATCCTCCCTGTAGCACCCGCCCCCGCGGGTATTGTTCCGTTATATGGAATTGATTATCACATAATAATGGAACGGAAAGATATTGACTAGCCCTATAGTTCATTTTGTAGGATATGATTTCACAAATCGGTTGCCTTGTGAAACTTCCTGTCTCTTTATCCTTTATATTCCCTAAGATGGAACCTTGCACATAATGGTCCGGGCGGGCACGACCACTTCACCTCCCGGCGTGGCGAAACCGATGTCGCTGTTCCATCCGTTGAAGCACAAAGTGACGCCGGAGCGGCGGTAACGGAGCATCAGGGTGCAGGCATCGGGCGCTTCCCAACGGTTCGGGGTCATCGGCTGCCCGCCAGGATCGAGCCAATCCACCGCCCCTTCTTCCAGCAGCGCGATGTCGTGAAGATCAGGCGTAGCTGCGCGCAATGCCCCCAGCGCGAACGCATGGGCCTCTATATCCCGATTCCGTCCGGCCCAATCAATCCAGCCCACCGCATTGTCCTGTGCATAGGCATTGTTGTTGCCTTGCTGGCTACGGCCGAACTCGTCGCCTGCCGTCAGCATGATCGTACCACGCGACAGGAAAAGGGTGGAGAGTAGCGCCTTGACGTCACGCACACGGGCGGCCTGGATGGCGGGGTCTTCGCTATGCCCTTCCACTCCATTGTTCCAGCTATGGTTTTCGCCATGACCGTCGCGATTCTGCTCACCATTCGCCTCATTATGCTTGTGGGCATAGGCGGTGAGGTCGGCGAGGGTGAAGCCATCATGGGCGGCAAGGAAATTGACGGTGCGGGCGACTGAACCCTGGCCCAACAGGTCCGTCGATCCGGCAAGCCGTGTGGCAAAAGCACCCAGCATATGGGGCGCTCCGCTCCAGAAACGGCGCATATCATCGCGATAGCGGTCGTTCCATTCCAGCCAATTCTCGCCGAAACTGCCCAGTTGATAGCCGCCGGGTCCGATGTCCCAGGGTTCTGCGATCATGATGCGGTCGGCGAGCAGAGGATCAGCGCGCATCTCCGCCAATAATGGCGCATCGGCGTGGAAACCATCCGCCAACCTCCCAAGGGCCGGGGCAAGGTCGAAGCGAAAGCCGTCTATTCCGGCCTGCGCAACGAACCAGCGGAGCGAGTCCAGGATCAAGCGACGGCTGACCGAGTGGTTGCAATCGATGCTGTTGCCCGTGCCGGTGTCGTTGATCAGGCTGCCATCAGCCGCGTGGCGGAAATAGTGGCGGGCATCCAGCCCTCGAAGCGACAGGGTTGGCCCCAGCATGTCACTTTCGCCGTCATGGTTGTAGACCATGTCGAGGATGACGCCGATGCCCGCAGCATGAAGCGCCGCGACCGTATCGCGCAGCTCGGCAATCCCGCCGGGCGCAAGGCGCGGGTCCAATGCGAAATAGCTGACCGGATTATAACCCCAGGCGTTACGGAGGCCCAGCGGCGGCAAATGCCGCTCGTCGATCCAGGCGTTGATCGGCATGAGTTCGATCGCGCCGACGTGCAGGCTTTTGAGATGGGCGATGATGGCGGGATGAGCGAGCGCGGCTATGGTGCCGCGCTGCTCTTGCAGCACGTCGGGGTGGAGCATGGTGAAGGCGCGGACCTGCACTTCATAGATGAGGCCGCCGGGGGTGAAGAGTGGTGGTTTTGGAGGGAGGGCAGGCGCTAACGCTTCTACCATGCCTTTGGGCATCAGCGATGCGGTGTCGCTCCCCTGCCCGCGCGGGGCAGCCAGTGCGGGATCATGTTCGAAGGCGCGGTCGATCGCTATCGCATAGGGATCTAGCAATAGTTTGTCGGGGTCGAACCAGAGGCCCGCAGGCGGATCATAGGCGCCATCGGCGCGCAGGCCGTAACGGGTGCCGGGGCCTGCATTGGGCATCACGAGCGACCAGATGCCCTGATCGTCACGCGCCATGGGCAAGCGCGTTTCAAAGTCTTCATTGTCGAACAGGCATAGCCAAAGGGCGATGGCGTCAGGCGACCAGACGGAAAAGCGTGTTCCCTGCCCTTCGGCCACCGGTCCCAGAAGCGACAGGTCAACGGGGTTCACGCGCCACGCCGTACCAATTGTTCAAACAGCATAGCATAATGAGCGGCGCTGTGCGTCCAGGAAAAATCCGCTTTCATGCCTGATTTCTGAAGGGCGGGCCACGTTCCTGCGGTGCCGTGCAGGCGAACGGCCTTGGCTATCGCGCCGTGCAGGGCCATCGCGTCGTTGGCGGGGAAGTGCAGGCCGGTGGCGACGCCTGCGCTTAGTGCCGCTTCGTTGGCGTCGATGATGGTGTCAGCAAGCCCCCCTACCCGCGCGAGCACGGGCACACAACCATAGCGCAGGCCATAAAGTTGCGTCAGGCCGCAGGGTTCGAAGCGCGAGGGGATCAGGATGGCGTCCCCGCCTGCCTGCATGAGATGCGAGAGCGGTTCGTCATAACCGATCTGCACCGCGACCCGGCCCCTATGGCGATCGGCAGCGGCAAGAAAGGCGCCCTCGATCGGATGGTCACCCGATCCCAACACCGCAATCCGTCCCCCTAGTCCCACCAGATGGTCAAGCGCATCGACGAGCAGGTCCATGCCCTTTTGCCAGGTCAGGCGGCTGATGACGATGAAAAGCGGGCTATCATCCTGTCCCAGCCCAAATCGCTTTTCGAGCGCCCGGCGATTGGCGGCGCGGGTCGCAAGGGCGCGGGCAGTATAAGGCCTTGCGATCAACTTATCAGTAGCCGGATCCCAGATCGCGGTATCGATGCCGTTCAATATGCCATGCAGCTTGTCGGCGCGGCCCCGGATCAGGCCATCAAGGCCCATGCCGTCATGGGGCGAGCAGATTTCATGGGCATAGGTCGGGCTAACCGTGGTGATCGCGTCGGCGGAGACGAGGCCAGCCTTCAGGAAGCCGATGCCACCATAATATTCGACCCCGTCGACGCCCCACGCCTCTGGCGGCAGGCCCAGCGCAGCGAAAATGTCCGCCCCGAACCGGCCCTGAAAGGCCAGATTGTGGATGGTCATCACGCGGGGCAGGGCATGAGCGGGACCGAACCGCATATAGGCCGCCGCCATCGCCCCCTGCCAGTCATGGGCGTGGACGAGCGCGGGTCGCCAGCCCGTGATACTACCCGCCGCAATATCCGCCGCGACCCGGCCAAGCGCGGCGAAACGGCGCCAGTTGTCGGCCCATTCATTGCCCACAGCATCGCCATAGGGACCACCCGGCCGCGCGTAGAAATCCGGCGCGTCGAGGATCAGCAGGTCGAGATCACCGACCTTCGCCGCCAGCAGGGTCGCCGGGGCGCCGAACAGGTCGTCATAGCGGACAAGTTTGCGGGCCTTGCCGACAGCGCCAAGCACCGCCGGGTAACCGGGCACCAATGTACGGACGGCAACACCCTGACGCCCCAGCGCTTCGGGCAGCGCGCCGGCCACGTCGGCCAGCCCCCCTGTCTTGATGAGCGGAAAGATTTCGGAGGCAACCGCCAGAACCTGCATCGATAGGGGCATCTTTTAAAGCACCAGCCGGTCGATCATCGGTTGGGTGATGAGGCAGACGCCATTATCCGACCGTCGGAAACGGATGGCATCCTCCTCCGGATTTTCACCCACCACCAGATCGGCGGGGATGGAGATCCCCGAATCCACCACGCATTTATGTAGCCGCGCGCCCCGCCCGACCGTGCAATCGGGCATGATGACGCTTTCGGTGACGGAGGAGAAGCTGTGGGTCCGCACGCCCGAGAAAAGCAGGCTGCGGTGGAGCGATGAGCCGGACACGATACACCCGCCCGCGATGAGGGACGATGTGGCGGAGCCGCGACGGCCATCTTCATTATGCACGAACTTGGCGGGCGGGGTGACCTCCGAATGGGTCCAGAGCGGCCAGCTTCGATCGTAGAGGTCGAGCGAAGGGACGACATCGGTGAGGTCAATATTGGCCTGCCAATAGGCGTCAAGCGTACCCACATCGCGCCAATAGGGCACCAGTTCGCTTTCCGCGCGGACACAACTGCTGGAGAAGCGATGGGCGACGGCTTTGCCATGCTTCACCATATAGGGGATGATGTCGCTGCCGAAATCCCGCGAGCTGTTGGGATCGTCGGCGTCGCGGCGCAGATGTTCGATCAACAGCGCGGTTTGGAATACGTAAATGCCCATCGACGCCAGCGCCATGTCGGGCTGACCGGGGATGCTGGGTGGTGTCTTTGGCTTTTCAAGGAACTGGGTGATGACGCCCTGATCGTCGACATGCATGACGCCAAAGCCGCGCGCTTCCTTCAGCGGCACTTCCAGGCAGCCGACGGTGACGTCCGCGCCGCTGTCAACATGCTGCTGGAGCATCAGCTCATAATCCATCTTGTAGACATGGTCGCCCGCCAGCAGAACCATATATTCGGGCGCATAGCTTTCGATGATGTCGATATTCTGGAACACCGCGTCCGCCGTCCCCTCATACCATTGATGTTCCGACACCCGCTGGCTGGCGGGCAAGATGTCGAAGCTTTCGTTGCGTTCGGTGCGAAAGAAGTTCCAGCCGCGCTGGAGGTGCCGGATCAGCGAGTGCGCCTTATATTGCGTCGCGACGCCGATGCGTCGGATACCGCTGTTGAGCGCGTTGGAGAGGGCAAAGTCGATGATCCGCGCCTTGCCGCCGAAATGGACGGCGGGCTTGGCGCGTCGGTCGGTGAGTTCGGCGAGGCGGCTGCCGCGCCCCCCCGCCAGGACATAGGCCATGGCGTCGCGACCAATGGGTTGATTTCGTGGCTGCATCGGTCCTGTCCTTCGCCTTTTTTAGTTTTCCAGTTCCAGCATCAACGTCCCGAAAGGCGGGATGGTGACATTGGCCCAGCCGTCTGCGTCCGCATCGACACAACCCATGTTGCCGATGCCGCCGCCGCCATAGTCGGCCGCGTCGCTGTTCAATATCTCGCGCCAGCGGCCAGCCCGCGGCAGACGCAGGCCGTAGCCGGGGCGCGGAACGGGCGTGAAGTGGCTGATGACGACGATCGGCGCGGCTCCCGGCGCCATTCGTACCCAGGCGAAGACCGAATCCTGCGCGGCATCGACCAGCACCCACTGAAAACCCTCCGGCTCGCAATCGCGGGCGTGGAGGGCGCGATGGTCGCGATAGAGATGGTTGAGGTCGGAGATGAGGCGCTGCACGCCCAGATGCGCGCTATGGTCGAGCAGATGCCAGTCGAGCGCGCGCTCTTCGTTCCATTCGGCGCGCTGGGCGAATTCCTGCCCCATGAACAACAGCTTCTTGCCCGGATAGCCCCACATCATCGTATAATAGGCGCGCAGGGTGGCAAATTTTTGCCAGTCGTCGCCGGGCATCTTGTGCAGCAGCGAGGATTTGCCGTGGACCACCTCGTCATGGCTCAATGGCAGGACGAAATTCTCGGTAAAGGCGTAGAGCAAGCCAAAGGTGATCGCGTCATGATGATGGGCGCGGTGAACGGGATCTTTCGCCAGATAATCCAGCGTGTCGTGCATGAAGCCCATATTCCATTTAAAGCCAAAGCCTAGGCCGCCGTCATGTACGGGCGCGGACACTTTGGGCCAACTGGTCGATTCCTCGGCCATGGTCATGATGCCGGGCTGGGCGGCGTAGAGTGCCTTGTTCATTTCCTGAAGGAAGGCGACCGCCTCAAGATTTTCGCGTCCGCCCTTTTCGTTGGGCACCCACTCGCCTGCCTTGCGGGAATAATCGAGGTAGAGCATCGAAGCGACGGCATCCACGCGCAGGCCGTCGACATGGAAGCGTTCGGCCCAGAACAGCGCATTGTTGACCAGATATTCGGCGACCTCGCGGCGGCCGAAATTATAGATGGCGGTGCTCCAATCGGGGTGGAAGCCCTTGCGCGGGTCTTCATGTTCGTAAAGCGCGGTACCGTCGAAGCGGGACAGGCCGTGCGCGTCGGTCGGAAAATGCGCGGGCACCCAGTCGAGGATGACCCCCACCCCCGCCTGGTGTGCGCCATCGACAAAGCGAGCGAACCCGTCCGGGTCGCCGAAGCGCGCGGTGGGGGCATAGAGGCCAGTCGTCTGATAACCCCAGCTTGGATCATAGGGAAATTCGCTGATCGGCAGAAATTCGATATGGGTGAAGCCCATGCCGACGACATAGGGGATGAGCCGCTGGGCCAGCGCGTCCCAGTGCAGGAAGTCGCCATGCTCGTCGCGCTGCCAGGAACCAGCATGAACTTCGTAGATGGAGATGGCTTCACGCCGGGCATCGACGCATGCCCAATGGGCGCGGTGGCGACCGTCGCCCCAGACATGAGCGGGCGGAGAAGCGACCACCGACGCATTGGCAGGGCGCAGTTCGCTCTGGAAGGCGAAGGGGTCAGCCTTGAGGGCAAGGATTTCTCCGTCGGCGGCGACGATTTCATATTTGTAGGGGCTGCCGGGGCCAACGTCGGGCAGGAACAGTTCCCATACGCCGCTATCCTGCCGATGGCGCATGACGCCACGCCGCCCGTCCCAGCGGTTGAAATCGCCGACCACCGACACGCGGCTGGCATTGGGCGCCCAGACCGCGAAGTGCGTGCCATCCACGCCTTCGAACGTGATGGAATGCGCGCCCAGCTTGTCGAACATGCGGCGATGGGAGCCTTCGGCGAGGAAATGGTCGTCCTGCGGGCCAAGGACGGGGCCGAAGCTGTAGGGATCGGTCAGCCAATAGTCGCTGCCATCGGCATAGATGGCATGATAGCGGAGCGGCTGGCGCTTGCGCATTTTGACCTTGCCATGGAACAGGCCCGCCGGGTGAATACTGGCTAGGTCGCCCACGACCTTGCCATCCAGCGCATGAGCGGTGACGCTGACCGCTTCCGGCAGCAGGACGCAAGCCGTCAGGCTTCTTCCGTCCGGGTGTACGCCCAATATTGCAAAGGGATCGTTGTCGCGTCCCTGAACCAGCCTCTCCATCTGGTCCTGTGTCAACATAGCGTCAGGGTTTCACACGGGGCATCGTCACAGCACCTTCCAGATTTGGGTGGCATATTCACGGATAGTACGATCGGACGAGAACCAGCCCATCCGCGCGACATTGTAGATGGCTTTCTGCGCCCAAAGCGACTGATCGGCCCAGAGCGTGTCAACGCGGCGCTGCGCGGCGGAATAGCTGTCGAAATCCGCCGCTACCATGAACCAGTCATGGGTCTGGATGCCGTCGATGAGTCCCTTGTACCGATCCGGGTCATCTGGCGAGAATACACCGCTGGCAATGGCGTTCAACGCCTGCCTCAGTTCCTTGCTCTGACCGATGACATCGGCTGGGACATAGCCGTTAGCGCGCTTGCCATTCACTTCCTGCGCGGTGAGGCCGAAGATAATGATATTATCCCCCCCCACATGGTCGCGCATCTCGACATTGGCGCCGTCGAGCGTGCCGATGGTGAGCGCGCCGTTGACGGCGAACTTCATATTGCCGGTGCCCGACGCCTCCATGCCCGCAGTCGAAATTTGTTCGGACAGGTCCGCGGCGGGGATCATCACTTCCGCCATTGAGACGTTGTAGTTGGGGACGAACTGGACCTTGAGCAGCCCCTGCACGGCGGGGTCGTGATTGACCACGCGGGCCACGTCGCCCGCCAGCTTTATGATGAGCTTTGCATTATGATAGCTGGATGCGGCCTTGCCCCCGAACAGCTTGACGCGCGGCGCCCAATCCTTTTCCGGGTGGGAACGAATCTGGTCGTAGAGCGACACCGTCTCCACCAGATTAAGCAACTGGCGCTTATATTCGTGGATGCGCTTGATCTGGATATCGTAGAGCGCAGCGGGGTCGATCCGGGCGTTCACGCGCTGACGGAGGAGGTTGGACAAGGCGACCTTGTTGGCGCGCTTTACGGCCAGGAATTTCTCCTGAAAAGCGCTGTCGGTGGCGAAGGGGTCCAGATCGCGCAATGCCTCCGCATCGTCCATGAACCTGTCGCCGATCGCCTCACGGATCAGCTCGAACAGGCCATGGTTGCACTGCATCAGCCAGCGGCGGAAGGTGACGCCGTTAGTCTTGTTGTTGATCCGCGTCGGATAGAGCCGGTGCAGGTCCGCGAACACCGTTTCCTTCATCAGATCGGTGTGCAGGGCCGAGACGCCATTGATGCTGTACGATCCGGCGAAGGCCAGATTGCCCATCCGCACCCGCCGCTCGCCGCCCTCGTCGATCAGCGAAATGGTGCCGATCGCTTGGTCATCGAACCCGCCAGCACGCCGCGCTTCGGCCAGCAGGCGGCTGTTGACGGCATAGACGATCTGCATGTGCCGGGGCAGCAACCGCTCGAAAAGGGGCACTGGCCAGCTTTCCAGCGCTTCGGGTAGCAGCGTGTGATTGGTGTAGCTGAAGGTTCGGCGGGTAATGTCCCACGCTTCGTCGAAATCGAGGCCGTGATCGTCCAGCAATATCCGCATCAGCTCCGCCACGGCGACGGCCGGGTGCGTATCGTTAAGCTGGATCGCGGCCTTGTCTGGCAAGGTCAGGATGCTTCCGAAATATTGCAGATGTCGCCTGACGATGTCCTGCAGCGAAGCGGAGGAGAAGAAATATTCCTGCCGCAGCCGCAACTCCTGCCCAGCCGACGAGCTGTCGGCGGGATAGAGGACACGAGTGAGCGCTTCGGCTCGATTGCTTTCGGCCAGCGCTCCCAGATGGTCGCCCGCATTGAACTTGTCGAGCAGTATGGGGTCGATCGGCTGCGCGGTCCACAGGCGCAATGTGTTGATCCGCTTGCCCCGCCAGCCCGCAATCGGCGTGTCATAGGGGGTAGCGATCACCCGCTCGGTCGGATTCCAGTGCATCTGGTGCGGGCCGCTATCCTCACCCTCCGCCGGGTCGACCAGACCGCCAAAGCCGATTTCATAGCTGGCCTCGCGCCGCTCAAACTCCCATGGATTGCCATGGGCGAGCCAGGTTTCGGGCAGCTCGACCTGCCAGCCGTCGGAAATCTCCTGCCGGAACATGCCGTTTACATAGCGGATACCATAGCCATAGGCGGGCACGTCCACCGTCGCCATACTCTCCATGAAGCAGGCGGCCAGGCGACCGAGGCCACCATTGCCGAGCGCCGCGTCCGGCTCCAGCGCCGCGATCAGGTCGATTTCCACGCCCAGCTTGGCGAGCGCCGCCTGCATGTCATCCAGCATTTCCATGTTGGACGCCGCATCGCGCATTAGCCGGCCGATCAGGAATTCAAGGCTGAGATAATAGACCCGCCGCCCCTGCTCCTCATAGGTTTTGTGGGTGGAATCGATCCACGCGTCGATGACCCGGTCTCGGATCGCGAGGATGACGGCGTGGAGCCAATCGTGCGGCTGCGCGGCGGTCGCGTCCTTGCCGATGCGATAGGTGAGGCGCTCCACAATCTCGCGCGCCAGGACGTCGGGATCGAACTGCCGGGGTGCGGGCTTGGGAAGAGTGGTCTGTCCCTTGGGAGTCATGGATGCTATCCCCCTGCGATGAGAGAGCGATGATTGCACGGCCCCGCCAACCCCGCCAAGTGCTATTTTGCGCTGCAGCAATAAAAAATTGGCGCTTTTTCAGGCGGGTTTGGGAAGCGGCTCCGCGGCGCGGCGCGCGATGACCGCATCCTGCAGACGGCTGCGCAGTTCGGCGCGAACGGGATAGACGGTCGAAGGCAGATGCTGGGTCATGAAGATGGCGATCAACCGTTCTACCGGGTCGATGCAGAAATAGGTCGAAAAGATACCGCCCCAATAATATTCGCCGACATTGCCCGCCGCCACAGAGGCATCCAGCGTCACCCCAAAGCCCAGGCCGAAGCCAACCCCGGCATAGCCCGCCTCGCTGAACATGGAGGTCGAGAGGGTGGTGAGATCGCGCCCGTCCGGCAAATGGTTGGCGCGCATGTTTGCGATCGTTTCGGGGCAGAGTAGCCGCGTGCCATCGAGTTCACCGCCGCGAAGCAGCATCGCTGCGAAGCGGTGATAGTCGGCGGCACCGGAGACCAGACCGCCGCCGCCAGAACAGAAGCGGACCGGCTGGCTCCAGCGACTGCGTGCGCCGCGATCGGCGAGCGAAAGGCCGCCATCCGTGCCCAGTTGCCATGCATCGGTGAGGCGGTGCACCTTGTCCTTGGGCACCTGGAAGAAGGTGTCGGCCATGCCCAGCGGGACAAAGATGCGGTCCGCGAAAAAAGCGTCGAGGCGCTGGCCGGACAGCCGCTCCACCACTACGCCCAGTACATCGGTCGATACCGAGTAATTCCACTTCTCGCCGGGGGAGAATTCCAGCGGCAGGTCTGCCAGCGCAGCGATAAATTCGTCGGAGTTTCGGCTCTGCTGAAACTCGTCGAGGCCGAGCGCGCGATAGGCGGCATCGATCGGTGTCTGGCGTTGCAGGCCATAGGTGAGGCCCGATGTGTGGCGCAGCAGGTCACGCATCAGCATGGGGCGCTTCGGGGTTCGAGCATCCTGGCCGACCCTCAACGCGCGAAACTCCGGGATCACGGTTTCGACGGGATCGCTCAGCGCGACCTGCCCCGCTTCGACCAGTATCATGAAGGCAACGGACGTGACCGGCTTGGTCATGGAGGCGATGCGGAACAGCGCGTCGGATTGGAGGGGGGCACCATCCGCCCGCGCCTGCCCCCGAGTCACCATTAACAGCGGCTGTTCATCCCGCGACACCAGCAGTTGCATATGCGGCAGCTTGCCCGTGTGGACATAGGTGGCGTCGAGATACCCGACCAGTGCGTCGAGCTTGGCCGCGTCCATGCCCAGTTCGGCCGCGCGGATCGGGTCCGTTATCTCGGTGTCCATCGGCTGCCGCGCTACCGGATCAGCGGGTTGAGGTAAAGTCGCTGGATTGCCAGCACGGCTTGCGACCATTAAGGGATCGCGCCTGACCTTTCGTGACAGGACACAAGCATGGCCGTTGGGCTGGCTGCCATCTTTCTGGAGAACCGCCCCGCCCTGCTGCGCTTTCTGCGCGCGCGCGGCGCAGGGGATGATGCCGAAGACCTTTGCCAGGACATCTGGATGAAGCTGGAAACGCGGGAGCCGGAGGATGTGACAGAGCCGCTGCCCTACCTGTATCGCATGGCCAACAACCTGATGCTGGATCGCTATCGATCCACTACGCGGCGCGAAAAGCGGGAGCAGGACTGGGCGGGCGGCGGTACTGGCGTCATGAGCGATGTTGCCAACGACGTGCCGGTGGACGAGCAATTGATCGCTGCCCAGCGACTGGAGCAGGCCGAGGCAGTGTTGCGCGCGCTTGGACCACGCGTTGAGATGGTATTTCGTCGGTTCCGGATGGAAGGCATAGGACAGCGCGCCATTGCCGAGGAACTGGGCGTCAGCCTGACGACGGTCGAAAAGGATCTGCAAAAGGCGTATCGCGCCATGCTGACCCTCAAGCAGAAACTGGATACGGAATGACGGGCGCAGTGACGTCTTGTGTCGCAAGGGGCAAGATATGAACAGGGCTGATGCCATGATCCAAGAGGAAGCGCTCGGATGGGTAATCCGAACGCGCGATCCGGACTTTATCGACTGGACGGGCTTCACCGCCTGGCTGGAGGCCGACTCGCGCCACGCCGCCGCCTATGACGTGCTGGCGACCGATGACGCGGATCTGGCGGCACTGGTGCCCAGCGAGCCGGTTATTGTGCCGCCGCCCGCCAATGATGTGGGCGAGCCGGGCTGGCGTCGGTGGCGCTGGCTGGCTGGTGGTGCCATTGCCGCTGCGCTGGTCGCGACACTGTCCATTGCCACGCTCAACCGTACAGACATCTATACCGTGACCACCAAGCCGGGCGAGACGCGCGTCATCGCGCTGGAGGATGGCACGCGGATCGATGTGAATGGCGGCAGCACGCTGAGGCTGGATCACAAGAATCTGCGCTTTGCCGCGCTCGATCAAGGCGAGGCCGCTTTCACCGTCACCCATGACGAACACGACCCGTTCCGTGTGAAGGTGGGCGAGACAGTGTTCGAGGATGCAGGCACGGTGTTCAACATCGTCCATAGCGGCACGACAACACGCATCGGCGTGTCGGAAGGGTTGGTCGTATACAACCCTGAATCCGAAGCGATCAGCCTGCCCGCCGGACGCGCATTGGTGGAGGATGCGGCGGGGCTGCGCCTGTCGGCCGTCGATCGGCAAGCTGTGGCAAGCTGGCGGCAGGGACGGCTCATTTATGACAATGCGCCGATCGGCGAGGTGACGGGCGACATATCGCGGTCGCTCGGCGTCCGGCTGGATGGCACGAGCAGCGCGAAGGCGATGCGCTTTACCGGCACGATCCTGCTGGACAAGGATGCGCCGCGCTTCTTTGCCCGCACCGCGCCGTTGCTGGGGCTATCGGCCGTGCGACAGGGCGATGCCTGGTTGCTGAAGGAGAAGGATGGCACGCAGCGCTGACCGTGCCGCCGTCCTCGCCGCCCTTATCCTGACGGCGGCATCGCCCGCGCAAGCGGCGGACAGGCAGCAGATCAGCATCGCCGGGGGACGCCTTGGCGATGCAGCGATAACGCTTGGCCGTCAGACCGGCAGCAGCATCGGCATGTCCGATCAGGCGCTGGCCGGGATCAGGGTGAAAGGCGTGCAGGGCCGCATGACGCTGGATCGTGCCCTCGCCCGCCTGCTCGACGGGGCGGGCGCGCGGGCCGTGCGCGTGGCCGAAGGCAGTTGGCGGATCGTGCGGGCGGAGAAGGCTGTGCTGCCGAATCGCCCTCCTGCCCCTGCCCCGGCACCAGCGCAGGAACCCGAGTCCGTCGACATCGTGGTTACAGCCTCCAAACGGGATATCCCCCTGCCCCACTATGCCGGCGTGGTCGAGCAGGTTGGCGGCGATCTGTTGACCGCGCAGGAGGCATCGGCGGGGACTGCGACATTGCTTACACGCGTTGCGAGCCTGAGTTCCACCCATGTCGGGTCCGGCCGCAACAAGCTGTTTATCCGCGCGATAGCCGATTCCGGCTTTTCCGGCCCCACCCAGGCGACCACCGGGCAATATCTGTCGGACATGCGCCTGAACTACGCCGCGCCTGACCCCGATCTGCGCCTCTATGACGTCGGTGGGATCGAGGTGTTGGAAGGACCGCAGGGGACGCTTTATGGGGCGGGGTCACTGGGCGGCATCATACGCATCATCCCCAATCCGCCCAATCTGGCAATGACCGGCGGACAGGTCAGCAGCGGCCTGTCCGCGACCCAGCATGGCGCAGCGGGCGGCGACCTGTCGGCGACGCTCAACATGCCCATCATTTCCGAAAAGCTGGCGCTGCGGGTCGTGGGCTATGGCGTCAACGACGCGGGCTATATCGACAATATCCTGACGGGACGGAATGACGTCAACCGAACCTATACCTATGGCGGTCGCGCGACACTGCGCATTGCGCCCGATGACGACTGGACCATCGACCTCAACGGCGTTTACCAGCATATCGAAGGGCGCGATGCGCAATATGCAAGCCGGTCCATCGGTAACCTGTCCCGCGCGTCCAGCATCGCGCAGCCCTATGATGCGGACTATCTGTTGGGCAATGTGCGGATCGAGAAACATTGGGACGACCTGCGCTTCGTTTCCTCGACCGGCTATGTTCGGCACGTCCTGTCCGAAAGCTATGACGCCACCCAGGCCGATGGTGTCCCGGCGCTGTTCCGCCAGCGCAACCGGGTCGGCATTTTCTCGACCGAGAACCGGCTGGTCCGTGATCTGGACAATGGACTTGGCTGGATATTGGGCGCGTCCTATCTGCAAAGCACGTCGGACATCAGCCGATCGCTCACCTATCTGGGGCCGACACCCGCCATGGCGCAGGCCAGCCCTATCATTCCGGGCGTGCCCATATATGGCTTTGGCCGCCGCGCGCCGACGACCGGCGTCCATAATGAGGTGCGCGAAGCCACGCTGTTTGGCGAAGCCTCCTTCGAGCCGCTGCCCGGCCTGATCGCTACAGTGGGAGGACGATTGACGCTGAGCCGCCTGGAGGGACGGGCGATTGATCCGATCGCCATCCTGTCCGACAGCGAACTCGCCCGCGCGGAGGCGCAAGCCGATCGCAACGAGACGATGTTCCTGCCCTCCTTCTCGCTGCTGACCGACAGGCTGGGTGGCGTCACCCTCTATGCCCGGTTCCAGCAGGGGTTCCGCCCCGGCGGGCTGGCAGTCGACGACCAGCGTATCCAGCGGTTCCACAATGACCGCATGTCGACGGTGGAGGTCGGGATGCGCAAGGGCGTAGCGGGTCGCGATCCCTTCGCGATCGCGCTGAACGCCGCCTACACCGACTGGCGGGACATTCAGGCAGACGTCACCGACCGGCTGGGCCTGCCGACGACTGCCAATATCGGGAACGGGCGCATCTATACGCTGGAAGGGCGTGTGGCGATCCGGCCAACGTCATCGCTCACGCTGGACGGCAGCATCATCTACAACGACAGCCGCCTTAGCCAGCCCGCGCAGTTCGTGCGCCTGCTCAATTATCAGGGTTCCTCGCTCAGCCTGCCAAATGTTGCCAATCTGGGTGGCCGGATCGCGGCGGATTATCGACTGCCGGTTGGGGATACGGGGCAATTTCGTTTGTCGGCTTCGGCCCGCTATGTCGGGAAATCGCGCCTTGGCGTTGGTCCGATCTTCGGTCAGGAGCAAGGCGATTATGTCGACACCGCCCTGTCGGCCAGCCTGCGACGGGGCGCGGTCAATTATACGCTGTCGCTGACCAACCTGCTGGACACGGTCGGCAACCGTTTTGCACTGGGCACGCCGTTCAATCTGACGGGCGATTATTTCACGCCTTTGCGCCCCAGAACCGTCAGGATGGGTGTCGATTTCGCATTTTGAGATGATCTGCGGCATTTAGGCTGACGGAAAGCCGGGACTCGTGCCGTCCCCTCCGCAGCACGCGCAAAGGCGCGGTCCGCAGAGGAGACATCATGCGACATTATCTGACCTGCACAGCCATGGCCTCCGTTCTGGTGGCGTTGGCGGCGGGAGAAGCATCGGCCGAAACCACCATCAGCACGGCAACCACGACCCCGGTCGCCACCGCAACCGTGGCCAATGGGGTCGCCGACGACATCACCATCAGTTCGGCAGGATCCATCACCCTGACCAGCGGCGCGGCCGTCACGATCAACAGCAACAACAAGGTCAGCAACGCCGGCACGATCAAGATGACCGGCGTCGACAATGCGACCGGCATCCTGGCCATGCCCGGCACCAGCGGCGACATCATCCACAGCGGCACCATCACCCTGGACGAGGATTATACCGCGACCGACACCGACAGCGATGGCGATGTAGACGGTCCGTTCGCCAAGGGATCGAACCGCAACGGCATCTGGGTGCAGTCCGGCGCGGCGCATACGGGCGCGCTGACCAGCAGCGGCACGATCACGATCGAGGGCAACCAGTCGACCGGGATTCGCCTGGACGGTCCCCTGAACGGTGCGCTCAGCACCAGCGGTACCATCAGCGTCGTGGGCGACAACAGCTATGGCGTTCTGGCTAATGCGGTGACGGGCGATGTCACACTGCGCGGATCGACGGCGGTTGCCGGCGCAAACAGCGTTGGCGCAGCCCTGATGGGAGATATTGGCGGCGCGCTGAAGATTCAGGGAACGATCGTCAGCACCGGCTATCGCTCCACCACCGCACCGACCGATGTGAGCAAGTTGGATGCCGACGACCTGCTACAGGGCGGCCCGGCGGTTCGGATCGCGGGCAATGTCGCGGGCGGGATCATCTTTGATGCGCCGCCGACGCTGAGCGAAACCGATGCCGATGTCGACAAGGACGGCCTGCCCGATGCGACGGAAGGCACATCGTCCATTACCTCCTATGGGGCCGCGCCTGCGGTCGAAATCGGCGCGGCTGATCGTGACATTTCGATCGGTGCTGTTGCGGCGGACACCTCCGGCTATGGCCTAATCGTCAGGGGCAGCATGGTTGGTTCCGGCGTCTATGCGGGCGTGAACGCGACTGGCCTGTCGATCGGCGGACTGGGCGGCGGCGTGACCATTGCCAAGGGTCTGGACGTCCGCGGCGCCATTGCCGCTGCCTCGCTCGATAGCAATGCGACCGCCGTGCGGATCGGCAGCGGGGCCAATGTCGGCGCGGTCGCAGTTTCCGGATCACTAGGTGGGGCCGGCTCCGCGCTGGACGGGACTGTCGCACGCGGCCTCCTGATCGAGAGCGGCGCGAATGTGAACAGCATCGCCATCAGCGGCACAGTCAGCGCCGCAGCGCTCAGCAGCGAGAAGGGCACGGCCGTCGCGATTGCCGACCAGTCGGGCACCGTCACGTCGGTAAGCAACACCGGCAAGATCACCGCGAGCGGCGGCAAGACCGGCGCCAATGTCGCGCTGGACCTGTCAGCCAACAGCAGCGGCGTGACGATTACACAGGCTCTGGCCTCCGATACCGCCGCCGCGCCCTCTATCAGCGGCGACGTTCGACTTGGGTCGGGCAATGACCAACTGGCCGTATCGGCTGGCACGATCATCGGCGACGTCGCCCTTGGCGGCGGCGATGACAACGTCACGCTGTCGGGAACTTCCGCCCTGACCGGCGCCGTCAACTATGGCGCGGGCAACTCCAACCTGACGCTGGCCGACAGCGCGAAAATCACGGGCAACATCGATTTTGGCGGCGGCGCTGGCACGCTGACGCTGGGCGGCACATCGTCGCTGACGGGGTCTATAGCCAACAGCGGCGGCATGGCGCTGGTGCTGAACGGCGGTTCGTTGAATGCAACGAACAGCGGGACGTTGGCATTGTCCTCCCTGACCGCTTCATCCGGGTCGACAATCGGCGTCAATATCGACGGCGCAACGGGCACGAACACCCTGTATGACGTGGCGGGTGCAGCCAGCTTTGCAAGCGGATCGAAGGTTCAGGCGACACTGACGCAGGTGTCCGGGTCGGAAGGCGATTATGTGATCGTCCGGGCCGGCACCCTGAGCGGCACGCCCGACCTGTCGAGCAATGCGGTATTGCCCTATATGTTCAAGGGTACGCTCACCAGCAACGCATCGACCGGCGAAGTGACATTATCGATTGCGGAAAAAAGCGTCGCCGACCTTGGCCTGAACGGGTCGCTCGCGCGAGCCTATCCCGCGATCTTCGCGGCGCTGGACAATGACAGCGCCATTGCCGACACTTTCCTGTCGGTTGCCGATGGCGCCACATTGAACAGCGCTCTGCGCCAGATGCTGCCGGATCATGCGGGTGGCACGTTCGAGGCCGTGACGTCCGGTTCTCGGGCAACCGCGCGCATCCTCAGCGATCCGGGCGGCATGGCTCGCACGCAGGATGGCCGGCTCGGCTTCTGGCTCAACCAGATCGCTTTTGGCAGCGCCAAGAGCGTGGGAAGCACCGCCTCCTACGACATCACCGGCTGGGGCGCGTCGGGCGGGGCCGAATATCTGACCGACATTGGCGCATTTGGAGCGTCGCTCGCCTATATTCACGGCAATGACTCCAGCGGCGGGTCCAACAGCGCGGTCGATTCCGACCAGTTCGAGCTGGCGGCCCACTGGCGCGGCCAATGGGGTCCGCTCCAGGGTTTTGCACGGGTATCGGCAGCGACGATCGACTTTGGCGGCACACGACGGTTCATCACCAGCGCCGCAACACGAACGGCGGAAGGCGACTGGTCAGGCAAGCTCTATTCGGCCACCGCTGGCGCATCCTATGAGAAGAGCTTTGGCCGGTTCAGCCTGCGTCCGGCAATCGGGATCGACTATTACCGCCTGAAGGAAAGCGGCTATGCCGAAACGGGCGGCGGCGATGCCTTCAACCTGACCGTGGACGGGCGCACCAGCGACGAGTTGACCGCCAACGGCACGCTGACCGCCGCCTATGACATGGGCAGCCTCAACCGTGCGGATGGCTGGTTCCGTGTGGAGTTGGAGGGCGGGCGTCGCCAGATCGTCGGCGGGTCGCTGGGCAACACTATCGCGCATTTCAAGGATGGCGACGACTTCACGCTGGTGGCCGAGGAACGGACCAATGGCTGGACCGGCCGTGCGCGCCTGATCGGTGGCACCGACACTTTCCGGGTCGGCGGCGAATTCAGCGCGGAAGAACAACAAAATCATGTGGCGATCGCATTTAGGGCGACGGTTAACTTCATCCTGTGACGTCTAAACACTGAATTGGCGGGCTATCCCAAGACCCTCCCTGGCCCGCCAGTCAGCCATGACCACAGCCCTCCCCCCAGGGCGTCATGGCACCAACAGGAAAGGGCGCGACCGTCCCCCGGTCGCGCCCTTTTTTGTTTTACTTCCCTGCCTCACACCAAAGGACGAATTTGGCCTTTGGATCGGGCTATACCGCAGTAAATGATGGAGAGAGCTGGACGCTCTAAACGAAAAGAGGCGGCCGTTAGACCGCCTCCTTATATCATCAGCTAACTTCGGCGAGGATCAGCCCAGCGCCTTCTTCACCAGTTCGTTCACGACCTTGGGGTTCGCCTTGCCAGCCATCGCCTTCATCGTCTGACCGACGAAGAAGCCGAACAGCGCCTCCTTGCCGCCGCGATATTGTTCGACCTTGTCGCCATTATCGGCCAGGATCTTGGCGACCACCACCTCGATCGCGCCGGTGTCGCTGGTCTGCTTAAGGCCCTTTTCCTCGACGATCTTGCTTGGTGCATCGCCGGTTTCCAGCATGATCTCGAACACCTGCTTGGCTAGCGTGCCTGAGAGGGTGCCATCCGCGACCAGCGCCAGCAATTCGGCGGCCTGCGAAGGGCTTGCCGGGCTTTCCTCAAGGCTTTTGCCAAGCCGGTTGAGCGCGCCATAGAGGTCGGACAGCAACCAGTTGGCGGCGGCCTTGGCTACTTCGCCTTCACTCTTCTTCTGTGCCAGCGCGCTTTCGGATAGCAGTGCTTCAAACCAGCGAGCCGTCTCTGCCTCTGCCGTCAGGACCGCGGCGTTGTAGGCCGACAGGCCCAGCGCCGTTTCGTAGCGGTGCCGCTTGGCATCGGGCAGTTCGGGGAGCGAGGTTCGGCATTCCGCAAGGAAGGCGTCGTCCAGTTCCAACGGCAGCAGATCGGGATCGGGGAAGTAGCGATAATCGTGCGCATCTTCCTTCGACCGCATCGAGCGGGTTTCATTCTTGTCCGGGTCGTAGAGGCGGGTTTCCTGCACGATCCTGCCACCGGCCTCGATCACATCGACCTGACGGCTTGCCTCATGCTCGATCGTCGCCATGACGAAACGGACCGAGTTGACGTTCTTGGTCTCCGTGCGGGTGCCGAGTTCTTCACCAGGCTTGCGGACCGAGACGTTAACGTCGGCGCGCATGGAGCCTTCCTCCATATTGCCGTCGCACGAACCGACATAGCGCAGGATCGCCCTCAACTTGCGCAGATAAGCCCCTGCTTCTGCGGGAGAACGCATGTCGGGACGGCTGACGATTTCCATCAGCGCCACGCCTGAGCGGTTTAGATCGACATAGGAGCGGGTAGGATGCTGGTCGTGCATCAACTTGCCCGCGTCCTGCTCGACATGGATACGCTCAACGCCGATGATCTTGGTCGCACTGTCGGGGTTCTTCTCGTCCAGCGTCACCTCGATCTGCCCCTCGCCCACCAGCGGGTGATAAAGCTGGCTGATCTGATAGCCCTGCGGCAGATCGGCGTAGAAGTAGTTTTTGCGGTCGAAGCGCGACCAGCGATTGATCTGCGCGTCGATCGCCATGCCGGTGCGAACCGCCTGACGGATGCACTCCCGATTGGGCACGGGCAACATGCCGGGCATGGCCGCGTCCACCAGGCTGACCTGCGTGTTCGGCTCTGCACCGAACGCCGTGGCCGCGCCCGAAAAGAGCTTGGCATTGGTGGTGATCTGGGCGTGGACCTCCAGGCCGATCACGACCTCCCACTCGCCGGTGGCACCCTGGATGCGATAGGTTGATTCAGTCATTTCAATGCTTTCAGATATTGGGCTGTTGCAAGCATTTCTTCTTTTAGCATATCTGCGGCAACGCCTTCTATTTGCGCCTTTTCGCAGATGTTCACGATAACATCCGTATATTCTGGATATTTTCGAAGCTCATATGCTGCGGCCATTTTGGAGGCGATACTGGCACCCGACAGACCAAGATGATCCATGATCTGGAAGAAGCGCTGATATTCCTGGTGTTGAACTTCCCGGCGACGCGCCAGCGTATAAAACACTGCCGACCATGCCAAGGCGGCGAGCGGGAGAACTATCCCTGCCCAAGCTATCCACTCCCCAGCAGTGGATAGGTTCATCATCACCACCACTTATCCGGTCGCGCCGTGAACCCAGCGCGTTCCTCGATGGCGAGGCCCGCGTTCAGCACGCTTTGCTCGTCCAGCGCCTTGCCGATGATCTGAAGACCCAGCGGCAGCCCCTGGGCGTCAAGGCCGCCGGGCACCGACATGGCGGGCAGGCCTGCCAGCGACGCGGGGACGGTGAAGACATCGTTCAGATACATGGCCAGCGGATCGGCCTGCTTCTCGCCCAGAGCGAACGCCGCGGAGGGCGCGGTCGGGGTGAGGAGCAGGTCGCACTTTTCGAATGCCCGGTCGAAATCGCGGGAGATGAGCGTGCGGACCTTCTGTGCCTGCGTATAATAGGCGTCGTAGAAGCCCGCTGACAGCACATAGGTGCCCATCATGATGCGGCGCTTTACCTCTGGTCCGAAACCGGCGGCGCGGGTGGCGGCATACATATCCTGCAAGCCTGCGCCATCGGGCAGGTCGCGCTGGCCGTAGCGCACGCCGTCATAGCGGGCGAGGTTGGACGAGGCTTCGGCCGGGGCGATGATATAATAGGTCGGCAGCGCGTACTTCGTATGCGGCAGCGAAACCTCGACCACATCAGCACCAGCATCCTTCAGGAAGGCGATACCCTTTTCCCACAGCGCCTCAATCTCGGCGGGCATTCCGTCGACCCGATATTCCTTGGGAATGCCGATGGTCTTGCCAGCAAGGTTGCTGGACAGGCCCGCTTCCCACTGCGGCACGGCGAGATCGAGTGAAGTTGCATCCTTCGGATCAAAGCCCGCCATATTTTCAAGCATGATGGCGTTGTCGCGGATCGTGCGCGCCATCGGCCCAGCCTGATCGAGCGACGAGGCGAAGGCGACGACGCCCCAGCGCGAGCAGCGGCCATAGGTAGGCTTGATGCCGGAAATGCCAACGAAGCTGGCGGGCTGGCGGATCGAACCACCGGTATCCGTGCCGGTCGCCGCCGGGCAGAGCCGCGCGGAGATGGCCGACGAACTGCCGCCCGACGAACCGCCGGGCGCCAGCGCCGCATTGTCGCCATCACCCCGTTTCCAGGGCGAGATGACATTGCCGAAATAGCTGGTTTCGTTGGACGAGCCCATGGCGAACTGATCAAGGTTCAGCTTACCCAGCATTCCTGCGCCCGCAGCCCATAGCTTGCCCGATACGGTCGATTCATAGGTCGGCACAAAGCCTTCCAGCATGTGCGACGCGGCGGTGGTCTGGGTGCCTTCGGTGCAGAAGAGATCCTTCATGCCGATGGGAATGCCCGACAGCGGCTTGAGCATGCCCGCAGCCCGATCCGCGTCGGCGGCATCGGCAGCTTCGAGCGCCTTCTCAGGCGTTTCGACGATGAAGGCGTTCAGCGCCTTTGCGGCGGCGACATTGGCATTGAATCCCTCGGCCACTTCGCGGGCGGAAAAGTCGCCGGCGCGGAAGCCGTCGCGGATTTCGGCGACGGTCAGGTTGGTCAGGTCGGTCATTATTCGATCACCTTGGGCACCGCGAAAAAGCCATGTTCGGCTTGCGGGGCATTGGCCAGCACTCTGTCGCGGATATTGCCGTCGGTGACGACATCGTCGCGCAGGCGCAGATGGTTGGGGATGACGGCGGTCATCGGCTCTACGCCGGTCACATCCACCTCGCCCAATTGCTCCACCCAGCCAAGGATGTTGTTGAGTTCCGGCACCATCGCCTGCGCCTCATCCTCAGTCACGGAAATCCGCGAGAGGCTGGCGATCTTCTTTACGGTTTGAAGGTCTATCGACATGGCGCATGCCGCTAGCATTGGCACATCGCCGCTTCAAGCGCTTTGCTGCCTGAAGAGGCATAGATCACGCGACACTTGCAACCCTTTGCCGCTTGGGTCAGACATCTGCACGAGCGCGCAGGGGTGTGCGCGAACCCATGCCACTGACGGAGAGCGCCTTGGCTCGCAAGTTCCTGTATCTGATTGCCGGATTGATCGTGTTGGTGATCGCGGCATTGCTGGCCTATCGCATCTGGGGGATGCAGCTCATCCGGCTGGTGATGGTCCCGCGCGAAGCCTTTGTGCAAGTGCCGCCGCTGCCCGCCAACGCCTATGCCGACCCCAAGATGTGGATCGCGCGGCCCGACATCGTGAAAGACAATCCCGCGCTTTGGCAGCCCGCCGGATTCAAGGATGCGCCCGCCCCGGTCCAAGCACCGGTCTTCTTCATCCACCCCACCTCCTACATCACCACATTTGGCGACGCGCACTGGAACATGGCGCTGGGTGACAAGGAAGCGCTGACCACCGCGCAGCGACTGGTGCGCGCGCAGGCGAGTGCATTTAACGGCGTCGGGCCGATCTGGGCGCCCCGCTATCGCCAGGCCAATTATGGCGTCTTCCTGACCGACAAGCCGGAAAAGGCCAAGGCCTTGGATATCGCCTATCGCGACGTCACCCAGGCCTTCGATGCGTTCCTGAAAGCCAATCCGACCGGGCCTATCCTGCTCGCCGGGCATAGCCAGGGGACGGCGCATCTGCTGCGCCTGTTGCGTGAACGGATCGCGGGCATGCCGCTGGCCGACAGAATCGCGGCGGTCTATGCCGTGGGCTGGCCGATCTCGGTCGAGGCGGATCTGCCCGCGCTGGGCCTGCCCGCCTGCGCTGGGCCAAAGCAGGCACATTGTATCGTCGGCTGGCAAAGCTATGCAGAGCCTGCCGATCCGTCCCCGGTGGTGGAGACGTTCGAGAAAGGGGCGGGCCTTGCCGGCAAACCGCGCAAGGGCACGCATATGCTTTGCACCAACCCGATTACCGGCACCTTCAACGGCGCGGCACCGGCGAGCGCCAATCGCGGCACGTTGAACAGCAAGGACGAAACCAAGCCGACAACTTTGGTCGAAGGCATCGTACCCGCGCGATGCGACACCAGCGGCGTGCTGATGATCGGCGAACCCGTCGACATGGGCCCGTATACGCTGCCGGGCAACAACTATCATGTCTATGATTACAGCCTGTTCTGGGGGAATGTGCGGACGGATGCGAAGGAAAGGCTTGGCGTATTTCTGAAGTCGTGATCCCGCAGGACAAGTCCCTCGTAACGGCCGACCGGGTCGCCTTTCGCGCGGTGCTGCCCGAAGGGGGGCGGCTGATCGGGCTGGACGTGGGGACCAAGACCATTGGCCTTGCCCTGTGCGATGCGGGCTGGTCGATCGCCAGCCCCGCGCACACGATCAATCGCGGCAAGTTCACCAAGGACAAGGCGATATTGGCAGCCTTCATCGCCGAACAATTTGTGAAGGGGATCGTCGTCGGCCTGCCCTTCAATCTGGACGGTAGCGAGTCCCCACGCAGCCAGTCCTCACGGGCCTTTGCGCGCAATCTGGCGGACCTTGGCCTGCCGATCCTGTTGTGGGACGAACGGTGGTCGACGCAGGCGGTGACACGGACGCTGCTGGAGGCGGATGCAAGCCGCGCGCGGCGCGACGTGCTGGTGGACAAGCTGGCGGCGAGCTATATTTTACAGGGCGCGATCGACGGGCTGGTGGCAGGATTGTAGCGGTGGGCTTGTTGTTACGGGACGTTCGTTATGGGTGACAAGCGGTCGTTACATTTGACCCCAGAACGAGCTAAACTGGAATGTCGATTAGATTAAATTGTTATTGGGCTCGGCTGACCGACCATGAACTCCACACTTGGTCGTTAGCCGCCAGAAGAAGGACTATCCGGCCACCAAGCGCATCCCCCCACGCCGGGTTCGTGCCCTGTACCCATCCTGCTGCGGGGGGATTGGTTCGAAATAGTGGATGGCGACGTGATTCATGGTCGCGATGGCCTCCACCTGATCCGCGTCGATCGTGAAGTCATCGCCCAGGAAAATCCGCACAGCCTTACCATCGGGCGCGCAGGCGCGTAGGAAAGCCTCGCTGCGACCGCCGCGGCTCTGTGAAAGCAGGTCGGCGAGTGGGCGGATTGCACTGACCTCCATGACGTCGATCACCAGTTCCATGCGTGAGGCATTGGCGAGTTGGCGGAAGGGCTGGACGCCGCGAATGGTGACGCGCGGCGTTTCCTCACCCGGCTGGCGATCCAGTTCGACGGACAGCAACGCGCACCCCCCCTCGCTCGCCATGGCGTCGATCATCTTGCATGCTTCTTCTTCGAAGCAACTGGCCTGAAACTGGCCGCTGCTGTCGGAGAAGGTCGCCGCGACATAGCGGCCACCGCGTCGTGTATCGCGCCAGCGCACATCCTCCACCATCGCGGCCATGACGCCCATGACGCGCCCATCCGCATTGGGAACACCCATGGGCTGCGCGCAGATGGCGCCATAGCTTTTCGCGCCCTTGGCATCAGCGATATGGCGATAGCGATCGACCGGATGGGCGGAGAAATAGAAACCGAACGCGTCCTTTTCCTGCGCCATGCGGTCGGAAGTGGACCAAGCCTGATGCGGCGGGATGCGGACATCGGCGTGGGTCGTCTCGACCTCTCCAAACAGCCCGCCCTGCCCGCTTTCCCGCGCTTCGGCGGCACTGGACGCGACGCTGAGGATGGTTTCGGCGGCGGCATGGACGCCCGCGCGGTCAGGGTTGATGCCATCGAAGCCCCCAGCGGCAGCGAGGCTTTCAAGCTGCCGACGGTTGAGCATGCGCGGTTCGATACGGTCGGCGAAATCGTCGAGCGATTGGAACGGCCCGCTCCCGTCCCGTTCCGCGACCAGCAGTTCCATCGCCTTTTCGCCCACGCCCTTGAGGCCACCAAGCGCGTAACGCACGGCAAAGCCCAGGCGTGGGTCTTCGGAGTCGGTTTCTACCGGCTCGACGGAAAAGTCCGCCTCGCTGCGGTTGATGTCCGGCGCCAGACATTGCAGGCCCATGCGGCGCATATCATCCACAAACACGGTGAGCTTATCTGTGAGGTGAATGTCATAAGCCATTGATGCGGCGTAAAATTCTGCTGGATAATGGGCCTTGAGCCACGCGGTCTGGTAAGCGAGCAATGCGTAGGCCGCAGCATGGCTCTTGTTGAAACCATAGCCCGCAAACTTGTCAATCAAGTCGAACAATTCGTTCGCCTTGGCCTTTGGAATGTTACTGGCGGCGCAGCCGGTGACGAAGCGCTGGCGCTGGGCGTCCATCTCCGCCTTGATCTTCTTGCCCATGGCGCGGCGCAGAAGGTCGGCATCGCCAAGGCTGTAGCCCGCGAGGATCTGCGCAGCCTGCATCACCTGTTCCTGATAGACGAAGATACCATAGGTTTCTTCAAGGATCGGTTTCAGAAGAATATGTGGATATTCAATCTCTTCCTGACCGTTCTTGCGACGGCCAAACATCGGAATATTGTCCATCGGGCCAGGACGATAGAGCGAGACCAGCGCGATGATGTCGCCGAAATTGGTCGGACGCACGGCGGCCAGCGTCTTCCGCATCCCTTCGGATTCCAACTGGAAGACGCCGACCGTATCGCCGCGCTGGAGCAAGTCATAGACGCCAGTGTCGTCCCATGTCAGCGTGTCAAGCTCGACCGTGACACCGCGCGCGGCCAGCAATTGCACGGCCTTTTGTAGCACCGACAGGGTTTTGAGGCCCAGAAAGTCGAACTTCACCAGACCCGCGCCCTCGACATATTTCATGTCGAACTGCGTAACGGGCATGTCAGAACGCGGATCGCGATAGAGCGGCACCAGTTGCGAGAGCGGACGGTCGCCGATGACCACACCCGCCGCGTGGGTGGAACTGTGGCGCGGCAACCCCTCCAGTTTCATCGCATAGTCGATCAGGCGGCGGACCTGCGCGTCATTGTCATATTCGGCGCGAAACTCCGCAACGCCGTTCAGCGACCGGTCCAGCGTCCAGGGATCGGTCGGGTGGTTGGGGATCAGCTTGGCAAGCCGATCGACCTGCCCATAGCTCATCTGGAGCACGCGTCCGGTGTCCTTGAGCACGGCGCGGGCCTTCAGCTTACCGAAGGTGATGATCTGTGCCACATGGTCCGACCCATATTTCTGCTGGACGTAGCGGATCACTTCGCCACGCCGGGTTTCGCAGAAGTCGATGTCGAAGTCGGGCATCGACACGCGTTCCGGGTTCAGAAAGCGTTCGAACAGCAGTCCCAGTTGCAAAGGATCGAGATCGGTGATTGTCAGCGCCCAGGCGACAACCGAGCCTGCGCCCGATCCACGGCCCGGCCCCACGGGAATGTCGTGGTCCTTCGCCCATTTGATGAAGTCGGCCACGATCAGGAAGTAACCGGGAAAGCCCATCTGGATGATGATGTCCGTCTCGAACTTCAGCCGTTCCAGATAGGGCGCGCGCGCCGCCTCGTCAGTCACCCCCATTTTTTCGAGCCGCGCGTCCAGCCCGGCGCTCGCTTGATCGCGCAGCATCCGCGCTTCACCCTCGATATCACCGGCGAGGCTGGGGAGGATCGGCTTACGCTTGGGCGCGGCGACGGCGCAGCGCTGGGCGACGACCAGCGTGTTCGCCAGCGCCTCGGGCAGATCGTCGAACAGACGCTTCATTTCCGCCGCTGGCTTCATCCACGCATCGGGCGAACTGGTTCGGCGATCGGCGGTTTCGACATAAGCGCTGTCGGCGATGCAGAGCATCACATCATGCGCCTCATGGAAATGCGGTTCGGTGAAGCAGGTGGGGTTGGTCGCAACGATTGGCAGGTTACGGGCATAAGCAAGGTCGAGCAGATGCGGCTCCGCCTTGCCCTCGATCGGATCGAGGCGGCGGCAAATTTCGACATAGAGGCGATCAGGGAACAGCGCCTGTAGCCGGTCGGCATAGGCCAGAGCGGCATCGGGCTGATCCTCCCCATAAAGGCGGGCAAGCGCGCCCTCCCCGCCTGCGGTGAGCGCGATCAGGCCATCGGTGCGTCCGACGAGCCAGTCCATGTCGACATGGGCTTGCTGTTCGATCGGCCGGTCGAGATGCGCCGTCGATACCAGCGCGCAGAGATTGTCATAGCCACGCATATCCTGCGCATAGAGAGCGATCCAGTCATGGACGGGCGGCGCATTGGCGGGGCGGTCGGGCCGCAAAACGCCCAGCATGGCGCCGACAATCGGCTGGACCCCCTCCCCCTTGCAGGCATCGGAAAAGGCCATCGACGCGTAAAGGCCGTTACGGTCGGTCAGCGCGGCGGCGGGAAAGCCCAGCGCCTTCGCCTGTTTGGCGATCGCCTTCGGCTCGATCGCTCCGTCCAGCATCGTATAACAGGAAAAGACGCGAAGCGGGACGAACGAAGCATGAGGCATGAGGGCAGGATAGCCCGGCGGGACCGATTCTGGGAAGGGTGTTGGCGGCATTTTTATGACGCAATCGGCTCCCCTCACTCGGCCGATGGATTCGCTAGACCTGGCGTGGCATGAAGGGTCGTCCAAGGGGACTGACAGGGAGGACTGGAATGACACCGGGAGATCCGATTTCGAGCGAGCGCACGCTGACCCACCGCGCCAAGGCAATCATCATCCGCCCCAAGGAAGAGTGGCCAGTCGTGGAGGCCGAGCCGCGCACCACCAAGGAACTGTTCACCGGCTATGCCATGATTTTGGCGGCAATCGGGCCGGTCTGCCAGTTGATAGGCGGGCAACTGTTCGGCTTTGGTGCGCTGGGCGTCACCTATCGCCCCTCACTCGTTGGCGCTCTGATCCAGGCGATCATCAGCTATGGCCTGTCGTTGGTTGGGATTTTCATCCTGGCGCTGATCGTCAATGCGCTGGCGCCGACTTTCAACAGCGTCGCGAACAAGGCCAACGCCTTCAAGCTGGTCATCTATTCCTCGACCGCAGCCTGGCTGGCGGGCATATTTTTCCTGATCCCGTCGCTAGGTTTTCTGGCGATCGTCAGCCTCTACAGCTTCTTTCTGCTGTACACGGGTCTGCCGGTGCTGATGAAGACGCCGGAGCAGAAGGTCATGCCCTATCTGATCTCCACCATCGTCGCGAGCATCGTGCTTTTTCTGCTAGTCGGTGCAGTCATCGGCGCGATCACAGCGTCGTTCGTCAATCTGGGCAGCGGCTATGAAGACAAGATCGAGGGGGAAATGACGGTGCCCGGCATGGGCAAGGTCGATCTTGGCAAGTTGAGCGCCGCCAGCGCGCAAATGGAAGTCGCCGCCAAGAAGATGGAAAATGCGACCAAGTCGGGAGAGTCAACCGCCATTCCCGCCGCGACCCTTCAGGCGCTGCTCCCCGCCAACATCGGCCGTTTCGCGCGGACCGAGGTTGAGAGCAGCAGCATGGCGGCGGGCGCCCATGCGAGCGCCCGCTACGAAGCTGGAGATGACAATCTGCGGGTCGAAGTGACAGACATGGCCATTGCGGGCGCTTTCGCCGGGCTGGGCGCAGCGCTCAATGTCCAGTCGAACAAGGAAACCGCGACTGGCTATGAGCGGACCCAGACCGTCGATGGGCGTATCGTCAGCGAACAATGGGACAAGGAAAGCCGCGAGGGCAAGTATATGACGACGCTCGCCAATCGTTTCATGATCGAAGCGAGTGGGAAGGTCGCCAAGGTTGACGAACTCAAGGCTGCGGTGAACGCGATCGGCCCGGACAAGCTGGCCGCGCTGGCGAAAAATTAATGTGTTTTCGCGATTTCAAGTCAGTTGAACTCAACTGACTTGAAATCGCTTCGCTAGGCCAACACGCCTTCGTGCAGGCGGACCACCCGGTCCATCTTCTGGGCGAGCCGTTCATTATGGGTGGCGACCAGTGCGGCCGAGCCTTCTTCGCGCACGAGGCGAAGGAACTCGGCCAGAACGACGTCGGCGGTGCGCTCGTCCAGATTGCCCGTGGGTTCATCGGCCAGCACCAGGGCTGGGCGATTGGCCAGCGCGCGGGCGACGGCGACCCGCTGCTGCTCGCCGCCCGATAGCTGGCTGGGGCGGTGGTCGAGGCGGTGGCCAAGACCAAGGGACGACAGCAGGGATTGGGCGCGGGCAACCGCTTGGTCCATCGTTACGTCGCGGATCACCTGCGGCAGCACGACATTCTCAGTCGCGTTAAAATCCGGCAACAGATGGTGGAACTGATAGACAAAGCCCAGTGAATCGCGGCGCAGGCGCGTGCGACCATCATTGTCGAGGCGCGCGGCCTCCTCCCCCTCGATCCTGATCGAGCCGTCAAAGCCGCCCTCCAGCAAGCCGACTGCCTGAAGCAGGGTCGATTTACCCGAGCCGGACGGGCCGAGCAATGCGACGATCTCGCCCTGCCCCACGGTCAGGTCCACGCCACACAATACGTCAATGGTGACACCGCCCTGGGTGAAGCTGCGGGTCAGGCCCTTTACTTGCAGGATATCATTCATAGCGCAGCACCTGAACCGGATCGGTATTGGCGGCCTTGAAGGCCGGATAGAGGGTGGCGAGGAAGCTGAAGACTAACGCCATCAGGCAGATGGTGGTGATTTCCACCGGATCGGCCTTTGATGGCAATTCGGTCAGGAAGCGGATCGAGGGATCCCACAAATTCTGCCCCGTCACGAACTGGATCGCATTCACGATCCCCTGACGGAAGAACAGAAAGGTGAAGCCCAGCGCCAGCCCCGCAACCATGCCCAGCGTGCCGATGGTGACACCGACTGTCATGAAGATCTTGACCAGCCCGCCGCGCGAGGCACCCATCGTCCGCAATATGGCGATGTCGCGGGTCTTGGCGCGGACCAGCATGATGAGAGAGGAGAGGATGTTGAACACGGCGACAAGGACGATGATCGACAGGACGACGAACATCGCCACCCTCTCCACGGCCAGCGCCTCGAACAGCGATGCATTCATCTGCCGCCAGTCCTGCACCACGGCACGGCCCGCGACCCTGGCGGCCAAAGGCTGAAGAATTTCGCCTACCTTGTCGGCATTTACCGTCTCCACCTCGATCATGCCGACGATATCGCCGAGCAGAAGCAGCGTCTGCGCGTCTTCCATCGGCATAACGACAAAGGCTTTGTCATAGTCATAGACGCCGACCTCGAATATCGCCGCCACCTGATAGCTGACCTCTCGCGGCACTGTGCCGAAGGGGGTGGCGCGCCCGGCGGGGTTGATGATGGACAGGCTGTCTCCCACCTGGATGCCCAGATTTTCCGCCAGCCGGACGCCAATCGCGATCTTGCCACTGTTGGCGGTCAGGTCATTCAGCTTGCCCGCAACTACCTTGCCCTGCAGCGTGGGGTTGGCGCGGATGTCGGGCACGGTCATGCCGCGCACCAGTACCGCCTCAACCCGACCTTTGTAATTGCCCAGCAACGGCTGCTCGATCAGCGGGGTGGCGCTGGTGACGCCGGGAGTTGCCTTGGCCTCCTTCAGAACGTCGCGCCAGTCGGGCAGGCGCCCGCCATAGCCCTGGACCACTGCATGACCGTTAAGGCCCACAATCTTGTCGAACAGTTCGGCGCGAAAGCCGTTCATCACGCTCATGACGATGATGAGGGCGGCGACGCCCAGCATCACGGCGGCCAGGCTGATGCCCGCCACCAGGAAAATGAAGCCCTCTCCCTTGCCGGGTAGCAGGTATCGCTTGGCGATCATGCGTTCGTATCGATTGAGAATCATGGGGCTGGATCGGGCCTTTCACTTGTCCCTGCATGGCTGCTCTAGCAGGGCAAAGCTGAACGGCAAGGGTGTGCGGACAATGCTGAATTGTTGCAGCGATGACACAGGGACAACCGCAAAATCACGGCGGGGCAATTCTGGCCGTGACACCGCCCCGCCCTGAGCATATCGAAAGTGTCGAAGCACAGGTAAAGGCCGTGGTTCAGGGATACTGCTTCCCGTTTCGAGCTTAGGGGGCTGAGAAATGGTTGAGGCAGGACCAAGGGGGAGACGAGCAATCGTCCATTAGTACCCGGATCGCAATCATACGCGGTTCGGGTACTTTTCGTTACAGTCCGCAACTCTACAATCTTGAAACTCCATAATCTCCATCCATATCAAGAGCGTTCGGCCGCCAGATGGGGTCGGACACGAGTATCGCCGGATGCCATGATGGGTCCGGCTGTTCATTTTGCTCTTTTGGAGATTATGACAATGCGTGGTTTTGACCTTACCCCCTATCGCCGCTCGACCGTGGGCTTCGATCGTTTGTTCGACCTGATCGAGAATAACGCCCGGTTGCAGCAGGCCGACAACTATCCCCCCTTCAATATCGAACGCCTGTCCGAGGACCGTTATCGGGTAACGTTGGCCATCGCGGGCTTCCGCACTGACGAGATCGACATCACCGCGCAGCAGAACCTGCTTCAGGTGACGGGCCGCAAGGATGAGGTGGGCGCCAATGATCGCGCCAAATTTCTGCATGTCGGCATCGCCAATCGCAGTTTTGAGCGCCGGTTCGAACTCGCGGACTTCGTGCGCGTCGAAAAGGCGGATCTCGCCGATGGCCTGCTGACCATCGACTTGCTGCGCGAGGTGCCCGAGGCGATGAAGCCCAAAAAGATCGCCATCAACGGCGGTCAGGTGGTAGGCATCAACGCCAAGGACGATCGCGACGCGGCGTGAAGCCATCGTTTTGAAAGCAAGATGGGTGCGGCAGCGATGCCGCGCCCTTTTCATTAGTCGGTTAAATCTCGACCTGACTGCCCAATTCCACCACGCGGTTGGTTGGCAGGCGGAAAAACTCCATCGCGCTTTCCGCGTTCCGCAGCATCCAGGCGAAAATCTTCTCACGCCATAGCGGCATTCCGGGGTTTGCCGAAGGTAACAATGTCTGGCGCGCCAGGAAGAAACTGGTGTCCATCATCTTGAAGCCATGGCCGCAGCCCGTCACATTCTTGAGCGCGGCGGGCACATCCGGTTCCTGCATAAAGCCATATTGCAGGACGAGGCGGAAGAAGCCCTTGCCCAGATCCTCCAGCCGACAACGGCCATCATCCTCGACCACGGGCACATCCTTGATCTTGACCGTCAGCAGGATCACGCGCTCGTGCAGCACCTTGTTGTGCTTGAGGTTGTGCAGCAGCGCATGGGGCACTCCATCCGGGCTGGAGGTCATGAAGACCGCCGTGCCCGGCACGCGCACTGCGCTGTTGGCAGCAGAGGCGACGAAGACGGGGATGGGCATCGCCGATTCGCGCATCCGGTCCTGCATCAGCTTGCGCCCGCGCGACCAGGTGGTGAGCAGGGTGAAGACGATGAAGCCAATCAGCAGCGGGAACCAGCCGCCGTCGGGCACTTTGGTCAGGTTGGCGGCGAGATATGCACCGTCGACGATGTAGAATACCGCGAGCACCGGCACGGCATAATACCAGCGCCAGTTCCACAAACGATAGATCACGACCGTCAACAGCACATTGTCGATGAACATCGCACCCGTCACCGCGATGCCGTAAGCGGCGGTCAGGTTGGACGACGTCTGGAACACAAGCACCAGCAGGATGACCATGATCATCAGCCCCCAGTTGATGAGGGGAATGTAGATCTGACCGGCGGTCGAGGCGCTGGTATGTTCGATCCGCAGGCGCGGCATGAAGCCCAGTTGGATCGCCTGCTGCGTGACGGAGAAAGCACCGGAGATCACCGCCTGCGACGCAATGATCGCGGCCAGCGTCGCCAGTCCGATCAGCGGCAGTTGCGCCCATTGTGGAGCCAGGTTGTAGAAGGGGCTGTGCAGCGCGGCCGCGCCTTCCCGAAACAGTAGCGCGCCCTGCCCCATATAGTTCATCATCAGCGCCGGGAGCACGAAGGCCAGCCACGATACGCGGATCGGGCTGCGGCCGAAATGTCCCATGTCGGCATAGAGCGCCTCTGCACCCGTCACCGCCAGCACGACCGAGCCAAGCGCCAGGAAGGCGGGCAGCGGATCGGACAGGAAGAACATCGCCGCCCAATAAGGGTTCAGCGCCACCAAAATGCCAGGCGTCTGGGCGATGCTGATAACACCCAGCGCCGCGATCGTGATGAAATAGAGCAGCATGATCGGGCCAAAGAGCGTAGCGACCTTGTTGGTCCCCAGCCCCTGTATCCAGAAAAGGCCCAGCAGAATGATGACGGCAGCCGGCAGGATGATGGGTGCCAAATCTTCATTATAGACCGCAAGCCCCTCAACCGCCGACAGCACCGACACGGCCGGGGTAATCATCGAGTCGCCATAGAAGAGCGCGGTTGCAAATACGCCCAGCAGAATGATGCCCGACGACCAGCGCGGCGTCTTCGTCGTACCGTTTATCAGTGCCAGCAGGGCCAGGCTGCCGCCCTCTCCCTTATTGTCCGCGCGCATGATGATGGTGACATATTTCAGCGTCACGACCAGCATCATCGACCAGAACATCAGACTGATGACACCCATGATATGGGCGGGATCGAGGTCGAGATGATGATGCCCGGCGAAGGTTTCCCTAAAGGCATAGAGCGGGCTGGTGCCGATATCGCCAAAGACGATGCCGACGGCGCCAACGACCAGCTTGGCCGTCGCCTTCTGCCGACCGTGGCCGTGACCTTCCTCATCGCCATCGGCAGACGGCGTGCCTCCGACCACATGGTCAGTCATGCTGGAAATACCGGAAGGTCATGATGGCGCAAACACCCATGAAGGATAGCCGACCCCCTATATTTGATCGACCCTGCAAACCGCCGCGCCCTATCATGGGTGGATGGACCGCGCAATCGCGCGACTCAGGCGTTCGGCCTGATGATATTGCGGTGCGTCATTGCAGCACGGGGCCGCGCCCCGACAGCATCGCGTCGATACGGGCGATATTGGCCTCCAACTGGCCCTTGATCTCGCTATCGTCGGGTGCGCTGGCAGCCAGCGGCGCCCATTGATCGCGCGCCGCCTGCAATTGCCCGGCCTGCGCCAGCGCCAATCCATAGAAATAGCGGGGTGCAGGCGCCTCCGGGGCCAGCCGTGCGGCCTGACGATAGGCATAGTCGGCGCCCGGCGAAAGCATCCCGCCGCCATGTGCGACGAGCGCGTTGCCGATGCCCAGCCACAGATTGGCGTCGCCCGGCGTCTGTTTGAGGCCGGACAGGAGGACGTTGGCCGCTTCCTTCGTCTGGCCCCGGCGACCATAGCCGTCCGACATCACCAGCCATTGGGCCGCCGGGCCATAGCGATCGGCAAGGCCGCGGCGCTGCTTGGCCATATCTTCGTCGAACGGAACGACAGCCTTCTCCGCCACGCGAGGCGATCCACGCAAGGCTGGATTGCCCTGCCACGCATAACCAGCAAGGCCGAGCAGGAGTGCCGCGGCTGTCATCTCCCATGCGGTGCGCGGCAGCCGACCGATCAGCAGCATGGCGGCCAGCAGGAGTAGCGCGAGAGTGATGACAATGACCCAGCCCATCAGCGTTTCTCCCCACGCTTGAGGCGCCCGCGCATCAGGAAGGCGCCGAGTGCCAGTAGCAACAAGGGCGCAGCCCAGAGCGGCCAGAGGATCGGCGCTGCGGTCGGCTGATAGCTTACCCAGTCGCCATAGCGTTCGATCAGCCAGCCGCGAATATGCTCGGGACTTTCACCGGCCATGATCCGCTGGCGGATTTCCGATCGCATATCACCCGCCATGCTGGCATTGCTGTCGGCGATGGACTGGCTCTGGCAGGTGAGGCAGCGGATGGTGGCCATCAACTCGCTCGCCTTCTTCTCCAACGCGGGGTCCGCAATCTGGCGGTCTGCATAGAGCGCAGGCGGCAGCGCGGTCTGGGCATGAACGGGAACCGCCAGCAGCAGCGCCAGAAAAGCAAGGATACGCATCATTTCGCCCGTTCCAGCAGGGCCAGCAATTTAGGAACATCATCCTCGCGAATGTCGCCGATATGCTGGTGGGCGATGTGCCCCTGCCCGTCGATCACGAAGGTTTCGGGCACGCCCGAAGAACCCAGCGCGATCTGGACACCGGAGCGGGCATCCAGGCCGATCCGCGTATAGGGGTTGCCCCAACGGCTGAGGAAAGCGTCAACATCGGGCCGCGCGTCGCGGATGGCGATGGCGTCGATCTCCACGCCCGCCTGCTTGAGCGCCATCAATTGTGGCGCTTCGGCAGCGCAGGGGACGCACCAACTCGCGAAAATGTTAAGCAGGCGCGGCTTGCCCGTCGCCAACTGCGCGCTGGTCAGGCCGGCGCGATCGCTGGCCGCAGGCGGCAGGGTGAAGACGGGGAGTGGCTTCCCGACCAGTTTCGAGACGACCAGATGATCGTCAGGCTGCATCAAGCGACCCGCAAAAAGGACAAGCGCCCCCAGAAACAGCGCGAGCGGGAGCCAGATCATCAGGCGCTTCATGCTTCAACCCTCCGGCCGCGCCATTTATGCTGCCAGCCGCGCCGCTCACGCCCGATGAGCGCCAGCACGCCACCCAACGCGATCAGGGCGCCGCCCAGCCAGATGAACGTCACGAATGGTTTCCACCAGATACGCAATTGCCAGCGCCCCTGATCGGCCTCCTGCCCCAGAACAATATAAAGCTGACCGTTCCAGCGGGTAAGCAACGCCGCCTCCGTCGTGGTGGTCGGCGGGGTGGTGAAGAAGCGCGATTGCGGATGGATGGCGACCGGCGTGCCACCGCCCCGGCTGACCGTCATGTCCGCCTGAAGCGCGGTCCAGTTATCCCCGGCGATCGGCAAGATACGGTCGAAAACGATGGTCCAGCCAGCCGCATCGATCCGGTCACCCGGACGTGCGGCCACCAGCTTTTCTTGCGTAAAGGCTGAATCGGCCGCCATGCCAGCCACACTGACGGCACAGCCCAGATGGGCGATCACCATACCCCAGGTGAAAAGCGGCGTGCGCAAGAGGTTCCGTTTCCATAATGGCGCAAGGCTGGCGACCCCCACCCCCGCCGCGATGACAAGGCCCGCAAACGGCAACACGCCGATGGTTCGGCCGACGGTCAAGGCCAACGTCACCAGTGCAACCAGCCCGATCGCAGCGGGTACGGCAATACGGCGGGCGACGACGCCTGCCTGATCCCGCCGCCAGCGCATCAGCGGCCCGACGGCCATCGCCAGCATGAGGGTCAGCGCGATTGGTCCCGCCACCCGATCGAAATAGGGCGGCCCAACGGATACCTTGTGCCCGAACGCTTCGGTCATCAGCGGATAAAGTGTGCCGATCAGAACGACCCCCAGAATGACGGTCAGCAGCAGGTTGTTGATGACCAGCATCGTTTCCCGGCTGACCATCTGGAACTGCGCGCCCTCCCGCACCGCGCCCACGCGCCAGCCGAACAGCGCCAGCGCGCCGCCAATATAGAAAGCCAGCAGCACAAGAATGAAGGTGCCGCGCGACGGATCGACGGCAAAGGCATGAACGCTGGTCAGGATGCCCGACCGCACCAGGAATGTGCCGACCATCGACATGGAAAAGGCGACCACGGCCAGCATCACCGTCCAGGCCCGCAGCGAATCGCGGGTCGCAAGTACAGTGACGCTGTGCAGCAACGCAGTCGCGGCGAGCCACGGCATCAGCGAGGCATTTTCGACCGGGTCCCAGAACCACCAACCGCCCCAGCCCAGCTCATAATAGGCCCAATAGCTGCCCGCGGTTATGCCAAGCGTCAGCAACACCCAGGCCGCCAGCACCCACGGGCGCATGGCGCGGGCAAAGGATGCATCGACATTGCGGGTCAGCAGCGCGCCGATTGCGAAGGAGAACGCCACCGACAGGCCGACATAGCCGAGGTAGAGGGTCGGCGGGTGGAAGGCGAGGCCGGGGTCCTGCAACAGCGGATTAAGCCCCTGCCCGTCCTGCGGCGCGGGCGTGACCCGCGCGAAGGGGTTGGAGGCGAAGAGCAGGAAGGCATAGAAGCCAAGGCTGATGGCCGCCTGTCCGCCCAGCGTCGCCATATGCGTGTCACGGCGAAGCGCCCGCTCGAACAGCGCAACGGCAGCGCCCGCAAGGCCCATCACCGTCACCCACAGCAGCATCGACCCTTCATGATTGCCCCAGGTTCCAGCGAATTTGTAGAGCCAGGGCTTGGCCGAATGACTGTTGGTCGAAACCAGCAATACCGACATATCGGATCGCAGGAACAGCGCGATCAGGGCGATGAAGGCAATAGCTGTCAGCACGCCCTGTGCCACCGCGACAGGCCGCACGGCGCCCAGCAGGTCGGACTTGCCCCCTGCCAATCCAAAGGCCGTGAGCGCCAGTTGCAGGAGCGCCAGCGCGGCAGCGAACCACAACGCGGCTAGTCCAGCTTCGGCAATCATTTCCCCACCGTCTTCAGCTCGTGGCTCGTCTCATTATACTGCATCCCCTCCAGCTCCCGGGGCATATAGCGTTCGTCATGCTTGGCGAGCAGGTTGGTGGCGACAAACGTCCCGCGCGCATCGAACGCGCCCTCTGCGACGACGCCCGATCCTTCCTTGAACAGATCGGGTGCGATACCGCTGAACGTCGCGGGCACGGTCGCTTTGCCATCGGTCACGTCGAAGTGGATGGTGACGCCATCGGTTGCGCGCTTGAGGCTGTTCTTCACCACCATGCCGCCCAGGCGGATGGCTTTGCCCGGCTCCACCCCTTTGGTCTTCGCATCGCCGGGAGTGTAGAAATAAGCGGCCTCATCCTTGAGCGCGGAGGCCGCGAGCAGCCCCGCGCCGATCAACGCGATCAGCGCGACCAGCGCCAGAATGAGCCTTTGATTCTTCGCTTTCATGATGGGGCCTTCATCGCGCGGACACCTCTTCCGCCTGCCGCTCCGCGCGGCGCATGGCGCGATAGCTGGCAATGCTGACTCCCGCCGTCCCCAACAGGGTAAGCGCATAGGCGGCGATGACGAATATCCATTGATTGTGCATGACGATCAGCCCCGGGCCAGACGCTGAAGCCGCGCCTCGATCTTGTTCGTCGCCAGAATCGCGCGCATCCGCATGAGAACGATGGCAGCAAAAAGCAGCGTGAAACCCAGCAGCGTCAACCCGAGCGGCCAGAGAAGCGACCCGTCGATGCTGGAACCGCGCATGGTGATGCTAGGCCCTTGATGCAGGCTGTTCCACCAGACAACCGAGCGGTTGATGATCGGAATATTGACCGCCCCGACCAGCCCGAAGATCGCGGTTACAGGGCTGACGCCACCCTGCCCATCCCGTGCGCTAGCCTGCGCCAGCGCGATATACCCCAGGTAGAGGAACAGGAGGACCAGCATGGAGGTCATACGTCCGTCCCATTCCCACCATGTTCCCCAGGTCGGGCGCCCCCATATCGAGCCGGTGACAAGGCAGATGGCGGTGAACAGCGCACCCGGCGCGGCGATGGCGCGGCCCGCTATGCTGGCCAGCGGATGACGCCACACCAGTTGCATCAGCCCTGCGATAGCGATCCCCGACCAGCCAGCCATGCCCAGCCAGGCGGCGGGCACATGAATATAGAGAATGCGGACCGTTTCCCCCTGAAGATAGTCGGCGGGTGTCAGCAAAAGGCCACAGACACAGCCTGCCAGTAGCAGGATGAAGCCAGACCAGAACAGCCAGCCGGTCAACGGCCGGGCGATCTTGAGAAAGCGTGTGGGATTGGCGAAGCGGTGCATTATGTCCGCGTCTTTAGCGGCGTGCGGGCGGCAAGACCAGTAGGGCTTTCAACCCATTGCGACCACGATGAGGCGGTGCTTTCCACCCATTTGCAACCTGAGAAGGCCTTTTTTGTTACAGGAGGGCGACAAACCGACTTGAAGACACTATATGCGCGCCATCAGCGTCATTGATGGCGCGCAGGATCGGCAGTGGACCCGTTCAAGCTCATGCTCAGCACGAACCCTTTTGACGACGACAAGTTGCGTGAAGAATGCGGCGTTTTTGGCATCTCCAGTGCGGAAACCGCATCGGCGATTGTCGCGCTTGGCCTGCACGCGCTCCAGCATCGGGGGCAGGAAGCTGCCGGTATCACCAGCTGGGACGGCCATGATTTCCATACCCACCGGGCAATGGGCCATGTGGCGGGCAATTTCGACCGCGACGAAGTGATTCGCGGGCTGCCGGGTCACACCGCCTGTGGCCATGTGCGTTATTCGACGACGGGAGAAACCTCGCTGCGCAACGTGCAGCCGCTTTATGCCGAACTGAATTCGGGCGGTTTCGCGATCGCGCACAACGGCAACATCTCCAATGCGATGAAGCTGCGCCGCGAACTGATTCGCCGCGGGTCGATCTTTCAGTCTACGTCGGACACCGAAGTCATCATCCATCTGGTGGCGACGTCCAACTATCGCACTCTTCTCGACAAGTTCATCGACGCGCTGAAGCAGGTCGAAGGTGCCTATTCCCTGATCGTGATGACGCCTGAGGGCATGATCGCCTGCCGCGACCCGCTGGGCATTCGTCCGCTGGTCATGGGCAAGCTCGGCGATTCGACGATTTTCGCTTCGGAAACCGTCGCGCTGGACGTCGTGGGTGCCGAATATGTCCGCTCGATCGATCCGGGCGAACTGGTGATCGTCACCCATGAGGGCGAAGTCCGCAGCCATCGCCCCTTTGGCGAAGTGCATCCGCGTCCCTGCATCTTTGAGCATGTCTATTTCAGCCGCCCTGATTCGATCGTCGATGGCTCCAGCGTCTATTCGGTCCGCAAGGCGATTGGCGCGCAACTGGCAATCGAAAATCCGGTCGAGGCGGATTATGTCATTCCCGTGCCTGATAGCGGCGTTCCCGCAGCGATTGGTTATGCCCAGCAATCGGGCATCCCATTCGAACTGGGCATCATCCGCTCCCACTATATCGGTCGCACCTTCATCCAGCCGGGCGACAAGGTCCGCCATCTGGGCGTGAAGCTGAAACACAACGCCAACCGAGCGCTCATCCAGGGCAAGCGGATCGTGCTGGTCGACGATTCGATCGTGCGCGGCACCACGTCACTGAAGATCGTGCAGATGATGCGCGAAGCGGGCGCGGCAGAGGTCCATATGCGGATCGCCAGCCCACCGACCAAGCATAGCTGCTTCTACGGCGTCGATACGCCGGAGCGGAGCAAATTGCTGGCGCACCGGCTGGATGTGGGCGGAATGCAGGATTTCATCCATGCGGACAGCCTGTCCTTCATCTCGATAGATGGTCTGTACAAGGCGTTGGGCGAAGCGAAGCGCGCGGACATCCGGCCGCAATATTGCGACGCCTGCTTCACCGGTGAATATCCCACCAGCCTGACCGATCAGGACGATGCCGTGGTGCAGAACCAGTTCGAACTGCTCGCCGAGCGGGTGGTTTGACGACTATCTAAGGCCGCTCTTCCGGCGCAGGCCGGGAGCGACAGCTTCTCCTCCAGCATATAGAGACTCCGGCCATTGCTGGAATGACGAGGCATTATGACCGATCTTCCCCTCACCGGAAAACTCGCCCTTGTGACCGGCGCCAGCCGGGGCATCGGCGCGGAGACGGCCAAGGCGCTGGGCGCTGCGGGCGCACATGTCATCCTGACCGCGCGAACCACGGGCGCGCTGGAAGAAGTCGAGGAAGCGATCCATGCCGCAGGCGGCAGCGCTACGATCGCGCCGCTGGACCTGACCGACGGCGAGAGCATCGGGCGACTGGCGGGCGCGGTGACGGGCCGCTGGCAGGCGCTCGACTATCTGGTGCTGAACGCAGCGACGTTGGGCAGCCTGGCCTCCGTTCCGGCGATTGATGCGAAGGAATTGGCGCGGTTGCTCACCCTCAACATCGGCGCACAGCAGGCGATAATTGCCGCCTTCGACCCGATGTTGCGTGCCAGCAGCGATGCGCGGGTTGTGGCCGTCACCTCCTCGGTCGGCGCGAAGCCGCGCGCCTATTGGGCCGCCTATGGTGCGTCCAAGGCCGCGCTGGACATATTGGTGGGCTGCTATGGCGAGGAAATGAAGAATATCTCCGCCATCCGCACCCATATCGTCGATCCCGGCGCAACCCGCACCGCCATGCGCGCGCGCGCCTTTCCGGGTGAAGACCCCGCGACGGTAAAGGGACCGGAGGTCGTGGCGCAGGCAATCCTGAACCTCGTCACCAGCGACGCGCCCAGCGGCCATCGCATCAGGGTCGAAGCCTAACCGCCCGGCTTGACGAGCGTCACCTGGGCCACATCGATCGTGCCGCCCAGAAAGCCGCCCTCGCAGTACATGAGATAATAGCGCCACAGCTTCACGAAGCGTTCGTCGAACTGCGTCGGAAGGTGGCCCGCGTCCACGGCTGCATCGAAACGCTCACGCCATCGCCGCAATGTGGTGGCATAATGCGGGCCGAAACGATGCACATCGCGCCATTCCAGCCCCTGCGCCTCCGCCAGCGCGCGGAAACGACTCTCCGACATCAACATTCCACCGGGGAACACATAGGTCTGGATGAAGTCGGCGGCGGCGGCGTAGCTGGGGAAGATGGCGTCATCGATCAGGATATACTGGATCGCCGCGCGACCACCCGGCCTCAACAGCCGGTCGATCGCGGCGACATAATCGGGCCAGTAGCGCTGGCCGACCGCTTCGATCATCTCAACGCTGGCGATCGCGTCATATTGGCCCACAGCATCGCGATAGTCGGTCAGCAATATATTCGCGTCGTCGCCTAACCTATGTCGGGCATAATCGGCCTGCTCGACCGAGAGGGTAAGACCATCATATTTTATGGGCGCACGCGCCAATGCCTGTGCAGCAAGACCACCCCAGCCGCAGCCTATTTCCAGCAATGTTTTGCCGGGCGCCAGATCAAGCCGGTCCAGGATCGCATCGACCTTGCGCGCCTGAGCTACTTCCAAATCCTCTTTCACATTATCAGGATCTCTGAACAAGGCACTGGAATAATGCATATTCCTGTCCAGCCACAGCGTATAAAAATCATTGCCCAGATCATAGTGAAAGGCAATGTTCCGGCGCGATCCGCTCCGGGTGTTACGATGAAGAACATGCCATGCAAGTCCGATCCAGCGGGTCGGGCCATGCGGACGCGCGGTCGCGCCCAGCGATACGGCATTGGCCATGAACAGCGCGAAGAGGGGAACAGGATCGGGACTGCTCCATTCCCCCGCCGCCCAGGCGCGATACCATCCAGCCGATCCGCCAGCCGCCAACCGCAGCAAGGCCCGCCAGCTATGCAGGTCGACATGGCATTCCGGCCCGGCATTCCGGCCGCCCAATATGCGGACGCTCCCATCGGGCAGCGTTCCGTTCAACGTGCCGATAGTCAGCCCCGAATCGATCCGGTCAATCAGGCGATGAAAGATGGGCGCCACCCAGCGCGAAACCCGTCCGCCACCGCGCGATGACGACAGAAGAGGGCGCGTTCTGGCGCGCCGCGGGCGTTTCGGGTCGATCGCATTCATAGCCGATCTTTGCATCAACCCGGCGCGCGCTTCAATCACGCTTTCAAGTGTGTGGATAGGCGGCCAACGTGCGTTTGCAAACGCCGTTGAGGAGGCGCCTCACCGGGTACTGGAGAATCGATGTCGATGGAATGTGCTGATTTCAAGCTGCGCTTTGGGAAAGACGTCAAAGACTATGTTGATCGACGTCATGCCATCGGGCAATGGACGCGCGCAGTGTGTACGCCTATCCTGCGCTGACGTCGTCAGACTGGCGCGGCACGGCAGGCAACGATGCCGCTAATCATAAGATGATTTTTCAGGGACATATTGGCCGACATGCCCAAGAGTGCAGAACTTCCTTACCGGCCCTGCGTGGGAATCATGCTGGTGAACATGGACGGTAAGGTCTTTGTCGGCCAGCGACTCGATAACAAGGTGGAAGCCTGGCAGATGCCGCAGGGGGGAATCGACGAAGGCGAAGATCCGCGCCTGGCCGCGATCCGTGAATTGGGGGAGGAAACCGGCATCGGTCCCGATCATGTCGAGATCATCGCCACGACCCGCGAGGAACATTTCTACGACCTGCCCGCCGATCTTGTAGGCAAGGTGTGGGGTGGCAAATTTCGGGGCCAGCGGCAAATCTGGTATCTTGCCCGCTTCACCGGTACGGATGGCGATATCAATATCCAGACAAGCCACCCCGAGTTCGGCGCCTGGAAATGGGCGGCTCCGGAAACGCTTCCCGACCTGATCGTGCCCTTTAAGAAAAAGCTGTATCGTGATGTCCTGCAGGAGTTTCACGACCTTATCTAAATCTGACGCGGTTCGCCGCGTGGGGGTTTAAAATCATATTATTGTCGGAGTATAGGGCATGCATCATGCGCGCCCTTTCCTTCCTCGCCGTTCTTGCGATCGCTTCGTCGATCTCGTCTCCAGCATGGGCGGACGCCCCGCCCCTGCTGCCCCCCTCCGTTCGGGAAATGTTGGAGGCGGCCATCGCCAACGGCAGTGAGAATGACATCGCGACTGTCGCCAAGATCGCTCAACAGACCAATCCTGGCTCAGCCGATGAAATCGCGAAAATGGTCCAAAGCTGGAAGGATCGGACGAAGAAAACGCGCGAGCAGGTCATTCGCGAGGCCAGTTTTACCCAATTATGGAGCGGCCGGATAGAAGTGGGTGGCTTCCGATCGACCGGATCAACCAGCGAACTGGGCTTGAGCGGCAGTGCGAAAATCAAACGCACGGGCATTCAATGGTCGCACGAATTGCTGGCCAGCGCCGATCACCGTGAAGCAAACGGCATCGTATCACGCGACCGCTACCTTGTTTCCTATCAACCCAAATATCAGTTCGATCCGCGCGGCTTCGCCTATGGCCTGCTCTTGTTCGAACGCGATCCGGCGATTGGCTATGACGCGCGTTACACCGCTTCGACAGGTATCGGTTACAAACTGATCGTCAGCACACCGCTGGACCTTCAGGTCGATATCGGTCCGTCAATCCGTTCGACCAATTATACCGATAGCCTTACGGAAACAAAGCTGGGCGGACGTGGATCGCTGGACCTGGCCTGGCGGCTGGCGCCCAACCTGACCTTCAAGCAGACTGCTTCGGGCTATGCCGAACGCGACGTCTATACGTTCAACGCGCTCAGCGCGCTGGAAACAAAGGTCGCCACGAACTGGGCGGCGCGTTTTTCCTACATGGTTCAGTATGAAAGCGAATCGCTGTTGACCGACAAGGCTTTCGATACGTTGAGCCGCGTGACGCTGACCTACGATTTCTGACTGCAACTCCAATGGGCAGGGGTGGAGGCTGGCGTAGCCGTCTGATACACTTCTGACATGAGCGGCCCGACATGAGCAAATTGCAGCACAGTGAACAGACGGTCGTGGATCACGCGTCGGACGCGCCGATGCTGGACGCGGTGTTGCGCTGGAGCGCGGTGAACAGCGGATCGCGCAACCTGGATGGCCTTCGCACTATGGCCACGCTGCTCGCCGACGCCTTTTCAGTGCTGCCCGGTGCGATCACGCTGGTCGATCCTGTACCGGTCGAGACTGTCGATGCGGATGGACGCCTTCATCCGCTTCTGCACGGCCAGCATCTTCGTCTGTCGGTCAGGCCCGAAGCGCCCCGCCGCATCCTGCTGACCGGCCATATGGACACGGTGTTCGCGGCCGATCATCCATTCCAGACCACCCGCTGGTTAGAGGATCGCGTGTTGAACGGCCCCGGCGTCGCCGACATGAAGGGCGGGATCGCGCTGATGCTGGCGGCGCTGACCGCGTTTGAGCGCGCGTCGGAAGCAACAGCGCTAGGCTATGACGTCATTCTCAATAGTGACGAGGAGGTAGGCAGCCCCTCCTCCGCCGCGCTGATCGCAAACATGGCACAGGGAAAACTCGCCGCGCTGACGTATGAACCCGCGCTGCCGGACGGAACGCTGGCGGGCGCACGGGCAGGCAGCGGTAACTTCTCGATCATTGTCACTGGCCGTAGCGCCCATGCCGGTCGCAATCCGCAGGATGGACGCAATGCGATCGTCGCCGCTGCGGACATTGCCCTGCGGTTGAAGGCGGCGAGTGGGGATGGGTTTTCGTGCAATCCGGCACGGATCGACGGCGGCGGACCGAATAATGTCGTGCCCGACCATGCCGTGCTGCGCATCAATTTCCGGCCCCGCACGTCCGCAGACGAACAGGTGGCCAGCGCCTTGATTGACCGCGTGATGGCGGAGGTCGCGCAGGATCATGACGTCATGGTGCGCCGGCATGGTGGCTTTGGCCGCCCGCCAAAACCGATGGACGCCAAGGCACTGGCCCTGTTCGACCTGGTGCAGCAGTGCGGCGCGGACCTTGGCCTGCCGATCGGCTGGCGTGACACCGGCGGGGTGTGCGATGGCAATAATATCGCGGCCTGCGGAGTCCCGGTGGTCGACACGATGGGCGCGCGGGGCGGAAACATCCACAGCGGTGAAGAATTTTTGCTGACACAGAGCCTGCCGGAACGGGCCGCCCTGTCGGCATTATCGCTGATGCGGATCGCGCAGGGTCGGTTTGACCAACAGCGCTTTAGAGAGGGGACCAGCCTTTGAGCTTTTTCATGCGTAACGCGCGGCCGGACGACCTTCAGACGCTGTATGAAATGGCGAAGCTGACCGGGGGCGGCTTTACCAACCTGCCGCCCGACCGCACGTCGTTGATGGCGAAGCTGGAGCGGACTGCGCAAGCGCTGGACCGGGCAGAAGGCGGCATTGAGGATGAACTGATCGTCATGGTGCTGGTCAACAGCGCCACCGGACAGGTGCGGGGTACGTGCCAGATTTTCAGCATCGTCGGGCAACACTGGCCTTTCTATTCCTATCGGCTGGGCATGTTGACCCAACATAGCCGCGAGCTGGAGCGGACTTTCCGCGCGCAGATGCTGTCGCTGACGACCGATCTGGAGGGTTCGACCGAAGTGGGAGGCCTGTTCCTGCACCCGCGCGAACGAGCGGAGGGGCTGGGCCTGCTGCTCGCGCGCAGCCGTTACCTCTATATCCGCGGTCACAGGCCGCGCTTTGGCGACCGGATCATTGCCGAACTGCGCGGCGTGATTGACGAGGCGGGTGGATCGCCCTTCTGGGATGGCCTCGCAGGCCGTTTCTTTGGCATGAGCTTTCAGGAGGCGGACGAGTTTAATGCCGTGAACGGCAACCAGTTCATCGCCGACCTGATGCCCAAGACGCCCATCTATACCGCGATGCTGACCGACAGCGCGCGCGCGGTGATCGGCCTGCCCCACCCCAGCGGTCGCGCGGCGATGCGGATGCTGGAGACGGAGGGTTTCGCCAACCCCGGTTATGTCGATATTTTCGATGGCGGTCCGACACTGGTGGGGCAGATTGACAGCCTGAAGACCATTGCTCAGGCCCGCGACGTGACGCTGGCCGGAATTGCGGATGACGACGCAGGTGGGCAGCGAATGCTGGTGGCGTCTGGTCGGCTGGCTGATTATCGCTGCGCCTATGGGCTGGTTACGGATGGCGATGAGGGCAGCGTGATGCTCGACCGGACCAGCGCGACGCTGATCGGGGTCGAACCGGGGCAGAGCTTCACCATTGCGGGGCGCGCATGACCGTCAGGGAAATCAATTTCGACGGCATCATCGGTCCCAGCCATAATTATGCGGGCCTCAGCCTTGGCAACCTGGCCTCGACGAGCCATGCCGGTGCAGTCTCTCGCCCCCGCGCGGCCGCGTTGCAGGGCATCGACAAGATGCGCGCAAACCTGCGGCTGGGACTGACACAAGGTATATTCCTGCCGCAATGGCGGCCCAACGCGCACTGGCTGGCGTCTCTCGGCACATCGCTGGCGGAAGCGCAGCCCCATATTCGTGCGGCGGCGATGTCCGCATCCTCCATGTGGGCCGCCAATGCGGCGACCGTCTCCCCGGCCAGCGACACCGCCGATGGCCTTACCCACGTCACCGTCGCCAATCTGATGACGATGCCGCATCGCAGCCATGAATGGCCGCAGACGCTGAACCAGTTGCGGACCGCCTTCTCTGCGCGCGACGCCTTCGTGATACATGACCCCATCCCGGCGCCCTTTGGCGATGAAGGCGCGGCCAACCATATGCGGCTGTGTGAGGGGCATGATGTGCCGGGCGTCGAAATATTCGTCTATGGCGAGGCGGGGGGGCCCTTCCCCGCCCGCCAGCATGTCGAAGCGAGCCGGGCCGTCGCGCGGCTGCACGGCCTGTCGCCCGCCCGCACGCTTTTCGTCCAGCAAAGCGAGGAGGCGATCGCGGCAGGCGCCTTCCACAATGACGTAGTCGCGGTAGCGAACGAGACGGTGATCTTCGCGCATGAACAGGCCTTCGCGGACAAGGATCGATTTTACGCAGCGCTGCGCGATATGCTGCCCGCCGTTCAGGTCATTGAGGTGCCCGCTAGTGCGATCAGCCTGATCGACGCGATTCGCAGCTATCTGTTCAACGCCCAACTGGTAACGCTGCCCGATGGCGGCGGCATGGCGCTGATCTTGCCAAGCGAAGCACAAAGCGTGCCCGCCGTCTGGCAATGGCTGGAGGCAATGGTCGCAGGCAATGGGCCGATCCGCAAACTGGAGCCGGTCGATGTGCGCCAGTCGATGGCCAATGGCGGCGGCCCCGCCTGTCTGCGCCTGCGGGTGGTCGCAAACCCTGCCGATATCGACCCCCGCTTTCTGGTAGACGAAGAAAAGCTGGACGCCATCGCCGCCATCGTCGCTGCCTATTGGCCCGAAGAAATCGCGCCCGACGACCTCAACGACACACGGTTGATCGCATCGATCGAACAATCGTGGTTAACCCTTGTTGACCATTTGGGCCTGTCGGGCGATCTATTGCCATAGCAAGTCGGGGGGCCGACGGCTGGCAGGATGAGATGGACCGGATCAAGCGCCTTTTCACGATCAAGACCAAGTTCGAGGCGTTTCTGGTCATCTATGCGCTGGCGCTGGGTGCGGCAGAGCGCGGCGTCGTCTATATGCAGCAATATCCAGGCTTTGGCGGCCAGTTGCTGGCACTGGCCTGCACTGGCGCTGTATTCATGTCCGGCGGCATGATCATCGATATGGTGGAATTACGGCGCCACCAATATGCCTGATCCCCGTTCGATCCGAATTGGAGGCGATCACGCTATCCGATAAAGCGACCTTCCCTATCCTGCGGTCAAACAGGTGGGGAGATCGAGATGAACCAGCTACGCACACCCGTACAGGGCCACCATGTGACAGCAGCTGAACTGGTCCGCAATTTCGCACATTGGCGCGATATTGGTGCACGCGATCCCGTCCTTGTGACCCATCATGGCCGGGAAACCCATATGCTGCTGGGCATCGACCATTATCGCAAACTGTCGCGCATGGATCGTCAACAGGATAAGGAAGGGGCCGATGCGCGGGTGCGCGACCTAGCAACCAGTCTGCATGAAGGGTTGATCCTCTGCATGGCGGACTTCCTGATTGATGTCGCCAATCCCGCTGCGCTGGCGATGACCCGGCGGCGTCACGAACCGATCGAGGGCATTTTGCTGTGGGATGCTATCCCCGAACTCAGCAACACGCTGATAGAAGCGCATCTGCGCCATAGCCTGACCAGCGGTACGCGCAGCGCGGCGGACATCCCCTCTCCCTTCTTCCCCGATAGCTGGCTGCACGTTGAGAGCTTCGCCTTTGGCGAGGGCGTCGCCCTGCTGCTGCGCGACATCAGTCAGGATGTCAGCCAGCACCGTCTGGCCGATGCCAAGACCGCCATGTTGCGGGCGATGGAAGTGCATGGAGGGGTGGCCTATGCGCGGCTTTCGGCCCGTGGTTTCATCGATTTCATCAATCCGGGCTTCTGCACCCTCATCGGCTTGCCCGAGGAACGACTACGGCAAATACCGCTGCCCGACCTTGCCGATGTCGCCAGCCGCGCACCGTTGCGCGAAGGACTGGAGGGCGTGCTGCGCGGCGAAGGCGATCGGCTGCTGCGCGCGGCGCTCCTCACTAACCGGGGCGAGCTGGTGTCCGTCGACATCGCGCTGGTGCGCTTGCAAGGCACTTATGGCACCGAAGGCGCCATGGCGATCTTGACTCGGGCCTGAGCCAGACGCGCGAGAGAGAATGACGATGGCCTGGGACGCCACGAGTACGCCACCAGTACAATAATTTGATCCATTTCGGTGGCAATCGCTATCCTTCGCTAAATCATCGCTGCTGTCGGGCGATCCACCCCTCTCCCGCGGGAAGCCCTCTGCATAATTTACGCAATCGGATCGACCATGGCCGTGAACCGCCCGGTCAGCCCGTTCCGATAGCATCGCGCTTATGCACAATCCCGCTCCCCAACCTACCGATCCGCGCCGTCGCGCTGCCTCCCTCTCGCACGACAGGCGTGGGTCGGTCCTTGTTGAAGCCGCATTCGCTCTGCCGCTGCTGATCGGGCTGCTGTTCGGCATTCTCATCTATGGCAGCTGGTTCATGACCGCGCACAGTATCCAGCAGGCCGCCAACGACGCCGCCCGGATCGCACTGGCGGGGCTGGACGATACGGAGCGGCGGATGCTGGTCGATCAGGCCGTAACACGCAGTCTGGCCGGGTCCACCCTGGTCGATGCCCACCTGTTGCACGTCGCGACCAGCATGACGGGCGGCTATTACAGTGTCCGCCTGACCTATGACCTCCAGGCCGATCCTCTTTTCGCGGCGTCCCCGGTGCCGCTGCCGACAACATCCATCCAGCGTGAAGCCATAATCAGGGTGGAGGCCAGATGAATGAGGAGGGCGATATGAAGACGCTGGGCCAGACACTGCACAAGACACTACGCAAGGAGCAAAGGGGCGGTATCGCCATCCTCCTGGCTTCCTCTCTCTTCATGCTTGCGGGGGCCGCGACGGTGGCAGTCGACCTGGGGTCGGTCTATCTGGCAAAGCGGCAGTTGCAGGGGGTAGCCGATGCTGCCGTTCTGGCCGCCAATGCGGGGGGGCGCACCGCCGCCCAGCAGTTGCTGGTCCGCAGCGGCCTGTCCGCCGTCGAATTGGCGGCCCTGACCGATGGCCAATATGTCCGCGACCGCACCATTCCGGTCGCCAATCGCTTCACACCCGGCGTAACCCAGGCCAACGCGACGCAGCTAGTATTGCGCCAGCAGGTGCCCCTTTATTTCGCGCGGATATTGGTCGGTCGCGATCATCTGGCGATCGAGGCGCGGGCTACCGCAGCGCGGGCCGATCTGGCCGCCTTCTCAATCGGCACTGGCCTCGCTTCGGTCGAAGGCGGACTACCCAATGCACTTCTGTCAGCACTGGTGGGCACGGAGCTGAACCTGTCGGTCATGGACTATCAGGGGCTTGTGGATCTGGATGTCGACCTGCTGGGCTTTGCCCATGCCCTGCAAGCGCGGGCCGGTGCAGGCGACGACAATATCCTCGCCCTGTTCGGTCGGGAGGTGCCCGCCGCCGACATCGTCAATGCCCTGGCCGATACCGCAAGCGGATCGCAAGCCGCCACCACGCTGCGGAACATTGCCAATCGCCTTGCGGGCCGATCGATTCGTCTGGATGACATCATCGACCTCGGACCGATGGCGGATGACACCGGCGCGGGAAGCCCCGCACTGGTGCTGGACGCTTATACCTTGCTGCGCATGATCCTGGAGCCTGCGCCGGGTCAACCCCGCCAGATCGACATCAATCTTGCGGTCCCCGGCCTCACCTCGACCCGCGTGAAACTGTTGCTGGGAGGAGGCCAAGCGCATTCGCCATTGCTAACCGTGACCGATGCGCGTGACGTGGTGATCCGTACCGCCCAGACTCGCCTCTCCCTCGAAACCAGCGTCGGCACACCGATACCAGGCCTGCTGACTCTGCGGATACCCCTTTTGGTCGAACTGGCCGCTGCAGAGGCCCGCCTGTCCGCGATCAACTGTGCGGCTGGCAGTCCGGGCCACGGCGTTACCCTGGCAGTGACGCCCTCGGTCGGATCAGTGTCGCTGGGGGACGTTGATATGGCGCAGTTCGCCAACCCCGGAACTGCGCTCACGCCGCGCCCGGCGCTGATGGGGCAACTGCTGTTGGGCACACGCATCACTGGCTATTCCCATGTCGCGCTGGGCGGGATTCAGCCGCAAGTCGTCCATTTCAGCCCATCGCAGATCGCGGCAAAAGATGTGCGCCGCGTCAGTACCAATGATCTGGTCGGCGGTGTCACCGGATCGCTTCTGCGCGATATTCAGCTTCAACTCACGCTGCTGGGTCTGCCAATCAACACGGGGCCGCTGGCCAGTGCCGTGGGCGGATTACTGAGTACCACGGCGCCGCTGCTCGATGGTGTTCTGAATAGTGTGATGAGCCTGCTGGGCGTGCGGATCGGTACTGCTGATGTCCGTGTGCATCAGATGCGCTGCGGCCGCTCTACACTGGTCGCCTGACCTGGAGCCTTCATCTGGGGAATGGTGTTGAAAACAAAATGGGCGACCCGCAGGCCGCCCATTAAATTCCTGATTTTCCATGCGAAAGGAAAATGGTGCGCCCGGAACGATTCGAACGTCCGACCCTCAGATTCGTAGTCTGATGCTCTATCCAGCTGAGCTACGGGCGCATTGGAGTGGCGCAGATAGAAGGGAGCGGTTAATCTGGCAACCCCTCTTTTCAGCATCTGTCAGATGCGGCGCCAAGCCCCGGAAACGAACAATGGGCGGCCCTGAGGCCGCCCATCAAATCCCTGATTTCCTTGTGAAAGGAAAATGGTGCACCCAGAGCGATTCGAACGCCCGACCCTCAGATTCGTAGTCTGATGCTCTATCCAGCTGAGCTATGGGTGCATTGGAGTGGCGCAGATAGTAGGGGTTGAGAAATCTGGCAACCTCTTTTTTGCCGTTCCTCCATTTAGTTATTGGGACCACCAGCTTAACACCGCCCATCCTCTCGCAACCTTTTCTCACGCCTATCCGTTACGTGAGCGGAAAGGATGCCTGATGATGACATTCACACTCAATGAGATCGTGCTGCTAGGCCTGATGCTTCTCATCGGGCTGTTCCTGGGCCTGATGATGAGCGGACGGGGCAAGTATAAGCGGCTATGGCGCGAGGAACAGCTTCTGCACAACCAGACGCGGCAGGACCGAGACACACGGGTTGAAGCAGCCAATGCGCGGATCGCGGAAATGGAGACGCATCGCGGACCGATTGGTCCCGGTACGGCAAAGGCTGTGGCGGGCGCGACCCAGGGGCGCGACGACCTGACCGTCATCCGCACGATAACGGATCAGGATCAGATAGCGCTGAACGAAGCGGGCTATCATCGTTACGCGCAAATCGCGACAATGAGCGCCGAACAGCAAGCGACGGTGGAAGCGCGGATGGGCCGCACGCCCGGCCTGATTGCTCGGGAAGAATGGCCTGAACAGGCGCGCCTGCTGAACAAGGGCAATCGGGATGAACATTTGCGGCTCTATGAAAGCCGCAACACCCCAGTCTAAAGGCGGACCATAAGAAAAGGCTCCCGGCAGTGGATTGCCGGGGCCTTTTTCTTGTGAGCTTCCCCCTGTATCAACCGCGCTTGGCGAGCGCCGCCTGCGCCGCCGCCAATCGGGCGATCGGCACACGATAGGGCGAGGCCGAGACATAATCGAGGCCAATCGTCTCGCAAAAGGCGATAGAGGCCGGGTCACCGCCATGCTCGCCGCAGATACCCAGCTTGATGCCCGGACGGCTCTTGCGACCGCGCTCGGCGGCGATCTCGATCAATTCACCCACACCCTCGACATCGATGCTGACGAAGGGGTCGCGGGCGAAAATGCCCTTGTCCACATATTGCGTCAGAAAGCGGCCTGCATCGTCGCGGCTGATGCCGATCGTCGTCTGCGTCAAATCGTTGGTGCCGAAGGAGAAGAATTCGCCCACTTCGGCAATCTCTCCGGCCTTCAGTGCCGCGCGCGGCAGTTCGATCATGGTGCCGACCAGATAGTCGACGCTGGCGCCCTGCTCCGCAAAGACCTCAGCCGCGACGCGATCGACGATCGCCTTCATCAACTCCAGTTCCTTCCTGGTCGCGACCAGCGGGATCATGACTTCCGGGATCGGCGCTTCGCCACTGCGCTGCTTGACGATCAGCGCCGCCTCAAAGATCGCGCGGGCCTGCATTTCGTAGATTTCGGGATAGGTCACGCCCAGACGGCAACCGCGATGGCCGAGCATCGGATTGAACTCATGCAGTTCGGAAGCGCGGCGCTTGAGCACCTCAATCCCGACATTGGCGGCCTTGGCCACCTCCTCGAACTCGGATTCCTGATGCGGCAGAAACTCGTGCAGCGGCGGGTCGAGCAGGCGGATGGTCACAGGCAGGCCCGCCATCACCATGAAAATCTGCGCGAAATCGTCGCGCTGCTCGGGCAACAGCTTGTCCAGCGCCTCGCGGCGGCCCTTCTCGCTGTCCGCCAGGATCATCTGGCGCACGGCGGTGATGCGCGCTGCGTCGAAGAACATATGCTCGGTCCGGCACAGGCCCACGCCCTCAGCCCCGAAATCGCGCGCCGTCTGGCAGTCGAGCGGGGTTTCGGCATTCGCCCGCACCTTCAGGCGGCGGACCTTGTCGGCCCACACCATCAACACGCCGAAATCGCCCGCCAGTTCAGGCTGCACGGTGGCGACTTCGCCCGCCATCACTTCGCCGGTCGATCCGTCGATGGTGATGAGATCACCTTCGCCCAGTTCACGGCCGCCGACACGCAGAATTTTCGCCTTGTTGTCGATCGACAGGCCACCCGCACCGGAGACGCAGGGGCGGCCCATGCCGCGCGCAACCACGGCGGCGTGCGACGTCATGCCGCCACGCGCGGTCAATATGCCCTTGGCCGCGTGCATGCCGTGAATATCTTCGGGCGAGGTTTCTACGCGAACCAGGATGACTGCATCGCCCATTTCACTGCGCCGTTCGGCAGTGTCGGCGTCGAACACGATCAGGCCGCTGGCCGCGCCCGGCGAGGCGGGAAGTCCCTTGGTCAGCACGTCGCGCGGCGCCTTGGGGTCCAGCGTGGGGTGGAGCAACTGGTCGAGCGCGGCGGGATCGACGCGGGCGACCGCCTCTTCCTCACCGATCAGGCCCTCGCTGGCCATGTCGACCGCCATTTTGAGCGCCGCCTTGGCCGTGCGCTTGCCCGAACGGGTCTGGAGCATCCAGAGCTTGCCCTGCTGCACCGTGAACTCGATATCCTGCATGTCACGATAATGTTTTTCGAGAATTTCGAACACCCCGGCCAGTTCGGCATAGGTCTCCGGCATCGCCTCTTCCATCGACAGCGGCTTGGCCCCTGCCCGCTCGCGCGCGGCTTTGGTCAGATATTGCGGCGTGCGGATGCCTGCGACGACGTCCTCGCCCTGCGCGTTGATCAGATATTCGCCATAATAGGCGTTCTCGCCGGTCGACGGGTCGCGGGTAAACGCCACACCCGTCGCCGAGGTTTCGCCCATATTGCCGAACACCATCGCCTGCACGTTGACGGCAGTGCCCCATTCGCCGGGAATGTTGTTCAGGCGGCGATAAACCTTCGCGCGCTCCGACTGCCAGGAACCGAACACGGCGGAAATCGCGCCCCAAAGCTGGTCATGCACATCCTGCGGGAAGGGCTTGTTCCACAGCTTGGCGACCAGCGCCTTATATTCGGCGACCAGAGCCTTCCAGTCGTCCGCCGTCATCTCGGTGTCGAGCGTATAGCCCTGATCTTCCTTCGCGATTTCAAGGGCTTCTTCAAAGGCGCCATGATCGAGTTCGAGGACAACGTCCGAATACATCTGGATGAAGCGGCGATAACTGTCCCAGGCGAACCGCTCGTCACCGCTGGTGGAGGCCAGACCAAGGACAGTCGCGTCGTTGAGGCCCAGGTTCAGCACCGTGTCCATCATGCCCGGCATCGACGCGCGCGCGCCGGAACGGACCGAAACCAGTAGCGGATCGGCCGCGTCGCCGAAAACCTTACCCGTAATCCCCTGAATATGGGCGATGCCGTTCGCGACTTCCGCGTTCAGGCTTTCGGGATAGACGCCGCCATCTTCATAATAGCGGGTGCACATCGCCGTCGTGATCGTGAAGCCGGGAGGCACCGGCAGGCCGATCGCGGCCATGCCGTCCAGATTCGCGCCCTTTCCGCCCAGAAGGTTTCGGTCGCCCCTGATTTTACCATCTGGGCCTCCATCATCCACGCCGCCGCCGAAACGATAGACATAACGGGTTGCGGTCGTGGTCATGCTGGCCTCTTCCTTAGTCATCATAGTAGGTGGCTTTCCCTGCACTGGATGCCCGGCGGTGCTTTGTGCGCCGCAACAATCATTACAAGCTCCGGGCGACTAGTGCACCCATGTTTACGATAAAAACTGTCCGACTGACGGAAATTTATCAAACAGGCCGACCAATTACTGCGTCACCCTGAAATTTTCGAAAAGTCGGCAACACCCTGCACTGCATCACGCACCCGCGCGAGCAGCGCCAGACGCGCGGCCCGCTTGGCCGGGTCGGCATCGTTGACGGTCACGGATTCGAAAAAGGCGTCGATCGGCGCGCGCAGCGTGGCAAGGGCCGCCATCGCATCCTCGAACCGTTCCTCTTGCACTGCGGCGGCAGCGCGCGGTTCGGCAGCGTCGAGTGCTTCGCTGAGTGCCAACTCCGCCGGCTCGGACGGTGCTGCGGGCACAATCGTTGGATCGACCACTTCCTTTTTCAAGATATTGGCCGCGCGCTTGTATCCGGCCAGCAGGTTCGTTCCGTCATCGGTGGCGACGAAGGATTGCAGCGCCTTTACGCGGGCGAGCAGGCGAACAAGATCGTCTTCGTCGCCCAGCGCGAACACTGAATCGATTAGGTCGTGGCGGACACCAGCCTCCCGTTGTTGAACCTTTAGGCGATCGGCAACAAAGCTACGAATATCCAGCATATAAACTTGTTTGAATGCAGCGATGATAGACGATCGAACAGTCTCTCCGGCCCCTTCGGTCGAACGCTCGTCAACAATATTTTGCGTCAGAAAATTTTGCCTTGCTTCTGCAAGCCATTGAGGCAGCTTTCCCCTCAACACGTTTGTGGTCAGGATGGACAATATGCCAAGTGCTGCCCGGCGTAGAGCGAACGGATCTTTTGAACCCGTCGGCTTCATATCCTTCATAAAAAACCCAGCAATCGTATCCAGCTTATCCGCCAGCGACACCGCAATCGTTACCGCCGCAGTAGGAACATCATCCCCCTGCCCGACCGGCTTGTAATGGTCGCGAATGGCGTCCGCGACTGCATCCGGCAAGCCTTCGGCACGGGCATAATAGCCGCCCATAACCCCTTGAAGTTCAGGGAATTCGCCGACCATTTCGGTGACAAGATCAGCCTTGGCGAGACGGGCGGCCTGTTCGACCTGATCCGCGTCCGCGCCCTTGACGATCCCCTCTTCCACCAGCCAGCGGGCCAGCTTGGCGACGCGCTCCACCTTGTCGGCGACCGTGCCCAGCTTTTCGTGGAAGGTGATGCGTTCCAGCTTCTTCGCGTGATCGGCAAGCGTCGTCTTGCGGTCCTGCTCCCAGAAAAAGCGCGCGTCGCTCAGGCGGGCGGCCAGAACCTTGCGGTTACCCGCTATGATTGCCGCGCCGCCATCCTTCGCCTCGATATTAGCGGTGCAGATGAAGGCCGGCGCCAGCTTGCCAGAATCGTCGCGGAGAACAAAATATTTCTGGTTTATCCGAAGGGTTAGCTGAATTACTTCAGGTGGAACCTCAAGGAATGCCGGGTCGAAATCGCCCAGCAGCGGCACCGGCCATTCGGTCAGGCCCGCATTTTCCGCGACCAGTCCCTTGTCCTCGATGACGCTATAGCCCTTTGCGGCGGCGGCTTGCGCCGCCTTCTCCGCGATGATCGCCTGCCGCTCCTCATGCGATACGATCACATGGCAGGCGCGCAGCTTTTCGACATAGTCATGCGCGCTGCCGATGGTGATTTCGCCGGGGTGATGGAAGCGATGGCCAAGCGTGGCATAGCTGCTGCGCGTGCCGTCCACGTCGATATCCACCAGTTCTTCGCCAAGGATGGCGAGGATGCCCTGCAAAGGGCGGACCCAACGCAGGCTTGTCGTGGTCTGGGACGGCGCGCCCCAGCGCATGGACTTGGGCCAGGGGAAAGCGCGGATGACGGCGGGCACGGCCTCGGCCAGCACCTGCGGCGTAGCGCGGCCCGGCTTGTTGACGAGCGCGAACCATATGCCGTCGCGGTCCTCCAACTGATCTTGTGTCAGGCCCGTCTTGCGGAGGAAGCCTTCGAGCGCCTGTGGCGGCGCAGAGGTGCGCGGCCCCTTATGCTCTTCACTCACCACCGCCGTTTCCAGCGGCAGGCCGCGCGCGATCAGCGCAAGGCGGCGGGGCGTGACGAAGCTGTCGATGGCTTCCGGCACCAGCCCGGCTTTCGCCAGTTCCTCTGTAAACAGGCGGGCGAAATCCTCGCTGGCCTTCAATTGCATACGCGCCGGGATTTCCTCACAGCGCAGTTCGAGGAGGAAGTCAGTCATTTACGCGCTCCACCCCGGAAACTTTGTTGCCCAGTCTTCGGCATTGCTGGCGATCCACGCCTCGCAACTGCCTTTCGCCATGTCGCGCACCCGGCCCATATAGCTGGCGCGCTCCTGTACGGAGATCACGCCGCGTGCCTGGAGCAGATTGAAGACATGACTTGCCTTGATCGCCTGGTCATAGGCGGCCAGCGGTACGTTCGCCTCGATCGACGCCTTGCACTCGGACTCGGCATCCTTGAACCAGCGGAACAGCTTTTCGGTGTCGGCGACCTCGAAATTCCATTTCGACATCTGCTTTTCATTTTCAAGGAACACGTCGCCATAGGTCACACCGGCGTCGTTGAACTTGAGGTCATAAACGCTGTCGACGCCCTGAATATACATGGCAAGGCGTTCGAGGCCGTAGGTCAGCTCACCCGCGACCGGCTTGCAATCATAGCCACCCATCTGCTGGAAATAGGTGAACTGGGTGACTTCCATGCCGTCGCACCACACTTCCCAGCCCAGTCCCCAGGCGCCCAGCGTCGGGCTTTCCCAGTCATCCTCGACAAAGCGGATGTCATGGACCAGCGGGTCGATGCCGATCTCCACCAGAGAACCCAGATACAGCTCCTGAAGGTTCGCCGGGCTGGGCTTCATAATCACCTGATATTGGTAATAATGCTGAAGCCGGTTCGGATTCTCGCCATAGCGGCCATCGGTCGGACGACGGCTGGGCTGGACATAGGCGGCGTTCCACGGTTGCGGCCCCAGGCTGCGCAGCGTGGTCGCGGGGTGAAAAGTGCCCGCGCCAACCTCCATGTCGTAGGGTTGCAGGATCACGCAGCCCTGCCGACCCCAATAAGCGTGCAGAGTCAGGATCAGGTCCTGAAAGGATAGGACTTTGCCATCGGCCACGTGAATATTGTCCCTGAAATGCCAGTTATTGCAGGCATCGCGCCTTGGCGCAGGACGGCGGGAGGGTCAAGGGGCGAGCAAAGCGCTTGCCCGCAAAGCGGCGTCCCCGCATGAGGGCAGAACTGACCGGATCGGAACGGGAGAATGATTGCATGAAGGCCCCCTTCTCGCGCTGGCTGGCCGCCGCGCTGCTGTTGCTGGGCACCTACGCGCCCGGACATCCGGTAGCGGCGAAAACGCCCAAGGCCGCCGCCGCGCCAGCTCTATGGGTGGTGAAGGATGCCGACACGACCATCTATCTGTTCGGAACGGTCCATGTCCTGAAACCTGGCATTCCCTGGTTCAGCGGCGACATAAAGCGGGCCTTCGACCAGTCGGACGAACTGGTGCTGGAGATTGTCGAGCCTGAAAACCCCAATGAAATGGCGGCGGCCATGGCGGGCAAGGCGATGGCGAGCGATGGCGTCAAGCTGTCAGATCGCCTGAGTATGGATGCGCGTGGCAAATATCAGGCGGCGATGGTCGTGAACGGCTTGCCCTGGGCGGCATTTGAAGGGTTTTATCCCTGGATGTCAGGCATGATGCTGTCCGTCGCCCCACTGGAGCGGCTGGGATATAAGGCTGATCTGGGCGCCGAGAAGCAACTGACGCAGGCGGCCAAGGCAACCGGCAAGCCCGTCAGCGCGCTGGAGACGGTCGAACAGCAGATCAGCTATTTCGCCAGCCTGCCGATGGAACATCAGATCGCCTTCCTCAACGCCACCGTCAACGGCCTGCCGGACATGGAGCGCGAATTCGCTTCCCTGATCGACCATTGGCGCAAAGGCGAGTCCGACAAGCTGGCCGACGAAATGAACGATTCGCTGGAGGCCACACCAGAGCTGGCCAAGGTGCTGCTGGTCGATCGCAACGCCAATTGGGCTGCATGGATCAAGCAGCGGCTGGACAAGCCAGGCGCGGTGTTCATCGCGGTGGGTGCAGGCCATCTGGCGGGCCGGACCAGTGTGCAGGCGCAACTCAAGGGGCTGGGTGTTGCATCGAAACGGGTGCGCGACTGACGCCATGATGCATGCGGCGTTCCGTTTTCTCTCGCTGTTTGCGCTGCTGCTGGTCGCGGCTTGCGGCAATCCGCCTTCTGCGGTCGAACAGGGCGGCGGGCCAGCGCTTTGGCGGGTGCAGAAGGGTGATCTGGACGGTTGGCTGTTCGGCACCGTCCATGTCCTGCCCGATGGCGTGGCGTGGCGAACGCCCCGGATCAACGCCGCGATCGACAAGGCCGATCGGTTGGTATTGGAAGTCGGCAATCTGGATGATCAGGCGGCGGTCATGGCCACGTTCGAACGCCTTGGCCGCAGCCCTGCCCTACCCCCGATCGCACAAAGGATCGCACCGGACGAACGCGAAGCGCTCGACCGACTCGCCGCCAAGGGGACCGCGCAACCTGCGGGGCTGCGCCCCTATGAAAGCTGGGCGGCGGCGATGCTGCTGTCCGCCGCGATCCAGCGCACGCTGGACGTCAGCGAAACCAACGGTGTCGAACCGACGCTCACCGCCCGCTTCCGCGCGGCGGGCAAAAGCATCGAGGGCCTTGAAACGGTCGAGGCGCAATTTCGGGCCTTCGACACTCTTCCAGAAGCGACCCAGCGGCGCATGTTGGGGGAGGTAATCGCGGACTTCGGTGAGATGGGACCGATGTTCGAAACCATCGTCAAGGCGTGGATGATGGGCGATATCGACGCCATCGCCCGCGCAGATACCGGCCGCCGTACACCCGACCCGATGGTCGAGGCGGCGGTGCTCACAACGCGGAACAAGGCATGGGTGGAAAAGATCGCAGTGATGCACGGTCGCCCCCTCATCGCGGTCGGCACCGCTCATCTAGCCGGGAATGACAATCTCATCACGATCCTTCAGGCGCGCGGCTTTACGGTGACGCGCCTGCCCTGACGCAACGCGCGACTTGCTTTCCTGCCCTTTTCTGCTAATGGCCCGCCTTCCCGCTATGGTCATCCCTGGAGGCGTGGCGGGAAAGACACTTTAACCAACTGCTTTTTGGAGACACGCAATGAGCGATCAGCTTACGCTGTCGGCCGAGGCACGCGATCGGGCAGGCAAGGGAGCCTCCCGCGCTCTCCGCCGCGAGGGCCGCGTACCCGCCGTCATTTATGGAATGAATGAAGAACCCCTGTCGATCCATGTTGAGGAAAAGCTCCTCGGCAAGCTGCTCGGCACCGGCCACTTCTTTAACTCGGTCGTCATGGTCGAAGTGAACGGCAAGGCCGTTCGCACGCTTCCCAAGGACGTCGCCTTCCATCCGGTTACCGATCGCCCGCTGCACGCGGATTTCCTGCGCGTGTCCGAACATGCCTCCGTCACCGTCGCAGTGCCCGTGCGCTTCGAAAATGAAGACGCTTCGCCCGGCCTGAAGAAGGGCGGCGTACTCAACATCGTGCGTCATGACGTCGAGCTGGTCGTCGATGCTTCCGAGATTCCCGACGATGTCGTCGTGGACCTCAGCGGCTTTGAAGTTGGCGATTCGATCCACATCAGCGCTGTGAAGCTGCCCAAGGGTGCGAAGCCCGCGATCGAAGACCGCGACTTCACCATCGCGACCATCGTCGCCCCGTCCGCGCTGAAGAGCGCCGGTGCAGAGGCCGAAGAAGCCCCTGCCGAGGCCGAAGGCGAGTAATCGCCCGCAGCCTTCTTCCAGGGCTGGCAATTTTGATCCCGTCCGCCTACCCGGCGGGCGGGATTTTTCGTTGAAAGGGACATCGTGCAGATCTGGGCTGGCCTGGGCAATCCGGGCGCGCAATATGCGATGCACCGGCACAATGTCGGCTTTATGGCTGCCGATGTCATCGCCGACCTCCATCGCTTTTCCCCGCCAAAGAAGCAATTTCAGGGCTGGGTGCAGGAAGGGCGGATCGGACCGGAAAAGATCATCCTGCTGAAACCTGCAACCTTCATGAACGAAAGCGGCCGCGCTGTGGGCGAAGCGATGCGCTTCTACAAACTGACGCCCCAGGACGTGACCGTCTTTCACGACGAACTCGACCTCGTGCCGATGAAGGTGAAGGTGAAGCGCGGCGGCGGCACCGCCGGGCATAACGGCCTGCGCTCGACCGACTCCCATATCGGCCCGGAGTTTCGCCGGGTACGGATCGGCATCGGCCATCCGGGGCATAAGGACCGGGTCCACGGCTATGTGCTGGGCAATTATCACAAGAGCGAAATCGACGCCCTGGCCGACATGCTGGGCGCGATCGGTGCAGAAGCCGAATGGCTGGCGAAGGACGATGACGCCCGCTTCATGAATGAAGTCGCGCTACGGCTTGCCTGACCTGCCAGTTGGCAGTTCGCCAGCGATTGCATGATCAGCGGTCCCCCCGACGGCTCGATGCACCGCGAACCAGGTTTACAGCATATCGAAAAATGAATCCTTGCAGGACTCGCCGGACCACTTTCTGCCGGCCCGCTTCATGACGGCCATGAGGGTTGTAACGGGCGTAGGCAGGGTTCGGGATAATTCCGGGACTCTGTTTGCCGATTCACATATTGTTTTGTCCGTGTCGCGGAACGCTTTTCCCTTGCCTTATGAATGCCGCCGAAGCTAAGGGCCTCTGCGTGTCGGGGAGTAGCGCAGTCTGGTAGCGCGCCTGCTTTGGGAGCAGGATGTCGCAGGTTCGAATCCTGTCTCCCCGACCACTTTCATAAAATCGTTATATTACAAGGGCTTGAGGCCAAGCTCTGTAGCAAGTGCTGTAACGACTGCTGTAGCAACAATGGCGGTCAATTTCGCATCGGTTGTCACGCCAATGACCGCCGTTGTCAGCGCCGCATACTGAACAATATGCATCCATCCGCCAGTCGGACACTCTGAAAATAAATATCAGATGCCAACTCCGTAAAAGCCCCAAGGCTTAGGCTGCATGCTATACAATAAACCCCCACTTTGGGCCTCTTGTGCCCACCTTTTTTGCCCGATAGCTGGTTAGCCTCTTCAACCAAGGAGGCGAGAATGACGACATTAAACGAACAGCAGTTGGCAGGCCTTGAGCGCATCGCCGATCAAATAGCGTGGCTGGATACGCCGGGGTCGTTTGAGGCTGCTGACGCGATCTATGCGCGGGTCGAGAAGGAACGTGCGGCATTCGCCAGAGGTGCGGCTGCGATATTGGGGCGGCTGCGCCAGCAGCCCTAACACCGCGCAAACCAGCATGCCCAAATCCCGCCGCAATTGCCAATTCGACACCGGCGATTTTGCCGCATAGCTGGCTTGCTCCTGAAACGGTAACGAAAGGAGCTAACAACATGAAACTAGAAGACATCGGCGATCCCGCACTCATCGAGCGCGTGGGCCGGATCGTTTATGCAGCCTACCCGCCGGAAGAAATGGACTTTGCCAAATGGTTGAATCAATGCCGCGCCGATGAACAGGGCGCATACCATCTGGGCATTTTCGCCTGTGACGTGCTGGATGAGCGTGACATTACCGAAGAACAACGGTCGGACCTTACGCGATATAGCCAACTAATGGCGCTCGCGCTCGACGTGGTGGAACTCCACGAACGAGCATTAAACGCACGAAATATTCCTGCTCTGATGGAATAGTTTCAATGGCAAGGGCACCGAATTTCACAGTGCCCTTGCCATCTCAAACGAAAAAGTTACCATGCGTAATGACCGAACCAAAGCGCACCGACCTTAATTTTCACAGCTTCCCTAAGCCAGAGGGAACGCCGGAGAATGAGGCACCAATTCTCCCGTTCACAAGGGGGCAACAGACGGCTTGGATCATATTCGCAATCATAGCGGCGGTGACTGCGATCATCCTCTACATGGAAGCGCAGAAGCCTGACGGGGCGCTCTCGGTCTTCCCATTGCAAACGCCCTATTGAAATCATATTATTAGTTCGCTAACTAATGTCAATGAATCGCAAGGGACTCGAACGCACGTTGGCAACGCGCCTCAACCCCGTGTCGCGCGCCTGGCAACAGTTGGCCGATCAGGCACTATCGCAGTTAGGCGTGTCGAACTCGACCGGCTGGTGCATGGTCTGGCTCAACCGTCTTGGGGAGGATGTGCGGCAGGCGGATCTTGCCCGCGCCATCGGCATCACCGAAGCCTCGCTGGTCCGCATCCTCCATCAACTGGAGGCCTCAGACCTGGTGCTGCGGCAGGCCAGCCCGGACGACCGCCGCGTCAACCATCTGTTGCTGACGTCCAAGGGGCAGGCGCTGGCCGGTGAAATTGAGGAAACCCTGGTCAATCTGCGCGAGGACCTGCTGACCGGCCTTCCTTCACAGGACATAGCGGCCACGTTGCGCGTACTCGATCATCTGGCGGGCGCCATGGCAGAACGGCGGCAATAATCATGAGCGCGCGCTTCGGTTGGCCCCCGGCACTCTTCTCCCTCAAATGTTTCATGGCCGCAATGCTGGCGCTTTACCTCGCGCTCGCCATCGGACTGGAGCGGCCCTATTGGGCGTTCCTCACCTCCTATATCGTCGCGCAGCCGCTGGCGGGCGCCGTGATCTCCAAGGCGATCTTCCGCATGATCGGCACGATCGTCGGCGCGGCTTTCACTGTGCTGGCGGTACCTGCACTAGTCAATGCGCCCGAATTACTGACGCTGGCCTTTGCGTTGTGGCTGGGCCTGTGCGTCTTCATCTCGCTACTGGACCGCACGCCGCGCGCCTACATGTTCGTGCTGGCGGGCTATAGTGCTTGCCTGATTGGCTTTCCCAGTGTCGACGCGCCCGGCACCATCTTCACCGTCGCCAGCCTGCGCGTGCAGGAAATCATCCTCGGCATTCTCTGCGGCAGCCTGGTCCATGGCCTCATCCTGCCCGGCTCCGTCACCAGCCTGCTGTTACGCCGCATCGAAACCATCCTTGGCGATGCCGAACGCTGGTCCCGGGACGCGATCGCGCCCGAACCCGTGCCGGGCGTCGAGCAGGAACGCCGCCGTCTGGCGCAGGACATCACTGAACTACACCAGCTTTCGGTTCACCTGCCGTTCGAAACCGCGCGCCTGTCGCCCCGCGTCCGCACCGTCCGCGCGTTACAGGATCAGCTATCGCTATTATTACCACTGGGTGCATCGGTGGACGATAGAATGACGGCGTTGCGGGACGAGGGCCACGCCCTCCCTCCCCCTGTTGCCACGCTGATCGAAGACGTCCGCGTCTGGCTCGCCGGCCCGGGTAGCGACAGCGACGCCCGACACGCAACCGCCGAAGGGCTGATCGCCCGCTGCACCGAACTGGAACCGGCAGTGGATGTCGCCATGTCCTGGCAGGCGATGATGATGCTCAGCCTGCTTGCCCGCCTCGCCTCCCTGATTGCCGCGCACCGGGACGCCCGCGACCTGCGCGACCAGATCGAAACGCACAGCCGCAAGCCCGTCACCCCGCGCGTGGCCGAACTGCTCCAGCTACGCAGCGACCGCGCCCTGCATCGCGACTATGGCGGCGCCCTGCGCGGGGCATTCGGCGCGATGTTGACGATCGTCATCGGTTGCGCCCTGTGGATCGGCAGCGGATCGGCGGAATTTTCCACCTCCATCATGCTGGCCGGCGTGTTCCTTGCGCTCTTTTCTGCCGTCGACGATCCCGTCGGGCCGCTCAAGGGCTTCATGATCGGCACCGCTATCGCCTCGCTCATCGGCCTTCTTTATGGCTATGTCATCCTGCCCCGGCTGGACGGCTTTCCGATGATGGCCGCCGCCATGGCGCCGATGCTGCTAGTCGGTGGCGCGCTGATGGCCTCCCCGCGTTATGGCCTGATCGCGATGGCCGCCATGCTGGGCCTGGGCAGCCCCGTCCTGCTGGGCGCAACCTATATCAATGCATTTGCCGCCTATGTGAATGGCGCGATCGCGCAGATCGTAGGCGTGTGGTTCGCGATACTGATGGCCCGACTGCTGCATTCTGCGGGAGCGGAAGCCGCCATCCGCCGCACCATCCGCGCCGGATGGGTCGACATCGCGGCACGCAGCGACAGCCGCGCCGCGCCGGATGTGCGCGGCTGGATCAACCGGATGCTTGACCGCATCGCCCTGCTCGCCCCGCGCCTTGCCGCACGCGGGGAGGATAGCGGCAAGCCGCTTTACGACGCCCTGCGCGATCTGCGGACTGGCGTAGCAATCGGCGAGTTGCGGCAACTTCGCAACGCACTGCCCCCCATAGACGCCGCCGCGCTCACCGCAGTGCTGCGCAACGTCGGCACCTATTATGGTCGCCTGGACCCCAACGCCCCTGCGCCCGCAGACTCTGCGCTGCTCGCCCACATCGACACCGCCATGGACCAGCTGACGCAGAATCCGCAGGCCGCCCGGCCCGCGACGCTGGCGCTTGTCGCCCTGCGCCGCAACCTCTTCCCACAGGCACATGGCTATGAAAGGCAGATGGCGGCATGACCGGTGAAATCGCCATTGGCGGCGTCTTCTTTCCCACTTTGCTTCTGCTCTCGGTGGTGGCGCTGTTCCTGACCTTCGGCCTGATCCGACTGGTCGGCTATTTCAGCCTGTACCGCTTCGTCGCCTATCGCGCGCTGGTGGACCTGTGCCTCTTCATCTTCAGCCTCGGCCTGCTGGCCGTCCTTTTCCCCCTGCTTGGTATCCGCACATGAAGCCCCTTGCCACGATCACGCGCAGCGCCGCCACCATCGTCATCGTCATCATCGCGATCCTGATCGCGCTGTGGATGTGGAACCATTATGAGCGCAGCCCCTGGACCCGCGACGGGCGGGTGCGCGCCGACGTGGTGCGGATCACGCCCGATATTGGCGGACTGGTGACGGAGGTCGCGATCCGCGACAATCAGGCGGTGAAGGCAGGCGACCTGCTATTCGTGATCGACCGTCCCCGCTATTCGCTGGCGGTGGAACAGGCCAAGGCGCGGATCGCCAGCGCCCGCGCCACGCTGGGTCAGGCAGAGAGGGAAGCCCGCCGCGACCTTGCGCTGGGCGATCTGGTCGCTGCCGAGAGCCATGAACAAAATGTCGCCCGCGCCGCCACCGCCCGCGCCGCCCTTGCCGAAGCCATCTCCGCGCAGGACGGTGCGGAACTGGATCTGCGCCGCACCCGCGTCACTGCCTCGGTCAACGGCGTCGTCACCAATCTGGACCTCCATCCTGGCGACTATCTGGCGGCAGGCACCCAAGCGATGGCGCTGATCGACAGCGACAGCCTGCGGGTGGAGGGCTATTTCGAGGAAACCAAGCTGCCCATGATCCACCCCGGCGCGCCCGTCACCGTGCGGTTGATGGGCGAAAATCGCGACATGAAGGGCCGGGTCGAAAGCATTTCGTCGGGCATCAACGACAGCAGCCGTTCGGATTCCGGCAACCTCCTTCCCACGGTCGAGCCGACCTTCAGCTGGGTCCGCCTCGCCCAGCGCATCCCCGTGCGGATCAAGCTGTTGGAGGTGCCCCGCGACATCCGCCTGATCGCCGGACGCACCGCGACCGTCACCATTCATCCGACCGCAGCCGCCCAGCCGGAAAAGCGCTGACCCATGGTCCGCCACTCTCTTCTTCTCGCCGCAACCGCCCTGCTGTCCGCCTGCGCCACCGCCGGGCCGGATTACCGCCCCCCGGAACATTCGATCGCCACCCAACCCAAGGCGACCGGCAATTTCATCGCCGCCTCCGGCGCCTCTATCTCGCAGGCACCACTGCCTGACCGCTGGTGGCAGCTTTATGCCGACCCGCGCCTCGACGCGCTGATCGAACAGGCACTGGCCGCCAATGCCGATCTGCGCGCCGCCGACGCCAATCTCGCCCGCGCCGACGCGATCGTGCGAGAGGCGCGCGCCGGGCGCACAATATCGACCAATATCAGCGGCGGCGAAAGCCTCACCCGCCCTTCAGGCACGGGCGAAAGCCTGCCGGGCGTGCTTGCCTATGACCTTGGCCTCTCCGCCTCCTATCCGCTCGACCTGCGCGGCAAGATCGCGCGCGGGATAGAGGCTGCGCAGGCCGATGCCGAGGCCGTGGCCGCTGCCCGCGACGCAGTGCGCGTCAGCGTCGCCGCCGCCACGACCCGCGCCTTTGCCGATGTCTGCGCCGCCAACTATGCGCTGGACGTCAATCGCACCGTTGTCGCGCTACAGCGCCAGACGCTCGACGCCACCCGGCGGCTCCAGCGCGGCGGGCGCGGCACCGCCTTCGACGTCAGTCGCGCACAGGCCGCCGTCGACCAGAGCGCGGCCACCCTGCCAGCGTTCGAGGGGAAGCGGCAGGCCGCTCTTTATCTGCTCGCAACCTTGCTCGGTAAACCGCCTGCAGATTATCCGACAGACATCGCGACCTGCGCGACCCTGCCAAGGCTCAACGCCCCCCTGCCCGTGGGCGATGGCGCAGCCCTGATCCGCCGGCGCCCGGACATTCGCGCTGCCGAACGTTCGCTTGCCGCCAACACTGCCCGAATTGGCGTGGCGATGGCCGACCTCTATCCTCAGGTCAGCCTTGGCGGGTCGGTCGGCCTGACCGGCCCGGTCAAATCCTTTGGCTCCACCTCTTCCTTCGGTTTCAGCCTTGGCCCGCTGCTCAGTTGGTCTTTCCCGAACCGCCCGGTCGTCCGCGCCCGCATCGCGCAGGCCGGCGCACAGGTGGAGGCCGACGTCGCCCAGTTCGACGGCACGGTGCTGGAGGCTTTGCGGCAGGTCGAAACCGGCCTCGAAACCTATCGCCGTGATCAGGACAGCGCCACCGCCCTCGCCCGCGCCCGCGACAGCGCCGCCCAGTCGGCGAACCAAGCGAACCGTCTGTTCCGCTTTGGCCGCAGCGACTTCCTTGCCCTCCTCGACGCGCAGCGCAGCCTCGCCAGCGCGCGGACGGCAGCGGCAGCGGCACAGGTTGCGCTGGTCGATGGCCAGATCGGCCTGTTCCTCGCTCTTGGCGGCGGCTGGCAGGATGGGACGCCCCCTCGCTAGAGCCAGTTCCTGGTTCCCATTATCCTTGGCATGGCGGATTGCTTGCGCCACTACGTTGAAGCACAGGCATGCGACGAAGAAAGGGCGACCTTATCCGCGCTTTGCCCTGAATTAGAATTGCTATCGCGCAATCAGACGGAACACCTCCGATATTGCGGCCTTACCCCCAAAAGGGACAATGGACGCCATGACGATACACTATCGCAGTTTCGGATTTCAGGTGCTGGTCGGCATGGTCGTTGGCCTTGCCCTGGGCTTTGTCGCCCGGACCATGGGCGCGGGGCCAGAGGGCGATCTCAACTGGCTCGCTGAAACGCTCAAGACGATTGGCAGCATCTTCGTATCGCTGTTGAAGGCGATCGTGCCGCCGCTGGTCTTCGCCGCGATCGTCGCCAGCATCGCCAACCTCCGCGCGCTCGACAATGCCGCCCGCCTTGCCGGCCAGACATTGCTCTGGTTCGCGATCACCGCCCTGATTGCGGTCAGCATCGGCCTGCTGCTGGGCGTCCTCATCCAGCCGGGCATCGGCGCGCAGGGACCGGCAACACCGCCCACAGCTCCCTCCTCCGTCGGCGGCTGGCTCGATTTCCTCAAAGGTCTGGTGCCGGGCAACAGCTTGGCCCTGTTGGCCAGTACCAAGATCACAGGTGGCGCGGCCAGTACCAGCATCTCCTTCAATATCCTGCAACTGCTTGTCATCTCCATCGTCGTCGGCCTCGCCACGCTCAAAGTGGGCGAAAAGGCAGAGCCGTTCCTGACCTTCGTCCGCTCCTTCCTCGCCATCGTCCGCGCGCTGCTCGGCTGGGTCATCCGCCTGACGCCCGTCGGCTCGGCGGGGTTGATCGGCTCGGCGGTCGCGACCTATGGCTGGGACGCACTGGCGCAGCTTGGCACCTTCACCGGCGCTATCTATCTCGGCCTCGCGCTGGTGTTGCTGGGGGTCTATCCGACGCTGTTGATCCTCAATGGCCTCAAACCCCTCCCCTTTTTCGCCAAGGCATGGCCCGCAATCCAGTTGGGCTTCGTTTCCCGTTCCTCGGTCGGCACCATGCCGGTGACGGAGGCCGTTACGGAGCGGATGGGCGTGGAAAAAAGCTATGCCGCTTTTGCCATCCCGCTGGCCTCCACGACCAAGATGGACGGCTGCGCCTCCATTTATCCGGCGCTGTCGGCGATCTTCGTCGCGGGCTTCTATGGCATTCACCTCCACGCGATCGACTATGCGCTGATTGCCTTTGTGTCGGTCATCGGGTCGGCGGCGACGGCAGGCCTTACCGGCGCCACCGTGATGCTCACCCTCACCCTCTCGACGCTGGGCCTGCCGCTGGAGGGTGCGGGCCTGCTGCTCGCCATCGACCCGATCCTCGACATGGGCCGCACCGCGGTCAACGTCGCGGGACAAGTGCTGGTCGCGACCATCGTTGCCAAGCGGGAGGGGATATTGGACGAAGCCGCTTATGCCAGCGCAGGAGAACTGGTTCCTGCACAGGCCTGAACGACAGGACCAATAGCGGATTTTCTGCCCAGCACCGTCCTTCCCGCATAAGAGCAGTCAAGCGGGGACAAGCAAATATGAAGGCCACAGGACACAGGGCAGCGCTGGCCGCAACGCTGGCGATGCTGGCGACGGGAACATCGCTCACGCATGCCCAGACATCCGCCCCGTCCTCCCCCGCGCTGACCCCGCCGGGCGGCGGCAAGACCATCGCCTTCGACGTACATGAAGGCACCTCCATGTCTGTCTCCGCTTCTCCCGATGGCCGGATGCTGGCTGTCGACCTTCAGGGCAGCCTGTGGCTGATCCCGGCCAAGGGCGGGCGGGCGAAGCGGATCACCGATTATTTCAGTGACGCGCGCCAGCCGGTCTGGTCCCCCGATGGCAAGAACCTCGCCTATTTCGCCTATCGGGAGGGCAATTACGACCTGTGGATCGTCGATGCCGACGGATCGAACCGCAAGCAACTGACCGACAGCCTCTATGACGACCGCGAACCCGCCTGGTCCCCGGACGGCAAGAGCATCGCCTTTTCATCTGACCGCAAGGGCGCGGGCGACCCCAGCTACAATATCTGGACGATCGAGTTGACGACCGGCGCGCTGAAGCAGGTGACATCCAACCCCTTTGAAGATCGCCTGCCCACATGGTCGCCCGATGGCGCGCGGATCGCCTATGCCAGCCCCCGCGGCGACAAGTCTGCCTTGTGGATTACAAGCCTGATCGATGGCAACGAGACGCTGCTCAGGGAAGTCGCGGGCAAGATCGACGCGCCATCCTTCAGCCCGGAAGGTGCACTGGCTTATGTCGTCGCAGATCAGGCGAGCAGCCATCTGGAAGTGGACGGCACGACAGTGTCGGGGAACGAAAATGTATTCCCCTTCCGTGCCTCCTGGATGCCCAAAGGCGGTTACTATTATGTATCGGACGGTAAAATTCGGCAGCGCACCGGCAAATCCGTCAAGACCATCCCCTTCACCGCCGGACTGGAAGTCACCCAGCCCAGCTACACACGAGCAAAGCGTGATTGGGATTCAACCGCCCCTCGCAAGGTACTGGGCATCGCTCGCCCCACCCTCTCGCCCGATGGCGAAAAGATCGCCTTCATCGCGGTCGGCGATCTCTATATTGTGTCGGCCAAGGGCGGCAAGCCGGAGAATCTGACCAAAGATCATGCAATGGACGCCGACCCAAGCTGGTCCCCGGACGGCAAACAAATCGCCTATAGTTCCGACAAGGGCGGCGGTTTGCCCCAAATCTGGATTCGCGACCTCATAACCGGCAAGGACCGCCAACTCACCACTATGGACACCCAGCCGCTGGGGGCGGCATGGTCGCGCGACGGCAAGTCCATCGCCGCCATCGACGTGGATGGACGTTGGGGGGTAGCAGGCGTCTTCACCATCGACGTGGCGACGGGCAAGATCACCCGACTTCAAGGTTCGCTCCCCCAACCAGGCGAACCAAGCTGGTCGGCGGACGGACGCTATGTCGCCATCTCCCTCTCCAAACTCTATTCCAAAAGCTTCCGTGAGGGCACCAATCAGGTCTATGTGATCCCTACCGATGGCAAGAGCGCGCCTTTCTGGCAGATACCCGATGCCGACATGTCGATCGACACGCGCGGCGGCGGCGGTCCCGCATGGTCGCCCGATGGCACCAAGATGGCGGCGATCTACGAAGGTCTGCTGAAAGTCTGGCCGGTCGGATCGGACGGCAAGCCCGCCGGGCCGCCTCGCGCCTACACCTCCGAAATCGCCCATTATCCCACATGGTCGGGCGACAGCCATACGATCCTCTACCAATCGAACGACAGGTTGAAGACCATCGATGTCGAAACCGGCGTCGCGCGCGAAGTGCCGATAGACTTCACCTACACCCTCGCCAAGCCCAGCGGACGGACGGTCATCCACGTCAGCGGCCTTGTTGATTCCGTGCGCGACGAAACCCAGCGCGACAAGGATATCGTGATAGAGGGCAACCGGATCGCGTCGGTCGTTGCCCATGACCCGGCGCTCCATGGCGGCGACGCAAAGGTCGTGGACGGCACCGGCATGACCGCCATTCCCGGCCTGATCGAGCATCACTCCCACTCGCAAAAGGATTTCGGCGCAGCGTCCCACCGGGCCTGGCTCGCTTATGGCATCACCACAGTGCGCGATCCGGGCAACCAAGCCTATTATGGGATCGAGGATCGCGAAGCCGCCGAAGCGGGCGTCCGCATCGGCCCGCGCATCTACACCAATGGGCCGCTGCTGGAATGGCAGCGCGTCTATTATAAAATGGGTGTCGCCGTCGCCGGTCCCGCCCATCTGGAGCGCGAACTGGAACGCGCCCGTATTCTGAAACAGGACGTTCTCAAAAGCTATGTGCGGATGCCCGACATCCAGCAACGCCGGATCGTCGAGGCCGCCCATGAAATGGGCGTGCCGGTGACGGGACATGAAATCTTTCCCGCTGCCTATACCGGCGTGGACGGCACCGAACATATGGGCGCGACCAGCCGGCGCGGTTATTCCCCCAAACAGGGACCAATGGGCCGGTCCTATGAGGATGTGATCCAGCTATTTGGCAAGAGCCACCGCGTGCTGACACCCACCATGTTCGGCGCGCTGACCGGTTATCTGGAGAAGAACCCGACCTATCGCGACGATCCGCGCGTCAACCTCTATCCGCTCTGGGCGCAGGAGTCGGTGCGCGGAACGGACGGAATGGCCCGGATGCTTGGCCCCATGCTGGAGGGGCAGCGGCAGGCGATCAAGGCCATGTATGACGCAGGGGTCAAGCTCACCGCAGGCACGGATACGATCATCGCCACCAACCTTCATGCAGAGATCGCCTCCTATGTCGATGCAGGTCTCACCCCGTTTCAGGCGCTCCAGTCGGCAACCGTGACCCCCGCACAGGCGCTCAATCTGGACGCAGGGACGATCGAGCCGGGCAAGCTGGCCGACATCGTACTGCTGAAGGGCGACCCGCGCGAAAATATCGCCAACACCTTCAACGTCGATACCGTGATCGCCAATGGGACAGTCTACAAGATGGAAGACCTGCTCAAGCCGAAAGCCGACTGACCGGACATTGACTCCTCGCCATGCCGTTCCTAATTCGGCACGGCGAGGCCACGTCCTCCCCCTTCATGGGCAGAAATCCGGGACGGCCCGGCCTCTCTTGAAGGAGTCTGCCATGGCCTGGCCCATGCTTGTCGTTGCCGGTTTACTTGAGGTCGTCTGGGCCTTTGCAATGAAACAGTCGGAAGGCTTCACCCGCCTGTGGCCGACCATCATCATGGCCGTAGCCATGGTGGCGAGTTTCGCCCTGCTCGCGCTTTCCATGCGCTCCTTGCCGCTCGGCACCGCCTATACGGTGTGGACGGGCATAGGCGCGGTCGGCGCGTTCCTCGTCGGCATCACCTTTCTTGGTGAAGGTGTCAGCGCCACGCGCCTGATCGCGGCGGCGCTGATCGTGGCCGGGCTGGCGCTGATGAAATTGTCCAGCACCGCCTGAGCGGCGCTTAATAGCCTACGGCATAACCCATGCGACGTGGATCGGCCCCACCCATCCGCGCACCCGAAGCATCGGCCAGCACCCCCTGCACGCTGCCAATGGCATAGGGACCGACCGTTTCCAGCCGGTGCCCCATCGCCGTCAGCCCCTGTGTCGTGGCAGGGTCGAAGCGCCCCTCCATCTGCACCGTGATCGCCGCGCCCGGCTGGTAGAAACTGGGTTCGGCGTCCAGGGCAAAGCGCGGCGCTTCGATCGCGGCCTGAATACCCATGCCCCGGTCGATCACATTGATCAGAAACTGGAACTGCGTCTGGCCGATCGTCTCCCCGCCCGGCGATCCGCAGACCAGCCTGAACCGCCCCTTGTCCAGAACGATGGTGGGACCATTGCCCAGCAGCGCGATCTTGCCGGGCGCTACCGTGTTGGGATGCCCTTTGTCCGGCGCGCTGGACCCAACCCGCAAGCCGTTGTTGCAGAGCAGGCCGGTGTCGCCCATCACCACGAACGTGCCAAAGCCCCCGCCGACCGTCGTAGTGACGGCGATGGCATTGCCGTCCGCATCGACCACCGCCAGGCTGGTCGTATCTCCACCCCGGCTGCGTCCGTCGCGCACGGCCAGTTGCACCCTGTCATCTATATAGCCCGCAATCTTTGCGCCCTCGGGATAGGCGACCGCACGGGCGGGATCGATCAGCTTACGACGCTGAGCGGCGAATCCCTTGGACAGCAGCATGTCCACCGGGATCTTGCTGAACGCCGGATCGGCGGCATAGCGATAGACATCGGCCTTTGCGATCTTGATCGCCTCTATCAGCAAATGAGTCGCCTGCGGGCCACCGGCTGGCAGCGCGGCCAGATCAAAACCCTCGACGATGTTGAGCTGTTCGCAAACCTCCAGCCCTGTGCGGGAGGTCAATGGGCTGCAATAGACATCCAGACCGCGATAATTGGTCGTTACCGGATCGGCCCATTTGGCCGCATAGGCACGCATATCGGCCATCCGCAACCAGCCGCCCTGATTTTCCGAAAAGCGTGTCATCTCCTGCGCGATCGGCCCTGCATAAAAATAATCGTGGGCAGCCTGCAACGCCCGGTCCCGATCTGCCCCGCCCTTCCGCGCCTTTGCCTCGGCATCCACCAACGCCTGCAACGTCCGCGCCAGTGGCATATTGCGAAAGATCGAGCGCGGCTCTGGCGGTTGTCCGCCGGGCAAGAAGATCGCGGCGGTCGTGGGATATAGCGCCAAAGTCTTCTGCGCCCGCCTGATGAACATCGCGATCGACGGATCGAGTGGATGCCCGTCCCGCGCATAACCGATCGCCGGTTCCAACAGTGTCGAAAGCGGCAACCGACCAAAGCGCCGGGCCAAAGCGATCCAGCCGCCAAAAGCCCCTGGCACCGCCACTGCCTTATGCCCATGATCCAGCAGCTTGGGATCGACGTTAGGGTCCAGCAATTTCGGCGCTCCCCCGGCAAACGCCAGTGACAGCACCTTGCCCGATTTGCAATCAAGGCATGTGGCAAAACCGTTACCCGCCGCGCTCGATGCCCAAGGTTCCACGACATTCATCACCGCCATCGCCGCGACAGCAGCATCAGCCGCGCTACCGCCCTGCATCAACATCCGCGTGCCCGCCATCGCCGCGAGTGGATGCCCCGCCGACACGCCGCCGGTCGGCATCGGCACCTCGACCCGGTGCTGGGCAACCGCCGTTGTTCCGGTGCGAGGCGCATCCGGCGCGCGATCTCCCGACTGGGCCCGCGCGCGGATCGGCATGGCAGAGAGCGCCACCACGCCAAGGCCACCGCCCAGCAGTGCGCGACGCCCCATGGCCGGGCCGTTCGGATTGGAGGGCGTGGCAGCCATGATTATCTTCCTTGAAATCACAAATCAAAAGGCCCGGCGCTCCAGCGATGGAGCACCGGGCCGTGAGGGCATCAGAAGGTCTTCTTGATCCCCGTATACCAATAGCGCGCCTGCGGCTGGTAGAGGTTCGACAGATAGCCGGCCGAGGAGAGCGGCGGGTCCTTGTCGAAGATGTTGCGCGCGCCGACGGTCAGCATCGTGCCCTTCATTATGCCTTCATTCTGGAATTCATAGGAAGTGTAGAGATTGACGGTCGTCTGCCCCTTTACAATGAAGGGATTGGCTGCCGCGTCGCGCACCGCGTTTTCATAGACCGAGTCGATGAACTGGGTGAACGCGCCGACCGTCACCGGACCCGAATTCCAGGTCAGGTTGGCCGAGATGCGCCAGCGCGGCTGGCCATCGCGCCCCACGACATCGCCGCCGCCCTGGGTAGGGACACCCGCGTTGATCGTGCCCGCCGCCTTGCCGTCAATCACGTCCTGAACGCCCCTGGGCGCATCGACGACATAGCCGATCAACCGCGAGGCGTTGACGTTCAGGGCAAAGTTACCGACCGAGGTCGTGTTCAGGCGATAGTCGAGGTTGAAGTCGATACCGTTGACCGTCACCGGCAGCAGGTTTTCGAAGTTGGCGACGACATAAAGGAGTTCACCAACGGGGGCGAGACCGGTGCCCGCGGCCGTGGCAATGTCATCGGCGGTCGGCGCGCGGCGAACGACATTGGGGTTGCTGCTGCCCTGCGCGCGCAACAGATAGTCGAGGTTGAGGCCGTTTTGATAATCGAGCAGGCCGACCACATTCTTCTGCTTGATCTGCCAGCGATCGACCGTCAGCGTCACATGGCCAAAGCCGTCGGGCAGTGGCGGGGTGAAGATCGCGCCGAAGTTCCAGCTCGTCGACTCCTCAGGTTTCAGATTAGGATTGCCGCTGGAACGCCGCAGAACCGAGATGTTGCGATTGCACTGGGAGAAATTGGGAATGCGGCCCGCGCGCACATCTGCCTCGCACAGCACATAATCGACGCCGGTGTTCACACGATCGAGCGTGGAGGTGTTGATGACCTCCAGGTTCGGCGCGCGAAAGCCCTGCGACCAGGAACCACGCAGCTTGATGCCCTGTAGCAGTTCCCAAGACGCCGCCACCTTGGGCTTCGCGACGCTGCCGACATCGCTATAATCCTCGAACCGGCCAGCGACCTGGAAATCGAGCGACCGGAACAGTGTAACATCCATTTCCGGGCTGAAGATCGGGATGGCCAGTTCGGCATAGGCCGACTTCACCGTGCGCTTGCCATAGACGTCCGGGCTGGGACTCGCGCCACCCAGGTCGGACCCGTAGAAGATGCCGGTGACGGCATCGGTATAGGTGGTATCAACACCCGCAACGCCGCCCTGATAGGTCGAACGGTTGTCGCGATAGGTTTCACGGCGAAATTCGATCCCGGCCGCGATGCCGATGCTATTGTCGGCCCACAAGCCGATCAGATTTGCGTTCGAGATCTTGAAATCCACCAGCCCAAGCGACGTGCGCGTCTTGCGCGTGGCCTTTATCATGAAGCTGTCGATCGTCGCCTGACTGTTGGGCGTGCAATCGCCGATCGACGGCGTATCGACGCACCCGCCATTGAACGGATTATAAGCGTCGGGCGTGGTTTTGTTGATTGCGGCTTGAAGCAGGGTGTTGGAGAAATTCTCCTGCGTGTCCGCTGCCGTAGCCCAGGTGTAGAGACCCGCCGTATCAAAATCCCAGTCTCCGATGGAGCCACGCAGGCCGCCAAGGAAGCGATACTGATAGTTGGTGACGTCGACCGTGCGCGATCCGACATCGACATAGCTTAATGACGTGATCTGAACCGGCAGGCCCGTGGCGGGCACGATAGCGGTGCTGAGGCCCGCAATGCGGTTGGGCGAACCAACCGGGCCAAGCGGATTCCAGTACGCATTGGCCGCGACCGTGATCGGGATGTTGGCGAGCGATCCGGGCGCGCCGATCGTGGAACTGGTCTTGCCGCGATAGAAGCCGGCTTCGCCGAAGAGGGTCAGATTGTCGGTCAGGTCATAATGGGCGTTGGCAAAGAAGTTGAGCCGCTTGACCGACGGCTGGGTGGTCAGATCGTCGAACGTCGCCGGTGAATTGAAGCGCAGATTGGAGTCTACACCCGCCATTTCGGTAGCGCCATTGCCATCGTCATAACACATGCCCGGCGTGCCCGATGCGATCCGGCAGCCGGTGTTGGCGTTGGGCTGGATATGGAATTGGCTTGACGCATTAGTGAAGGCGGTGGCGCCGCTGGAGACGGTCCGGTTCAGGAAACTGACGATCCCATTGGCGCTGGGCGTGGTAGCCAGCGCGCGGAATGTCCCCCACGGCGTGCTGGTGCTGGTGCCGTTGAATGCAGCGACATTGGCGAAAGGTGTTCCGGCGACATAGCCGCGCCGGTCGACACTGGCGGTATAATCCTGATCGCTAAGATAGAGCTTGGATTTTTGTGCATAGTTGGCGAACAGCGAGATGTTGCCGCGGCCTTCCGAAAAGTCCTTGCCAATTAACCCATTGACCGTGAATTCACGCAGGTTGGTGCCTTCCGCCCCACCATATTGGGCGTCGAACTTGGCGCCGTTAAAATCGGTCTGGAGCACATTGTTCACCACGCCCGCTACCGCATCCGATCCGTAGAGCGCCGCCGCGCCGTCGCGCAGCACTTCGACACGGCTGATCGCTCCGACGGGAATGGTGTTCGCGTTATAGCCAAAAGTCGGCACGCCAGAATCGACGACGCCGGTGATCGCCTGTGATGTGGGATGCAGCACGGTACGGCGGCCGTTGATGAGCAACAGCGTGTTGCCCTGCCCCAAGCCACGTAGCGATACGGTCGATACATCGCCGCGCGCCGCATTGGCGTTGCCGCCGCCCAACACCTGTTCGTTGAACGTGACGCCGCCTAGTTGCGGGATCGAGCGGAAAAGATCAGCGCCGGATACGGCGGCGACAGCCTGGATCTGCTCCTCACCAACCAAGTTGACCGGCAGCGCGCCGGTGGTCTTGGCGCCGCGGATCTGCGACCCGATAACAACGATGTCATCACCACGATTTTCAGTGACGGGGCCGTCAGGCATTCCGTCTGCCGCTTGCGCCGCCGCAGCGGTGGTGGCCAGGCTGGATGCCTGTTCCGCATAAGCCACACCTGTTGAAAGCGCGATGATGCTGGCACTCAACAATGTCCTGTTTACAGATTTAAGAGCTTTCATGTCCCTGTCCCCCATTGAAGATCGTGCCGCCTTTTCCCCGGCGACAGACCCATTCCCACGACCATGGCTCACACGCTCGCAAGCCATGTCAGGCTCACACGCGGCACTCTCATTCCGGACAGATTTCCCGCTATTGGTCGCCGTCTTGGCGAAAAGTGGATGCTTGACGGGCCGCCGTGAATGGAGCCTCGACATCCTTTCCCTGCATCGCGGCCATTGATGCCGCCCCGGCTGCTGGGGATGGTCCTCCCTCTTGTTGAGGCCATCCATGTTGCAGCGTTCTCGATGACAAAAACTATTTGGCGTGCAAAACCCGCTATCGGCATGTCATTTTTATTTCATAGTCGGTGCGCGCCGCGTAATTTTCTTAGTGCGGATATGGACCCGTCTCTCGTCTAGATCGGGTGTCGGCGGCAAGGACATGCCGCCGTTTGCCGGAGGTCAGAGGGACATAATGAGCAGCAGCGAAGACAGCGACACACCGACATTCAGCCGTCGAGACCTGGCCACGCTCGCCGCCGGTGGCGCAGCCCTGATGGGCGGTAGCGCGTCGCTGATAGCCCAGACCACGGGCAAACCCGCGATAGAACCGACGCGGCTGGTAAGTGCGGGCGAAACATTGCGGCCTGAGATCGTCGGCAATTTCGGTATCGTCGCCGCCGGGCGCCACTATGCGGTCGCGGCGGGCACCCGAATATTGATGGCGGGCGGCAATGCCACCGATGCAGGCGTGGCGGCGGTGTTCGCAGCGGCGGTCACGGAAATCTCGCATTTCGGTTTCGGTGGGGAAGCACCCACCATCATTTACGACGCGAAAACCAATAAGGCCTCAGTGGTAAGCGGCCAGGGTATTGCGCCCGGCCTTGCCACGCCGGATAAATTTGCCGAGGCGGGCGTCATTCCCGGCAATGGTCCCAATGGCGGCACCGTACCTGCCATGGTCGACGCCATGGCGCTGGCCCTGCAACTCAATGGCACGATGACGCTGGATCAGGTGATGCAGCCCGCCATCGAGCTGGCGGACGGCTTCGTTATGTATAATTTCCTCGCCGAAGTCTTCGTCAGCCAGCAGAAGGCGACGTCGAAATATAAAAGCGCCTACGACACCTATTATCCCGGTGGGAAGCTGCCCAAGACCGGTGAAATTTTCCGCCAGCCCAATCTGGCCCGCACCATGCGGGCGATTGCAGAAGCCGATCGCGCTGTCCTCGCCCGGACGAAGGACCGCAAGGCCGCAATTCAGGCCGGTCGCGACGCATTCTACAAAGGCGACATTGCCCGCCGGATCGGCGCTGCAATGGAGGCGGATGGCGGCCTGATGCGCTATGACGACCTGGCCCGCTATAAGGGCAAGGTGGAAGCACCGGCCATGACCAGCGTGTTTGGTTATACGGTCTGCAAGGCAGGTTTCTGGAGTCAGGGTCCGGCCATGCTGATGGCGCTCAACATCGCTGAGGCAGCGGGCATCGCGTCTATGGAGCCGGGGTCCGATCCCTATCTCCACACTGTCGCGGAATCGATCAAGCTGGCCTTCGACGATCGCAACGCCTTTTTCGGCGATCCCGATTTTGCGGCCGTCCCCGCAAGGGGCCTGCTGTCCAAGGCCTATGCGGTGCAGCGGGCCAAGCTGATCGGCCCTCGCGCTTCGCTGGAGCATCGGTTCGGCGATCCTTGGGCCTTTGAGGGGAAGAAGCGCTCCACCCCGTCCTTCACGCCGCACATGCTGAAGCGTAAGGGTGGCCCGGTCGCCGACACCACCGCAATCGAGGTCGTGGACAAACAAGGCAATCTGTTCAGTTGCACGCCCAGTTCCGGTTGGCTGCTGGGCGGTGCCTATATTGCGGGCGATACAGGCGTGCCGATGAGCAATCGTCTGACGGTGTTCGACCTCGATCCCGAAAGCCCCAATGTCCTGGTGCCCGGCAAGCGGCCCCGCACGACCCTCTCCCCGTCCATGGTGTTGAAGGAGGGCGCGCCCTATCTCGCCATTGGTACGCCGGGCGGCGACAATCAGGACCAGCAGATCATGAATGTGCTGTTGCGCGTGCTGGCCTTCAACCAGCCACTCCAGGCCGCGATCGAGGCGCCGCGCATCAACTCCAATCATTTCCACGGCTCCTTCGCGATCAAGAAGGACGAGCCGGGCGTACTGGAGATTGAAGATCGCATACCCGCCGACATCCGGGCAGCGCTCACCGCGCGGGGACATAAGCTGGACGTACTTGGTCCCTATGCAGTATCGACCGGCATCGTCGCGGCGGGCGTGGTGCCTGAAACGGGCACGTTGCGCGGGGGCGCAGACGTGAGGCGCGAGCGCTATGTGTTCGGTTGGTAGTTTTCAGATCGACCCGCTTTGCCTTTGAACATACGCAGCCTTGTGCCAAGAGATGGATCATCTTTTCGCACAAGGCGCGTATCATGAATAAATCCGTCACCCTTGACCCGCTGGACCGGCGTATCGTCGCCGAGTTGCAGAAGGACGCCTCCCTCAGCAACGCCGAGCTTGCCGAGAAGGTCGGAAGTACCGGTCCCTCCTGCTGGCGGCGGATCAAGGCGCTGGAGGATCAGGGCGTACTGAAGCCCGCGATCCGTCTCGCCGATCCGGAGAAGCTGGGCCACGCAGTCAATGTGCTGTGCAGCGTGCGGATGAAAAGCCACACGAGCGAAAGCATCGACGCCTTCCACGCCTTCGTTCACACCCATCCGCAGGTGATGGAATGCTATCTTATGTCAGGCGAATGGGATTATCTGATGCGGATCGTGGCATCCGACGTGTCCGACTATGAGCATTTCCTGATGCGGACCTTGCTCAAACACCCCTCAGTTGCCGGTGCCTCGTCCCATTTCGCCTTGTCAGTGACAAAATATACGACAGCCCTACCGGTTTAACGCGCGTCACTTGAACGCGGCAAGGCACTCCACTTCCAGCGGTGCGCCAAGCGCCAGCCCGTCGACGCCAAACGCACTGCGCGCGGGGAGGCGCTTCCCCTCGAAATAAGGGAGGTAGGCGGCGTTGAAGCGCGGCCAGTCAGCCATGTCGTCCAGCATCACCGTGCATTTGACGACATGCCCGAAATCGAGGCCATTGCTCGCCAATATTTTGCCGATGCTGTCCATTGCCGCCCTGACCGCCGCGTCATACCCTTCCTTGTGCGGGTCCATCCCGTTGGGCACCTGCCCGATCTGGCCCGACATGAACAATATGTCCCCCACTCGCACGGCAGGCGAAAAGGGCAGCGTCGCAGGGAACGACTGCGGCCTGGGCGCGCCCTGCGCCAGCGCGGGGCCAGCAGCGAACAGCGCGAGAAGGCAAGCCAGGGTCTTCATTGGGACGCTTTCCTCAAAGGCGCGGCCTGTAGCCGCTCGATGTAACGCCATCATCATTATGGGCCGGTTGCGAAAAGCGGAAGCGATTTTCCAATCCATTCCATAACTTGTTATGCATCCTTCCCAACGGGCACATTCGGAAGGGAGTGTCATGAATGGAGATATAAATAGGCCGGGAATACGGATTGCCATCGACAGTCGGCTATGAGGTGGTGGCGATCGCCATCAAAGAATGGCATATTTTTTCTAACGCTATCGCTCGCCACATCAATTATCTACGCCCGCGAAACAGACCCGATGGTCCTGGCGTCCAAAGACGCAGAGGGTCGAAGCCTATGTGAAACCTGGGATCAGCATCTCGCGTGATCTGGGGAAGGCCCTGACGGCCGCGCTTAACCGGCCTCTGCCTCAGTCAACGCGACTGGTGACCTTCGCTGTGCCGTCGTTCAGGATTTCAATGAGGTGAGCATTACCATTCTCACATTTGGCCCGCCAACCCATAGCGCCATTTCCAAGTTTAATATGTTCCGATCCCGACACCTCCTGACAGGCGATGCCGGAATCCCGAATAGCCCTCAAAAATACGCCATTGCGTTGCATTTCACTAAGGCCTTCAACTTGCGCTATCGCGCCCGTCACAGGCGTCACCTGATTATCAGTGGTTGCGATTTTCTCATCATCACCACCGCATGAAATGAGAGCAAGAGCAGCGGTCAGCGTCATCAATATACGCATATTCTTCCTCGTATCACGTTCACATCCTCGCTACCCCAAGGGTTACACCTTCAGGTTCATCTCTCAAAACTATTATCACAGGTACGTTGCGCCGGTGCAGCGCGACCACGCTCCCGATGAGCCTTGCAAATAGTATTTGGATATTCAAAGCGCGGCGGGTCGATCATCATAACCGCACTCGATATTTATCAATACCACTGCTCATGCACGGACTTGTCCGGCGAAATGAGAGGTGATTTCATGTCTTCCGCAGCCGCAGATATTCTCAACCGTGCCGATCAGATCATCGGCATCCGCCCATTGCAGCCAACCATAGGCGCCGAAATCGAAGGTATCGATCTCAGCAAACCGCTTTCATCTGAGCAGCGTGACGCGATCCGCGCCGCTGTCATTCAATATAAGGTCGTGTTCTTCCGCGACCAGCCACTAATACCAAGGGGCGCTGGTTCTGACTCACGTTTGAGATTCCCAAGAGGCTGAAATTATGATTCGACATTGCAGGCACAAGGAGGCTTGCGATGGCGGCGGCGATTGGGGTTCGAACTGACTACACATCAACGGATTTGCGTGGCTTTGCCCGACGATGCGGTGATGGGGACCAGGTGCGTCGTTTATTGGCGGTGGCTCTGATCCTGGACGGCGGGAACCGTAGCGATGCAGCGAAGTTTGCCGGGGTGACGCTGCAAATCGTGCGCGACTGGGTCGTGCGGTTCAATGAGGGCGGCCCTGACGGTCTGGCAACGCGCAAGGCCCCCGGACGGACGTCGATCCTGAACGACGAACAGCGCGCCAAGCTTGCCGAAATCGTCGAGACAGGGCCTATCCCGGCGGCGCATGGTGTCGTGCGCTGGCGTCTATGCGATCTGGCGCAGTGGATCCGGGACGAGTTCCAATTGTCGGTCACGCGTCACACGCTTGGAAGAGAGCTTCGCGCGCTGGGGTATCGCAAGATCACGGCGCGGCCCCGCCACCGTGGCCAGAAACCCGATGATATCGCCATTTTTAAAAAGAGTTCGCTGCCTGTCTGGAGCAAATCAAACGAGGCCTCCCGAAAGGCACGCCCCTAGAATTATGGTGGCAAGATGAAGCCCGCATCGGTCAGCAGACCAAGCTCACCCGGCGCTGGGCAAAGCGCGGCACCAGACCCTCAGCGCCAAAAGACCAACGGCGATCATCGGCCTGGCTCTTTGGGGCGATTTGCCCCGCAGAAGGCAAAGCAGCAGGCATCGTCATGCCCAGGTGCAACAGTGAGGCAATGAGTATGCACCTTGACGAAATTGCCTTCCATGTCGCGCCCGGTGCTCATGCCGTGTTGCTTCTCGATCAAGCCGGATGGCACGGCTCTGCAGAACTCGTCGTTCCGCCCAACATCACTCTGATGCCGCTGCCGCCCAGATGCCCTGAGTTGAACCCGGTCGAGAATGTCTGGCAATTTATGCGAGACAACTGGCTCTCAAACCGCATCTTCAATTCTTACGACGATATCGTCGATCACTGCTGCTACGCCTGGAACAAGCTCGCAGAACAGCCTTGGCGCATCATGTCCCTGGGACTACGTCAATGGGCACATGGGTTCTAATCAATGCACATTGGTATAACCAACAATCAGCATGCCGCCTTTGCAGGATCATTCGGGCCGCTCTATACGCACCCTAGCACGACCAGCGACCCCAAAATCTCACCCATCCACCAGATCGCGGCGACGGATGCCGCCAAATATGAAAAGCGCCTTCATCGCGACGTAAAGCCAGGAGACGGCTATCACAGCGACACCAGTTGGCGTCTGGTGCCGACATGGGGCGCGGTCCTTCGCGCCGTGACACTGCCGGAGGTTGGCGGCGATACCATCTGGGTCGATGCAAACCTGGCCTATGAGGGCCTGTCCGAAGAGGTAAAGGCGCGGCTGGAGGGGCTGCATGTCACCCATGATTTCCGCGAAGCACTGAGCGGTGCGGGCCATGATTATCCGATCGTCGCCCATCCTGTCGTTCGGACACATCGAGAGACCGGCAAGAAAATCCTCTGGGTCAATCTCACCCAAAGACCGCAGATATTGGGGCTGGAACTCTCCGAAAGCCGCGAACTGCTCGATGAAGTGCTGCGCCAATATAAAAGGCCGGAATTCCAGGTCCGTTTTTCCTGGCGCCCCAACTCGGTCGCCTTCTGGGACAATCGCGCCGCCGTTCACTATGCGGTCCGCAACTATGGCGATTTTCCACGGGTTCTTGAACGCATCCTGATCGCCGACGAGCCGCTTTACGCAGATCTTTGATCGCCAGTCCGACCGAACGCCGACGCTATCCCGTCGGCGTTCGGTCGATGCTGCCGCTTGTCCTGGAGTTTCCATGAGCCAGTCCCCATCGTCCCGACAAAGGGTTCTGCCCTGGCTCGGCCTCGCCCTTCTGATCGTGGCGGCCCTTGTCGGAGCCGCACTCTATCTGCGCGCTGCAGGTGCAGCCAAAAACCAGTCCTTATTGAAGATCGGCGACCAGCGCGGCGGCGCGCAGGCGCTGATGCGGGCGGCAGGCGAACTCGATGACGTCCCCTACACGATTGAATGGGCGCAATTTCCTGCAGCCTCCCCTCTGCTCGAAGCGCTGGCTGCTGGCGCCATCGACATAGGCGGCGTCGGCGGGGCGCCTTTCGCCTTCGCCTATGCGGGTGGAGCGAAGATCAGGGCCGTGTTCGCCTACCGCCCCGAAGGCGCCAATATCGGCCGCGCATCCGCCATCATCGTGCAAAAAGGATCACCCATTCGTTCGCTTGCGGACCTGAAGGGGCGCAAGCTTGCGACGGTCCGCGGCTCGGTGGGGCAGGACATGGCCCTTCGCCTGATCGAGAAGGCGGGACTAAATCCATCCGACATCCGCTGGACCTACCTCAATAATGGGGAGGCCAAGGCCGCACTGGACAGTGGCGCCATTGATGCCTGGTCCACCTGGGGCAGCTATGTGGGGATCGCGGTCATCGAGAATGGCGACCGGGTGCTGGCGGACGCCAGCGGCCTGCCGACAGGGGTTGGCTTCTTCGCCGCCTCGGACCCGGCCATCGCGGCCAAACGAGAGATGCTGGGTGACTTTCTGGCGCGATTGAACCGGGCACGTCATTGGGCGATCACACATCCCGACGTCTATGCACAGACATTGGCGCAGGAAACGGGCCTGCCGCTCAAGGTCGCCCGCTTTTCGATCTCCGCCTATCTGGGCACCGCGCAGCCGATCGACGAGGCTCTGATCGAGGAGCAGGCGCAGATATTCGCACGCTACCAGCGCGCCAATATCATTCCCGCGCTGCCCGACATTCGCGGGGCTTATGATCCCTCCTTCAACGCGACCACCTTCACAAAGCGGGACTGAACCCGCGCCGGCATGAAGCCGCCATCACGACATTCCAAAGGGAACCATCATGAAAAGCCTGCCTTTCGCCGGCGCTGCCATTGTGTTCAGCGGCGCCCTCATCCCTGCAGCCTTCGCACAGACCACTCTCCCTGCCGCCACCGAGGAGGATGATCAGGGCGGTTCAGCCATCGTCGTGACCGGAACGCGCAAGGGCACCGGGCGCACCGTGGCCGACAGCCCGGTGCCGATCGACGTCATCAGCCCCCAGGAACTCAAGGCGAGCGGGCGAACGGGGCTGAAAGAAATTCTGGGCAACATCATCCCGTCCCTCACCATGCCCGCGCTGGGCGGCGGCGGTACGTCGGCCAGCGTGCGGCCCATCTCCATCCGTGGCCTGTCGGGCGATTATCTGCTCGTGCTCGTCAACGGCAAGCGACGCCATACGACGGCGCTCATCAACAACCTCTCGCGCATTTCGGGCGGCTCTACCCCTGTGGACATCGACCTGATCCCGACCAATGCCGTGGGCCGGATCGAGGTGCTGCGAGACGGCGCCGCCGCCCAATATGGGTCCGACGCTATATCGGGCGTCATCAATATCCTGCTGGACGACGCGCCCGAGGGCGGCGATTTTTCCGCGACCGCCGGACAACTATACGAAAAGGGCGGCGCGCTGATCCAGCAAGGATTGAGCTATGGCACCCGGATCGGCGGCGAAGGCTTCGTTCGTTTCGCAGTCGAGGGGAAATATCACGACCGGGCCGACAGTTCAGGCGAACCTGTGCCCCTGATCTATCCGCTGGTGAACGGCGCGCCCGACCCGCGTGAGGCCAGGGCGGATCATCTGATAGCGGGCGGCTATGGCCGATCGAACCGGGACAAGATCATCAACGGATCGGTGAATGCTGAACTGCCCGTTGGCGACACGCTCACCGCCTATAGCTTCTCCACCCTCAGCTATCGTGACATTGACGACAAGCGTGGGGCAGTCGTCCCCGCGACCACCGGCTATGGCGGGCAGACCAATGTTCAGGGCTTCACGGCCCTGCCGCAAATCTATCCTTCCGGCTTTCAGGCGCGGCGACGGATCAAGGAATGGGACTGGCAGATGGCCATCGGATTGAAAGGCGGCCTGGGCGCGGACTGGTCCTTTGACCTGTCCACCACCTATGGGCGCGACGATGTGGAGTTGGGCGCCGTCGGCACGCTCAACCCATCGCTAGGCCCTTCCAGCCCCACCAGATTCTTCATGGGCAAGCAGATCCAGGATCTGTGGATCAATAATCTGGAACTGACTCGCAGTTACGACATTGGTTTCGCCAAGCCACTCGATGTCGCCGTCGGGTTCGAGCATCGCTGGGAGAAATTCCAGAACCGCGCGGGTGAACCCGACAGCTATCGTGACGGCGGCTATATCATCCCGGCAGACGGCACGCCATTCGGCAACGCCTATGGCGGCCGATCGCCTTCCCCCGGACTAGTATCCTTCACCGGCACCTCGCCAGCCGACGAAACGTCGCTCAGTCGCCACAATCTGGCCGCCTATATCGACCTGTCGGCGGATGTGACCAGCGCATGGTTTGTAGGGGTCGCGGGGCGGTTTGAACATTATGACGACAGCGCGGGCGAGACGGTATCGGGCAAATTTTCGACGCGCTACGAAATCGCGCGCGGGTTTGCCCTTCGTGGCGGCGTCAATACCGGCTTTCGCGCACCATCGCTTGCCCAGACCGGCTTTTCGACGACCCAGAACACCGCAACCATCATCGGCAACGATCGGGTCAGCACGACATCGAAATTCCTGCCCGTCAACAGCGTTGCGGCGCTAGCGCTCGGCGCCACACCGCTAAAACCCGAAAAATCGCTCAACTACACGGCGGGGCTGGCCTTTGAACGGGGGCCAGTTCGGCTGACCATCGACGCCTATCAGATCAACGTCGATGACCGGATCGTGAAGACCGAATTTCTGGGAACGGCGGCCAATGGCGGACCGGCCATCCGGACGATCCTGCTGGCCAATGGCGTCAGCAATGTCGACAGCGCGCAGTTTTTCACCAACGCCATCGACACAAGGACAAGGGGCATCGACGTGGTCGCCGAATATGGTCTGCGAACCGCGGCGATCGGCAGTTTCAGGCTGAATGCCGCCTTCAGCTATAACCGGACCAAGATAACCGATATCATCGACACGCCCGCCCAGCTTGCCTCACTCAATGTCACGCTGTTCGGGCGGCAGGCCCAGAAGGATCTCGTCGCCGCGACACCACGAACAAAGCTCGTCCTGACCAACGACTGGTCGCTTCGACCTTTGCACGCTTTGGCGCGGTTGACACGCTTTGGCAGCTATCTGGAATCAAGCAACATCGCCAGCGGCGACCGGAAATATGGGGCCAAATGGATTGCCGACCTCGACATCGGCTATGATGTGAGCGACCGGCTCACGCTGTCCGTCGGCGCGAACAATCTGTTCGACAGCTATCCCCATCGCAATGGGGTCATCGCTTCCGATGGATCAGGTGCCTATGGTAATTTCGCACCCTTCGGCCTTAGCGGTGGCTTCTACTATGGGCGCATATCGGCGCGATTTTAGATCAGCAGAACCAAAGAGCCTATGAGAAGGCCTCGTTATCCCCAGCCAAACAGAGTCCGTAAAACGGAGCAACATCTGGAGGATATGGACGATGACGGAGACAGCGAAGCGGCAATTGCATCTGGGCGCCATATTGGAGGGGGTCGGGGCGGATCACACATCCTGGCTCGACCCTGACCTGCCGGGAGACGCCAGCATAGACATTGGCTGGTATATCGAGAATGCGAGGGCTGCCGAAACGGCTCTTTTCGACCTCGTCTTCATCGTGGATTCGCCCTATATCACCCCGGACACGGCCCCCCATTTCCTCAATCGGCTGGAGCCGCTCACCCTGCTCTCCGCGATCGCGGCTTCGACGTCGCGGATCGGCCTCGTCGGCACGCTGACGACCTCCTATTGGGAGCCATATAACGTCGCCCGCCAGTTCGGATCGCTCGACCAGATCAGCCGCGGCCGGGCCGGTTGGAACGTCGTGACCACGGGGCTTGAGGGCGCAGCCCGCAACTATGGACGCGAGGAGCATTTCGATCACAAGGTCCGCTATGCCCGCGCTCGCGAGTTTGTGGACGTGGTGCAGGGCCTGTGGGACAGCTATGAGGATGATGCCTTCCCCCGCGATCGCGACGCCGGGCTATTTCTCGACAAGAGTAAGCAGCACCGGCTCGATCATAAAGGCGAGCATTTCTCGGTCGCTGGCCCACTGGCCCTTAGTCGTTCACGGCAGGGCCAACCCGTCATTTTCCAGGCCGGTGACAGCCATGAAGGCCGCAACCTGGGCGCAGCCATTGCCGAGGGCGCCTTCACCAGCGCGGAAGATTTCGAAACCGGCCGGTCCTACTACGCCGATGTGAAAGCGCGGGCCGCAGCCATCGGTCGCGATCCCGACCGCATCAAGATACTACCGGGCCTAGTCCCCATCATCGCGGATACGGATGAAGAGGCGCAGGCCATCGTCCAGGCCGCACAAGAAACGCTCGACATCTCCAAGCTGCTTGTCCAGCTAGGCCGAGCCTTCAACTATCATGATTTTTCCGCCTACGATCTGGATGCGCCCTTCCCCGACCTGAGTGGCGTGACGCTCAACAGCTACAAGGGCCATGCCGAGCGCATCATACGAGTGGCGCAGGACGAAAAACTGTCACTGCGGCAAGCGGCCTATCGCTTCGGCCAATGGCGATCGCCCTTTGTCGGCTCCCCCGAAACCATAGCCGATGAGATCGAGCGCTGGTTCATCGGGCGCGCCGCCGATGGCTTCCTGTTGCGGGTAACGCGCCCGCGCGACTTCGCCCTGTTCCGCGAGCGGGTCGTGCCACTCCTGCAGGCGCGCGGCGTGTTCCGCACCGACTATGCCCATGACACGCTGCGCGGACATCTCGGCCTGACCGTGCCGGAAAACCGCCACACTCGCGCCGCAGAGGAACCGCAGGCGATCGCCGCCGAATAAGCGCCGCCAAGCCGCCGCCAATGCAACGGTCATCGGCGGCGGCATCGCAGCGTGATTACTGATCGGCTGCCAGCGCGGCGCCCAACAGTCCGGCATTGCCTCCCAGCAGAGTGGCGACCAATATAGGGTGCGCCGGGGCGTCAAGCATGTCCCTACGAACCCGCTGGTCCAGTTCGCGGATCAGGGCGGCCGAATTGGAAAGCCCTCCCCCAACCGGCACAACCGTAGCTGGGTAAGTATTGAGGATCATCGCAAGCGATCCCGCCAGAATATCGCAGAAATAGTCGATGGTCGCGGTGGCCGTAGCATCACCATCTTCCCATGCAGCCGTTATTTGCGAACTTTTTGCCGTGCGATCATGCAAAAAATGATGCAGCCGTTCCAGGCCGCGCGCGCCGCCAATCGTATCCAGGCATCCCTTTCGCCCGCATCCGCATTCGAACACCGGCACGGCATCGGGCGCTTTGGGCGTGGGTATCATGATCTGGCCATGCCCCCATTCACCGCCAATCCCGCTCGGCCCGGTGACGATGCGACCGTCTTCGATCAGGCCGCCACCAACGCCTGTGCCCAGGATCAGCCCGAATACGCGGCGATGCCCTTGGGCGACACCCATGATCGCCTCAGCCAGAACAAAAGCGTCGGCATCATTGATGACGAAAACGGGTCGCCCCAGTGCTGCCGCCAGATCCCGGGCCAGCGGCCGACCGTGAATGCATTCGATATTGGCGCTGGTCATGATGCCAGTGTCCGGCGCCGCAAGCCCCGCAAAAGCGATCGAAATGGGATCGTCGTCCCGCAGTTGAGCCACGAAGTCTGACTGAAAATCGGCAAAAACGCCTGTAAACGCGTCCCAATCCCCGGTCGGCGTGGGGATTTTTTTACGATGCTGGATTGATGCATTTTCATCAACGACAGCGATATCGATAAAAGAGCCGCCAACATCGGCGCAAATTTTCACTTAAATTCTCCTGAAACACACGATGCGGGCTTTCCGCCCGCGCCGACGAAACCCGTCGTCGGCCCGGCTATGGGCATGATTAATGACATTTATGCAGCGGTCATGGCGGGATGGTGTTCGCCACCTATCCAGACACCTCTGGGCTTTAGTTCATGGTCGAGCCAAACAAGGTCAGCGCGCATTCCGGGCCCCAGCGCGCCACGATCCGTCAGCCCCATGAAGGCAGCCGGTGCCGATGCCGCCATGATTGCGGCCTCGGCAAGCGAGAGCCCGACCATGTTCACCGCATTGCGAACCGCCGTCGCCATATCGAGGTCGGAGCCGGCCAGGACGCCCCCCTCCCCGATACAGACGCCGTCTTCCACCCGGATTGTCTTACCTTGCAATATGAAGGTCTTAGAGAGGCTACCGACCGTCGGCATCGCATCCGTGACCAGCATGAAACGATCACGCGGGCGAGCCGCCATCGCGATACGCAGGGCCACCGGATCGACATGGCGGCCATCGACAATCACGCCAGCATACACGTGTTGATCCTCCAGCGTGGCGCCGACGACGCCGGGCGCTCGATGATTGAACGGCGACATGGCGTTGTACAGATGAGTCACGCCCGTCACGCCCATCGCAAACGCCGCCTTCATCGTTGCATAGTCCGCGTCGCTATGACCAGCCGCAACGATCACACCCGCCTCGGTAAGACGCCGGATGTCATCAGGCGCGCAGTTTTCGGGTGCAAGCGTCACCAGCGTCCGACCAAGTTTCAGGCTGGTGAGAAGGGCGATGGCGCCGTCATCAAGGCGTCGAAACTTCTGCGGATCATGCGTCCCCTTGCGGGCGGCATTGAGAAAGGGGCCTTCCAGATGGATGCCGACCACGCCCGGAACCCCCTGAGCAATGGCCTGCTCGGTGGCCCGCATCGCTGCATCAACCTTATCAAGATCATCTGAGATCAGGGTCGGAAGGAAGGTCGTCGTGCCGAACGGCAGATGGGCCTCACCGATCTGCGCGATGCTGGCAACCGTCGGGCTGTCGTTGAACAGCACGCCCCCACCGCCATTGACCTGAGTGTCGATGAAGCCCGGCAGCAGGAAGCCACCTTCCAGATCGATATCCAGATCGGCGGATGTCGATTGATCGGACGCGATCAACGCCCCGTCGATCGTCAGTGCGGCCGCGCGGCTCTCCCTCTGCCCAACAAGCCTACCATTGATAAAACGCGTGCGTTTCATAGCGTCTGCGTCACCTTTTTGAGGTGCGGCGGCATGTCCGGATCAAGCCCACGGCGCAAAGCGAGCGTGTTGACGAAACGATAGAAGCTCTGGATCATCAAAATCGGCTCCAGCACGGGGTGGCCGCGCAGCGCGGGAAGGCCCGGGATAGCTCCCCCTGCATCGGCTAACCGCACTTGTGCGCCGCGATCAAGAAACTCCTTGCCTACCGCACGCACATCATCGCCTGCCGCATCTGACGTGGCAAAACCCAGTATCGGGAAACCATCCCTCACGATCGCCATCGGTCCATGCCGGACTTCGGCGGACGAGAAGGCCTCTGCATGCAGTCCGCACGTTTCCTTCAGCTTGAGCGCGGCCTCCTGCGCCACCGCGAAACTATATCCACGACCGATCACGAACAGGTTCGTTGCCTGCTCCAACGGCGCGATGGCCGCGTTCCAATCCAGCGCGAACGCCTGCCGCAGAGCGTCCGGCAGACGGAGAAGGTCCGCCTCCAACGCCATATTGCCCGACCAACGGGCGACGAGCGCCGCCAGACCGGCAAGCGATACGATATAGGATTTGGTCGCCGCCACCGAAAGTTCCGGCCCCGCTTCCAGCGGAAGGACGTCATCCGCGTGTTCGGCAAGCGGCGAGGATGCATCATTGACCAGTGCGACCACAAAGGCTCCGGCAGCCTGATAGGCCTGCACCGTCTTCAAAAGGTCCGGGCTGCGACCCGACTGGGAAATGGCGATGCACAGCGCTCCGGGCGCGATCACGGGCGCGCTGAAAAGCGACGAAACCGACAGGGCGGCCGATGCGGTGGGAATGCCGACCATCGTTTCGATCAAATATTTACCATAGGTCGCCGCATGATCGGATGATCCTCTGGCGCAGGTGATCACAGTGCTTGGCGGGTTGGCCTCAAGACGGGCTACAATGCGATCAAGGGCCGCCTTGTTAACGTCAAGGAAGCGGGCAACGGCGTCAGCCGCTTCCTCAGCCTCAGCATGCATAAGGGTTTTATCGGGCATTTTGCCCAACGGCCCAGGGGTGGAGGGGGTCATTATAGAAAAGCTCCAGTGTTTCAGGGCGCACTATGGATTTGAGGGCAATGCCCCATGGCAGCGCGCAAATTCTCGACAAGGGACTGGTCCGTTTCCCGACGCTGGGCATGGACGAACCCCATGGAAACGGAGCGGGCATCGGTCGTATCCACCAGCCCGCCGCATGATGCGTGGACGGAACGAACACCCGCTCCATCAAGGATCGCGCGGACATTGGCCGCATTTATGCCGCTACCCGGCAGAATTTCGACCCGTCCGGCAGCGCGAGCCTGCATCGCTGCGATAGTCGCGATCCCGTCATAGGCTTTCAGCGCCCCGCCCGAGGTGAGGATTGTAGCGATACCAAGATCAACGGCGACATCCACCGCCACGACCAGATCGGGCAGCAGATCCACGGCCCGACTCAGTGTGACATCGAGTCCTGCCGCATGTGCCACCAGACGCTTAAGCACTACCAGATCCAGCTCCCCGGTCCGCGTCAGGGCGCCAATGACCACGCCTGCAAGACCCGCAGCGCGCGCGGCGTCGATTTCGTGCAGCATCACATCCTGTTCCACTGCATCATAGACAAAGTCACCCGCGCGCGGCCGGATCATCGCACGTACCGGCACGGATATGCGCCCCGCCAGTTGCAACAGTCCCGGCGACGGGGTGAGGCCACCAACATCCAGCGCCGCGCACAGTTCGATACGATCTGCGCCCCCAGCGATGGCCGCGCGCAGGCCCGCCGGGGAATCGACACAGATTTCCATCAGCAAGGGCGTTTGAACGGGAGCAGAATTTTCCGCTGTCATCATGCCTCCGACCGATCGCTTCCGACGCGGCTGCCAACGATCCCGAAGAAGAGAATATAGCTATAGGCTGGCACCATCACCATCAGGAAGACAAGCTGAAAAGGCATATGTTCCTTCAGCATCGCGAACATCTGCGGCAGAATCGCACCGCCGCAAATCGCCATGATCATGATCGCAGAGCCGGTTTCCGTATGACGGCCAAGTCCCCGGATCGCGAGGGGGAAGATAGCGGGCCACATCATTGCATTGGCAAAGCCAAGCGCCGCCACGAAAGCCACCGACACATAGCCGTGCGTGGCATAGGCGCCCAACACGAACAGAATGCCGAGTATCGCCGAGAAGGCCAGATAGCGCTCCTGCGAAACAAAGCGCGGGATCACAACCAAACCGACCAGATAGCCCAGCAACATGCCCGCCAGCGTGAACGAGGTGAAGAAGGCTGTTTCGTCGATCGGCAGGCCGAAACCCTGCCCATAGGCACCGATGGCATCGCCAGCCATCACCTCAACCCCGACATAGAGGAACAGGCAAACCACACCGAGCCAGAGATGGCGATAGCTGGACAGACCACGATCCGCCTCTCCGGCATCCGTTGACTTGGGGACCGTCGGCTGGATGTCCGGCAAGGGCGAGCGAAGCACAAATACGCCCAGCAAGGCCAACAGCCCGGCCATGGCCAGATAGGGCGCGTGGATCTTGGCTGCGAAGGCATTGAGCAAGGCTTCACGCGCCTCCAGGCTGGTTGCGGCCTTCACCTGGGCATCCAGTTCGCCTACCCCATGCAGCACCAGCGTCCCGATGACGATGGGCGCGAGGATGCCGGCCACCTTATTGCAGATGCCCATGACCGCAATACGCTGGGCCGCGCTTTCGATCGGTCCGACAATGGAAATATAGGGGTTAGCTGCCGTTTGCAGGATCGCAAGCCCCGCGCCGATCACGAACAGGCCGGTCAACGCGCCGGGAAAGATCCGCATCATCGCCATCTGCCCGAACAGGATGGCCCCCGCCGCCATGACGAACAGGCCCAGCGTCATGCCCTTTTTCATTCCCGTGCGGCGCAGGATCATGGCTGATGGCAAAGCCAGGAAGAAATAGGACATGTAAAAGACCATCGGCACCAGAAAAGCCGAAACGTCGTCCAGCGTGAAGGCCAGCTTCACGAAGGTGATCAGCGGCCCATTGAGCCATGTCACAAAGCCAAAGATGAAGAACATCACACCGATAATTCCGGTGGTGACAAGCGGATTGACGCGCTGGCCCGCGGCGATGCCGTCAGCGGACATAGTGACGGAAGGCACTGTACGAGTGTCTGATGACATGATGGTCCCTTATCCTTCATTCAAAGTGCGGCCCTGCCCCGATCCGGGGTGCCATGGCCGCCCTTCCAGCGCGCCTCATGTTCCATTGCCCACGATCTCCGCTCTTTCCTGACGTTAGGATGCCGCAATCAGTCATGTCAAACTATGTTGCACTTATTTGATCATTTTTTGAACTAAGTATTGCGACTCCGTTTCATTTCTGATTTAAATTCCTTCAGAAGGCGGAGATCGAACGATTATGCTGACGGAAACACACGCCCATGTGCTGCGACTGATCAATCAGTCAGGGCCATTGAGTCGAACCGAATTGGTGAGCCAGTTGGGTGTCAGCAAGGCGTCGATGTCGGCCCTCGCCGCCGACCTTATTGAAAAGGGTATGCTGACCGAGGGCGAGATCGTCTATGGCGCGGGCCGCCCTTCGGTCCGGCTGGAACTGGCCGCATCCTCAGCCTTTTTCATCGGTATCTCGTTGGCGGCCAGCCCATTCATCGTGCGGATAACAGACCTGCACGGCAAGGTGGTTGGAGCAGCAGACATACCCGCAGCGACCGCACCGCTGGAGGTCGTGGAGGGCATCGTCCGCGCGGTCGAACACGCTTTGGACGGTACGGAAATCGAACGCGAACGCCTTGCCGGCATTGGCCTCGCTATTCCCGGCCTTATCGACGCAGGGAGCGGAATGTGCATCCGCTCTACAGTGTTGGGCTGGCGCAACGTGCCCATCGGCGAAATGGTGGCACAGGCAATCGGCCTGCCAACCTTCGTTGAAAATGACGCCAACGCCGTAGCGCTGGGCGAGCATCTGTTCGGCAGCCTGCGCGGAAGCGACGCTTGCGCGATGATATCGGTGGGCGACGGCATCGGCTGCGGCCTGATCGTCAATGGCGAATTGCACAGGGGCGCGCGTGGCGGTGCGGGCGAAATCGCGCACGCCACCATCGAACTGAATGGCCTGCCCTGCAAATGCGGCAAGCGTGGATGCCTGGACACCCTCGCCTCGGCCAAGAGCATCTCCAATTTTGCGCGAGAAGCGGACTTGCCGGGCACGCTGGCGGCGCTGGACGCGGCCGCGAACGACGGCAATCAGGATGCCATCGCTATCCTGCATCGCGCAGGCTCGGCCTTGGGCCTGGCCGTATCGCAGATCGTGCAGACACTGGACCCGGAAAGAATCGTCATCGCCTTGTCCGACGGTCCGCTCGACGGTCCCTATGTGCGTGTCATCCGTCAGACGCTGGAAGCCAATGTGATGGCCAACGAAACCCGCCAGATCGACCTCGCCATGATGCGTCTCAACGAAGAGGCATGGGCAGTCGGGGCCGCCAGCGTGGCGGCAGGGCGCGGCATTTTCAGGCTCTAGGGCAAAGGCGGGATGCCCCGCCGCAAAAAATATAAAAGCAGAGGCGGCAAAGAACGCCCGGTCATCAGCAGGAAGAACGTGAATTTTTTTTCACGAGATAAGGGCAAAATAAAAATGAAAAAACAGTTTTCTCCGCTGCTTGTGGCGACCGCGCTCAGCACATTGTTCGGTGCCGGCGCTGTCCACGCGCAGACGGCTTCTACCCCCACGGAACAGGGCAGCGAGACGTCCGGTCGCTTCAATGGTACTTCCGACCAGAGCATCGGCGACATCATCGTGACCGGCAATGGCGTGTCTGCCAACGGCGTGACCAACACCACCCCCGGTGGTGGCCTGATGGCCGTGCAGACCGGCACCAAGCTGCGTAGCACCGTCACCCGCGACTATATCGATAAGCTGGCCGCCACGACCACCGTTTTCACGGCGATCAAGAGCCTGCCCGGCGTCGTTCTGGGTAGCGGCGACCCCTTTGGCTCGTCGGCCAACCTGACGATCCGCGGCCTCAGCCAGACATCGCTGGGCTTCAACTTCGAAGGCATGCCGATCGGTGATCAGCTATCGTACAGTGCCTTTCCCGGCGAATGGGCGGACACCGAAAATATCGGCCTGATCAACCTGACGCGCGGCTCCACCGACATCACAGCCCCCGTCTATAACTCGGTTGGCGCACTCTTGCAGGAAGAGATGATCTCCCCCTCGCGTACTCCGGGCGGCTACGTCTCGTTCGCTATGGGCAACCATGATCTCAACCGCCAGTTCCTGCGCCTTGAAACCGGCGAAATCGGCGACACCGGTATCCGCGGCTTCATCTCCGGCTCTCGGACCTATAATGACAGCTGGCGCGGTCCAGGCCGTACCGAGCGGCATCATATCGACAGCAAGTTCGTCAAGGAATGGGGTGAGGATAACATCATCTCGCTGGTCGCGACCTATAACGAAGAAAAGTCGGACCGTTCGCGCAACCCCACCAAGGCGCAGTGGGACCAGTTTGGCCGCGATTTCAACTTCGACGCGACCTACACACCGGGCAACGCCAACTATTACCGCCTGCGCGTCGCTGACCGCCAGAGCCTGTACGTCAGCGCCCCGTCAAATATCCGGCTGACCAACAACCTCCAACTCTCCGTCACGCCATATTATCTCTACACTCATGGCGTCATCAACGGCGCCAGCAACCTGAACCTGACCAATGCGTTCCAGGGCAATCAGCCAGCAGGCCCATTGCAGGCGCCCGGTGCGACCACCAACCCTGCGACGGTGATGAACGTCGATTATTACAACCAGGACACCTTCGGCCAGAACAGCTATCTGAAATGGGACGTTGGTTCCGCGCAGATCCGCCTGGGCTATTGGTATTCGCATTTCGTGCATATCGAACGTGCGGCATTCCAGGTTGCCGATGCGAACGGCAATGTCACTGACCCCTATGGTAAGACCGGATCGGTCCTGACCAGCAGCGGTGAAGTGTTCCGCAACTTTGCGGCACGCATCGAACAGGATGTCCATGGCGTCTATGCCGATGCTACGCTGAAGGCCCTCGACGACAAGCTGCTGCTGAACGCCGGGTTCAAATATGTCTGGGTGGACCGCACGGCCACCAGCCCGCTGCCGGGTACGGCGATGCTGACCAAAAGCATGAGCCGCAAGCCCCTGCTGTTGATTGCCGTTGAGAAGTGACCCGGGGAAGCCAGTAATTTCCACTGAGAAGTGACCCATGTTTGAACACGTCCCTGGCTTTGACGAGCGGGGGACCATGGAGTGTTGGACATGGCATTATTGAGCGTTATCCGGCGGTGGCATTACCGCGATCATCTATCGATCCGGGAGATAGCCAGGCGCACCGGTCTTTCCCGCAACACCGTTCGTAAATATCTGCGGTCGGACACGATCGAGCCGCAGTTCAAGGTGCCGGAGCGACCGAGCAAGCTGGACCCGTTCGTCGAGCGGCTGACAGCCTGGCTGAGGCGGGAGATGGGCCGTCCGCGCAAGCAGAAGCGCACGGTCAAGCAGTTGTATGCCGATCTGGTGAGCCTCGGCTTTGACGGTTCCTATGGCCGTGTCGCGGCCTTTGCCCGGGACTGGCGTGATGATTATCGCCGCCAGCAGCAGATGAGCGGCAGAGGCACCTTCGTGCCGTTGTCCTTCGCACCGGGTGAGGCGTTCCAGTTCGACTGGAGCGAGGACTGGGCGATCATCGATGGCGTGCGCACCAAGCTGCAGGTCGCGCACTTCAAGCTCAGCTACAGTCGCGCCTTCTTTGTGCGGGCCTATCTACTGCAGACCCACGAGATGCTGTTCGACGCCCATAATCATGCGTTCCGCGTGCTGGGCGGCGTGCCGCGACGCGGCATCTACGACAACATGAGGACTGCCGTCGACAAGGTCGGGCGCGGCAAGAGCCGGACCGTCAACGCCCGCTTCCTGACGATGGTGAGCCATTATCTGTTCGAGGCCGAGTTCTGTAATCCGGCCGCTGGGTGGGAGAAGGGCCAGGTCGAGAAGAACGTGCAGGATGCACGGCATCGCCTGTGGCAGCCTGTCCCCCAGACTCAGAGCCTCGACGCTTTGAACATCTGGCTGGAGGAGCGCTGCAAGGCGCTATGGCAGGATATTCCGCACGGAATCGAGCCCGGGTCTGTCGCTGATGCCTGGGCGGATGAGGTGGCGAGCCTGATGCCGACAGGCAGGGCGTTCGATGGCTTTGTCGAGTATGGCAAGCGGGTCTCACCGACCTGCCTCGTCCATCTCGAGCGCAACCGCTACAGCGTGCCGGCGTCGTTCGCCAACCGCCCCGTCAGCCTGCGCGTCTATCCCGACCGCTTCCTGGTGGTCGCCGAGGGACAGTTGCTGTGCGAACACCAGCGTATCATCGAACGATCCCACGATGGGCCGGGGCGCACCGTCTATGACTGGCGCCATTATCTGGCGGTGGTGCAGCGCAAGCCAGGTGCCCTGCGCAATGGGGCGCCGTTCCTTGAACTGCCTGATCCCTTCCAGCGGCTGCAGCGGCATCTGTTGCGGTCTCCTGGCGGTGACAGGGAGATGGTCGAGATCCTGGCCCTGGTGCTGCATCATGACGAGCAGACCGTGCTGACGGCCGTCACGATGGCGTTGGAGGGGGGCGTTCCAACCAAGACCCATATCCTCAACCTCCTGCACCGTCTGCTCGACGGCAAGCCGCTGACAACGCCGCCGGTCACGGCGCCACAGGCGCTGAGACTGGTCAGCGAGCCGATGGCCAATGTCGAGCGCTATGACGCTCTGCGTCGGGAGAGCCGCCATGCGTCATGATCCCGCCAGCGGCGCTATTATCGTCATGCTGCGCAGCCTCAAGATGCACGGCATGGCGCAGGCCGTTACCGATCTCATGGAACAGGGTGCACCGGCGTTCGATGCCGCCATCCCGATCCTGTCCCAGCTCCTGAAGGCGGAGACTGCTGAACGAGAGGTGCGATCGGTATCCTATCAACTCAAGGCTGCGCGGTTCCCGGCCTATCGCGACCTGGCAGGCTTCGACTTCGCCAGCAGTGAGATCAACGAAGCGCTGGTGCGCCAGCTTCACCGCTGTGAGTTTATCGACGTTGCCGACAACATCGTGCTGGTCGGCGGCCCCGGCACCGGCAAGACCCACATCGCGACAGCGCTGGGCGTTCAGGCCATCGAGCATCATCGAAAACGGGTGCGGTTCTTCTCCACCGTCGAGTTGGTTAATGCGCTCGAACAGGAGAAGGCCCAGGGCAAGGCAGGCCAGGTCGCCGGAAGGCTCGCCCACGCCGATCTCGTGATCCTCGATGAGCTCGGCTATCTGCCGTTCAGCGCCTCAGGCGGTGCATTGCTGTTCCATCTGCTCAGCAAACTTTACGAGCGCACCAGCGTCATCATCACCACCAACCTCAGCTTCAGTGAATGGGCCACCGTGTTCGGTGATGCCAAGATGACCACAGCGCTGCTCGATCGGCTGACCCATCACTGCCACATCCTTGAAACCGGCAACGACAGCTTCCGGTTCAAAAACAGCTCTGCTCAGCAGCCCACAGCGCGAAAGGAGAAAACCTCATCTTGACCCAACGGTGACATCCGAAACATAATCGCAAGGTGGGTCACTTCTCGATGAAAACCCCGGGTCACTTCTCAACGGCAATCAACACAACTATGACACGATCAGCGCGCAAGCCTATGTCGGTGGTCCGCTGACCAACACCATCAGCGCAGATGTCGCGGTGACAAGCCTGCATCAGAATGAGGGCTGGGGAAGAAACCTGACCCGCAACACCAAGAACAAGGTGAATGACTATCAGGGCATTCGATCGAAAATCATCGCGCAACCGCTTGATGCGGTAAAGCTGACATTATCAGGCGATTATTTCACCAGCCAGGACAATGTCGGCCTGGGCTGGCGCCTCGGCGACGGAAGCGTCGGGACTGGCGGTTTTACCAGCCCTGGTAATCATGACACGACGGCCAATCATGAAGCCCTGACCAAGCTGCGCCTTTGGGGTCTCAGCCTGACGGGTGAAGTGGATCTTGATTTTGCTACCCTGACCAGCATCACCGCCCTTCGGCGCACCCGCAATAACAGCAGGTTCGACGTGGATGGCGGGCCGCTCAACCTCGTCAACATCGAATATCTGGCGCGCGGCAAGACCTTTCAGCAGGAATTACGGCTCGCCTCCAGCGAAACAGAACCATTTTCCTGGCAGATTGGCGCCTTTTACCTGCGGTCGCAGGCGAGCACGAATCAAAATCAGAACGGGGTTGCGTTCACCGCGCAAAGCCTGCGTGAGATCGACATCCTATCATCATTGACGACCAAATCTTATGCGGCATTTGGCGAACTGACCTATTCGATCACACCAACCACCAAGATTACCGGCGGCCTGCGCTACACCAAGGATAGCCGCGATTTTGATGGCAACCAGACCCCAACCCTTTTGAACGGCAGCACATTGCCAACGACGTCAGTGCTATCCAATCTCAAATATAGCGAGTTCACCTACAGGGCAGCGTTGCGTCAGGAACTTACCGACACCATCAATGTCTATGCATCGGTGAACCGTGGTTTCAAGGCCGGAACCTACAGCCTGCAAAGCCCCAGCAGCCCGCCTGTGAAGCCACAATTCATCATGGCGTATGAAGGCGGCATCAAATCGGAACTGTTCGATCGTCGGCTGCGGCTCAATCTGGCGGCCTATCATTATGACATTGATGACTATCAGGTACGCTCTGCGGCCGCCGCCAACCCCGGTGCGAACATCCTCCTCAACGCCGCGACGGTCAAAGTGGACGGTTTCGACGCAGAGTTCGAAGGCATCGTCACCGACCAGTTGCGCATTTTTGGCGGCCTGACCGCCATCAAATCCCGGTTCAGTAAATTTGGCGGGCCCGGCGCCGAATTTCAGGCCCCTATTTCCTACCCCAATCCTGCCACCTGCCCCGCCGATCTTCGCGGCAGCACCAATCCCGGTTTCCTTGGCACCGGCCCGCGCACGGGCGGGCTAACAACCTGTTTTGGCGACGTGTCAGGCAACCGCACGCCACTCGCGCCAAAGTTCGCCAGCAGCATCGGCGCCAGCTATACAATCGATGTTGGCGTTTCGGGCAGCCTGCGCTTTTCCGCCTTGTACAATTATAATAGCGGCTATGTTTTCGAGCCTGACAACAAAGCGCGGCAAGGCAGCTTCAGCCTCGTCAATGGATCAATTGAATATCGCCCGAACGAGCAGGTCGGCATCGAACTGTGGGCAAACAACATCACCGACACCGAATATGTGGTTCAGGGCCTTTCGACCGGGACCGGCATCACTGAGGTTATTGCTCCCCCGCGTACCTATGGCGTGAACGTCAAATTCAAATTCTGACCCCGTTTCTTGATGCTGTCGCTGGCCCGTTGGCCTTACGGAAAGGAATAGGATGCTTAAGAAAGTTGCATTGGTCACGGGCGCCCGCGCCGGTATCGGCAAAGCCATCGCGCTTCGGCTCGCGCAGGAAGGGATCGCCGTGGGCGTGCTCGACCTCATCATCAAAGATGCGCGCCAAGTGGCGAACGACATTGTGGCAGCCGGTGGGCAGGCCATCGCGCTTGAAGCCAACATCGCTGATCGTGAGCAGGTTCAGGCCGCTCTCACCACGCTGCGCGCAACCTTCGGTCCCGTAACGATCCTGGTGAACAATGCCGGCATCACCGGCTTTGTCGCCTTTGAGGATCTGACGGATTCGCAGTGGGATGACATGATGACGGTCAACCTGAAAGGCACCTTCATTGTAACCCAAGAGACTCTGCCCGACATGAAGGCCGCGCAATGGGGCCGGATCGTCAACATCTCCTCCTCCAGCGCACAGACGGGGGCCGTCAGGATGGCGCATTACTCAGCATCCAAGGGCGCGATGATCAGCCTCACTCGCACGCTGGCTCTTGAACTGGGACCGCTCGGCATCACCGTGAACAACATCCCGCCGGGTTCGGTGATGAACACGATCATGTCCGAAGCCAATCGCCAGCGGATGCCGCTGTCCGAAGATGTTCTGCTGGCAACCCTGCCCGTGCGCCGCCTTGGCGAACCAGAGGACATCGCCAACGCCTGCGCATGGCTGGTTTCCGAACAGAGTGGCTATGTCACCGGCCAGACGATCGGGGTGAACGGCGGGCGGGTGGTGAGCTAAAATGACCTTCCCGGCAATCCAGAACGGTCCGATCGACGTCGATATCGATAAACGGATGGCGCAAGTTGTTGGCGCGGAACCGCGTGTTCATCCTGTGTCGTCTGATAAACTTTCCTCCGAACAGATGAAAATGATCGAATCCATTCGCGGGTCGATCGGCAGCGGCATGGCCAGCGAGATTCCGGAATTCTTCCGCACCGCAGTGAAGCATCCGGCCTTGTTCCGCTGTCAGATGGAAGCCGGAACCCTGTTTTTCACGGGCACGATCCCGCCACGGCAGCGTGAAATGGCTGTCCTGCGGATCGCGTGGCTGTGCCGCGCGCCCTATGAATGGGGCGAGCATGTTGACATCGCCAAACGTTATGGCGTGTCTGCGGAGGAGATCGAGCGCGTAACTCAGGGTTCCAGCGCGCCCGGCTGGAGCGATCAGGACGTGGCGCTCCTCAGCGCAGTCGAAGAATTGCTGGGCGACCATGCAATAGCCGATGCGACATGGTCGGTACTCAGTGCGATCTGGTCCGAGGAGCAGTTGCTGGAATTTCCAATGCTGGTGGGCGCATATGTCACCACCGCTCTACAACAGAACACCCTCCGCATGCGACTGGCCAAGGACAACCCTGGCCTTTCGCATAGATGACAATCGAATCCGGGAGGACAGATTTGAATACCCAGCAGACAAGTGCGTTTCAGGAGTGGCGCACCCATTGGGGTTTGGTGCTGGCTTCCTTCATTGGCTTCTCCTTTCATTCACTGACGACCTATTCCGCCGGGTTATTCATCCTGCCCCTCTCCACCGAATTTGGCTGGAGCCGGGCGCAGGCAACGGCAGGGCTGTCGATCGCGGCGCTCGCATCGATTCCGCTCGGCCCGGTGGTTGGCGCGATAGTCGACCGCTGGGGCGTGCGAATTCCAGCAATTACAGGGCTCGCCTTGACGGCCTGCGCGGTTAGTCTTTTCAGCATTGCAAGTGGGTCGTTCACCCAGTGGATCGCTCTGTGGACATTCTATGCAATCGTCGCGACCGGAATCAAATCCACGGTCTGGACGGTCGCCGTGACAGGCACCTTCACTGCGGCCCGTGGACTTGCACTGGGCTTCGTTATGTGTGGCGCGGCTGCGGCCCAAATCGTGACTCCGCCACTTACCCGCTGGCTTATCGACAGCCAGGGTTGGCGTTTTGCCTATATCTGGATGGGCCTGGGATGGGGCAGCATTGCACTTCTGGCGGCGATCTTCCTGTTCTTCGACGCGCGGGCGAAGAAGGAACGCATGGCCAAGGCAGTCGAAGCGAGAAAGCTGTCCGCCGCAGATTTTCCAGGCCTTGGTTTCCGCGAAGCAATGGGCAATCCCGCTCTCATCTGCGTCGCCATATCCACAGTGATCACCATGTTCATGGGCATAGCCCTGATCGTGCATCAGGTTCCCATTCTCACCGAGCTTGGCGTATCACGGTCGAACGCGGCCTATCTGGCAAGTTTGAGCGGCGTGGCCGGCATTGCCGGGAAACTTGGCACCGGCTGGATGTCGGACAGGTGGGATGCCCGGCTGATTGGGGGCATTACGCTGGCGGTACCAGCCTTTGCATTCATCCTGCTGCTGGAACCGATCCGCACACCGTTCCTGATAGTGTTGGCGATGATCATCATTGGCTATTCATCGGGCGCAAAGCTGCAAATCTCCGCCTACCTCACCAGCCGCTATGTCGGAATGCGAAATTTCGGAAAAGTATTTGGGGTGATCGGCGGGCTAATCGCTGCGGGCACGGGCCTGGGACCAGTCACCGCTGCGTGGACGTTCGACCATTATGGCGGCTACATGCCTTTCATCCTTCTGGGCATACCGATCAGCCTGTTGTGCGGCGTGCTGATAGCCAGATTGCCGCCATTCCCCGACTGGACTGTTTCAACAGCCTAACGAACACATTCCGCGTCACCAGCGTTATATCGATGCGATGGCGGGACGGCTCCTTCAAGGTGTTTGCCTGCATCCCTGGAGGCGGACATGATCTTCACCGATTTCCTGCGCGGTCGACGGCGCCACGAACTGACAGCCGACGATCTTGCCGCATTGGAAGCGGTCGCTAACGATGTTCGCACTCTGCCAGCGCGCCAGACCTTCATCCGCCAGCATGAGCCGGTGCATTTCAGCACTTACCTTATCGAAGGGCTGATGTGTCGCTACATGGACGATCGGGAGGGGCTACGCCAACTGGTCGCCCTGCACGTCACGGGCGATTTCGTCGACCTCCACGGCTATCCCCTCCGCTATCTCGACCATGACCTTGCGACGATCACCCCATGCCAGATCGTCACCGTTCCGCATGAGCGCCTCGATCAACTGATGGAGAACCGTCCTCATCTGGCAAAACTACTCTGGTTCAGCACGCTGATGGATGCCGCGATCCATCGCGAATGGATCTTCGCCCTTGGCAGGCTGGACGCAGTCGGCCGTGTAGCCCATTTCTTCTGTGAGACGGAGGCAAAGTTACGCGCTGTCGGCCTGTCCGATGGACGGCGCTTCGCCCTGCCGATCACCCAGGCCGATCTGGGCGAGGCCTGCGGCATCACTTCTGTCCATATGAACAGGATGCTGCGCGATTTGCGCGAAGACGGTATATTGCGTTTCTGGGGCGGCAAGGCGGAAATACTGGATCGCGCGCGACTGGAGCGGAGGGCGGAGTTCGATCCCGCCTATCTCTATCTGGATCGCCTGCCCGTCGATAGCGAGCGCGCCTGAACGATTGCCCGGCTTACTCCGCATCCGATTGTGCCTGCGGAGCCGCCGCTGCAAAAGCTGGTAAGGCCAGACACGCCGCTTCAATCGCCCCAATCCTCCCATAATCTGTCCGCGCACCAAAACGCCGCGCATTGACGAGTTGCGGCACCAGGCAAATATCCGCCAGCGTCGGCCTTTCTCCAAGACAATATGGCCCGCCATCGTCACCAATCAGTCGCGCGCACGCCTCCAGCCCGTCTTCGATCACGGTTCGCGCCCAACCCACGACATCCTCCTTCCCGACACCAAGTCCGCGTAGCCGGTCAAGTATCTTCAAATTCTGAACAGGATGCACATCGCAGGCGATCACCAGCGCCACGGCCCGCACATGCGCGCGCGCCACCGGATCGGCGGGCAGCAGAGGTGGCTCCGGGCAGGTTTCGTCCAGATATTCGCAGATCGCAATGCTCTGGGTGAGTATATCGCCATTCACCTCCAGCGCCGGGACGAGTCCCTGCGGGTTAACGGCCAGATAGGCCGGCGCGCGCTGTTCTCCCTTCCGCAAGTGATGAAAGGCGTCGGTATAGGTCAACCCTTTCAGGTTCAGCGCAATGCGGACTCGATAGGTCGCGGTGGACCGGAAATAACCATGCAGGATCATGTGTCAGTCCCTCGCCGAAGGTCCAATGATGATGATCGTATCGCCTACTTCTTACGGAGGATGCAGCGAAAGCCGATATGGCTGGTCGAACTGTCCACCGCCTGCGGATGGCGTGCTGCCGGGCGATAGCGCTGGCAATAATTGGGCGCACAAAGATGCGATCCGCCTTTCAGCACCTTACGGCCGATCGGTGGCGCGCCCGGTTCCAGGCTTTCCCGCTTCGTGCCCCCGCGTGGATTGGCGGGAACGCAGCAGCTGCCCTTCGCCTTGCGCTCGGTTCGGGGCTGCCCATACCAGTCGGTCGTCCATTCCCATACATTGCCGATCATGTCGAACAGGCCACGCCCGTTCGCCGCATAACTGCGGACGGGCGATGTCCGCTCATAGCCATCCTCCAGCAGATTGCTGAACGGAAAGGCACCCTGCCAATAGTTCGCCTGGCAAATGCCGCTGGGCGCCAGTTCATCACCCCAGGCATAGTCGGCGCCGTCCAGTCCACCGCGCGCCGCGTACTCCCACTCCGCCTCGGTCGGCAACGCCTTGCCTGCCCAGCGGGCATAGGCCTCCGCATCTTCCAGAACGACATGGACCACCGGATGATCCTCCAGCCCGTCCAGGCCGCTGTCCGGCCCATGCGGATGCCGCCAGTCCGTACCGAAACTGAACGACCACCATTGGGAATAATCCTGCAAGTCGACCGGACCACGCGTGCGCTGGAACAGCAGCGATCCGGCGCGGGCCATCTCTGGCGGCATCCCCGGATAGTCGCGCAGATCGGGCGCGATCTCGGCCAGCGTGCGATGTCCTGTCGCCTCGACAAAACGCGCAAAAGCCCGATTGGTGACGGGCGTTTCGTCGATCCAGAAGCCATCGACACTGACCGTCCTGACCGGCGCTTCCTCCGGGTAGAAGCGATCCGATCCCATGGCAAAGGCTCCGCCCTCGACGAAGCGCATATCCCGTGTCATCGTGTCGTCCATCACCGTCATCCACCGGTTCCTCTTGTCGCAGATCTGCGTGCCGCTTTATCCATTCATAGCCCCTTGCGGCGCAAAATCCATTCTATCACAGCTTGATCCCATAGCTTCCGTCCCGCTATCATTCCGCCATGCAGGAAACGGCAGCCGGTCCCGGCGGAGATGGGATAACGATTGCCGACGTGGCGGCGCAAGCGGGGGTGTCTATCCGTACCGTCTCGCGCGTCATCAACCATTCGCCCAAGGTGAACGGCGAAACTCGCGAACGGATCGAGGCGGCGATAGCCGCGCTCGGCTTCCGTCCCAGCGCGCGGGCGCGGGGGTTGGCGACCGGCCGCTCCTATCTGATCGGCATGGTCCATAATGATCGCAATGCGCTGGTGCTGGACAGCGTGCAGCGGGGTATCGTCGGCGAAGCGGCGCGCCGGGGCTATGAACTGGTCGTCCATCCCACGCCTACGCAAGACGACCGGTCGGTGGAGGATGTGATTGACTTTGCCCGGCGCTCCCGCGTCGACGGAATCGTGGCGCTGCCGCCGGTTTCCGGGCTGATCGGCCTCGCCAAAGCCTTATCAGGCGTTGGCGTGCCTGCCATCGCCCTGTCCTCCGTCCAGCTCGACGATTTCGCCGCCATGCTCATATCCGACGAACGGAGCGCAGCAGGAGAGGTGGCGCGACATTTCCTGGACCTCGGGCATCGGCATATCGCGCTGGTATCGGGTCCAGCCACCGCCCACTCCGCGCTGGAGCGTCGCGCGGGTTTCATCGCCGCGCTCGCCGCAGCAGGCCATGTTCTCGCCGGAGAGATTGAGGGCGACTATGGCTTCGCGTCAGGGGTGGCTGCCGCGCGCTCGCTGCTGGACCTGTCCCCCATGCCCACCGCCATATTCGCGGCCAATGACGTCATGGCAGCGGGCGTCCTCAAGGAAGCGGCAGCCCGCTCCATTGCCGTACCGGGGCAACTTTCGGTCGTCGGCTTCGACGGCAGCCTGCTCGCGCAGATGCTGACCCCCGCGCTCAGCACCGTGCATCGTCCGCTAGGGGACATGGCGGCGCGTGCCACGGCCTGCCTGATCGACATGATCGAGGGGACAGCGACCGACACCGACCTGCGGGTGACGCTGGGACTGGTGCCCGGAGAATCGAGCGGCCCAGCCCCATGCTGACTTGCCTTTACAGCGCCTCGATCGTCGCGACGGCGCCCCGTGTGCTCAGACTCTCCAGATGCCCGATCAACGCCGCGCGCACGACCGGATCGGCCGCCAGCGCAGGCGGGAAGATCGCCTCTATCCCCAGCAGCGCATCGACCTGCGCCTCAGCGGTGACAGCGCCGTTTAGCCGCTCTGCCGTCAACGCTGCCATCGGGTCATCGACCACATAAGCCGCACCCCTGTCATCCAGCGCGCCCTGCCACCGCATCCAGGCCGCAACGGCCAGCGCCAGCATGGTGATGCCCTCACCCCGCGCCAGCCGCGTGGCAATGGTCGCGACCAGCCGTTGAGGCAGCTTCTGCGATCCGTCCATAGCGATCTGCCGGGTACGATGCATCAACGTGCTATTGTCGAAGCGCGCCATCAGATCATAGCGATAGGCGGCTACATCCAGTTCGGGCGGCGGCGACAGCGTCGCCTCTGCCTCGTCCCACAGCCCCTCGACAAAGCGCCGGGCGGCGGGATTTTCCAGCACTTCATGCACATGATCAATGCCAGCAAGCCCGCCCAGATAGGCAATCCCGCTATGCGCGCCGTTCAGCAGCCGCAGCTTCGCTTCCTCCCACGGCGCAACCGCTGCGGTGATCTGCACGCCTGCGCCAAAATCGGGACGCGGACCGCAGAAACAGTCCTCGATCACCCATTGGGTGAAGGGTTCGGTCTTGACCATTGCCCGATCCTCAACGCCCAGCCGCGCCTCCAGCGCCGCAATGTCGGCGTCGGTCGTGGCAGGCACGATCCGGTCGACCATGGTTTCGGGGAAGGCTCCTTCGCGCTCGATCCACTCGGCCAATGCCCTGTCATGCCGCGCGGCAAGGTCCAGAACAGCGTTCCGCAATCTGCGGCCATTATGCGGCAAATTATCGCAGGAGATCGCTGTGAACGGCGCCAGCCCTGCTGCCTTACGCACCGCCAGCGCCGCCACCAGATAGCCCGGCGCCGTCTGCGGCGCGGTCAGATCAGCGCTATCGGCGGCCACCTGCGGATCGTCAGCCAGCAGCGCGCCGGTGGCCGGGTCCAGCTTATATCCCTTCTCGGTGATCGTCAGCGTGACGATATGGGTATCGGGATGGGCCATCGCCGCGATCAGCGCCGCCGGATCTTCCGGCGCAACCAGCACCTCGCCCACTGCGCCGATGATCCGCGCCTGCTCGCTCGCCCCATCCCGCACCAGCACCGTGTACAGCCCATCCTGCGGCGTCATCTGCTCCCGCACGGTCGGCGACCGCAGCGACGCAGCCGTGATGCCCCAGCGCAAGTCGCCCGCATTCAGGCAATCGTCGAAGAACACCGCCTGATGCGCCCGATGAAAAGCGCCAATCCCCAGATGGACGACACCCCGTTTCACATCGGTCCGGTCATAGCGAGAACGTTCAACCGTATCCGGCAGGTCGCCCAGCGTCGCGGAAGAAAGCCGGCTCACAGTTTGTAAGCCTGCTTGGCGAGATCATAGGCCAGCGCGCGCGCAACCTCATGCGCCTCATCCTGATCGATCCGATGCTCGGCCACCAACTGCGCCAGGAAGACGCAATCCATCCGCCGGGCGACGTCATGCCGCGCCGGAATCGACAGGAAGGCGCGGGTATCGTCGTTGAAGCCGACCATATTGTAAAAGCCCGCTGTCTCCGTCACCTGCTCGCGGAAGCGGCGCATACCTTCTGGACTATCGTTGAACCACCAGGGCGGACCCAGACGCAGCACCGGATAATGACCCGCCATCGGCGCCAGTTCGCGCGAATAGCTGGTTTCGTCCAGCGTGAAGAGAATGACGCTGAGGCGCGGATCGGTGCCGAATGCATCCAGCAGTGGCTTCAGCGCATCGACATAAGTTGTTGCCTTGGGAATATCCGCACCCTTGTCGCGACCAAAACGCGCTTCCACACCCGCATTATGGTTACGCCACACGCCCGGATGGATTTGCAGGACCATGCCATCGTCGATGCTCATCCGCGCCATTTCGGTCAGCATCTGGGCGCGGAACAATTCCGCATCCGCCGCGCTCACCGGGCCAGCCAGAACCTTTGCATAAAGCGCTTCGGCATCGGCGCGCGACAGGTTGGCAGTCGCAGCGCTCGGATGGCCATGGTCGGTCGAGGTGGCCCCTGCTTCCCGGAAATAAGCGCGGCGGTTTTCATGGGCGCGCAGATAGCCGCCCCAGGTCGAAATATCTTCGCCGCTCACCTCGCCGAAGCGGATGAGGTTCCGGGCAAAGCCATGATGCTCGGGATCAACCACCGGATCGGGGCGATAGGCGGTGACGACCCGGCCCTTCCACCCGCTCTCCCGGATCGCGCGATGATGGTCGAGCGGATCGAGCGGACTTTCGGTGGTGGCAATCACCTCGATATTGAACTTTTCGAACAGAGCGCGGGGGCGAAAGGCGGGCGTTTTCAACGCCGCGTCAATCGTGTCATAATAAAGGTCGGCAGTTGCCGCCTCCAGCCGCACGTCCAGCCCGAACACATCGGCAAATACCCAGTCCAGCCACATGCGCGACGGCGTGCCCCGGAACAGATGATAGCGCTCGGCGAACAGTTGCCACACTTTGCGCGGATCGCTCGCCGTCGGACTGCCATCCACCGTTGGGATGCCCAGATCCTCCAGCGGCACACCCTGACTATAGAGCATACGGAAGACATAATGATCGGGGACGATCAGCAAGTCGGCCGGATTGGCGAACGGCTCGTCATAGGCGAACCAGGCCGGGTCGGTGTGCCCATGTGGGCTGACGATCGGCAGGCCCTTGATCGGCTCATAGAGTGCGCGCGCAATCGACCGGATCGTCGGGTCTGATGGGAAGAGGCGGTCAGGGTTCAGCTTGAGCGGAAAAGACATGGAGCAACTCTCTCACTAGCTTGGATATTTTGAGTAAACTTGGGACGGGCAGTCAGAGCGTGACGCCGCTCTTCCAGATGGCGATGGACCGTTCGGCATTGCGTTCATTGCAGCTCTGCGCGCCCGATGCGGTGGCGATCACCAGGTCCAGCAACTCCTGCGCCACGACATCCATGCCCCGGTCCAACACGCTGCCCGCGTCGAAATCAATCCAGCCCGGCTTGGCCTTTGCCAGCGCACTGTTCGACGCGATCTTCAGCGTCGGCACGGGACTGCCAAGCGGCGTTCCCCGCCCCGTCGAAAACAGTGTCAGCGTCGCTCCCGCCGCCGCCAGTGCCGTGATCGACACCGCGTCATTGCCCGGCGCCTCCAGCACGGTCAGCCCCCTGCGGGATGCCCGCCCGGCATAGGGGATGACATCCGTCACCGGCACATGGCCGCCCTTCTGCACCGCGCCCAGCGACTTTTCCTCCAATGTGGTGATGCCGCCCGCGATATTGCCAGGGCTGGGATTTTCCGACACCGGCTCGCCATGATCCACGAAATATTGCTTGAAGCGGTGGACCAGCCCCACCAGCGCGTCGAAGGTCTCCCGATCGACACAGCGGTCCATCAACAGCTGTTCCGCGCCAAATATCTCGGGGATTTCAGTCAAAACGACACTGCCTCCCGCTTCGCCTACGCTATCGGCCATGCGACCGATCAGCGGGTTGGCAGTCAAGCCCGACAGCCCATCCGATCCGCCGCATTTCACGCCCAGCCGCAGTGCCGACAGCGGCACCGGCTCACGCCGATCCTGTCCGGCAATCGCAGCCAGTTCGGCGATCGCGGCCAGCCCTTCCTCAATCTCGTCGGCCGACTCCTGCGCTCCCATCGTCCGAATACGCGCACGGCGTTCTTCAGGGATGAGTGCAAGTAAAGCTGATAACTGATTGGATTCACACCCCAACCCGATCAACAATACGCCGCCCGCATTGGGATGACACGCCAACGCCGCCAATATGCGCCGCGTTCCGTCCAGATCATCGCCCAGTTGCGAACAGCCATAGGGATGAGGCAAGCCCAAAACGCCATCGACACCATCCGGCAAGCTCACGGACGCCAGTGCCGCCAGCCGCTCCGCCGTCCGCCCCACACAACCGACAGTGGGAATGACCCAGATCTCGTTGCGCGTGCCTACAGTCCCATCCACGCGCCGATAGCCATCAAAAAGGCGCGGCCCATCCAGCAAGCTCGCCAATGGTTCGTTTAGCGCTTCCCCGGTGCCAAAGCGATAATCGCCGCCCAGCCCCAGCGCCGTCTTTACATTATGGCTATGCACATGGTCGCCCGGAGCAATCGCCGCCGTCGCCTGTCCAAAGGGAAAGCCGTAGCGCAGTACGGTCGCGCCTTCCGCGATGGGCATCAGCGCAAATTTATGCCCGGACGGAATATCCTGCCGCAACCGCACGGTCGCGCCGCCGACATCGACGTCGCTGCCGGCCGTCAACGGCGCCAGCGCCACCGCAACCATATCCCTTGAATGAACTTTGAACGCTTGCTTCATACCGGCGGTCAATCAGCCTCTGTCTGAATATACCCTCAACAGGCGTTATCGCCATATAGTGCCAGCGGTGGCACAGTCCAGTTGAAATCGATAATATGCGCTCTGGCGCTCTGCCGTCCCGCCAATTTGTTTCCAGTTGTGGGGGAGCGACACGCGCGTCCCTCGGCTATCGTCAACGGGTAGCTCGTTGCGGCCGTACCCGCACCGCCCAGTTGGAAACGTCATCCATCGGTCAATGGAACGACCGCCCGATCTTGAGCATGAACGAAGCAAACCGGGAATATGGGCGGCGCGGCAGCAAGATTGCAGCGCAGCGCAGTCCTGCGAATTTCAAGGACGCCAACCGGAAAACGCAGAAATAGCATAATCCCCTCACCCTCTCAATTGGTAAGGCCAGATTCCGTATATCAGGCTCGCAAATCAACCATGAGCCATATTTTACTATATTGACCCATATTTCATAACGCCACACGCCGCGCGATATGATCACGCCGCGCCTCGATCTCCGACCGCGCCTGCTCGATCAGCGCCAGTTCGGTTGCTGCGAGCAAGTCTTCCGTCACTCGCTGCAAATGCCCATGCATGGCCTGCCGGGCCGCTTGTGGATCATGGGCGCGCAGGGCATCAACGATCAGGCGATGCTCGTCCACGCGCGGCGTCACACCTTCGCGCCTGGCCTTGTCGAACATATGGACGCACAGCGGCGATTGTTCGCGGACCTTCCACAATGTCTCGATAATAGTGGCGACCAGGCTATTGCCCGTCGCCTCGGCGATCAGCATGTGAAAATGGCGATCGGCCTGCAAACGTTCCGCATGACCGGAATTATCAGCCGCCATCGCCACCAAAGCTTCTTCCAGCCTGGTCAGCATCTCCGCATCCACCGCCGTCGCCGCCAGCGCCGCCGCCTCTCCTTCGAACAGCAGACGCGCCTCGATCAATTCAAAGGCGCCCACATCCAGTTCGGGACCGTCCGCCGCCGCCCCGGCCGTAGCCGACACATAAAGGCCTGACCCATGGCGGGCAGTCACGAAACCGCGAATTTCCAGAGCGATCATCGCCTCACGGATTGTCGGGCGACTAACCCCGAACTCCTCGGCCAGATCGCGCTCACCCGGCAGGCGCGCACCGGGCAGGTAGCGTCCTTCCAATATGGCAGTTTCGATCGCTCCTGCGACCCGCTGGTACAGTTTTTCGCCTGTGGTCATGCCAAAGCCCTCCCACATTCGACTGCATGACTCAACCATGTCGCGCAGAACAATTGGCCTGACCAGGTTAAGCACATATCGGCTCAATGTCGATTATGCGATACCGCAACGATGGAGTTTCCATCACGCCACTTGCCTCCGGCCACCCCCTCGCATCTGCAAAAACGCGCCATTATCCGCAGATTTCCGTGTTTCCCTCTTCCTTTTGCGCATCAATGCGCCCATTTATGGTCCACGCCCAAAGAGGCGACTGGAAAGGATGAGAGGATGCTCAAGACAAGCCTGACGGGCGTGGCGCTGGCCGCGCTTCTGCTCCCCATCGCCGCGACCGCGCGCACCAGCAATGGCGACGTGCTGGTGACTGGGGAATATCGCGGCGAAACCCGCAGCATGACCGTAGCGTTGCGCGACCTCGATCTGCGTCAGGATCGCGCTGTAAACCGCGCCGAAAGCCGGATCCGTTACGCCGTAAAGCAGGTGTGCGACATTAACAGCGCACGCGAACTCTACGAACAGCGCGACTATAAGGCTTGCTATGATCCAGCGATGGATAGCGCCCAAAACGATCTGGACCAGCGCATCTCCATCGCCCGCGCAACCTGATCCTCAACCGCCCAGCGGCGGTCCTGGCGGCATTGGGAAACGCGAACGCGGCCCCTTGCCCCAGGGGGAGGATGCCGATTTGGGCGCATTGGCGACCGGATCCTCCAGATAGCGCGCGATATCGCGCGCGGCCTGCCGATAATGGGCCGTCGTGATCGGGTCCGCATCCTTGCGCACCTTCAGGCTTCCCGCCAGTTGCACCAGCCGCTCCACGATATAGGCGCGCGCTTCGGCTGAGGCCGTCGCGTCACCGCCCAATATCATCATCGCCTCCAGCGCCACCCGCTGCGTCACGCGGCGCAGCGCCCGCCCCTGCGCGTCACCATCACGCGCCGCACTCCAGCTATGCGCCATCACCGCGTCCACCATTTCAGGCAGCGTCAGCGTATCCGGCTTGCGCGCGGCCAGCGCGATCATCCGGCTCGCCCGCTTCCCCTCGAACAACGGCTCCAGCACCAGCGCCGACAGGATGCGTGCCGCCTTCAACTGATCAAACACATCGTCGCTCGACAGGTCTTCCAGCGTATTGCCCGGATCAGGCGTCAACTGCGCTAACAGAGCCTCCGGCAGCACCATGTTGGCCGGCTCGATCGCGTCCATCAACAGGCCCAGCACATCGCGTTGCAGCGTCGCTGGCACAAATTCGGTCGGCGGGATCGTGTCGCCCTTCACCACGATATTCTCATACATCCCGCCAACATATTTCAGGCCGGATTCGATCGCATAGCGATGATGCAGATAGGCCATCCACAGCCGCGCATCGCGCAGCGCCCCGATCGGCTCATCGGGCAACAGCATGTCGGGACCATAGTTGGCAATCATGATCTTGCGCGCCGCCATCGCCTCCGTCAGATTTTCAGTCGGCGTAGCGCGATCGTCATACCAGGTCCAGCGCGGGTCGGTATCAGGCACATAAAGCAGCCCCTGCCCCCGCATATCCGCGATCACCCCGTCCAGCCCAGCCTTCTCCTGCACCGCGGGGAAGACGCTATAAGCATAGCGCGCCATCGACATGTCATATGCGCCGATTTGCTTCTGGAAGGATTCGCTGATGTCCAGCTTGCCGTTCACGACCTTCACGCGCGGGGTTGGATATTCCATCACCGACGCCCGATCGCTCAGGCTCGACGCGAAATTATGCCCGAACCCGATTGCATGGCCCAGTTCATGCGCGGTCAGCAATGCCTGGCGCAGCAGCACCATGTCGCGCTGGCCCGCAGGCATGTTGGTCATCGCGCCCGGCGTCAGCAGGCTGGGGTCCGCCACCGTCACGCCGCTGCCATCGCTGGGCAGCCCACCCATATAGGCATCCCAATAATTGCCGATGGTGCGGATGCGATGCGTGTCCATCCGCGTCTTCGACCCGATGATTTCGCCCGTGCGCGGATCGCGATAGGTTCCACCGCTCGAAAAGCCGCGCTCGTCCCGGTTGATCCACAGGACATAGGCATAGCGAATGTCCATCGGGTCCATGTCCGCAGGCGCATCCACTGCGCGAACCGCATTCTGGAAGCCAGCGGCCTCGAACGCCTTGTTCCACCACAGCAGCCCGGCTTTCATCGCATGGCGGATGGGATCGGGAATGGCGGGATCGAAATAGAAAATGATCGGCTTCACCGGCTCGCTCATCGCCGCCGACGGGTCCTTCTTCTCCAGCCGCCAGCGGGTAACCCACTCCGTCTCCGGGCCTTCGCTCACCGGTTTTGAATAATCATGGAACTTCAATGTGCTGACGCCGATGCGCGGGTCGCCGACGCGCGGCGTATAGCCAGTGGGTGCGCGCAAAAAGCTGTGATGGATACGCATGGTGATCGCCCGTGGATCGGGCGTCGTGTTGCGGATCAATGCGCCGGGCGCGTCGCCCGTGAAGGTGGCGATCGTCTCCACCTCGCTATTGTCGGGGAAAGCCTTGATCCGGGCGGGATAGAAGCTGCTCCGACCCGCGTCGAACTTGTAGCCGCCCTGATTGGCACGCTTCAGCGTCGCCTCGATATTGGCGGCATCGCGCATGAACAGTGCGGTGGCATCGACAACCACCTGCCCGCCTGCATCGGACTCGACCGGCAATGCGGCCAGAACCGAGGTGGGGAAGGAATCCGCTACACCTTGCGCGTGCGCTGCGTCACCACCCAGTGAGCGGTAGTCCTGGTTGATCTCCGTCACCAACACCTTGGGACCGACGCGCTGGAACCGGATGACCGCGCTGTCCATGATCCCCCGGTCGAAGGGCAGTTCGACCGACCCGCCACCCGTAGCCGCCGATACATAGTAGAGGATGTCCTGATCGAAGGCAGGAATCTCCATCAACACCCGGCCCTTCGCCGCGTCCCAGCGTAGCGGAATGAAGCCGCTCATACGGGTGATCGATGCGGATGTGCTGGCGCCCGCCGCCGATTTCGCGGGTGCAGCAACGGCCGTCCCGTTCACCGCCATCAGGGCCAGCGCCATGGCCCAGCTCATCCGAAGGCGCACAGAAGAAGCTGAAAATAAAGATGGATTTGGACCTCGTTCGGTCATCTGCTGCTCCCCAAGGCATCGGCGATCGGCGTGATCTATCCTGCCTTGAAACGCATGACAGCGCGCGATCCGCTATCGCCCATTCCCGAACGGTTGCTCAAACACGATCGGTACATTGGCGCGCCGCGCAACCTCGCGCAGGATGATGCTGCTCCTGATCTTTGTGACATGGGGCAGAATCGACAGTTCCTTGCGATAGATGGAATCATATTCGTCGAGTGAACTGACATGGATCATCAGCATGAAATCGGTATCCCCCGACACGAAGCCGCAGAAGGAGACGGAGGGGCATTTGACGACCTCGCGCTCAAACTCGTTCAGGACATTTTCGGCCTGGGACACCAGTTCGATCATCACCATCACTACGCCGCTAAAACCCAACGCGCGCAGGTTGAGGCGCGCTGTATACCCCTCGATCACACCGGCTTCTTCCATCAAGCGTCGGCGACGGGCGACTGCGGTGCTCGACAGGTTGATCTGCTCCCCCAGCGACACATCCGACGCCCGACCATCCTCAGACAAAGCTTTCAAGATTCGATAATCAACAGCATCAAGGCCCAGATTATTTGAATGCATCAACAATTCCCCAATTTTTGACGATTCCAAAAATTACCTTGCCGAAAATTGCGCTAATTTAGCGGAAATCGCAACGCAATTTCTGTTAGCCTTAATTACACGCAAGAGTTGGGCGAAGCGGCAATAGCGGATTGGCGAAACCCCCTTCGTTCCTGACTGTGAGAGACATCGAAAAGAGCCTCGGGATCGCACTGAGACCTAAGAAAAAAGCAATAAATGCACAAGAAAACAATAAGATATTGAGGGGTGCATGAATGGCCCAGGGGCAGCAGCAACAGGGGGTCAACCATGAACGCGATACAGTCCAACCTTTACGGTCACGTTTCTGATCGGCGCACGCGCTGGCTGCTGGGGACGGCCTGTGCTGCCGCCCTGTGCGCCATGCCGACACTGGCCACAGCCCAGGCGATAGCTTCTCTGCCCGATGAGCAGGCCACCGAGCCAGATGGCTTCACTGGCGACATCACCGTCACGGGTTCTCGTATCGTCCGCGACGGCTACGACGCTCCTACACCTGTCAGCGTCATCAGCACCAAGGAACTGAAAGCCGAAGCGCCCGCCAATATCTCCGATTTCGTCAACACTCTGCCCGCCGTTCGCGGCAGCGGCACCTCCGCCACGTCCAACGGTTCGCTCAGCAATGGCGCGGCTGGCATCAACAGCGTCAATTTGCGGAACCTGGGCGCCAACCGCACGCTGGTATTGTTCGACGGTCAGCGCTCCGTTACCTCGACCACGACCGGACAGGTGGATGTCAACACCTTCCCGCAGGCCCTGATCGAGCGCGTCGAAGTGGTGACCGGCGGTGCATCCTCGGCCTATGGTTCGGACGCTGTGTCAGGCGTGGTGAACTTCATCCTCGATCGCGATTTCACCGGCTTCAAGACTGAATATGAATATGGCGTCACCACCCGCGATGACGGAAAGAACTACAAGTTCAGCGCGACCGGCGGCAAATCCTTTGCCGATGGCAAGGGCCATATCCTGCTGTCGGGCGAATATTTCTCGCAAGCGGGCATCCAGTCGATCGACCGGGACTGGAACGACAGCGGCTATTTCCTCGCCAACAACCCGGCCTACAGCGCTGCCCGCTGCACAGACGCCACTTCGCTCAACACGCCCTGCGTCCCTGAATATCTCGTCCAGGCCGGTATCGGCACCGGCCAGTTCACCCCCGGTGGCCTCATCAGCACCGGCCCGCTGCGTGGCACGTATTTCGGCTCGGTCAACCCAGCTACCGGCAAGGCATCCGTCAACCAACTCACGTTCGGCCAGACCAGTGGTCAGTGGATGATCGGCGGCGATCTCGACATCACCACTGAAGGACATCGCAGCAGCGCCACGCTGCTCCCATCGGAAAAGCGCCACAGCGCCTTTGGCCGCCTCAGCTACGAATTTTCGCCGCTGATCGAGGTTTTCGGCCAATTCTCCTACAGCCGCTATAACGGCCAAAGCTATTATCAGCAGACCCCGACCGTGGGCGTTACCATCCAGCGCGATAACGCCTTCCTGCCCGACAGCGTGCGCGCGGCGATGGTCACGAACAACCTCACTTCGGTCCAGATTGGCACCAGCAACATCTTCCTGCCTCCGCAGGGCAGCGACAATACGCGACAGGTCTTTCGCTATGTCGCAGGCGGCCGGGGTGAATTTGCGGTCGGGTCGAGCGACTGGAACTGGGACGCCTATTATCAACTGGGCAAGACCAAGAGCAGCGAATTGCTGACCAACGCCTGGAACATCGCCCGCATGGCGAACGCAACCGACGCCGTCGTCGCAGCGGCGGGCAATGCCGGCGGCTATGCGCCCGGCACCATCGTCTGCCGCATCAATGTCGATACCAACGCGACCAATGATGACCGCGGCTGTGTCCCCCTGAACCGTATCGGCACCAACGGCGCATCAGCGGCAGCGATCGACTATGTTCTCTACAACGGTCTCCAGCCGCTGCGAAAGCAGGAGTTGAAGCAGGAAGTGGCGGCGATCAACTTCTCAACCAACAATCTGCTCGACCTGTGGGCTGGTCCCATTTCGATCGCGTTCGGCGGCGAATATCGCAAAGAATCGGTCAATGGGTCGGTCGACGACCTGTTCCGCCCGAGCGTTACCAATGGCGTCACCACCGGCACATGGATCTACGGCAACTACCTGCCCACGGTTGGCAAATATAATGTGAAGGAAGCCTTCCTCGAAACCATCATCCCGATCTTCAAGGGTATGGATTTCAACGGCGCCTTCCGCATCACCGACTATTCGACCTCCGGCAGCGTCAATACCTGGAAGGCGGGCCTGACCTGGCAGGCGATGGACGACATCAAGTTCCGCGGCACCGTGTCCCGCGACATTCGCGCGCCCAATCTGGCCGAACTGTTCGCGCCCGGCACCGGCCGCACCAACACTGTCAACGTCCCCACCGGCACGACAGTCCGCACCGACCAGTTCAACGAATCCACCGTCGGCAATCCAGACCTTCAGCCGGAAATCGCCAAGACCTATGGGGCGGGCGTCGTTCTGACCCCCACCTTCCTGCCAGGCTTCGCCCTGTCGGTGGACTATTATAATATCAAGATCGACGGGTCGATCTCCTCGCTCCTCGCGCAGACCCTGGTCGACCAATGCTATCAGCAGAATATCGCCGAAGCCTGCACTTTCATCTCAACCAGTGGTGGGCGCGGTGTCGTCACGCCGGGCCTCGCCATCACCAGCATCGAGATCAAACCGACCAACTTCGTGACAGAAAAGACCAGCGGCCTCGACATCGAAGCCAGCTATCGCAAGCAGGTCGGCCCCGGCAACATGACCCTGCGCGCGCTGGTCAGCAAGGCGTTCGAGCTTAAGCTGAACAACGGTGTCACCGCCACCACCGACGCGGCGGGCCAGAATACGGGCGGCCTACCCGACTGGACCTACCGCTTCACTGCTGGCTACGACATGGATGCAGGCTTCAGCATTCAGGGCGTGGCGCGCGGCGTGTCCAGCGGCGTCTACAACAATAATTATATCGTGTGCGATACGGACTGCCCGCTCTCAAGCGCCGATTACCGCACGATCAACACGAACAAGATCAACGGCGCCTTCTACTTCGACCTCAACGCCAGCTATAATTTCAACCTTGGCGGCTCAAAGACCCAATTGTTCCTCGCGGTTCGCAATATCTTCGACAAGGACCCCGTGCTGGTCGGCAACGGCCCCACGGGCAACAACACGCCCGCCTATCCGCAGACCAACCGCGCGCTGTACGATGTACTGGGTCGCGTTTTCCGCATGGGTGTTCGCCTCTCGATCTAATCGCCCTTCCGATAATCCGTTCGTCCAGGAGAAATCCGTGATGCTGAAATCCGCTGCCCAGTTGCTGTCCGGCAAGTCGTTGTCCGCCCTCTTTCTGCTTTCGACCACGCTCACCGCCGTCACGCCTGCCACGGCCAAGGCGCCCGCCGCGCTCAAGAAGGAAGTCACAACCGCGATCGACGGAGAAGCCAAGCTGGTCCAGCAGATGGTCGATAGCGTCTTCAGCTTCGCCGAACCGGGCTTTCAGGAATTCAAGACCGCCGATTACCTGACTGCCATCCTCGAAAAGAATGGCTTCACCATTACCAAGGGGGTGGCGGGCATCCCGTCTGCCTGGACGGCGACATGGGGCACGGGCGGCCCGCTGGTCGCGCTCGGCTCTGACGTGGACGGGCTGCTCGGCCTTTCTCAATATCCCGGATCGCCGACCCTGAAGCCTATGGTCGCTGGCGCACCGGGTCATGGCGAGGGGCATAATTCGGGCATGCCGCTGATCGTCGCCGCCGCCATCGCCACCAAGAATGTCATGGAAAAGCACGGGATCAAGGGACGCCTGATGCTCTGGCCCGGCGTTGCCGAGGAATTGCTGGCGACCAAGGCCTTCTATGTCCGCGCTGGGATGTTCAAGGATGTTGACGCCTCGATCTTCACCCATGTCGCCTCGGCCTTTGGCACCGGCTATGGCGAGATGGGCAATAATGGCATGGTCTCGGTCGAATATAATTTCCACGGCAAGACATCGCACGCCGCCGGTGCCCCGTGGGCCGGGCGAAGCGCGCTTGATGGCGTCGAACTGATGGATATCGCCTGGAACATGCGCCGCGAACATCTGCCCATCACCCAGCGGTCGCACTATGTGATCACCAATGGCGGCGGCCAGCCCAACATCGTACCGGGCGAAGCGACCGTCTGGTATTATTTCCGCGAGCAGACTTTCGATTCCATCCGCAAACTCTACGAAACCGGCAATGAGATTTCGGAGGCGGCAGCCAAGGCGACCGGCACGACCGTCGACCGTCGCATCCTCGGCTATGCCGCGCCCAATTACGGAAACAAACCGCTGGCCGAAGCGGCCTATGCTAATATCCAGATGGTCGGCATGCCCAAATGGACCGCCGACGATCAGGCCTTCGCCAAGGCGGCGCAGCAAGCCAACAAGCTGGAAATCAAGCCGCTGGAGGACAAGGTAGGCATACTCTCCACCCCCGAAACGCGCGGCAAATCCAATGGCGGCGGCTCTGACGATATCGGTGACATCATGTGGACCGTGCCCACCATTACCATCCGCTTCCCCTCTAACATCCCCAGCATGATCGGCCATAATGTCACCTCCGCCATCGCAATGGCGACGCCGATCGCGCACAAAGGCGCTGTCGCGGGCGCCAAGGCGGTGGCGATGACCGTCCTCGACATCATGACCACCCCCGCGCTGGTCAGCGAGGCCAAGGCCTATTTCAACATGGTCCAGACCAAGGATCAGAAATATGATCCGGTCCTGACGGCGCAGGACAAGCCCGCCATCCACCTGAACAAGGAAATCATGGACCGAATGCGGCCGGATCTTGAGAAATTCTACTACGACCCATCCAAATATAGCAGCTACCTTGAGCAGTTGGGTATCGCTTATCCCAACACGGACATCGGCGCGGCGAAATAAAAGCGCACATCTCCCCTCTCCCATCTTCATCATCGGAGCGCCCATGCCCGCCCCCTTTCGTCCTATCGCCGTCCGCACGCTCGGCCTGCTTCTCGCCGCCTCCAGCCTGTCCTTCAGCGTCGCAGCGCCAGCAAAGGCCCCGGCTGCACTCAAGAAGGAAGTCACAACCGCGATCGACGGAGAGGCGAAGCTGGTCCAGCAGATGGTCGACAGCGTCTTCAGCTTCGCCGAACCGGGGTTTCAGGAGGTGAAGACCTCGGCCTATCTGACCGGCATTCTCGAACAAAATGGCTTCACCATCACGCGCGGCGCGGCGGGCATCCCGACCGCCTGGACCGCGACATGGGGAAACGGCGGCCCGCTGGTGGCGCTGGGGTCTGACATTGACGGCCTGCTCGGCCTCTCCCAGACCCCAGGCTCTGCCGTCATCAAGCCGATGGTCGCGGGCGCACCGGGCCATGGCGAGGGGCATAATTCGGGCATGCCACTGATCGTCGCGGCCGCCATCGCTACCAAGAATGTCATGGAAAAACATGGGATCAAGGGCCGCCTGATGCTCTGGCCCGGCGTTGCGGAGGAATTGCTGGCGACCAAGGCCTTCTATGTCCGCGAAGGGCTGTTCAAGGATGTCGACGTCTCCATCTTCACCCATGTCAATTCGGGTTTCGGCACCGGCTGGGGCGATCTGGGCCTGACTGGCATGGTGTCGGTCCAATATGATTTCCACGGCAAGACCGCGCATGGCGCCGCGCCGTGGAATGGCCGCAGCGCGCTCGATGGCGTCGAATGGATGAATGCCGCGTGGAATTTCCGGCGCGAACATCTGCCCCTCACCCAGCGCTCGCATTATGTCATCACCAACGGCGGAGGCCAGCCCAACATCGTTCCTGGTGAAGCCAGCGTCTGGTATTATTTCCGCGACAAGGATTTCGCCTCCGTCCGCAATCTCTACCAGACGGGCAACGAGATTTCGGAGGCTGCGGCCAAGGCGACCGGCACCACCGTCACGCGCCGACTGCTGGGCTATGCCGCGCCCAATTATGGTAACAAGCCACTCGCCGAAGCTGCTTTTGCCAATATTCAGGCGATCGGGATGCCCCAGTGGAGCGATGCAGATCAGGCCTTTGCCAAGGCGGTGCAGCAGGCCAACGGCTTCACCCTGAAACCATTAGAGGGCAAGGTCAGCCCGCTATCAACCCCGGAAATGCGTGGCGGTGCGAGCTTCGGCGGGTCCGACGACATTGGCGACATCATGTGGACCGTGCCGACCATCACCATCGGTTATCCATCGAACATTCCCAACACCATCGGCCATCATGTGACCTCCGCCATGGCGATGGCCACGCCCATCGCGCACAAGGGCGCGGTCGCAGGCGCGAAGGCGGTGGCGATGACCGTCCTCGATATCATGACCACGCCTGCGCTGGTCAACGAGGCCAAGGCCTTTTTCACCAACGTCCAGACCAAGGACGTGAAATATGATCCGGTCGTCACCGCACAGGACAAGCCCGCCATCCACCTTAACAAGGAAGTGATGGAGCGGCTGCGGCCCGAGATGGAGAAATATTATTACGACCCTGCCAAATATGGCAGCTATCTGGAACAGCTCGGCATCACCTACCCAGACACCAACACCGGCGGCGCGAAATAGGGCTGGCGTTCGGATGGGCGGTCCGGGGCCTATTGCCCCGGACCGCCCATCATTCATTCGGCTGCCTTGGCCTTCTTGGCAGGCGCCTTCTTCTTCGCTGCGGCTGGCTTCTTGGCCCCATCCTTCTTGGCCGCCGCCTTTTTGGGCGCCGCCTTCTTCTTGCCCTTCTTCGCCGGAGCCGCAGCGGCCCGCGCGTCGATCAACTGAGCAGCCTCCTCCAGCGTCAGCGCATCCTTGTCGATCGTCTTGGGCAAGGTCGCATTAGTGGTGCCGTCGGTGACATAAGCCCCATAGCGCCCCTCCATCAGCTTGATCTCCAGTTCCGTGCGCGGATGCGCGCCCAGCACCTTCAACGGCTCACGCCCACCAGCCGAACGACCGCCGCGTGTGGCCGCCTCGGCCAGTTTCACGACCGCGCTGTTCATGCCCACCTCAAAAATCTCGGCGGTGTTGGCCAGCCGCCCATATTTGCCGTCATGCAGCAGATAGGGACCAAAACGGCCGATATTGGCGACGATCGGCAGCCCCGTTTCAGGGTGCAGACCAACCTCGCGCGGCAGGCTCAACAGCTTGATTGCCCAGTCGAGCGTCAGTTCGCCATCAGGCAGATCCTTGGGGATCGACCCGCGCTTGGCCTCCTTGCCCTCGCCCATCTCAATATAGGGGCCAAAGCGACCTGACTTGCGGGTGATATCCTGATCGGTCTCGGGATGCTTGCCCAGCACCTCCGGCCCGGTATCCTCGCCATCCTTGCCGCCCGGCTGCCCGAATTTGCGGGTATATTTGCACTCGGGATAGTTGGAGCAGGCGATGAAAGCGCCAAAGCGTCCCCCACGCAACGACAACTGCCCATCGGCACAGAGCGGACAGGCGCGTGGATTGCTGCCGTCCGCCTTGGGCGGGAACAGCATCGGCTCCAGAAACTTGTCCAGCGCAGCGGTGATGTCGCTCGGCTTCTGTTCCATGACCTCGGCGGTCTTGGGCTTGAAGTCGCGCCAGAAGGCTTCCAGCACCGCCTGCCACTGGGCACGGCCGCCGGAAATCTCGTCCAGCTCGTCCTCAAGGCCCGCCGTAAAATCATAGGAGACATAGCGTTCGAAGAAGCGCTCCAGGAATGCCGTCACCAGCCGCCCGCTCTCCTCGGCAAAGAAGCGGTTCTTCTCGATCCGCACATAGTCGCGGTCCTTCAACACCTGTAGGGTCGAGGCGTATGTGGATGGACGGCCAATGCCCAACTCCTCCAGCCGCTTGACCAAGGTCGCTTCGCTGAAACGCGGCGGCGGCTGGGTGAAATGCTGTTCGGCCGTGACGCTCTTCTTCGCGGGCGTATCGCCCTCGGCCATGCGAGGCAGCAGCTTGCCATCCTCATCGTCGCTGTCGTCGCGACCTTCTTCGTAAAGCGCAAGGAAACCGGGGAAGATCACGACCTGCCCGGTCGCGCGCAGCGTGTGGCTGCCGCTGCCATCGACCAGATCTATGGTCGTGCGTTCCATCCGCGCCGACGCCATCTGGCTTGCGAGTGCCCGCTTGAACACCAGGTCATATAGCCGCGCATGATCGCCCGACCCTGCCTTGTCCCGGCTGAACTCGGTCGGACGGATGGCTTCATGCGCTTCCTGCGCATTCTTCGCCTTGGTCTGATATTGCCGCGGCTTTTCGGGCAGATAGCCGCCGTCATAGCGCTCTGCGATCGCCTTGCGCGCGGCGGAAATGGCGCTGCCGTCCATCTGCACGCCATCGGTACGCATATAGGTGATCGCGCCGTCTTCGTAAAGCTGCTGCGCGATCCGCATCGTATGGCTGGCCGAGAAGCCCAGCTTGCGCGCAGCCTCCTGCTGGAGCGTCGATGTGGTGAAAGGCGGCGGAGGATTGCGGCTGACCGGCTTTGTCTCGACCCGCTCCACGGTGAAGCGCCCGGCCTCAACATCGGCCTTGGCGGCCATCGCGTCGCCTTCCTTGCCAATCGTCAGCCGATCGATCTTCTCGCCCTTCCAGCGGATCAGGCGCGCGGTAAAGCCCTGCCCGCCCTGCTCCATCTCGGCCGCGACCGACCAATATTCCTGGGCCGTAAAGCTCTCAATCTCGCGCTCACGCTCGACCACCAGCCGCAACGCGACCGACTGCACGCGCCCTGCCGACTTGGCGCCGGGCAGCTTGCGCCACAGCACCGGCGACAGGGTGAAGCCCACCAGATAGTCGAGCGCGCGGCGCGCCCGATAGGCGTCGATCAAATCCTCATCCAACGCGCGCGGCTTCGCCATCGCCTCCAGCACTGCCGCCTTGGTAATGGCGTTGAACGTCACCCGGTCGACCTTCTCGGGTAGCGCCTTCTTGGCGCGCAGCACTTCCTGCACATGCCAGCTAATCGCTTCGCCCTCGCGATCAGGGTCAGTCGCGAGGATCAGTCGATCGGCCTTCTTCGCCGCATCGCTGATGGCCTTGAGCTGCTTGCCCTTATCGCCATAATTTTCCCACGCCATGGCAAAGCCATCGTCGGGATCGACCGACCCATCCTTGGCCGGCAGGTCGCGAATATGCCCGTAGCTGGCCAGCACATGGAAATCGCCGCCCAGATATTTTTCGATAGTCTTCGCTTTGGCGGGAGACTCGACAATGACAAGCTGCATTCAGTGGCCCCGAAATCTGTTCCTCACACGTATGCGCGAGTCTGGAAGGAGCGAAGGCCTAGCGTCAAGCGGCAATCAGGTCACTGCCTGATCGCCGAAAAATGCAAATCCTCGCGCACCCATCAGCGAAGACTGACCCGACCTCCCGCCAATCGGTCCAGCCGCTCCGCCAGTTCCAGTTCCAGCAGGACCGTCTGCACCACAGCCGGACTAAAGCCCGACAGGCGGATGACCTCATCGACGGGCACCGGTGCATGGCCCAACAAGGCCACCACAGAATCGCGTTCGCGCGCAGCAACGTCAGCGGACACCGGCTCACTCGCGAAATCGAAGCTGTTCTGCCGCACCATGCGCGGATCGATGCTGCCGATCGCCTCCAGCACATCCGCCGCATTCTGGATCAGGATTGCGCCGTCGCGAATCAACTGGTTGCATCCTTGCGCGCGCGGGTCGAGCGGAGAACCGGGCACCGCCATCACCTCGCGCCCCGCTTCGCCCGCCAGCCGTGCGGTAATCAGTGACCCGGACCGGGGGGCAGCCTCCACCACCACCGTGCCCGCCGCCAACCCGGCAATGATGCGGTTACGCGCCGGAAAGTGCCGCGCCAGTGGCTGCGTGCCGGGCGGCTGTTCGGCCACCAGCAGGCCCTGACTGGCAATCTGCTCCTGAAGGGCCGTATTTTCCGGCGGAAAAGCGATATCGATACCGCTTGCGATCACCGCGATCGTGCCGCTCGCCAGCGATCCCTGATGCGCAGCGGTATCAATACCCCGCGCAAGGCCGGACACCACGACCGCGCCGTTCTGCCCCAGATCCTGCGCCAGCACTCGCGCGAACCGGCACGCCGCCGCCGAAGCATTGCGCGCACCCACCATCGCCACACATCGCCGGGTCGCCAGCGTCACGTCGCCCCGCACGATCAGGGCAGGCGGCGCTGTTTCCATCTGGTCCAGAAGGAAGGGATAGTCCGCGTCACCCATCAGCAGATCTTGCGATTACCCATAAGTTTCGAGCCCCACGCCGATCTGAATGTCGGCAAGTCGACGTAGGCCGCGCCAGACGACAGTGTTACCTGGGGGCGGGTCTGAAGATCTTGCGAGATAACCGCCGAGACGGGCCAGTTTGGTGAGATAGAGCTGGATCGTGCCCCTCTTTGCTCGGCGATTTCCGCTATCGCCAACAAGACGATCAAGGATGTTGATCTCCGATGTGGTGAACGCGATTGCCGGACTGGCGTCTGGTGCGGCGCGAGCCATCATGGTCATCCATAATACACGCCAGCTGACGATGCAGAAGAGCGCCACTAGGTTGGCAAGCCGATCGGCCGTGCGCAGCCTGGCGTCTTCGGCACGGCATCCAGACTTCAGGACCTTGTGGAAGACTTCGATCTTCCAGCGCATGGCGTACCAGCGGATTTTCTCGATCGCCTCTTCCAGACTGCTAACCTCCAGATCGGTAACCAGCTTCCACAGGACTGGCTTTCGACCCGGCGGAGCGCCGACTTCCGAAGCATGGATCACTGTCAGATCGAGTGCCGGGTACCGCTTCTGCTTTCCGATCGGCGGGCGGACGAGGATCCGTTTATACTGGATGTCGAGGGTTACCTGCTCGACGGTATCGTTGTCGCCCCGGACTTCGATGCTGTGCGTACCGGCGCTCGGTTCTTCGCGCATTTCGCTCTTTACGGTGTGATCGCCGTTGCCTGCCAATCGGTCAACGACGGTGCGGACGACGAAGTGCGTTCCTAGGTCCTTGGCGAGGCAGTAGAGTTCGTAGATGTCGCTTTCCCGATCACCCACGTGGACACAGCGGTCGGGCTGTCCCAGCAAAGTCATCGATTGACGCAGATTGTCCAGCCAGCGCACGCTCTCTTTTGCTTCTATCGGAACCCGGGTCGGATTGATCTTACGCTTGAGTTGAGCAGTGCCCTTGAACTTGTCGCGGTTCCAAAACTTTACCGCAGCAAGCCCCAAAGGTAGACCGTCCTCAGTCACGACCAGGCTCGAATGCATCAGTATTCCACAAACCGTGTGGTGACGGAGTCGGCCAGCCTTATCGCGACCGCTGTTGACGCTCTTGGTAAAACCGACAGCATGTGAATTGCGGCGCTGATATGTGAACTCCGTCGTATCCTGGAGCACCAAGATGGGACCATCCGTCACCGCGAAACGCTGTCTGGTCGCATCAAAGTGGCCGGCCAGGATATCCCCTTCTTCAACCTTGGGGTTGGAAAAGAACCGATATGCTGCCTTGGTGCTTGCCCAGTCCTGACATGCCAGGGGAATCGTTCCTCCCATTCGGTCACTCAGTCGACAAAGCAGATCTCCGCATCGGCGCCCAAGACGCGCGTCACTGAACGCACTCTCATCGATCTCGCAGTGGGACCAATGCTCTTCCAGAGAGGGCAGTTTTTCGCCTTTGGTCTGCACAGGGCACCTCACGAACACACCATGGTGCTCGTGAATGAATCATAAGCGACTCATCCGATTCAACAATTTTCAACAACGACTTGATAAGTGATTCAAATACTTATGGGTAATCGTAAGTCAGCAGATAGCGCGCGCCCAGCGCCCGGCTGCGGGCAATTTCCTTTTCGACCACCCCCGCATCGGCCACCGACGCCTTGCCGCCGCCCCGCGCCGCAAGGTCAGGCACAGCGCGCAATGCCGCGCCCGCCGTACCGAACCGCGCCATCAACTGGCGGAAAGTGACAGGCCCGATACGGGGCGATCGGATGAGGCGCAGGCGATCGAACCGCTCCTGCTCACTCATTCGTTGGAAATCCCGGCCTTGGAAGCTCCGCCCCTGGAAGACCCGACCTTTGGTTCAGTCCCCTGCGCCAGTCGCGCGATATTGGCGCGATGCCGCCACAGTACGATCAGCGCCAAAGCCAGTGCCACAGGCACCAGGTCGATCCGGTCGAACAGCCACATCGCAATCGGCGCGCTCACCGCTGCCGCCATGCCACCAACCGAGGACCAGCGTGTCCCAAAAAGCGCGCCCAGCCACACGAGCGCAAAAACAATGCCCGCGGGCCAATAAAGCGCCGTCACCACGCCCATCATCGTCGCGACACCCTTGCCCCCGGCAAAACGCAACCAGACCGGATAACAATGACCGATAAAGGCCATCGCCCCCGCCATGGGTCCGCCCCCCTCCAGCAGCGCCGCACCGATCAGCACGGCCCCCGCGCCCTTCAGCAGATCAAGGAGCAGCGTCGCCGCCGCCAGCCCCTTGCGCCCGGTACGCAATACATTGGTCGCGCCGATATTGCCCGACCCAATCTGCCGCAGGTCGCCGGCCCCGGTCATGCGCGTCAGCAACAGGCCGAAGGGGATGGAACCGAGCAGATAGCCGATGATCAGCACGAATGCGGGAAGAAGCCAGGGTAGGGTCATTTGTCTCGCCTGTTGATTGGATCGCGACCATAGCGCTCACGGCGTAGCGGGCAATGGCGAAGGCATGTTGACAGCCACGCCCGGCACCGCAACATGGCGTCCATAATGACGGTCGCTCCCAATGCTCCCTTGCTCTTCTTCGATTCTGGCGTCGGTGGCCTGTCCATCCTTGCCCCCGCCCGCGCAATGTTACCCAATGCGCCCATCATCTACGCCGCCGACAGCGCGGGCTTCCCCTATGGAACAAAGAGCGAGGCAGAGATTGCCGCGCGCGTTCCGGCCCTGCTCGGGCGCCTGGTTGAACGCTATCGCCCGCGCCTTGCCGTCATTGCGTGCAATACCGCCTCCACGATTGCGCTGCCCGTCGTTCGCGCGGCGCTCGATATTCCGGTCGTCGGCACCGTCCCGGCGATAAAGCCCGCCGCGCTAGCGTCGCGGACCCGCGTTTTCGGCGTATTGGGCACGGACGCCACCGTGCGCCAGCCCTATGTCGATCGCCTCGCGGCCGAACATGGCGCGGACTGCATCATGCTGCGCCACGGATCGGCTGCATTGGTGCAACTGGCTGAGGCAAAGTTGCGGGGGGAACCGCTCAATCCCCAGATTGCGCGGGACGCACTTGCCGGTCTGCTCGATCAACCGGGCGGCGACCGGATGGATACGGTAGCCCTCGCCTGCACCCATTTCCCACTGGTGGAGGCCGAACTTGCCGCCGCATCGCCCCGCCCACTCACTTTCGTCCATGGTGGTGACGGCATCGCCCGGCGTATCGCTTATCTCACTCAAGGGCAGGCTTGGCCCGCTGCACCGGCCCCCGGAATCGCTATATTCACGCGCGTTGATGCGGGCGTCGAACGCCTGTCGGGGGCACTGCGAAGCTATGGACTGGACCGGATAGAGGCACTCTGAAACGGCATGGACAAAAGGTCCAATGTCTCTGATCGCTACTTCCGCGCATTAGTGCGAGCGGTTCTCGCTGGTAAAGATGGCTCTCTGCGGTTAAACGCCATCGCCAGAGAGAGGTTGCGGTACAAGGGATTTGGCTTCCGTGAACTATAAGCATGTGTTTGCACAGGCGATCGACCGCCTCCACAGTGAAGGGCGCTATCGCGTCTTCATCGATATCCTGCGTAACAAAGGTTCATATCCTAACGCGCGCTGCTTCCATGGCCATAACGGGCCAAAACCGATCACTGTCTGGTGCTCCAACGACTATCTGGCGATGGGCCAGCATCCCAAGGTCGTGGCTGCGATGGAAGAAGCGCTGCATGATGTCGGTGCCGGCTCAGGCGGCACTCGCAACATCGGCGGCAACACCCATTATCATGTCGATCTGGAGTATGAGCTGGCCGACTTGCACGGCAAGGAATCGGCGTTGCTCTTCACCTCGGGCTATGTCTCGAATGAAGCGACACTCTCCACGCTGGCCAAGTTGTTACCCGGCTGCATCATCTTTTCGGACGAACTGAACCACGCCTCGATGATTGCGGGCATCCGCAATTCGGGCTGCGAAAAGCGCGTGTTCCGTCATAACGACGTCGAGCATCTGCGCGAATTGCTCGCCGCTGAAGACCCCGAGGCGCCCAAGCTGATCGCATTCGAGAGCGTCTATTCGATGGATGGCGACGTCGCTCCCATCGCCGAGATTTGCGACCTGGCCGACGAGTTCAACGCCCTGACCTATCTGGACGAAGTTCATGCAGTCGGCATGTATGGCCCACGCGGCGGCGGCATTTCGGAGCGGGACGCGGTTGCCGATCGCCTGACCATCATCGAAGGTACGCTGGGCAAAGCGTTCGGCGTGATGGGCGGCTATATCGCCGCCGACAAGATGATCGTCGACGTCATCCGCAGCTATGCGCCCGGTTTCATCTTCACCACGTCGCTTTCCCCCGTGCTGGTCGCGGGCGTGCTGGCGAGCGTGCGCCACCTCAAATCATCGTGCGAAGAGCGTGAGGGTCAGCAGGCCGCCGCCACGACGCTCAAAGCGCTGATGGCCGACGCAGGCCTGCCGGTCATGCCATCGACCACCCATATCGTGCCCCTGATGGTCGGCGACCCGATCAAGGCAAAGCGGATCAGCGACATCCTGCTCGCCGAATATGGCGTCTATGTGCAGCCCATCAATTATCCGACCGTGCCGCGCGGAACGGAACGCCTGCGCTTCACTCCCGGCCCCGCCCATGATGAGAGCATGATGCGCGAACTGGTGTCGGCGCTGATCGAAATATGGGACCGGCTGGAACTGGAATTGCTGGAACGGCGGGCAGCCTGAAACCCCGCGATCAGGGCGAGTTGAGGTAGCTAAACGCGCACCAACCCACCCCGCACCGCATAGCCCCGATACAGCGACCGGAAATGCGCCAGCCCGCCCACTTCGCGGGCGGCCCTCTCCATCGCCTGCCCCAGCGTTGCGCGCGGTGTCACATGGAATCGCCCCAGCCAGCCTGACAGCAATCGCTTCCAAACAACGGGCAACTCCTCCTGCGCGCCAAAATCCACGACCTCCAGCCGCCCACCCGGCGCGACGCACTTTGCCGCTTGCGCGAGTGCCGCCTCCCAGTCCGGAATCATCGACAGCGCATAGCTGATGAATACGCGATCAAAGCTAGCCCGCCCGAACAACGCCTGCGGGTCAAAGGCGCATGCGTCCGCCTGCATCAACCGCATCCGGCTGCACATCCCCACACGCTCCACCGCCACCTGCGCGGTATCCAGCATCGCCTGCGATATATCGACACCATAAAGGCGCGCAGCGGGCCATTCCCGACCCACAGCGATCAGGTTACGTCCGGTGCCACAGCCAATCTCCAGCACAGAGCCACCGCGCGGAGGGGCGAGATCGCGAATCATCGGATCGCGTCCCAGCAGATAATATTTGCGGGTCAGGTCGTAAAAGTGCCTCTGCCGCCGATAGACCGCGTCCATCAGGGCGCCATGCCCACGCGTCTGTTCAGATCCGGGCACCGTCCAGCTATTCACGCGCTCTCTCCGCCCAGCACATAGAGATGGACGCCGCCATAAATGGCCGACCGGTCGCGCGCGGTGTAGTCAAGCGACGCTTCCGCCTCATAACGCCAGTGGCGCAAGATGTCGTCACTCACCCGGCCGGGCAATATGGTCGGCTCACCGGCAGTACGGAACAGCACCCGCGCGCCGGGCTTGGCCGTGCGTGTGATTTCCGCCCATAGCTGGTTCAATTGCTGATCGGACATCCAGTCCTGCGCGTCGAGCAGCACATAGCGGTCAAGCGACCCAGCATCGCAGGCCGCCAGATAGTCGGTCATGTTGACATGCTGCACATCCACCCGCTCCGCCCGCTCGACCACAGCGCGATGGTGCGCGGCCTGGAGATAGGGTGGCAGCGATGCCGTGCTGGCCGTGCCATAGCCGCGCCCGAACGCTTGCCAGGCGAAATAATTGTCCTTCAAGGGAAAGCCGCAGGCCAGCTTCTCCAGACGCGCCTTCAGCACGGCGTCCATCCGCTCATCCCCGGCCAGCGCCTCGAACTGGGCGGGCGGAATGCCAAGGCCGAACAGCGACGCAGGCTGGCTGGTCAGCCAACGCACGAAGCCCCGGTCGAACACCGGCGCCAGTTCGTTGTCGAAGATCGCGCGCTGCTCTTCCATGCTCTGCGCTTCCAGCAGCCGGCGAGGGTTAGCGCCATGCAGCCGCGCGACCAGATGGGCTGCGCCGATGAAGCTGCCGAGCAGCCCGCGCTTGAAGATGCCGTTGGCGAAACCGCCGATCCGCCGCCGCCCGATCAGGTCGCGGCCCTCCCAATAGCGGCGCGTCGCATCGTCCAGCACCGGCGCGACATGGGTATGATAGGCCGCGATATTGTCGCGACTGTCTGCGTCCCCGAAAAAGCGATGAAAGGTCGCATGATCCGGCAAGGTCCGCGCCGCCGCCAGCTTCAGGCGATTGAGCGCGATATGCGCGGTGTTGAGGTCCACCGCCGTGATCCGCGCCGGATCGGCCGTCAGGTAGCTCAAAACGTTGCAGCCGCCTGATGCGATAGTGACGACATGGCAATCGGGCGTGATCGCCAGCGCCTCCATATCCACCACAGGGTCTTCCCATATCTGAGCATAGACCAGCCCGCGAAAGGCAAAGGTGAAGGCTCGCTCCAGCAGCCCTTGCTTCGACAAATGCCTGTGCCGGTGGACGGCGCGCGTCACCCGCTGATGTGCCGGTCGTGCCATGTCTGCCTCCTCGCTATCGGGTCGATCCCGCGCCAATAGGATTATGGCAAGACGCCAGCGTGACGATCGCGTTACGATTTCATGATAGGCACGGCTCGTTCGGCGGGGGGTGACTTTTCCAAATGTTCCGCTTATGTTCGGCATTCGCGACAATGGGATGGATATGGATCATGAGCTATGAGGGAAGCTGCCACTGCGGCGAGGTGACATTCAGCGTGGCGGGCGATCCGCCGACCAGCGCGCTGAGCTGCAACTGCTCCCATTGTCGGCGCAAGGGGTTCATGCTGACCTTCGTGTCCGCTGACCAGTTCACGCTGACGACGGGAGAGGAAGCGCTCACAAGCTATTATTTCAACCGCCACGCCATCGAGCATCAATTTTGCAAGACCTGCGGATCGCAGGCCTTTGGCGCAGGCAAGGGGCCGGACGGGTCGGTCATGCGGGCAATCAACCTGCGCTGTGTCCCGTCCGTGGATATCGACGCCCTCACCATCGAAAAGGTGGACGGCGCCAGCCATTGAATTTGGCGCTCCGCCACATCTGCCTTTGCGCTGTAACGCAGCGCCCCTATATGGGCGCTTTCGCGTGCCCTCACGCGGCACAAGTTATGGAGCACAGGCATTGAGCAAGGTTCTTGTCATCGGCGCAGGCGGCGTCGGGTCGGTCGCGGTTCACAAGATGGCGATGAACAGCGACATCTTCAGCCACATCACCCTTGCCAGCCGCCGTGTCGCCAAATGTGACGACATCGCCGCCTCGGTAAAGGAACGCACGGGCATCGCCATCGACACGGCGCAGGTCGACGCCGATGATGTCGAAGCGACCATCGCGCTTATAAAGAAGGTCCAGCCCAAGCTGGTCGTCAATCTGGCCCTGCCCTATCAGGATCTGAACATCATGGACGCCTGCCTGGCGACCAAGACCGACTATCTCGACACCGCCAATTACGAACCGCGCGACACCCCAAAATTCGAATATGGCTGGCAGTGGGCCTATCAGGATCGCTTCAAGGAAGCAGGCATCATGGCCCTGCTCGGCTCGGGCTTCGACCCCGGCGTCACCAGCGTTTTCGCGTCCTATATCAAGAAGCATCTGCTCGACCGGATCGACACGCTCGACATATTGGATTGCAATGGCGGTGACCATGGCCAGCATTTCGCCACCAACTTCAACCCGGAAATCAACATCCGCGAAGTCACCGCGCCCTCACGCCACTGGGAAGGCGGCAAGTGGGTCGAAGGCCCCGCGCTCAAGCACAAACAGATCTTCGAGTTCGAAGCTGTCGGCGAAAAGAACATGTACCTCATGTATCATGAGGAACTGGAAAGCCTTGCCAAATTCTATCCGGAAATCAAGCGTATCCGTTTCTGGATGACCTTTGGCGACGCCTATCTCAAGCATCTTGAAGTGCTCCAGAATGTCGGCATGACCCGCATCGACCCGGTGATGTACGAGGGCAAGGAGATCATCCCGCTCCAGTTCCTGAAAGCCGTACTGCCCGAACCATCTTCGCTAGGCTCGACGACCAAGGGCAAGACCAACATCGGCGACATTGCAACCGGCGAGAAGGACGGTCGGAAAAAGACCGTCTATGTCTATAATATCTGCGACCATGAAGACGCCTATGCCGAAACCGGCAATCAGGCGGTCAGCTACACCACCGGCGTCCCCGCGATGATCGGCGCGGCCATGATGCTGACCGGCGCGTGGAAGGCCCCAGAAGGAGAAGGTGGCGGCGTGTTCAACATCGAACAGTTCGATCCCGATCCCTTCATGGACATGCTGAACCTGCACGGCCTGCCTTGGCGGGTGAAGGAACTGTCCGCGCCGCTGGACTTTTAAGATAACGTCATTCCCGCGACGGCGGGAACCCATCTCCCCATTTTGCGTCGGGAGATGGGACTGGGAGGTGAGTTCCTGCTTTTGCGGGAATGACGGAGTAAAATATGGAAACCAAAGCCGGCGATCCCGCCGCCTTCGCTCGATTCGACCTGTATCGCGTCCCCTCGCCCGCCTTCGTGGTGGATGAGGCCGCGATCCGCCGCAACCTCGCCATATTGGCCGATATTCGCGACCGGGCCGGGATCAAGGTACTCGGCGCGCTCAAGGCCTTCTCCATGTGGTCGCTGGGCAGCGTCGTCGGCGAATATCTCGACGGCGTCTGCGCCTCGGGCCTCTATGAAGCGCGCCTTGGTCGTGAGGAATATCGGGGTGAAGTCGCGACCTATTGCGCGGCCTACAAGCCCGATGACCTGGCGGAAATCCTCAAAATCTCCGACCATGTGATCTTCAACAGCCCCGGCCAGATCGCCCGGATGCGACCGCAGATAGACGTCGCCCGCGCCGCCGGGCATGGCTTCGACATCGGCCTGCGTATCAACCCTCTCCATGCCGAGGGGGAGGTCGCCAAATATGATCCTTGCCAGCCACACAGCCGCCTGGGCTTTCCCATCGACCAGCTTCGCGCAGAGCATCTGGAGGGCGTCTCCGGCCTCCATTTCCATTCCCTGTGCGAACAGGACTTCCTGCCGCTCGAACGCACCTGGGCGGTGATCGAATCGCATATCGCTCCCCATGTCGCGCGGCTCAAATGGCTCAATTTCGGCGGCGGGCATCATATCACCCGCGCCGACTATCAGCGTGAGGCCCTGATCGGCTTCCTGCGCGATATACAGGCCGAAACCGGCCTGACCCTTTATCTGGAGCCGGGGGAGGCGATGGCGCTGGACGCGGGCATCCTGATCGGCGAGATTCTCGACGTGATCGACAACGGCATGCCCGTCGCCATCACCGACATCTCAGCCACCTGCCACATGCCTGACGTGATCGAGGCGCCCTATCGCCCGGCGATGCTCCACGAACCACAACACGGTCCTGCGACTCGCCTCGGTGGCCCCTCCTGCCTCGCGGGCGACATTATCGGCGACTATCGAGTCCCCGGTGGGGCCGAACCGGGGGCGCGGATCGCCTTTCTCGACCAGGCGCATTATTCGATGGTGAAGACAAACACCTTCAACGGCGTACCCCTGCCGGCCATCTGGCTGTGGAACTCGGACACGGATGAACTCAAGGAAATCCGCCGTTTCTCCTACGAGGATTTCAAATCCCGTCTCTCCTGACGCACCATTCGTAGCACCCTGCGCAACAAAATTTACACATGCGCTTTACAGGGGGACCCCCTCGGCATATATCGCCCTTCCGCTGCCCCATGGGACTTCCACCGCAAGGCAGCTGATTTTGCCACGAACTACACTGGAGGTCCCTTGAATTGCACAAGCATCCTAGCGCGCTGGGGGTAGCAACCGCCCTCAAACCGGCAGCACCGGTAACGCTTATTCGCCCGCAGGCTGCGGCCCGCGCCGCCCGGTTCTTCTCTGAGAAGTTTCCGGGGCGCTCGCTGTACGCTGTGAAGGCAAATCCCTCGCCGGACCTGCTCCGGACGTTGTGGGATAGCGGAATCACGCATTACGACGTCGCGTCGATCGCCGAGGTTCGCCTTGTCGCCCGCACGCTGCCGGACGCGAAGCTCTGCTTCATGCATCCCGTGAAGGCCGAAGAAGCGATCTTCGAGGCCTATCACACCCATGGCGTGCGCACCTTCTCGCTCGATACTATCGACGAGCTGGAAAAGATCATGCGCTCCACCGGTAATGCGACCGATCTTGAACTGTGCGTCCGCCTGCGCGTCTCCTCGGAACATTCGGAACTCTCCCTCGCGTCCAAGTTCGGCGCCGAGTTGGGTGAGACGAAAGAACTGCTGATGGCTACCCGCCAGGCGGCCGATGCCCTGGGCATTTGCTGCCATGTCGGCAGCCAGGCAATGAGCCCCATCGCCTACAGCAACGCGATCGAGCGCGTCCGCGCCGCCATCGTCGAGGCTGCGGTCACGGTCGATATCGTCGATGTCGGCGGCGGCTTCCCGTCTGTCTATCCGGGCATGGAGCCGCCCGCGCTCGAACATTATTTCGACGCCATCCATCGCGGTTTCGAAAGCCTGCCGGTCAGCTACTCCTCGGAACTGTGGTGCGAACCTGGTCGGGCGCTGTCGGCCGAATATAGCTCGCTGATCGTTCGGGTAGAGCGTCGTCGCGGTGACGAACTCTACATCAATGACGGAGCCTATGGAGCGCTGTTCGACGCAGCCCACGTCGGCTGGCGCTTTCCCGTCGCGCTGCTGCGCGAGGAAGATAGCGAAGCGGAACTGAAGGGCTTCTCCTTCTATGGCCCGACCTGCGACGACATGGACCATATGGTCGGCCCTTTCATGCTCCCGGAGGATGTAAAGGTCGGCGATTATATCGAGATCGGCATGCTGGGCGCCTATGGCTGTGCCATGCGGACCGGCTTCAACGGTTTCTCGTCGGAAACGACCGTAGAGGTCGAGGACGATGCCATGGACAGCCTCTATCAGGAACAGCTTCCCGCACGCCGTCGCGCAAACGTCATCAAGCTCGGCTAGAAAGCCGAAGCTCCCCTTTGGAGAGGGTGCCTAATGTCCTCCGCCATGCTGAATGGCGGGGGACTTTTTTTTGCTCTCGATGATCGGGACGTCAGCCGCGACGGAAGATCGCAGCCAATTCGACATGGGTCGACCAACGGAACTGCCCTACTGGACGCACGCTCTCCAGCACATAGCCCCCCGCCACCAGATGCGCGGCGTCGCGGGCAAAGCTGCCGGGATTGCATGAGACATAAGCGACGGTCGGCACCCGGCTCTGCGCGATCTGCATGACCTGTTCGCGCGCGCCAGCACGGGGAGGATCGATCAGGACGGCGGCAAAGCGGTTCAATTCTTCTGGTGTCAGCGGCCGACGAAACAGATCGCGATGCTCCGCGACCATCCGCCGTTGCGCCCGGTTCCCCGCGCCCTTGAGCGCCAGCACCAGATCGCGGGCAGCTTCCCCCGCATAGACGGGCCGCGTTGCCCCCAGCGCCAGCGCAAAGGTACCAAGGCCACAAAACAGATCAGCCAGCGCTCCTTGCGCGGGCAGCGCGTCCGCCACAGCGCTCACCAGCGCCGCTTCGCCATCCGGCGTCGCCTGAAGGAAGGCATAGGGCGGAAAGGGCACCGCCACCCCGCCGAAACTGACAGTGACCGCCTCCGGCTCCCAGCGCGTCTGCGGCCCCTCACCCTCATCGATAGTCAACCGCGCCAATCCATTATTGGCAGCGAAGCGGCCCAATCCCTCATCTGCGGCCAGCCCCTCGACCTGCACACCCTCCAGCAGCAGATCGATACCCTGATCGGTCAGTGCCATTTTCACATGCGCCGCCCGCTTGTCGGGGATCAGGTCGGCCAATAAGCCGCGCAACGGCTCGATCAAGGCAAAGAGGCGCGGGTCCATGATCTCGCACATCGACAGGTCGATCAGGCTATGGCTGCCCCCTTCGGCAAAACCGATCGTCACCCGCCGACCCTGTTTCATCGCCCGCAGCGCCGCCCTGCGCCGTGTGCGCGGTGGCGAGATATGGGCAGGAAGAATCGTGCCCGCCGCGATCCCCTGTCCTGCCAGCGCGCCCATCACCCGCGCGGTCACGAAGGCGGCATAGCTGTCCTCATCGACATGCTGGAGCTGACAGCCCCCGCACGCTGGAAAATGGACGCAAGGTGGTTCGGCATGATGAACGCCCCAAACCAGCCCCCCGTCCGCTGCGAGGCGATCACCCGGCGCACTCAGCGGCACATGACGGCCATCGCCGGTCACGCCGTCGCCCTTGGCCGCCAGACGGTCGATGATGTCAGTGCCAGTCACATCAGGATCAGTCACAGGCGCGTTTCCAGGGCCGGGGCAATCTGCGCGATCAGGTCATCGGCGATGAAGGCCGCACCCGCTCGTCGCGCCGCCTCACCATGCAGCCACACCGCTGCGCAGGCCGCTACAAAAGGATCGCCTGTCACTGCCCAGCGTGCCGCAACCAGCCCCGCCAGCACATCGCCGGTCCCGGCTGTCGACAACCAGGGCGAACTGCTCCCCGCCACGGCAGTCCGTCCGTCAGGTGCGGCAATCACGGTATCAGCCCCTTTGTAGATAATAACGGAACGCGTGCGCCGTGCGGCTTCCTGCGCACGGTCGATCTTGCTGCCGGACAGAGCGCCGAACAGCCGGACAAACTCCCCCTCGTGGGGTGTCAGAATGCTGTCCTCGGGAATGGCCGAGGGACCATCCTGCGCCAGCAACGTGAGGGCATCCGCATCCAGCACCAGCCTGCGCCCCGCCGCGAGTACCGTCGCCAACCGCGCGCGCGCCTCCGCATCGCGCCCCAGACCCGGCCCTGCCAAAACCACAGCAATGCGCATATCCGTCAAGGCCTCAGCCAGCGCATCGGAAGCTTCCGCGCGGACTGTCACAAGTGCGTCCGGGCCATGCCGCCCCGCATCAACGGCAATGCGCCGCACCATCCCCGCCCCTGCATGGGCAGCCGCACGCGCCGCCAACAGGCTGGCGCCAGCCATCGCTCCTCCGACCACGGCCACAAGGCCCCGGCTATATTTATGCGCGCCATGCCCCGGCGCAGCCAGCCGTGGCAGCCCCAGCATCTGCACGTCACTTTCCGCCATAATGCCGATATCCGCACACACCAGCCGATCGAACCGCGCCCTCGCCGGATACAGGCAGTGGGCAGGCTTCAACGCACCCAGCGCGATGCAGACATCAAAGCGCGGAACATCGGACAACAGCGCGCCGCTATCGGTCTCAACCCCACTGGGCAGGTCGATGGCATGGCTGATCGCAGCCTCGTCCACCAACGCACCCAACCGCGCCGCCAGCGCCGCCTCCAGCCCGCGTGTCAGCCCTGTCCCGAACAATGCATCAACCAGTTGCGGCGCAGGCCGGGCAGTCACAATGTCATCGACCGGCCCATTCCAGCCCGCCCGCGCCCTCGCCGCTGTCTCCGTTCTGCTGTCCCCGGTTGCGGCCACGCGTACAGGCACGCCACGCGCATGCAGCAACCGCGCGATCACATAGCCATCTCCGCCATTATTGCCCGGCCCGCACAGGATCAAGGTTTCGCGCTTGTGCCCGACGCGCCAGATGATCTCAGCCGCCGCCGCGCCGGCGCGCTCCATCAACTCATATTCCGGTACGCCCGCGTCGATGACCACGCGTTCGGCCGCGCGCATCGCGGCCGCAGTCAGGATGATCTGCACAGACATCAGGGCTTCGACGCGCCGATTGTTGCAGGCAAGCGATAGCGGTCCTGCCCGGCGCGCACGGCGATCCGCCGATCACCGTCAATCGTCACTACCGCGCTCTCGGCCCCGTCGGCAGCCACAACCCCGCGCCCATCGGCAACGATTCGAAAGCGCCGAAAACCGCCATCAGCATGACGGATCGTCAGCATCTCGCCTGCCTGCTCGATCCGACAGTCGCGAGTCCATTTGCCTCCCTCGCCAATGGCGCAGTCGACAGCGCCATCGTCTTCTGCCTTAGCCTGCCCGTTCGCGCCATTCCCCGAAACGGCATCCGACATGCCGCCGCCATCACAGCCTGCCAACAGCAGGCCAATCAGCATGGCGGCGGCGCGGCGGTCAGATATCGGCATAAACGTGCGTTTCGGCCTTCGCGCCCGGATGGGTCACAGCGCCCTGCCAGGCCGGGCCTACATTCTGGGCATAGCGCCACAGCGCGCCCGCCTGATAATCGTTGGTCCGCGGCTGCCAGGCCGCCCGCCGTTCGGCCAGCACGGCTTCGTCAACCTCCAGATCGATGGTCCCCGCCTCGGCATCGATGGCGATGATGTCGCCATTCTCGACCAATGCGATCGGCCCGCCCTCAGCCGCTTCCGGCCCGACATGCCCAATACAGAAGCCGCGCGTACCGCCGGAAAAGCGCCCATCAGTGATCAACGCCACGGTTTCGCCCAGCCCCTGCCCATAAAGCGCGGCAGTGGTGGCCAGCATCTCGCGCATACCCGGACCGCCCTTTGGCCCTTCATAGCGGATGACCACGACCGACCCTTCCTTGACCTGTCCGGCCTCTACCGCAGCATAAGCATCTTCCTCACGCTCGAACACCTGCGCGGGGCCGGAGAATTGCAGCCGCTTCATGCCCGCGACCTTCACGATCGCGCCATTGGGCGCCAGCGACCCCTTCAGGCCAACAACGCCGCCAGTGGGCGTGATGGGAGTCTTGACGTCGTAGATCACCTTCTGGTCCGGGTTCCAGGTGATCTCGTCGATATTCTCGGCCAGCGTCTTGCCGGTCACGGTCATACAGTCGCCGTGCAGCAGGCCGTTGTCGTGCATTGTCTTCATCAGCATGTAGACGCCACCGGCCTCATACATATCTTTTGCCACATAGCGGCCACCCGGCTTCAGGTCGGCGATATAAGGCGTGGACTTGAAGATTTCCGCGACATCGAACAGGTCGAAATCGATACCGCACTCATTCGCCATCGCGGGCAGATGCAGCGCGCCATTGGTCGATCCGCCCGTCGCCGCCACGATCCGGGCCGCATTCTCGAACGCTTCGCGTGTACAGATGTCGCGCGGGCGGATGTTGCGGGCGATCAGTTCCATCACCTGGCGACCAGCCGAAACCGCAATTTCCTCCCGGCTCTTATAAGGAGCGGGCGCCATATTACTGTTTGGCAAGGACAAACCGATTGCCTCGCCCACACAGGCCATGGTGTTGGCTGTATATTGCCCACCGCACGCGCCATGACCGGGGCAGGCGGCTTTTTCGATCGCGGTGACTTCCGACAGCGGACATTTGCCCGCGCTGAAGCGGCCGACCGCCTCGAACACATCAATGACGGTCAGGTCACGATCCTGATAGCGGCCAGGCAGGATCGATCCGCCATAGACGAAGATCGACGGCACATTCAGGCGCAGCATCGCCATCATCATCCCCGGCAGCGACTTGTCGCAGCCCGCGAACGTCACCAGCGCATCATAACAATGGCCACGCACAGACAGCTCGACCGAATCCGCGATGACTTCACGGCTGACCAGCGAGCTTTTCATGCCCTGATGGCCCATGGCGATGCCGTCGGTGACGGTGATGGTATTGAACCTGCGCGGCATCCCGCCCGCCTCGTTCACGCCCTGACGGCAAAAGTCTGCCTGCATGTCGAGCGTAGTGTTGCACGGCGCGCTGTCATTGCCCGCCGACGCGATCCCTACGAAGGGCCGCGCAATCTCTTCCTCGGTCAGCCCCATGGCATAATAATAGCTGCGTTGCGGCGCACGCTCCGGTCCAACCGAAACAAAGCGGCTGGGGAGTTTGGACTTGTCAAATTGATGTGTCATGGGGCTTACCTTTCGTCGCGCGCCTCTCTTTCAAAAAGGGGCGAGTCACGCAAGGCTATTGCGGCATTCCAAGAGTATTGGACCCAATATGTCGGCAAATTGCCGCTGACCGTCCACATTCGCGACCCGATCCTGCCGCATCTCCACCCCCAGATAGGGAATGCCGTTGGCCTCCGCATGGCGATTCATCGTGGCGTTCAGCAGCCTGCCTGAATAGGGCAACTGGTCGCCGACCTTCAAACCCGCCGCTTCCAGCAGGGGAATGGCGACCTTCGCCGCGCGATCATCTTCATTATAGAGGATTCCGACATCCCATGGCCGTTCTTGCGTCGGATCGCTCGCCAGCGACGGCGTAAAGCTGTGCAGCGACAGGATGAAGGGTGACGTCATGGCGTCCAGCATCATCGCCACCTGATGATGATAGGGGTGATGGAATCGGATCATCCGCTCGGTCACATCTATGTCCCGGTTGCCCGGAATCGCATGCCCGTCGCTCATCACCGGCAACAGGCCCGGCGCGTCATCCTCACGATTTAGGTCGATCACCAGCCGCGACACACCGCCCAGCACCGCCCGGCACGACAGTTGCGCCGCCAGCAAGGCGGAAACCTCCGCTACGCCCAGATCAATCGCGATATGGTTCGACAGCAGCGCCGCGTCGATCCCCAGATCAATGTCGGATGGCACATGGGCAGAGGCATGATCGCCGATGATCAGCAGATCCAGCCCGCCGCCGTCAATTACCGTAAAAGCCTCGCTCATGCGTTCTTGCTTTCCAAATCCCTAATCCTCGTCGCCAGCACCCACCAGTCGGGATGCTCATGATTGATCTCCGCGGCCGCGGCCGCACAATTCTCTTGGCGCTCGAACAGCGCAAAGCAGGTCGCGCCAGACCCGGACATGCGTACCAACCCAACACCGGTTTGAGCAGCCAACAGGGCAAGCACGTCCGCGATCACTGGTGCCAGCGCGACGGCAGGCGCCTGCAAATCATTACGCGCCTCCACCAACGTATCAAGATCGTCCGCCTCCAGCGCTCCCCGGTCGGTCCGGTCCCACGCGCCAAAGATCGCACCGGTGGACACCGGCACGCCCGGATTTACCAGCAGCAGGGGCTTTCCCTCTATGCCCGGAATGGAAGCGGCGGCCAGCGCTTCCCCTCTCCCGCCGACCCTTTGCGTGATGCTGGCGAGACAGGCAGGCACATCAGAACCAAGCTCCAGCGCCAGCACCGCCAGCGCGTCCGATGAAGGCGCAATACCCCAAACGCGGCACAACAGCCGCAGCGCGGCGGCAGCATCCGCCGATCCCCCACCAATGCCCGACGCCACGGGCAGATGCTTGTCGAGATGAATGTCCGCGCCTTCGCGGCCTGTCCCGAACCGCACGCGCAGGCCGATGGCCGCACGCATCACCAGATTGTCCTCGCCCGTGCCCAATCCCGCACCAAAAGGCCCGCCAACCGACATCCTCAGCGCCCCATCCTGCCGGACCGACGCCGTGAGCCGGTCACCATCCGTCGCAAAGACAAACAGGCTCTCCAGTTCATGATAGCCGTCCTCCCTCCGTGCCCGGACATGCAGGGCAAGGTTGATCTTGGCATAAGCAATCTCGGTGGCGGCTTCGCCCGTCACATCGACCATCCTGTCAGGGCGCGGCATATTCGGGCTTCAACCCCTCACGCGTCTTCGCGGCCAGTCGTTCGGCCCGCTCTCCTTCGGCAAAGGTCGCCGCAGCGCTCCATGCATAGCGCGCCTCATAGCGTCGGCCCACCGACCAAAGCGCATCGCCCAGATGCTCGTTGACCGTGGCGTCATCGGGCGCACCGATAACGGCCTGCTCCAGTACCGGAACCGCCCCTCGCGCATCACCGGCGACAAACTGCGCCCAGCCCAACGAATCACTGATAGAGGCATCCAGAGGCTTGAGGGCGCTCGCCTTCCGAAGCAACGCCAGCGCTGCTTCGACATTCTGCCGCCGTTCGACCTGTGCATAGCCCAGATAGTTGAGCACGACCGGCTCATCAGGCGCGATCTTCGCCGCGCGTTCCAGCACGGCGCGGGCCTCTTCCCACCGCCCGCCCTGCTCCAGCGCGCTTCCCTCGAACAACAGCAATGGCCACGGAATCGCATCGGGTGCAAAGCCCGCCTGTGCCGCTTTGAACGCTGCCGCCGCCCCGGCAAAATCCTTCTCTTCGGACAAAAGTCGACCAAGCCTTATCTGGCGCTGCGCGTCCGCGCCCGGCGTTGCGGCGAGCGACCGCGCCAGCGCCAATGCCTGTGGCTGCTCGCCCGCTGCCGCCAATGCGTCGACCAATTCGTCCTGCGCCATCGCATGATGCCAATTGTCGGGCGGCACCGCCTGCGCTTCCGCCACGGCAAAGGCGGGATAGCTGGCCAACGTCAAAAGCCGGGCGACGATCACACGGATTTCGGCATTGCCGGGATCGGCAAAGCTTGCGATCCGCGCCAGCCTGACGCCGAGTGCCGCGCTGTCTTCCTGAGTGGAAATATCCGAAGCCAGCCGCGCGACCAGTCTGGCAAAGCCCTCCGCGGGCGTCAACACGCCCGCCTTACGTCCCTTGCCCCGCGCTATGTCGGCCCGCGCCTGCGCAAAGATCGCCTGCCCGTCGGGCAGCAACGCCAGTGCATTGGCTCGATCGCCCAAGGCGGCGAACTGGGCGGCGAGTGCCAGGCGAAGGCCCGCCCCATCGGCCGCCGCCGCCAGCGCGCGCGCAACGGCAGGCACCGCTTCCTGCGGGTTTCGCTGTGCCAACGTCTGGAAGGCCAGATGCTCGTCCACATAGCGCCGGGCCAGCGTGGCGAACCGATCCTTCGGGTCGATGACAGGCACCGCATAACGCCCCTCGCCCAGACTGATCCAACTGGTGAGGATGGGACCGAGGAAGGCAAAATTTCCCTCCCCCTCCATTCGTGTCACCAGCCTGTGTGCGACGGCCCAGTCCTTGCGGACAAGCGCATCGCCCAGTCGCAACAAAGTCCCGTCGCGCGGCAATATCGCTTCCGCATCCAGCAGTTCCGCCGATCGCAATGCAAGCGCCTTGTCCCCGCTTTCCAGTCCCTGAAAATAGGACCGCCGGGCGATTTCGCTGCTCGACGGGTCCAGTTCCAACGCCGTGCGATAGCTTTTGACCGCAACCCCAAGCGCCCCTTCGCTGTCCGCCAGCCGCGCCCGCGCATAGGCGTTGAGCGCGGGCAGCGTATCGACCGATGCCGTCGCGGGTGCGGCAAACACCGGCGGAAGCGTCAGCAGGATCAGCGACGTCAGGCGCTTACATATTGGGATAATTCGGTCCTCCACCGCCCTCGGGCACCACCCAGTTGATGTTCTGGGTAGGATCCTTGATGTCACACGTCTTGCAATGGACGCAATTCTGCGCGTTGATCTGGAAACGAGGCTCGCCCTCTTCCAGCCCCACCACTTCATAAACGCCAGCCGGACAATAGCGCTGCGCCGGCTCGTCATAAAGGGGCAGATTGTAGGAAATCGGGATCGCCGGGTCTTTCAACTGCAAATGAACCGGCTGGTCTTCCTCATGGTTGGTGTTGGACAGGAACACAGAGGACAGCCGATCGAAGCTGACCACGCCATCGGGCTTGGGATAAGCGATCTTCTTGCACGCATCAGCATGCCAGATTTTCTCATTGTCCGGCTTGTGCTTCATCGTGAAGGGCAGGCCGATTTTCAGCGTCCGCATCCACATGTCGATGCCCGCCAGCAGCGTGCCGATCGTGCCGCCGAACTTGGACAGCATCGGTTCGGCATTCTTGACCAGCTTCAACTCGTCAGCAATCCAGCTCGACCGCACCGCGGCATCATATTCATTCAGCGCATCGCTTGTCCGGCCGGCCTGGATCGCGGCAAAGGCCGCCTCCGCCGCCAGCATCCCCGACTTCATCGCCGTATGTGTGCCCTTGATACGTGGCACGTTGACGAAACCCGCCGAACAACCGATCAGCGCGCCGCCGGGGAAATCCAGCTTGGGCACCGACTGCCAGCCGCCCTCGTTGATCGCCCGAGCACCGTAGGAAACGCGGCGGCCACCCTCCAGATATTTACGGATCGCGGGATGCTGTTTCCAGCGCTGAAACTCTTCGAACGGATAGAGATGCGGGTTGCGATAGCCCAGCCCCACGACGAAACCCAACGCCACCTGCCCATTGGCCTGATGATAAAGGAACCCGCCGCCATAGGCATCGGTCAGCGGCCAACCCTGCGTATGGATGACCAGCCCCGGCTTATGCATCTTGGGGTCAATGTCCCACAATTCCTTCATGCCCAGGCCATAGACTTGCGGCTCACAGTCGGTGTCCAAAGCATATTGGCGCTTCAATATCTTGGTCAGGTGGCCGCGCGCACCCTCTGCAAAGAAGGTATATTTGGCGTGCAGCTCCAGCCCTGGCTGATAATCGCCTTTATGCTCGCCATCGCGCGCAACGCCCATGTCGCCGGTGGCGACGCCCTTCACCGATCCGTCGTCATTATAGAGGATTTCCGCCGCCGCGAAGCCGGGGAATATCTCTACGCCCAGTCCCTCGGCCTGTTCCGCGAGCCAGCGGCACAGATTGCCCAGCGACCCGGTATAGGTGCCCTTATTGCTCATCAATGGCGGCATTGGTAAATGCGGAATCGAAAAATGCTTGGTCTTGGTCAGCACCCAATGGCGATTGTCCGTGACGGGCACATCGGCCAGCGAGCAGCCCATGTCCTTCCATTGCGGGATCAGTTCGTCCAGCGCCTTCGGGTCGATGACTGCCCCCGAAAGGATATGCGCGCCGATTTCCGACCCTTTTTCCAGCACGCAGACCGCCAGTTCAGCCCCGGCATCGTTGGCCAGTTGCTTAAGACGGATGGCCGCAGACAGGCCCGCTGGCCCACCACCAACGATGACCACATCATAGGGCATCGATTCCCGTTCGCTCATAATCCCTCCATCATGGCGATCCATAAGGGCTTCCCTCTCCCCATCCGGTCGCCGCATACTGATAACGCTTTGACAGGATCGGCGATGAAGATTCTTGACCCCCTCGTCAACCTCTGGCCCTAAAGGATCACGATGCGGGGATTATTGCAGAATGAAGCGGCGCTTGCCGCCGACGCCTATTTGGCGTGGTGGTCGCTTGCCGGCGTGGATTGCGCCATTGGGGAGGAGCCAGTCGACTGGTTGCGCCCGGCGCGCCCAGCCGAACCATCCATCACAAGGCCGCTGGCTGCCCCGGCCCCGACACAGCATCCCGCGACGCTCGACGCCTTTCATCTCTGGCTGGCGAAGGACAACCGTCACCCTGAAAGCCACTGGGCGCCGGGCCGGGCAATCCTGCCGACCGGCATCGCTGGTGCGCGATTGATGATCATCACCGACATGCCCGATCCTGCCGACATGAATGCAGGCGCGTTGTTCGCCGATCGTGCAGGTACGCTGTTCGATGCAATGCTTCGCGCAATCGGCCTGACCCGTGATGATATCTACCTGACCGCCATGGCGCTGGCCCGGCCGCCGGGTGGATCGCTGGACGCCGACGACACCGCCCGGTTGGTGGAACGGATGCGTGCGCAGGTGGCGCTGGTCCGCCCCGCACGGCTGCTTTTGCTGGGGGACCGGACAATCCGTGCCTTATTACCGACGAGTGACAGCGATCCGCGCGATGGTTTACGTTTCTTTAACCATGAAGGCGGCACTGTGCCTGTTGCTGCCACATTTCACCCGCGCCTGCTGCTCACGCAGCCAGCGGCGAAGGCGGAATGCTGGCGCACCCTGCAAAGCCTGATCGAGGACAAAGCCCAGTGACCCGTGCCGCAGTGACCCGTACCGCGACCCGCGCCCTGATGATGACGCTGATGACGGCAGGAGCAAGCCTTTCAATTGCCTTTCCCGCACAAGCGGCACCTAACGATGCCTCGATCCCCACGCCCACACTCACGACCAACTCCGTCTCCTCCGCTCTGCCGTTCACCGTCAAGGAAGACGACAAGGCCCGCTACCGAGCCATCTTTGCCGGATTGCAGGGCCAGCAATGGGACAGCGCCAAGGCTCAGATCGCCGCGCTCGACGCCAATGACCCGATGCGCGCCATGGCCCTCGCTGAACTTTATCTGGCCAAGGGATCGCCGCGCGTCGAGCTGTTCGACCTGCTTGAACTGATCAACAAGGCTAGCTGGCTGCCCCGCGCCGATCAGCTTTCCCGCCTTGCGGAACGACGCGGCGCGACCATGTTGCCCACCCTGCCGCAGGTGCAGAAGATGGTGTGGCTCGGCTCGGCGCCCCGCCGCCAATATATCTCCGCGACAAAAACCGATGCGCTCGCCCAAATGCTCGTCACCCAGATCCTGCCCTTCATCAAGGCGGACAATCCCGCCGGTGCCGAAGCCCTGCTCGCTCCCCAGGAAGCGGGCCTGACGCCCGAGGGCCTGACCGAATTGCGCCAGCGCGTCGCCTGGTCCTATTATATCGAGAATGACGATCAGGGCGCTCGCCGCATGGCTGCCCGCGCCCTCGAAAGCCGTGTCGGTGGCGACTGGACGGTGCAGGCGCACTGGACCACCGGCCTTGCCGCCTGGCGTCAGAAGGATTGCCGCACCGCAGCTCCCTCCTTCGCTAATGTCGCCGCGCTCGCCAGCAATGAAGATATGCGCTCGGCCGGGGCTTATTGGGCCGCCCGCGCCTATATGGTCTGCGGCGAACCGGCCAAGGTCGCAAATCTGCTGCGGACCGCCGCCCGGTCCGAAGAAACATTCTACGGCCTGCTCGCCCGCGAAACGCTTGGTATGCCGATGCGCGCCGCGCCGGTCGCCGGTCGTTTCAGCACCAATGAGTGGCAAACCCTGAAAGACGCTCCCAATGCCCGCGCCGCCGTGGCCTTCTCCGCCATCGGCGATTCCGTCCATGCCGACGAAGCGTTGCGCTATCAGGCGAAGATCAGCGGCAACGCCCATTATGAAGCGCTGCTGCGCCTCGCGGGCGCGCTCAACCTGCCCGAAACCCAGCTCTGGCTCGCCCATAATGGTCCGGCAGGCAAACAACCCGACAGTTTCGCCCGCTTCCCGGCGCCCGACTGGCGCCCCGATGGCGGCTGGCGCGTCGACCCCTCGCTCATTTTTGCCCATACGCTCCAGGAATCGGGCTTTCGCACCAATGCGGTCAGCAGCGCGGGTGCGCGCGGTCTAATGCAGGTGCGCCCCGGCACGGCGGGCGATGTCGGCATGACCGCCGCCTCACAACTCTTTATCCCTTCGACCAACATGGAATATGGCCAGCGCTATCTGGAATCGCTGCGCGACATGGGCGCGACCGGCGGCCTTCTGCCCAAGGTGATGGCCGCCTATAATGCCGGACCAACCCCGGTGGAGCGCTGGAATTACGAAGTGAAAGATGGCGGCGATCCACTGCTTTTCATCGAATCCCTGCCTTATTATGAAACCCGCGCCTATGTGAACATCGTCATGCGGAATTACTGGATGTACCAGATACAGGCGAAGGGCGAGGCCGACGGTCTGACCGGGATGGCGCAGGGTATGTGGCCGATGTTCCCCGGCACCAAAGGCACAAAGCTGGTCCGCCTGACCGGTAAGACCCCGAACGGTGTGGCGACCTTTAGTGGTTATGTCGGCGGCACGGACTGACCACTGCCTCATGCCGATCGATGAAAGCCGCACGTTCCTGCCCGTCCGCATCGCGGTGATGACGGTATCGGACAGCCGCACCCTTGCCGACGACCGTTCGGGCGACACGCTGGTCGAACGGCTCGAAAACGCCGGGCATATCCTGGCCGATCGTCATATTTCCAGGGACGAACGCTCGCTGATCGTCGCCCGCCTCCACGCCTGGATAGACGACCCGCAGATCGACTGCATCATCACCACCGGCGGCACCGGCGTTACCGGTCGCGACGTGACTCCGGAAGCGCTCGCCCAGGTGCAGGACAAGGAAATTCCCGGTTTCGGCGAACTGTTCCGCTGGCTCAGCTACCAGACGATCGGCACCTCCACCATCCAGTCCCGCGCCACCGCCTGCGTCGCGCGCGGCACCTATATCTTCGCGCTGCCTGGCTCGACCGGCGCAGTGCGCGACGCCTGGGACGGCATCTTGGTCAGCCAACTCGACAGCCGCTTTCGCCCTTGCAACTTTGTGGAATTGATGCCCCGCCTCATGGAGCGCTGATTATTTCTTTTGCGGCGCCTGCGCCTTGAAGAATTGCGAGACCTCGCCCAGCATTAGCGCCCACCAGTCGACAACATCGGCAAAATTCTTCTGGTTCAATCCACCGATGGTCGAAATATCGTAGGAAAAGGCCAGCGACTTGTCGTCCGTCACCGCCATCTGACTGAACCGTTTTTCCTTGTTCCACAGATTGGCAAGTTCGGGCGTGTTCGTCCCGTCATCGGCAAAACTGATCATGAACTGCAACGACCCGCACTGCTTGGCCTCTTCGCATTCATAGAAGAACAGCGAATAGTCATAGCCGTTAGCCGCGCTCTCGATCATAGGGTTGCCGGTCGTCTTGCTCTTGCTCAACACCGCCTTGTAACCTGCCTCCTTGATCGCTTCGACCACCGATTGGGGACTGCTGGCGCACACCATTTTGGCGCCGCAGGGATCGCCATCATTCGCCAGTGCCGTCCCCGACACCATGCCAGAGAGGCCGACAGTCGCCATCGCGATCAACATTCTGCCCCACATGATTTCGTCCCCCATCAAAGGATGCCGAACTGACGGAGCGATCCCGCCTTGTCAAATTGTTCCTGATATGTTCTTATGTGCCATGGCCATCGAAAAGGGCCGAGGCGCCCCCATCAACCGCACAAGCGACCGCTTCAACCTCCCCGCGCGGGAGGCTGATGGCGATTGGCTAGACGCCCGCGATGATATTGACGGCACGACCCCACGCCTGCGGACCACTGTCACGGTCGAGCGTCCCCGCACCATCATATCGCGCAATAGCTCACCCGACATCGGCTTCTCTCAATCGATCAATGCCTATCGGGGCTGCGAACATGGCTGCATCTACTGCTTCGCCCGGCCAAGCCACGCCTATCACGACCTGTCACCCGGCCTGGACTTCGAAAGCCGCCTCTTCGCCAAGCCGGATGCCGCCACCCTGCTTCGTGCCGAACTGGCAAAGCCCTCCTACGCCGTCGCGCCGATCGCCATGGGCACCAACACCGATCCCTATCAACCGATCGAGCGCGACTGGCACATCACCCGCGACTGTATCGAAGTGTTGGCGGGAACGCGGCATCCTCTCTTCATCACCACCAAGTCCGATCGGGTATTGCGCGACATCGACCTTCTGGCAGACATGGCCCGCGACCGGCTGGTCGCCGTCTGCGTCTCCGTCACAAGCCTTGATCCTGCCATCGCCCGCACGCTGGAACCCCGCGCGCCTCATCCGCACCGCCGCCTCGCCGCGATCCGCGCACTGACAGAGGCAGGCATACCCGTCCATGCCAGTATTTCCCCCGTCATCCCCTCGATCACCGACCATGAGATGGAGGCGATCATCGCGCAAGTCGCGCAGGCGGGTGCATATGGGGCCTCTTACATCCCCATCCGTCTGCCGCATGAGGTCGCGCCGCTTTTCCGTGCCTGGCTCGACGCCCATTATCCCGACCGTGCCGCTCGTGTCATGTCCATCATCCGCGACCTGCGCGGCGGCCGTGACAATGATCCCAATTTCGGCAGCCGGATGCGCGGACAGGGTGTCTGGGCGGACCTGTTACGAACGCGCTTCAACATGGCCTGCCGCCGCGCAGGCTTTTCACGCGAGCGGCTGACCCTTCGCACCGACTTGTTTCGCCCGCCTTCCGGCCCACAACTCAGCCTCTTCTAAGGAAGGAGGCGAAGCCGCCCCTTGCCGCACTGCTCGCGCTCGCTTAAAGGATCGGCTCATGCCCGAAACGATCACCGCGCCCGCCTCGTCCGATCTTGTAGGACGGGCGTTGTTTCCGCACCGACATTTGCTCGGTATCGCCCCGTTAAAGCCCTGGGAAATCCGCTTCCTGCTGGATGAGGCTGAACAATGGGTCCGTACCAATCGCAGCATCGCCCGCAAGCATGACGGTCGCCTCGCGGGCATGACCCAGATCAACGCCTTTTTCGAGAACAGTACGCGCACCCTTCTCTCCTTCGAGATTGCAGGCAAGCGGCTGGGCGCGGACGTCGTCAACATGCACGCGGCCCAGTCCAGCGTGAAGAAGGGGGAAACGCTGATCGACACGGCGATGACCCTCAATGCCATGTATGCCGACGTCATCGTCATCCGCCACGGCTCGTCAGGCGCAGTGCGGTTGATCGCGGACAAGGTCGACTGCCCGGTGTTGAACGCGGGCGATGGCTGGCACGAACACCCCACGCAGGCGCTGCTCGACGCCCTCACCATCCGCCGCCGCAAGGGCAGGTTTGAAGGGCTGATTGTCGCGATTTGCGGTGATGTTCTGCACAGTCGGGTGGCGCGCTCGAACATGCTCTGCCTCGCCGCGCTGGGCGCACAGGTCCGCGCCATCGCGCCGCCCACACTGATGCCCGCAAAGGTAGAAGCGATGGGCGCGACCCCTTATACCGACTTCAACAAAGGGCTGGAGGGGGCCGACGTGGTGATGATGCTGCGCCTTCAGAATGAGCGAATGGACGGCGCTTTCATCCCCTCACCCCGCGAATATCACATGCTTTACGGCCTGACACCAGAGCGGCTGGCCCGCGCGAAACCCGACGCCCTCGTCATGCACCCCGGCCCTATGAACCGCGGCGTTGAGATAAGCAGCAGCGTCGCCGACCACCCGGAACGCTCCGCCATCACCGAACAGGTGGAAATGGGCGTCGCTGTCCGCATGGCCTGCCTGGATGTGCTCACACGAAGTGCGCGTGGCGTGGAGGGATGGGCTTGAACATCCCGACCAAAGACAAAGACGAGATGGGCACAACCATGACCAAAATAGCGATCATCAACGCCCACCTCGCTGATCCAACCGCCAAAGATCTTGCGCCCGGCACACTGCTGATCGAAGGCGACCATATCGTTGCCACCGGAGATGTCGCCATCCCCGCCGACGCGGAGCGTATCGACGCCAATGGCCTGGTCGTCGCCCCCGGCCTCGTCGACCTTGGCGTTTTCTCGACCGACAAGCCGGCCTTCCATTTCGGCGGCATCACTCGCGCGGCGCTGATGCCGGACCAATCCTCGCTACTGGACGACGCCGGCCTCATTCGGCAGGCCACCCGCGCGGGCAAGCCCGACTTCTGGGTTCACCCCATCGCCGCCGCCACGCGTGGCCTTGCAGGCACGGAACTCGCGGAAATCGGCATGATGCAGGCCGCTGGCGCAAAGGCCGTCGGCACCGGTCGTCAATGGATCGCGGACTCCGGCGTCATGCTGCGCGTCCTCTCTTATGCCTCCGCGCTCGGCCTCACCGTCATCGCCCATGCCGAAGATGGCGGGCTGGCAGGCAAGGCCGTCGCGACATCCGGCGAAACGGCGACCCGGCTCGGCCTTTCCAATGCGCCCGCCTGCGCCGAAGCAATGGCCATCGCCCGCGACATCATGCTGGTGCGCGAAACCGGCGCGGCGATCCACTTCCGCCTCGTCACCACGGCGGCAGGCTTCGCCCTCATCCGCGCCGCAAAGGCAGAGGGGCTGCGCGTGACGTGCGGCATCAGCCCCGCCTATCTGTTCCTGTCGGACAATGCCGCCACTGATTTCCGCACCTTCGCGCGCCTGTCTCCGCCGCTGCGATCGGAAGATGACCGCAAGGCTGCGATCGCCGCCGTGGCGGAGGGGACCATCGACGTCATCACCTCCAGCCATGATCCGCGCGGGCCGGAAGACAAGCGCCTGCCCTTCGCCGACGCCGCGCCGGGCATGGCGGGCGCGGAAACGCTGCTCGCGCTTTCCCTCAACCTTGTGCGCGAAGGCCATGTGTCGATCACCCGCCTGATGGCGCTGCTCAGCGCCAATCCCGCCCGCATATTAGGGGTAGAGGCAGGCAGCTTCGCCCCCGGCAGCGCCGCAGACATCATTTTCATCGACCGCGACACCCCATGGATCGTCGATTCGGGCAGGATGGCCGCAGCAGCAGGCAACACCCCTTTCAACCATGTACCCGTGCAGGGCCGTGTGCGTCGAATCATGAAGGGCGGGTCGTTCCTCTAAAGGAGGCGCCCGCCCTTTTCTCTCCTAACCGGAAATTCGGTGTTTTAGCGCGAGGCGAACTGACGTCCTCTGGTCGCCACCGCCCAGCGCTGCGGCATCGCATCGGGCGTCGTCTCACGAACGAAACATTGTCCCCGCTGCGACCGGATCGCCTTACACAGCGCCATCGCGTCGGCGCGGTTGCCAAGCCCGCTCAGCGCCAGTCGGTAATAGGCCCGGCCGTTCACGGTCGCGGTGCTGGTCAGCACCGGGAAAGCCGCAATCGTGCTGCTGATGGTTGCCATCTGCTGCCATTTTTCACGAGCGACAGCGGCATTGTCATAAGCGCCCACCTGCACGACCCAGTTGCTCCCCACCTTTTCGACCGGACGGATGTAGGCGGCCTTCTGCATCGTAGCGATGGGCGCTGCGATAATGGCACGAACCGGCGGATGCTCGACGCGGATCATGGGCGCCGGCGCAGGAACAGTCTCAACAGCGGCTACCGCCATCAAGGCAGGCTCGACAGCCGTCACCTCAACCGGAGCAGCCTCCGCCCATGCCGCCGACGGAGCCTCAACGGGTGAAGCCTCGGCCAGCGCCACCGGCGCAGCCTCCACAGCCTTGGGCGCCAGCGCCAGCGCAACCGGCAGTCCTGCGTCGCTGGCGTCAGGGGTCACGCCCATGAAGGCGGCAACGCGCTGCGGCGCCTTCGATGGCTCGGCGATCATCGCCCATTGGGTAATACGCTGCATGGCTTCCAGCGGAGCAAGATCCTCGCCTGCCATCACTCGTGCATCCTTCCAGCGACCGGCCAGTGCATAGGCATAGGCCAGGTTCTGGCGTGTCCGCGCCGTGGCGGAAGGGTCATGGATCGCCTGCGACAGAAGGCGAACGCCCTCCTGCGGATCGCCCGCCATCGCGATAGCCAGCCCATAGTCAGCGGCAGGCACGGTATCGGTATGGGCGACAAGCAGTGCGCGCGCAGCCTCCGGCTTACCCAGACCGACCTGCACCAGCGCCAGCGTCACGATCGTGCGCGCGTCGCCATTGCCCAGTGTCATGGCGTCGCTGAGGGCCGTTTCCGCCGAAGCGAAGCGGCCATTCGCGGCATAGGCACGGCCCAAAATCTGACGATAGCGCGCATTGTCGGGATTGGCTGCGACCGCCGCTTCCGCCGCCTTCAGCGCGGCGGCGAAATCGCGTGCCGTCAGCGCCTTCTCCGCACTTACCGCCGGCTTCGCGCCGTCCGTATCCCTGACAAGCGCAGCGGACGCACGCGGGTGAAATGCCTGCCCCGTGCAACCCACCATCGTGCTTGTCATCAGCAGCGTCGAAACTGCCGCCATGCTCAAATTCCTGCGCTTCATGATCCTGCTCACCTTGAAATTCAGCGTTCGCCGCAGTCGCGCGGCAGTTGATCGGCGAGTCGGTCAATTTCCGGCAGGCCGCTTAAAAATTGGTCCAGTGCATCAGTGACGATTTGCTGCGCTGATCGGTTCTGCACCGCGCAAACCAGCCGCAGCTTCAGGTGCCGTTCCGCATCCAGTCGCAGCGTGAACGCCGCCTTGCGCCCACTGACCGCCGCTTTCGGTGCAACGGCAACCGCCTTGCTCGCTGGAGGCGATACCGGTGGAGCCATCGCCGCGACCTTCTCCACCAAGGCCTTCTGCTCGGTCACGACCACAGGTTCGGGCGCCATGATCGACGCGGCCGCGTCCATCGGGACGGCAGCTACAGGCGAGGCCCCCATCGGCGTCAGGCCCGAAGGCCGCATTTCGACTGGCGCGCTTTCGCCGCCCATGTCGTTCCAGCCCAGATCGTCGTGGAAACTGATCGGCATCGCATTGCCAAAGCCGGTCAGCGACTGTCGCCGCATCGCGGGCTGCGCCGCACCCTTGCGAGCCAGCAAGCCAGAGGTCAGCGAAGCGAGAGGTTTGGGTTCGGCCATGATTTTTCTCCCCCGATTAACCGATCACCCGGCGGCCAAAGCCACCCAGCGGCCTAGGGGCGCCGTTCGATGCCGCGCCGTTCGACGACACGGAAAAGACGGTGCGGCGGAAATTCTTTTCAAGTCGGTCGGAGATATAGGACCATAGCTGCACGACTTCATTGGCTGATCTTCCCTTGGGATCGACTTCCATCACCGTGCGTCCATCGATCATCGACGCAGCGAAATCGGTGCGATGATGCAGCGTCACCGGAGCCACTGTGCCATGTTGGGACAGGGCGACGGCTGCTTCCGCTGTGATCCGCGCTTTGGGCGTCGCGCCGTTAACGACAAAGATCAACGGCTTGCCCGCACGCTCGCACAAGTCGACCGTCGCGCCCACGGCGCGCAGGTCATGCGGGCTGGGACGGGTCGGCACAACGATCAGTTCGGACACGGAAATAACGCTCTGGATCGCCATCGTAATGGCAGGCGGCGTGTCGATGACCGCCAACTTGAAGCCCTGCTGACGCAGTATCTCCAGGTCAGCGCCCAGCCGGGCGACGGTCGTCTGGGCAAAGGCGGGCAATTCGGCCTCACGCTCATTCCACCAATCGGCCAGCGAACCCTGCGGATCAATGTCGATCAGGACGACCGGCCCCGCGCCAGCCAACTGTGCCTGCACAGCCAGATGCCCCGACAATGTCGTCTTGCCCGATCCGCCCTTTTGCGATGCCAGTGCCAGTACGCGCACGCAAATCCCCCACGAAAATCCAGTTGCGACAGGGGATGCCATGCCTGCCGCTAAAAATTGGTTAATCTGCGAACAGCTTTCTTCGGGACACCATGAACAGGGTTAACCAGTTATAAAGCAGCCAGTCCTTATGCTACGCGCACGAACAGCCTGTGCGAAAGACAAGGACTTGCGCGGGCGAACATAGTCTATCCGGTTGGAGCATGTGCGTATGAAACAGATCTGGGGGACATTGGCGGCATTAACCGGCGCACTTATGATTGCCGCGCCTGTTCTTGCTGATGTGAAGGCGGGCGTCGATGCCTGGCAGCAGGGCGATTATGCCCGCGCCATCGCGCAATGGCGACCGCTGGCGCAGGCGGGCGACGCCGACGCACAGTTCAACATGGGACAGGCCTATAAGCTGGGCCGTGGCGTTCAGTCCGACATGTCTACCGCCATCGAATGGTATCGCAAGGCGGCGGCGCAGGGCCATACCCGCGCAGAGGATAATCTTGGCCTGTTGATGTTCCAGCAGGGCGACCGCGCGGGCGCGATGCCCTATCTTCAGAAAGCGGCCACACGCGGCGAGGCACGCGCCCAGTATATCGTCGGCACGGCCCTGTTCAACGGCGATCTGGTTAGCAAGGATTGGGTCCGCGCCTATGCGCTGATGACCCGCGCCTCCAGCGCCGGTCTTAGTCAGGCGACGACCAGCCTTGCTCAGATGGACAAATATATCCCCTCCGCCGATCGACAGAAGGGCCTTGCGCTGGCCAGCGAGATGGAAAGCCAGCAGCAGGCGGGCCAACTCGCCTTTGCTCCCTCTGTATCGACACCGCGCGCCGTTGAGCCAAGCCCGCGCCCGACATCCGGCCCTCTCCGCACGTCCGATCTGCCATCTTCAGCCACCGCCCGCCCGGCCCCCGCGCCCATCGCGCCAAAACCTGCCCTCGCCCAAGCAGCAGCACCGAAGCCTGCACCCAAACCCGCAGCCCCTCGCCCCGCCGCCTCGGTCCCCGCACCATCGGCTGGCGGCTGGCGGGTCCAACTCGGCGCCTTCAGCGAAGATGGCCGCGCCCGTTCGCTCTGGTCCTCGCTCAGCGGCAAGGTATCAGGGCTATCCGCCTATCAGCCCTATTATGTGAAAGGCGGCCCCGTTACGCGCCTTCAGGCCGGTCCGCTGGCCAGCAACGCGGACGCCCAGCGCCTGTGCGGCCGCCTCAAGGCCGCTGGCGCCGACTGCATTCCCAAGAAAATGTAAGGCTCGCTGATGCAGGCCTCATGCTTGCGTCATTCCTCTCCATCCCGCCCATATACATCGAGCAAGAATCGCACGCCGTCGCCATTCGGCACGGCAGTGAGGTAGGTGAGGTAGACCGGCACCGCCTGCGGCAGAGGCCGATGCTCTTCGACTTCACCAGACCCACTGCCCAGCGATTTGCCGAAAAACCAGCGTCCCAGCCGTGCGGCATCCTCCAGCCGCACACAGCCGTTGGACAACTGCCGCGCATCCTTGGCAAATAATCCGCGTGAAGGCGTATCATGAAGATATATCCCCAAGTCATTGGGAAACATAAACTTCACCCGCCCCATAGCATTATCACCGCCGGGCAACTGCCGCACCCGCAACTCCTGCCCCCCATCCGCGACTGCGCGCCAGTCAATCTCCGACTGCGCCAACGGGCGAGCGTTCGCGCTCCAGTCGGACAGCGCTTCAAAGCCCATCCCTTTCAGCGAAGACCCGCGCAGCACCTTGGGCGCAACGCTTTTTTCCACCAGGTCGGTCGGAATGTTCCAATAGGGATTGAGCGTCGCATAGCGGATCATGCCCGCCATCATTGGCGTCTGACTGGCCTTCGCGCCAACCACCACCTTCATCGTCCCGTCCAGCGCACCGCGATCATAATAATAAAGCCGCGCCGCTGCCGCATCGACCACAACATGCCGTACATAGGGGCCGGGCAACAACCGCGCCCGCTCCAGATTGAGCGCCAGCCGCCGATCGAACCAGCGCGGCCCACGGTTGAGCGCCGCCACTGTCTGCGTGCCCGCAACGCCATCGGCCGCCAGCCCGTGATCGGCCTGAAACGCCTTCACCCGCGCCGCCAACGCCCGATCATAGCCTGCGCCTTCATCCAGCCCCAGCCGTTGGCGCAAGGCATCGACCTCAAACCCGCGCATTCCGGGGCGTATCCTGACATCCGTCGGAATGTAGGTGTCCGGCAGCTTGCCCCATCCCTCATCATAGGTCGCTCGCGCCTTGCGCAAGCGCATATAGAGCGGGCTCATCCACCCCACCTGCGCGACATAGCGCTGGAAAGACGGCGACAGCGCAGCGGCCCGCAAAAGGTCAGCGCTATCCGCCCGGCTCGGTTCCAGTTCCGGGTCCAGATAACGCATCTCGACCGAGCGCGAAGGGCGGCGCATATCCCGTGCCAACGCCACAAAGGCCTTGGACAACGCCAGGTCAGCGCGCGCCAGCGCCTTGGGCATTCCATCGCTCGCGGCGTCCACTAATTTGCGGACACCCTTCGGATCATAATCGTCCGGGTCCAGCCCATCCAGATCCGCACTGTCGATCAGCGCCAACAGCGCGTCGGCCTGCTCGCCGACCGCGCCATCCTCGATCCACAGCGGCCAGTAGCCGCGCGGGCCATAGACATCGCGCAGCTTCCCACCGACCTCGGAACGGATTTCGGAGGCTATGGCATTACGCCCCGCCTCACTCTCTGACCGCTCCTGTGCATGGACCTGCGCCTGTCCAACCGGCACTACAGCCAGCAGGACGGCAATCGAAAGGAAGGGGGCGCGACGAACACGCCGCGCCCACAAAAGCATCTTGATCAGCCGCGTTCCCCACGACGGGAGGGCGGTGGGGGAGGAGGCGGCGGGCAGGGCGGACCTTGTACGGCATGATACATGCCATCAGCCGTGTAATAGCCATCGACGATGCCGTCGCCATCACGATCGGCGGCGACGGTTCCAACCAGCGCACCGGGACCGACGGGCGGTGCGGGTGCGACCGCCTCATATTCCTTGTTGGCACAGGCGCCCAGGGTCATGACCCCAGCCGCTATCAGAACCAGTTGCCTGATCTTCATCATCATCTCTCCCTTGTCGACGTGGGTCAAAATATCCACGTCCGTTCAAGCCCCAACGCTCGCGTGCGGCCGCTACCGGCCTGCCAGCAAAGACCGCCGCCGGGAAACACTAACGCGTAATCGCGACGTCGAACAGTGTGTTTACTGCGATGGAAAACAGGCGGCCCCGACGATCAGGCCCGCACATTGCATAAGCGTGCCAGCGCGGCATCATATTCGCGCCGCAACCGCGCTACCAATTCAGCGGCAGGCACCACCGCTTTGATCGCACCGATCCCCTGCCCGCATCCCCAAATGTCGCGCCACGCCTTCTTGTCCCCGTTCGCCGTAGCGGCAAAGTCCATCTTGCTGGGGTCGGAATCCGGCAAATTATCGGGGTCCATTCCGGCGGCAATGATACTGGGTTTCAGATAGTTGCCGTGCACACCTGTAAAAAGGTTTGAATAGACGATATCGCTCGCGGACCCATCGACGATCGCCTGCTTGTACGCCGCGTCGGCATTGGCCTCGCTCGTCGCGATGAAGGCCGAACCCATATAGCCAAGATCGGCGCCCATCGCCTGCGCCGCCGCTATTGACCGTCCGGTAGCGATTGCCCCTGACAGCGCGACCGGCCCGTCGAACCAACTGCGAATTTCCTCGACTAGGGCAAAAGGGGATTGTGTACCCGCATGGCCACCCGCCCCCGCAGCCACCGCGATCAAGCCATCGGCACCCTTCTCCACGGCCTTGCGCGCGAAACGGTTGTCGATCACGTCGTGCAGGACAATGCCGCCATAGCTGTGGATCGCCGCATTCACATCCTCGCGCGCGCCCAGCGAGGTGATAACGATCGGCACCTTATATTGCACGCACAGCGCCAGATCTTCCTCCAGCCGGGGATTGGAGCGATGGACGATCAGATTGACGGCAAAGGGCGCATCCTTGTCCGTCAGCGTCGCGGTCAGTTGCTGCAACCATTGTTCGAACACGCCCGATGGCCGGGCATTGAGCGAAGGAAAGGCGCCCACCACCCCTGCACGGCATTGGGCGATCACCAGTTCAGGCTGCGAGATGATAAACATCGGCGATCCGATCAGGGGCAACGACAGCCGACCTTCAAGCAACGGTGGCAGCGACATGGCTCGGACCTTTCCTTTTCATCTTCGCCGCCGCGCTATCATCGGCGAGGCGTGCGCGGAAGCGGAAAAACGCGCTCTTACCGGCGATAGCCATGCTGTATTGATACAGCAATACAGTCGTGATAGATAAAGGTGACAACCAGGCGAAAAAAGGCATGCCGATGTATAGCGAGAGCGATCTTCAGGATGCCGTAACGGCCGGCATCCTTACGCCGCAGACCGCACAGGCGCTACGCGATCATGTCGCGACACTGCGCGCCAGCCCGGTGGTGGATGAAGAACATTTCCGCCTGCTGACCGGTTTCAACGATATTTTCGTCGGCATCGCCAGCGTGATCCTTCTCGTCGCGGTCGGCTGGCTGGGCAACAGCCTGCATCTTGGCGCCGACATCCACGCCCCCTCACCCATTTCGGGCCTGCTGATTGCCGCTGTCAGTTGGGGTCTGGCCGAATATTTCACGCGTATAAGGCATATGGCCCTTCCCAGTATCCTGCTGCTGTTAGGCTTCGTGGGCGGCGTCGGGTTCGGGCTGATGGCCCTGATGATGCTCATCCTTCCCGACGCGGGTGAACGACTGGTTGCGCTGTCAGCCTCCGGCGCGGCATTGCTCACCACCTTCGCCGCATGGCTCCACTGGCGCCGGTTCATGGTGCCGATCACTGTGGCCGCGGGTGCAACCAGCGCGGCGGGCATCGCCCTTGGGCTGCTGCTGTGGGCTGTCCCGGCGGCGAAAGACTCGCTCTTCTGGCTGCTATTTGTCGCAGGCCTCGCCATCTTCGCCTTCGCCATGCGCTGGGACATGAGCGACCACGCGCGGCAAACCCGCCGCTCCGACGTCGCCTTCTGGCTGCATCTGGCCGCCGCCCCCATGATCGCCCATTCGATGTTCCAGATCATGGGTATCTTCGACAGCCAGATCGGCATTGCCAAGGCACTGACCGTCATCGCCCTCTACATCGCCTTTGGCCTTGTGGCGCTGGCGGTCGACCGTCGCGCGCTGCTCGTCTCCAGCCTCGCCTATGTCCTGTTCGCCCTCTATGCGCTATTCCAGCAGGCAGGCGCGGTCGAGCTATCGGCAGCCTTCACTGCGCTGGTGATCGGCTCCGCCCTGTTGCTGCTCTCGGCCCTGTGGCACAGCGCGCGAGCCTTGGCCGTCAACGGCCTGCCGGACCAGTGGGCAGGTCGCCTCCCCTATCTCGCCTGATCGTGGGGGATTGAACAGCGATCAGCCCTTCAACCCCTCAGCCATTTCCGCCAGTTCCAGCCAGCGCATCTCCGCCGCATCCTTCTCATCCCGCGCCTTCTCGACCGCCTTGGTCAGCGCCTCGAACCGCGCGAAGTTCTTCGAATAGAGGTCGGGATCGGCCAAAGCCGCCTCGTCCCGCGCGATCGCCGCCTCGATCTCCTCGACCCGCTTGGGCAGCAGATCGAAGTCGCGCTGGTCCTTATAGCTCAGTTTTACCGAAACCGGCTTGGACGCCGATGGTGTCACTTCGGCCTTTTTCTCCGCCCTCGCCGCTTTGCGCGGATCACGCTTGGCGATCCAGTCGGCATAACCGCCGACGATCACGTCCACCACGCCCGTCCCATCCAGACCCAGCGTCACGGTGACGGTCTTGTCCAGAAAGTCGCGATCATGGCTGACGATCAGGACCGTGCCGTCATAATCGGCGATCACCTCCTGCAACAGGTCCAGCGTCTCCAGATCCAGATCGTTGGTCGGCTCGTCCAGCACCAGCAGGTTGGATTCGCGCGCAAATTCCCGCGCGAACAACAGGCGCGATCGCTCCCCACCCGACAAGGTGCCTACCTTCGCCTCCGCCAGCGAGGGATCGAACAGAAATTCCTTCAGATAGCCATGGACATGCTTGCGCACGCCCCGCACGTCGATCCAGTCGCCACCCTCGGCCAGTACCTCGCGCACCCGCTTGTCAGGCTGCATCAGGCTGCGCTGCTGGTCGATGAAGATCATGTCCAGGCTCTGGGCCTGCTTGATCGTCCCCTCATCAGGCTGCGTCTCGCCGGTTAACAGCTTGAGCAACGTCGTCTTGCCCGCACCATTGCCGCCGACAATGCCGATCCGGTCGCCCCGCTGGATACGCAGCGTGAAATCGTCAATCACCGTCCGCTCGCCAAAACGCTTGGTCACATGGCTTGCGGAGATCACGCTCTTGGTCTTGCTGTCGTCCGCCGCGACCGCCAGCTTGGCTATGCCTTGCGGCCCGGTCATCGCCGCCCGCGTCGCGCGCATCTCCCACAGTTTGGCCAGCCGCCCTTGGTTGCGCTTGCGCCGGGCGGTAACGCCGCGCTCCAGCCAATGCGCCTCGATCTTCAGCTTCGCGTCCAGCTTGTCCGCCGCCCGCGCCTCTTCGGCATAGACCGCTTCCATCCACTGATCGAACCCGCCAAAGCCGATCTCGTTGCGCCGCATGATCCCCCGGTCCAGCCACAGCGTCTGCCGCGTCAACCGGGTCAGAAAGGCACGGTCATGGCTGATGACGACGAACGCCCCATTATAGCGCGCCAGCCAGTTTTCCAGCCAGTCGATCGCGGCAATGTCCAGATGGTTGGTCGGCTCGTCCAGCAACAATAGGTCCGGCTCGCTCGCCAATGCCCGCGCAATCGCCGCGCGCCGCCGCTCACCGCCACTTGCCGTCGCTGCATCACGGGACAGGTCGATGCCCAACTGGTCGGCAATCGCCTCCACCTCATGCCGGGGTGGCGCGAACTCGCCCGCCATCGCAAAATCGTGCAACGTCCTGAACGGCGTCACATCCGGGTCTTGTTCGAGCAGGATGACCCGCGTACCCGCCACCACCGACCGCCTGCCCTCGTCCGGCTCGATGATCCCGCCCATCAGCTTGAGCAACGTGGTCTTGCCCGCGCCGTTGCGCCCGATCAGCGCCAGCCGGTCCTTCGCGCCGACATGAATGTCGATGCCCCGGAACAGCCAGTGCGTGCCCTGGGAAAGACCAAGATTTTCGTAGGTAAGAATTGGTGCCGCCATGGCCGTGCAGCTAAGGCCTTCCTCCATCCACCGCAACCCCGCCCGGAACCACTTCCTGTCTGACGGCTTTCATCGCACGTCAGCGTCCGTTCATCGCGACTGCCGCAATTGACCGGCATCACTCAAAGGACAAATCCCTCAAGGCCAATTCCTCAAGGAGAGTTACGCTTATGAAATCCGCCCTTGCCCTGATGGCCCTTGCCGCTTCCGCGCTGCCGGTCGCCGCTGTCGCGCAAACCAGCGTGACGCTGGCCGAGACGGCGCCCGTCGTGACCCTCAACGTCACCGAGACGGTGGAAGCCGCCCCCGACATGGCGACCGTCGGTACCGGGGTTCAGACCCGCGCCATGACCGCTGCCCAGGCAATGGGCGACAATGCTACGCAGATGACCAGCCTGATCAACGCGCTTACAAAGGCCGGCATCGCCCGCAAGGACATCCAGACCAGCGGCATCAACCTCAGCCCGCAATATGATTATAGCGGCCGCAACCCCGACGGCAGCCAGTCCCCCCCCAAATTCACCGGCTATGAGGCATCGAACCAGTTGACGGTCAAGTTGCGCGACATCAAGTCGGTCGGGCCGATGCTCGACAAGATGGTCGCGGCGGGCGCCACCAACCTTTCCGGTCCCACCTTCACCATCTCCGACCCCACGCCCATGATCATGCAGGCCCGTGAAGCCGCGCTAAAAACCGCAAAGCAGCAGGGTGATTTCTACGCCAAGGCAACCGGCTACCGCTCCACCCGCCTGCTCTCGATCGCCGAAAACAGCAGCGGTGGCCGCCCGCCCATGCCGATGGTGGCAATGCGGATGAAGGCCGAAATGGCCGATACACCGGTCGAGCCGGGCCAGGTTTCCTCGGCCGTCACGCTGACGGTCCAGTACGCACTGGAAAAATAATCTGGATCAGGCTGGGTCAGGAAAGCGCGGCGATTGTCGGTCGCCGCGCTTTTTGCACCATTCACCACCTGTTCAATAGAGTGCCGCTATGCCATCTCTAATGACCATGTGGAGAAAATGCGCGCTGTCGGCTCTGGCCGCGATCACCATCGCCTCGGGCCTGCCCCTCGTCACTCATGCGGAGGCGCAAGGCCGCCGTGACGAGCAGGACGCCGCGCGCCGGGCCATGCTGGACGGACATGTCATGCCTTTCTCCATCATCAAGCGCCGTGTTGATTCGGCGATGGAGGGCGCCACCTATGTCGGATCGGAGTTCAACCCGAGCTCAAATCGCTATCGTCTGAAATATGTGAAGGACGGTAAGGTGGTATGGGTTGATGCCGACGGCCGGACGGGCGATATAACCGGCTGGGCACGCTGACCTCTTTTCAGCGCGCATAATGTAATGACACAAAGAAACGGGGCCATATGCGTCTGCTGATCGTCGAGGATGAACCGAGTCTGGGCCAGCAGCTCAAAAATACACTGGAGGGCGCAGGCTATGCCGTCGACCTCGCGGATGATGGCGAGGATGGGCATTTCCTTGGCTCGACCGAAAGCTATGACGCGGTCGTGCTCGACCTTGGCCTTCCCACCATCGACGGCCTGACCGTGCTCGATCGCTGGCGGAAGGAAGGGAGGACATTCCCGGTTCTCGTCCTTACTGCGCGCGATAGTTGGTCGGACAAGGTGGCCGGCCTCGACGCGGGTGCCGACGATTATCTGGCCAAGCCGTTCCAGAGCGAAGAACTGATCGCCCGCCTGCGCGCGCTCATCCGCCGCGCGTCGGGCAATGCGTCCAGCGAACTGACGGCGGGCGACGTCCGCCTAGACACCCGTTCCGGCAAGGTGACACTCAACGGCGAGCCGGTAAAACTGACCGCGCAGGAGTATAAACTTCTCTCCTACCTGCTCCATCACAAAGGCAAGGTGGTCAGCCGCACCGAGCTGATCGAGCATATTTACGATCAGGATTTCGACCGCGATTCGAACACGATAGAGGTGTTCGTGACCCGCATCCGTAAAAAGCTGGGGCCGGACGTCATCACCACCATTCGCGGCCTTGGCTACAGCCTGGACGAGCCGGGTCGTTAAGCCCCTCCGGCCAGATCAACCCAGGCCCCTGCCGAATATATTCGCCTGAGACGAACGGAACGATAGATAGGGGCTATGGAAGCGCCAACGCCCCCTCCCCCGGTCCGCTCTACCGGCTCCCTGAGCCGCCGGATGATCGGTATTGCGGCGCTGTGGATCAGCTTGCTGCTGCTAGGCGGCGGCGTTGCGCTCGACCGGGTGTTGACCGACGCCATCACCAACAATTTCGACGACGGCATGAATTATGTGCTGACGGCGATGATTGCCTCGGCCGAAATCGGCCCGGATGGGGAGGTGCTGTTCAACCGCCCGCTCGCCGACCAACGGTTCCTGGAACCCAATAGCGGCCTGTATTACCAGATCAGCGCCCCCAGGCATGAGGATTGGCGCTCGCGCTCGCTCTGGGATCGCGCGCTTGCCGTCCCGCCCGGCCATGCGGATCGCAACTTCCACGTTTACAACAGCAAACAGTTTCCGGGCGAAGACCTGCGGATCATGGAACGCACGGTCATCCTGCCGGGATCGAAAACGCGCTGGATGTTCATGGTCGCCGCCGCGCGCCAAGGGCTGGACGGCCAGATCAAGACGCTGCGCTCTACCCTGTTCAAAAGTTTCGCGCTGCTCGCGTTGGGCCTGATCGTCCTTGCCGCGCTTCAGACCATCTATGGCCTCCTTCCGCTGCGAAAAGTCCGCAAGGAAATCATCATGATGCGCGGTGGCGAAAAAAGCCGCGTCACCCAACCCATGCCCGTCGAGGTTCTCCCGATGGTCGAGGAACTGAACGCCCTGCTCGCCCATAATGAGCGGCAGGCGGAGGAAGCGCGCACCCATGCTGGCAATCTCGCCCATGCGCTCAAGACGCCATTGACCGTCATCATGAACGCCGCCACCGCCCAATCGGCGGACCTAGGCGACACAGTGATCCGCGAGGCGACGACGATGAGGCGGCAGGTCGACCACCATCTCGCCCGCGCCCGCGCCGTCGGGCGGCGCGGCGCGGCGCAAAGCCGCGCCGACGTATGGCCCAGCCTTGAGGCGGTCGAACGCGCCGTGCGCCGGCTATACCCCGACGTGCGGGTCGACATGGATGGCGACAAGACGGCCGTCGTGCGTGTGGAGCGTCAGGATCTAGACGAATTGCTCGGCAACCTGATCGAGAACGCAGCCAAATATGGCGGCGGCAGCGTCTTTGCGACGGTCCAGATGGCGGGACCGATGGTTGAGATACTGGTCGAGGATGACGGCAAGGGCATAGCGGAGGCGGACCGCATCCGCATCTTCGATCGCGGCGTCCGCCTTGATTCGGGCAAACCGGGCACGGGCCTTGGCCTCGCCATTGTTCGCGATGTCGCGGAAATCTATGGCGGCACAGTCGCGCTGGACGAAAGCGAGGATCTGGGCGGTCTGCTCGTGCATCTGCGCTTGCCGGCTGCCTGATGCGGCGAATCCTCTACCTCTGGGCCGGCTTCGCTTCGCTCGGCCTTGGCGCGATCGGCGCGTTTCTGCCGCTGCTCCCAACCGTGCCCTTCATGATTCTCGCCGCCTTCTGCTTCGCGCGCAGCAGCCCCGCCCTTGAAGCACGACTGCTTGACCACAAGCATTTCGGCCCGCACATCCGCCGCTGGCGCGAGCGTGGCGCGATCAGCCGCCGGGGCAAAAAGGCCGCACTCGCCGCTTTCGCATTCAGCGCTGTGCTGGCGCTCCTTTTCTCGCCATTCCCCTGGTTCCTGATCCCCGTGGCCGCCGCGCTGATCGGCGGCACATGGATATGGACCAGGCCAGAGGCGTGACGCTAAAGGCGGAACCCATGCACATCCGCCTAGCCACCGCCACCGACATCCCAGCCCTCCATCCGGTGATCGAGGGCGCCTATCGCGGCGATTCGGCTCGCACAGGCTGGACATTCGAATCCGACATATTGCATGGTCCACCGCGCACCGACCCGGCAAGGCTTGCTGCCATATTGAATAGCCCTGACGATCGCCTGTTGATCGCGCTGGAGGATGACAAGCCGATCGGCTGCGTCCAGATCACTGATTGCGGTGGGGGCACCGCCTATCTCGGCCTGTTATGCATCGCCCCGCTACGTCAGGCCGGTGGCCTTGGTCGCCAGTTGATCGACGCCGCCGAAGCACTGGCGCGCGACGATTTCGCGACGACCACCATGGAAATGACCGTAATCGACCGCCGCACCGAACTGATCTCCTACTATGAGCGCCGGGGCTATACGTTGACCGGGGAAGCCCGTCCCTTCCCCATCCCGTTCGACCCGCCACTTTCCATGGCGGTGCTGGCGAAAGCGCTGGCAGCGAACGCGCGCTTGGGCTAGTCGCGTTTTCGATGCTCACGCGCCTCTATCAATGGACCCTCGCAAAGGCGGCCCACGCCCATGCCGAGCGCTGGCTTTTCGCCGTTTCTTTCATGGAGTCGAGTTTCTTTCCGATCCCGCCGCATCCGCTGTTGGGCCTCATGTGCCTCGCTCGCCCGGAACGCGCGATTCGCTTCGGCTTCATCTGTACGGTCGCCTCGGTTCTGGGCGGTCTGTTTGGCTACGCAATCGGCCATTTCCTCTATGAAGCCGTCGGCCAGCAGATTCTGACCACGCTCGGCCTCGCGGCCAAATTTCCGGTCGCGGCCTGCTATCTGCGCGATTACGGGGCAGAGATCATTCTTATCAAGGGCGCAACACCCATCCCCTTCAAGCTCATCACCATCACGGCGGGCTTTGTCGGACTGGCGCTCTTCACCTTCCTGTGGGCCAGCATCGTCAGCCGCGCTTTCCAGTTCATGCTGGTGGGCTTCCTGTTCTGGAAATTCGGCCGTCCGATAAAGGCCTTTATCGAGAAATATCTGGCCCTTCTGTCCGGTCTTTTCCTTGTTCTTATAGCGGGCGGCTTCATCGCAGCCTCCATGCTGACGGGCGGCGGAGAAAAGAACGACAGGTGCAGCAACGCGACTATGGCAACGCTGCGCTAACCGGCGTGATTGACACACTGCTCTTCCGTCATCCCAAACTGGTAGCGTTGCTTGCGGGTCTTCTCTCAGCCACAGGCTTCGCGCCACTCAATTTGTGGCCGCTCACGCTACTGTGCCTCGCCGCTCTCATCCTTCTGGTCGAGCGCGCACCCGACCGTCGCGCAGCCTTCTTTCGCGGCTGGCTCTTTGGCGTCGGCCATTTCACGCTGAGCCTCAACTGGATCGCCCACGCCTTTACCTTTCAGGACGCGATGCCACATTGGTTCGGCTATGCCGCAGTGGTGCTTCTCTCCCTCTACCTCGCCGTCTACCCGGCGCTGGCGACGCTGGGCGCGTGGTGGCTCCGTCGCGCCTATTTTCGGGGCACGCCAACCTTCATTCTGCTCCTGGCGGCACTCTGGCTCGTCACTGAATATCTGCGCGCGACCCTTTTCACCGGTTTCGCCTGGAACCCGCTCGGCGTTATCTGGCTGCCCAGCGGTGTCGCCATCGCAGCGACTATCATCGGCACTTATGGCCTTGGCGCACTCGCAATACTCGGCGCGGGCGCGCTCACGCTGCTCCAGTACCGCCAGTTCCGTCCAGCCGCCGCCATCCTGACACCACTGGCCGCCATCGCCCTCTGGGGCCTGCTCACGCCACCGACACCCGGCCCCGCCGGCGCGCCCCGCATCCGGGTGGTCCAGCCCAATATCGACCAGGGCGACAAATATAGCGCTGCACTGGAACAGGCGAATTTCCGCAAGCTGACGGTTCTTACCGGCACCCCACGCCCCGCCCCACGCCTGGTCTTCTGGCCAGAAGCCGCGATCCCCGCCTGGCTCGACATGGAACCCGAATGGCGTGACCGCCTCGCAGGGCTACTGGGTCCGGGCGATCTGCTGATGACTGGCGGAGACAAGGTCTATTTCAAGGAGCAGGACAAGGGTCTTTATACCGATCGCGTACTTACGGGCGCGAACAACAGCCTGTGGGTGGTGACGCCCAGCGCCACGATCCTCGCCCGTTATAGCAAGGCGCATCTGGTGCCCTATGGCGAATATCTGCCCATGCGCCAGTTGCTGACCCCCCTCGGCCTATCGCGCCTCGTCCCCGGAGACGCGGATTTCTGGCCCGGCCCCGGCCCGCAAAGCCTGCCGCTTACCGCTGCCCCCGGTCGCTCCCCGCTCAAAATGGGCGTGCAAATCTGTTACGAAATCATCTTTTCGGGACAGGTGGTCGACGCCGCCAACCGCCCCGATTTCCTCTTTAATCCCTCGAACGACGCCTGGTTCGGCAGTTGGGGACCGGTCCAGCATCTCGCGCAGGCCCGCCTCCGTGCAATCGAGGAAGCGATGCCCACGATCCGCTCTACCCCTACCGGCATCTCGGCGGTGATCGACGCGCGCGGCCATATTCTCAACGCGCTGGGCGCCAAACGCGCGGGTTTCCTGGACACGGGCCTGCCTGCCGCCGCCCCGCCTACCCTGTTCGCACGCGTTGGCAATTGGTCGCCCTTCGTGCTGACTCTGCTCCTTCTAGCCGTTGCGGTTGCACTGCGTCGTTACCCACGCTAAAGCGCATATAACATTTTCTTTATATCGCTTTCGCCAGCCAGCAGCTATCTGGAGTCCCATGCGCAACCATTTCCTCTTCACATCCGAATCCGTTTCCGAAGGCCATCCCGACAAGGTTGCCGACCAGATTTCGGACGCCATCGTCGACCTGTTCCTGTCCAAGGACCCGGAAGCACGCATCGCGTGCGAGACACTGACGACCACGCAGTTGGTCGTCCTTGCGGGTGAAATCCGCTGCAAGGGCGTCTATGAAAATGGTGCGTGGGCACCCGGTGCTAAGGAAGAGATCGAGGCGACCGTCCGCGCGACGGTGAAGCGCATCGGTTACGAACAGGATGGCTTCCACTGGGAGAGCTTCCGCTTCGAAAACAACCTGCATGGCCAGTCCGCCCATATCGCACAAGGCGTCGATGAAAGCGGCAACAAGGACGAGGGCGCAGGCGATCAGGGCATCATGTTCGGCTATGCCAGCGATGAAACCCCCGACCTCATGCCCGCCACTCTCTATTACAGCCACAAGATCCTGGAGCGCATGGCTGCTGACCGCCATGCGAAGGTCGTCGACTTCCTGGAGCCTGACGCCAAGAGCCAGGTGACGCTTGAATATGTTAACGAAAAGCCGGTTCGCGCCACCGCGCTGGTCGTCTCGACCCAGCATGCCGCAGGCATGAACGATGATGAAAGCCGCGCCAAGCTGCGCGCTTATGTCAAGGGCGTGATGACCGACGTCCTGCCAGAAGGCTGGCTGCCGGAAGAAGAGCAGATCTACGTCAACCCGACCGGCTTGTTCGAAATCGGCGGCCCTGACGGCGACGCGGGCCTCACCGGCCGCAAGATCATCGTCGACACTTATGGCGGCGCCTCGCCCCATGGCGGCGGCGCGTTCAGCGGCAAGGATCCGACCAAGGTCGATCGCTCGGCCGCCTATATCACCCGCTATCTCGCAAAAAACATCGTTGCCGCCGGCCTCGCCCGCCGCTGCACGATCCAACTAAGCTATGCCATCGGCGTGGCAGAGCCGCTTTCGCTCTATGTGGACACTCACGGCACTGGCACGGTGTCGGAGGATGCGATCGAGGCGGTTCTGCCGACCCTCGTCCGCCTGACGCCCAAGGGCATCCGCACCCATCTCGGCCTCAACAAGCCGATCTATCAGTCCACCGCCGCCTATGGCCATTTCGGCCGCAAGCCCGACGGCGACTACTTCCCCTGGGAAAAGACCGATCTGGTGGAAAAGCTCAAGGCTGCGTTCTGACGCAGAGCTGAAGCAGGGCGCAACGAAAGAAGGGGCGGATCTCGATGATCCGCCCCTTCTTTCGTTGCGCCCTGCAAACATGAACAATAGTTCATTTGGATGGGGCCGCATGCCGTCCTAAGCGTGATCCGTCGGGTCCGCTCCCCTGTCGGACCCGGCAATCTTTGTAAGGAAGATGCCCATGCCCCGGATGATCACCACAGTCCTTCTTGGTCTCATTCTTATTGCGGGCGGCACGATGTCTGCCCAGGCAGCGCCACCCTGCATGGATGCCAAGGGCAAATTCATCAAGTGCAAATGATCTGACACACTTGGCAGGGCATGACCGGGACGCTATCGGCCCGGTCATGACTGCGCATAAATCCGGCGACCCCACGACCCTCAACCGCCTCTATGGCCGCCAATCGGGGCATAAGCTGCGCGCCGGGCAGCAGGAACTGGTCGACACGCTGCTCCCCGCCCTTGCCCTACCCGAAGAAGGGCCGATCACCGCCGCCGACACATTCGGATACGACCGACCGCTCCATTTCGAGATCGGCTTCGGCGGTGGCGAACATATGGCCTATCGCGCCGACATGCTCCCCGACCATGGCTTCATCGGCTGCGAGCCTTTCCTGAACGGCGTCGTCACCGCACTGGCCCATGTGCGCGACAAGGCGCTAGGCAATGTCCGCATTCATATGGGCGATGCGCTCGAAATTCTTGCCCGCATCCCCGACGGCTCCTTGAGCTTTGTTTATCTCCTCCATCCCGATCCCTGGCCCAAGGCACGCCATGCCAAGCGGCGGATGATGAACCCCGGCCCGGTCGCTATGATCGCGAAGAAACTCAAACCCGGCGGCGAGTTCCGCTTCGGCACCGATCATCCCGTCTATCTGCGTTGGGCGCTGATGGTCATGAACGGCCATCCCGATTTTGACTGGCTGGCCAGCGATCCGCAAGATTTCCTGAAGCGCCCCGGCGGCTGGCCCGAAACCCGGTACGAAGCGAAGGCCCGGCGCATAGGCCATGAAGTCTGGTACTTCCGCTATCGGCGGCGTGGGACTGAAACACCGGCATCCTGACTCAGAACTAAGGCAATCCGAAAAGCGCAGCGGGCGCACCATAATCATCGGGCCAACCGGCATATGTCACATCGGTGGGTCCGACAACAAAGTCACGCACTATCCACCGTCCGCCGCGATTTTCCATCAGCGCATAGATGTCAGGCCCATCCAGTATCCCCGCTTGCAGACGTTCGGCGTGGCGCGTCTTGCTGAAATCGATCGCACCACCGGTCGCGGTCTGGGGCACGACATGCGCGAAGGCCCATCCATCCTGCGTCCGCAGTACTGTCACCACGAACCGTACTGGCTGCCCCAGATCGCGCGCGATCACGGGACGCAGCACATCCAGAAGCGCCTTGCGCGTCGGTTCGCCGACAGCAAGGTCATGCGACAGCATCGAATGGTTGGGCAGTGCGCTCGCGGCCACCGGCAACGCCAGGCTTGCCATTGCCGCCCATAGCCAGACCATTCGCCTCCCCCTTCATACACGCCCCATAGCCCAAAACAGGACGGCGCAGCGAGCCAATCGCCCGCCGCGCCGTTCATGCAATCAGCACGCCCCCGGACTTACTATTCAGCGAAGATCAATTGATCAATTCGCCGCCTTGCTCGTATCCACCTTCTCCACCCATTCGGGGTAGAAGCTCGGCTCCCGGTTTGACCAACCCGCCGCCGTCGCCGCCGCCTCGCTGATCGACTGAAGCAACAGGCGCCGCTTGTCGGGATGCAGATGCGGCAGGCTCGCCGCCGCGCAGAAGGCGCCCGGCAACCAGGGTCGGGCACCCGCTCCGATCAGGCGCTCATACAGGAAGCGATAGGCGGAAAAAGTGCCAAGCCTGTCCTGGCCCAGGTCGAAGGCGGAGACCGTCACCAGCGGCGCCATGAATGGCTCCACCTGTTCCAGCCCACTATCGTCGGGTACGCGACATTTGATGTCGTCCAGCCGGTTGTATATCCGCGCCTGCGCCCGGATACTGGCCTCCTCCACCATATCTCGGGACCATAGCTTCATCGCGTCGCGGCGATGCAGCCCGATGTCCAGCGAGCGGCGAATATAGCGCTGCGTCGCAGCAGGGAAACTGGCGAACTCTCGTAACTCAGCCAGGGTGATGGCCCCATCTGCTGGTTTGGCACTCGTAACCATGTTTTTGCCCTCCGACTTGAAGTCGATCAGCAAAACATGCGCCCATCATGCTTACCGAATGCTTAAGCGCTTGTTCGGCTGACATTCAACAAGGGATCAGATTTCGTTTTGCGGCGCAACATATAAATCATCGGATGCGACAAAATGATGACGGATACAGCAGATGTGGACTTCCCCTGCCCTCATAAAAGGGTTGCAATTACCAGCAACGAAGTGGAACAGGTAGTGCAATATGTGGACAGGTTCTTTGACCGCCCATAACGTGGATGATGGCGGCATGACCGCACAGGGGAAGATGATGCAGGAAGACACGACAGCCAAGGCCGCGGAGGCCGGAGCAAAAGGCGCACAGACGCTGATGCGCGCGCTGGATATACTGGATCAGGTAATTGGTGGCCCCGTGCGCGCCGCCGACCTTGCCCGCACGCTGGGCATGAGCCGCACGACCACGCATCGGCTGGCCCATGCGCTGCGTTCGCGTGACTATCTCTCGGCCACGCAGGACGGCTTTGCGCTCGGCCCGAAACTACTCCAGCTCGGCGCCCTCGCGACCGAACAGGCCGACTATGTCCGCCTCGCTCGCCCCTATATGGAACTGCTCTCGGAGCGCACGGGCTTCTGCGTCTTCGTCGGCAAGCGTGAAGGCGACTGGTCACGCCATCTGGAGCGCGTGACAGGCCGGCAACGCTTGCGTGTTTCAACCGCGCCGGGCGACCGGCGCCCGATCGCCGAAACGGGCCTGGGAAAAGCACTCTTGCTCGACGACGATGACGCGTCGCTCGAACGTCTGTACCGTGAGTCCAAGGATGGCAAGCTGCCCGCCAAGCAGGTCGCCACCTGGATCACGGCCATGCATGCCCATCAGCAGCGCGGCATGGTCCTGCACGAAAGCGACCTGGGTGACGGCGTTCGTTCGATCGCCGTGCCCGTGCGCGATGCAAAGGGGCAGGTCGTTGTCGCGATCAGCATCGCCAGTGCCGCCCATTATCTGACCGACGACATCATCGATGGCCTTGCGGAACAAGTGCGCGAGACCGCCACTAACGTCAGCGCTGCGCTGGGCTACCAGCCGCGCTGATATTGGCGGGTTTCGCTCCCTGAAACCGTCATTCCTTGAAACCGGACGAGGGCGCCGGATCGCCATGATCGTCTGGATGGGTCGGACTGGGCGGGTCGGACGCGTCCATCGAATCCTCCAGACTCTCGTCCAGCTTTTCGTCGTCGGAACAGACATGATCCTGATCATCGCTTGGCCGTTTACCCTTGATCGCGTCTTCACGGTCGGCGGTTCGGCTATCGGGCGCGTCGTTTGCCATCAATCATCTCCTGACCATAGTTACCATCATGTTTAAGCGCTCGACACACTTGCCGGTTCCGACAGATGATCTGGACGCCCGAAGGATCGACCAACAGGCGGCGCGCTTCGACCAGCGCGCGTCCGCGGGGGCGACAGACGCCGCCCACTGCCGTAAAGTGCCATAATGACGATATTTCCCGAAGAGGGTGACCGCGGCGTGTCACCCGCGCTTGCGCTCTATTCCATTCTTGGCTTCTGGTTCTTCTACGCCATGCTTGTCAGCATGCGTGCCCTCGTACTGGGCTTCGGCGCACAGGGAGAGATGGCCGCTCGCCGTGCCGTCGTGACGGTGATCGGTATCGTCGTCACCTGGGTCTTCTACCTCGCACTGCGCTATTTCGACCGCAAGAAACTGCCGACCCGCATCGTCGTCGCCTTCTCGCTTGCCGCGGTCTTCGCCATCGCGACGGCCGTGGCCAATTTCTACATTTTCAACGTCTATGATCCCGTCGGGATCTTTCCGGACGCGGAATATGAAAAATACACGAAGGAAGCCGGTTTCGCGATCAAGCAGATCACCGAAGATGCGATCAGCCGTTATTTCTTCCTGTCCGCCTGGGCAAGCCTCTATCTTGCGCTTTCCTACGCCAGCGAGGCGCATCGGGTCGAACGCCGCGCCGCGCGCCTGGAACGGGCGGCTCAACAGGCCGAGCTGCGCTCGCTCCGCTATCAGGTGAATCCGCACTTCCTGTTCAACACCCTCAACTCCCTCTCCAGCCTGGTAATGAAGGATCATAGGGATGAGGCAGAACAGATGATCATGTCGCTCTCCAACTTCTACCGCACCAGCCTGACTGGCGACCCGCTGGAGGAAGTGCCCCTGTCGGAAGAAGTACATCTCCAGAAACTCTATCTGGATATTGAGGGGGTACGCTTTCCCGATCGCCTCTCCACCACCATCGACATTCCCCACGCGTTGATGAACTGCTGCGTGCCCGGCCTGATCCTTCAGCCCTTGGTCGAAAATGCCATCAAATATGGCGTCTCGCGCACGTCCAAACCCGTCGTCATCACCATTGCCGCCCGCGAGCAGGACGACATGCTGCATATCTGCGTCTCCGACGATGGCGACATGCCCCCCGGCGCGCATGATGGCGGCAATGGGATCGGCCTTGCCAATGTCCGCGACCGGTTGATGGCGCGCTATGGCGAAGACGGCCTCATCGCTTATGGTCCACGTGAAGAGGGTGGATTCGCCGTCCACCTGACCCTACCCATCGTCCGCCAGGGCTGCTGACAGAATGACCACACCGATCCGCACCATGATCGTCGATGATGAGCCGCTTGCAGTCGAGCGGCTCCAGATGCTCTGCGCCCGTGAACCGCGCATCGTCCTGGTTGGCACCGCCACAGATGGCGAAGCGGCGCTGCGCCTGGTTGAAGGGCTGCGACCCGACCTTGTCATGCTCGACATCGCCATGCCTCTGCTCGACGGCATCGGCGTGGCTCGCGCCGTCGGGCGCATGGGCCTGCGCCCCGCAATCATCTTCGTAACGGCGTTTGAGGGGTTCGCGGTGGAGGCGTTCGACCTTGCCGCCATCGACTATCTGCTAAAACCAGTCGCCCATGACCGCCTCACCCGCGCCGTCGACCGCGTCGAAACCGCGCTTGGCAACCGCAGCGCGGATATAACCGACCTGCCCGCCGAACCCGAAGCGCAGTGGGCGGAAGAATTTTGGGTGCCCCACCGCTCCGAACTGATCCGTGTCGGCACCGACCAGATCGACCGGATAGAGGCGGAACGCGACTATATGCGCCTTCATGTGGGGGGCCACAGCTATCTGCTGCATCAGACGATCAGTTCGCTGGAAACGCGCCTAGACCCCGGTAACTTCGTCCGCCTCCATCGCTCCCACATCGTCCGCCGCGATCATATCGCCCGCCTGCGCCACGATGGCAGCGGTGTCTGGTTCGCCTGCCTCGCGAACAATAGCGAAATCCGCATTGGTCGCACCTTCCTCGCCAATGCAAAGGCGATGACGGGACGATAAAGCGAGGGGCCAGCCCTGGAGCATTTTTCAGTCAGGTGAAATCACATCGCGACTCAAAAAATACGTTAAATCAAAAGTATAGAACGGTCGATCCGATGCAGTCGGATCGCAAAACGCTCTAGTCTACCGGTCGCGACACGCGCTTGCCCTTGGTTCGGCTGGTCAGATGAAAATACTGACAGCGGTCGCAACGATAATGTCTAAGCGCAATAGTGGCAGTCTGAGCGGCCAGAACTGCCTCATCTTCAGACCGGAAACGTGCCTTCTTCAAGCAAATGCTCAGCTTGGTCCGCACGCATGCCCTCCATTTCAAATGTCCGCGATCCGCTATGATGGCGGCCGCGCCCGACAGCAAGTGCCTCACAGCAACCTTGCCTCATCCCCGTTCCCGGCCTAAAGCCCCTGCATTCGCATGGACCCGGTGCAATTCCGGGTGGCTATTCCGGCCGCCGATCCGCCGGACAATCCCACATGACTTCAACCGCGCCAAAGTATCGCGCCCATGTGCCTTGTTGTGGATTCCTTACAATGACAACCACCCTTTCCGCCTGGCGCCGCCAATGGTTCGCCGATGCCACCGCCGCCCGATACGATATCATGGCCGGCATCGTCGTCGCGCTGGCTCTCATTCCCGAGGCCATCGGCTTTTCCATCATTGCCGGCGTCGATCCGCGCGTCGGCCTTTACGCCTCCGTCGCGATCGCGATGGTCGTCGCCTTTACCGGCGGCCGCCCCGGCATGATCTCGGCCGCCACCGCAGCGGTTGCAGTTCTGGTCGGCCCGCTGGTTCGCGACCATGGCGTCAACTATCTGTTCGCCGCGACGATCCTGATGGGCATCATCCAGATCATCGCCGGACTGCTGCGCCTGAACCTGCTGATGCAGTTCGTCTCCAGGTCGGTCATCACCGGCTTCGTCAATGCGCTCGCCATCCTCATCTTCATGGCGCAACTGCCGCAACTCATCCATGTCGGCTGGCAAAGCTATGCGATGGTCGCGGGTGGCCTTGCCATCATCTACCTCTTCCCGCGCCTGACGAAAGCCGTCCCCTCGCCGCTGGTCGCTATCCTGTCGCTCAGCGCCCTCTCCATCTGGCTGGGCCTGCCGGTCAACACCGTGGGCGACATGGGCAATCTGCCCGACGGGCTGCCCAGCTTCGCCTTGCCGGACGTGCCGCTGACATTCGATACGCTCCGCATCATCCTGCCCTATTCGCTCACCATGGCGGCGGTCGGCCTGCTGGAATCCTTGCTAACGGCCCAGATCGTCGACGACATGACCGATACCGACAGCGACAAGCGTCGCGAATGCGCCGGTCAGGGCAGCGCCAACATCATCGCCGCCCTGTTCGGCGGCATGGGCGGATGCGCGATGATCGGCCAGTCGGTCATCAACGTAACCTCGGGTGGAAGAGGCAGGCTTTCGACCTTCATTGCGGGCGCCTTCCTGCTGGTCCTGCTTACCCTGCTGGGGCCGCTGGTCGGGCAAATTCCGATGCCCGCACTGGTTGCCGTCATGGTCATGGTGTCGATCGGCACATTCAGTTGGGCCTCGATAGCCAATCTGCGCAGTCATCCGCCGACATCCTCCGTCGTGATGCTGACGACTGTCATTGTCGTGGTCGCCACCCGCGATCTGTCGCTGGGCGTGTTGGCCGGGGTACTCCTATCGGGCCTCTTTTTCGCAGGCAAAGTGCAGCGCATGTTCACGGTCGAACGGCAAAAATCGCCAGACGGCGTGCATGCCACCTACCGCGTAACCGGCCAGATCTTCTTCGCATCCGTCGATCGCTTCACCCGCGCGTTCCAGACAGAGGATAGCGCCACCCACATACTGATCGACGTCACCGCCGCGCATTTTTGGGACATTTCCGCCGTCAGCGCCCTCGACAAGATCATCGCCCGCCTGCGCCGGGAGGGCCGCACTGTCGAGGTGATCGGCTATAACCGCGCCAGTGCAGACATCATCGACCGCTTCGCCCTGCACGACAAAACAGGTGTGGAGACAGGGGCCGTGCCGCACTGACGCGAGCCATAAAGGAAAAGCCCCGGCGAGATCCACCGGGGCTTTTCCTTTGTAAAACGATAGGACGGGTCAGGCTTATTTCCCCACACGGGTCTGCGCGTCAGCATAGCGCTCGCCGGTCGCAGCGCGGGCGATGGCGCTTGCAACGGGCGCCTTGACATGGTCCAGCGCCAACTTGCGGCAAGCCGCCATCGTGCGGGTATCGGCGCTGACACATACCCGGTTGGAAGCAGAGCGAATGCGGCGCTGCAATTCCTTCTGGCCAGCCGCGTCGGACAGGTTGATGTCATGATAGCGCACGGCAGCCGTGCGGCCATTGGACTCGAACTCACCGGCGTTGGCGCTGCCAGCGGCGGCCAGCGAAGCAAGGGCGGTCAGGGCGATCAGGGTCTTGGTGGCGAACATGGTTTCAGTCTCCTCAATGCGTGTCCTTTGGACCGGCTGGCCTCTTTTTAGGGGGCGTTGGGCCTTCCGGTGCGGACGCTGCTGGTCTTTGAATGTGGGTCCAACCCGTCCTGCCCCTTCCTTTTAGTCCCGGCCTCCGGCACTCACTCGTGCGGTTCGACTGACGGCCTTCAAGCTCGGCCAACGACGCCTCCGTCGACAAAGCGCCCATGCCAGAAGACGAACGTCGCGACGAACGACAGGATGAACGACATGGAACCGAAACCATACAGCTTGCCGTAAGGGAAATAGCGAATCATGCGATCTGCGCCAGACGCAAAACGCCCCCGGTGCAAGGGATGACCGGGGGCGCATCCTGGGCGCTGTCGGGCACTTCAGGATCTCTTCAAGCTCGTAACCGGAAGACGGCAGCAAGGCCGTTTTCCCGTCCTGACCGATCATTTGGTGATCGACCATGGACATATCCAGACCATAGCGCATCGCACCATGGAGTCCGCCCCGGTTCGACCACCGACAGACGCATGCCGCCAGGTGGCATCGGCGCCCGACAAACCGCTCATGTCATCCGACCAACGACATGAACATATGGTTTTCGCGATGAAAGCAGCAATTATCCTGCGGCAAATTCCTTTCGCTAGCAATCACTCATCCGCCTTACACCTTTCGGAGACTTTATCTTGCGACGGCTCGCCCGCACGACCATATCTGCCCAGCGCCCCTTGCCCCCAAAGAACAAATATGGAACAAGTTGACCCCATGAGTCTCACACACATCAGCGTGCGCGGCGCGCGCGAGCACAACCTCAAGGGCGTCGATGTCGACCTCCCCCGCGACAGCCTGATCGTGATCACGGGCCTGTCCGGCTCGGGCAAGTCGTCCCTCGCCTTCGACACCATCTATGCGGAAGGGCAGCGCCGCTATGTGGAGTCCCTCTCCGCCTATGCGCGCCAGTTTCTTGAGATGATGCAGAAGCCCGATGTCGAGCATATCGAGGGCCTGTCCCCCGCCATCTCCATCGAGCAGAAGACCACCAGCCGCAATCCGCGCTCCACGGTCGCCACCGTAACCGAGATATACGACTATATGCGCCTGCTCTGGGCGCGCGTCGGCATCCCCTATTCGCCCGCTACGGGCCTTCCCATCAGCGCCATGACCGTCAGTCAGATGGTTGACCGCGTGCTCACCCTGGATGAAGGGACGCGCTTCTATCTGCTCGCCCCCGTCGTGCGCGGCCGTAAGGGTGAATATCGCAAGGAATTGGCCGAATGGCAGAAGGCGGGCTACACCCGCGTCCGTATAGACGGCGAAATGTATCTGATCGAGGACGCGCCCGCCCTCGACAAAAAATACAAGCACGACATCGAGGTGGTGGTCGATCGCCTGGCCGTCACCGCCGACATGACCACCCGCCTCGCCGATAGTTTCGAGCAGGCGCTGAAGCTTGCCGATGGCCTCGCCTTCATCGACCTTGCCGAAGGCCTCGTCCCCGGTCGTGAGAATGAAGCCCAGTCCTCGGGCAAGATGAAGAATAGCGGCATCCCTGCCAACCGCATCGTCTTCTCCGAAAAATTCGCCTGCCCCGTCAGCGGCTTCACCATCCCCGAGATCGAACCGCGCCTCTTCTCCTTCAACGCCCCGATGGGCGCCTGTCCGGCCTGCGACGGTCTGGGCGAGCGGCAGGAGTTCGACCCCGAACTGGTCGTCCCCAACGAAGCCCTCTCCCTGAAGAAAGGCGCTGTCGTCCCCTGGGCCAAGTCCAACCCGCCCAGCCCCTATTATATGCAGGTGCTTGGAAGTCTCGCGAAGGAGTTCGGCTTCTCGCTCGAAACCCCCTGGGCAGAGTTGCCCGGTGAAGCGAAGATCATCATCCTCCACGGCACCGGCGGCAAGCCCGTCACCCTGCGCTTTGTGGACGGCAAGAAGAGCTATGAGGTCAAGAAAGCCTTTGAAGGCGTCATCGGCAACCTCAACCGCCGCCTGCTCCAGACGGAATCCGCATGGATGCGTGAGGAACTGTCCAAATATCAGACCGCCATGCCGTGCGAAACATGCCATGGCGCCCGCCTCAAGCCGGAGGCGCTGGCGGTCAAGATCGCGGGCGAGGACATTTCCCTCTCCACCCGCCGCTCGGTGGTCGATGCGCTCAATTTCTTTACCGCGATGCCGGATCACCTCAATGACCAGCAAAACCAGATCGCGCGCGCCATCCTCAAGGAAATTGTCGAGCGCCTGGGCTTCCTCAACAATGTTGGCCTCGATTATCTGAACCTCGATCGCACCAGCGGTACGCTATCAGGCGGCGAGTCCCAGCGCATCCGCCTCGCCTCGCAGATCGGCAGCGGCCTTTCGGGCGTGCTCTACGTCCTCGACGAACCCTCGATCGGCCTGCACCAGCGCGACAATGACCGGCTGCTCGTCACCCTCAAGCGCCTGCGCGACCTGGGCAACAGTGTCATCGTCGTGGAGCATGACGAGGATGCGATCCGCCACGCCGACTATATCGTCGACATGGGACCGGGCGCGGGCGTCCATGGCGGTGAGATAGTCGCGCAAGGCTCCCTGTCTCAAATCCTTGCCGCCAAGGGATCGCTCACCGCTGATTATCTGAACGGCACGCGGCGGATCGAATTGCCCAAAAAGCGCCGCAAGGGATCAGGCAAGAAGCTCACCGTCCACAATGCCCGCGCCAACAACCTGACTGGCGTCACCGCATCGATCCCGCTCGGCACCTTCACCTGCATTACCGGCGTCTCGGGGTCGGGCAAGTCCAGCTTCACCATCGACACGCTCTATGCTGCGTCCGCCCGTGCGCTGAACGGCGCGCGCATAATCGCGGGCGCGCATGACAAGGTAACGGGCCTCGAACATTGCGACAAGGTGATCGACATCGACCAGTCACCCATCGGACGCACCCCGCGCTCCAACCCAGCCACCTATACCGGCGCCTTCACCAACATCCGCGATTGGTTCGCCGGCCTCCCCGAAAGCCAGGCACGCGGCTACAAGCCCGGCCGCTTCAGCTTCAACGTCAAGGGCGGCCGCTGCGAAGCCTGCACTGGCGACGGCCTCATCAAGATTGAAATGCACTTCCTCCCCGACGTCTACGTCACCTGCGACGTGTGCCACGGCGCGCGCTACAATCGCGAGACGCTGGAGGTGAAGTTCAAGGGCCACTCGATCGCCGACGTCCTCGACATGACGGTTGAGGATGCGGTCGAATTTTTCAAGGCCGTTCCCCCGATCCGCGACAAGATGGCCATGCTCGCCGAAGTGGGCCTTGGCTATGTCAAGGTCGGCCAGCAGGCCACCACCCTGTCCGGCGGCGAAGCCCAGCGCGTCAAACTCGCCAAGGAACTAGCCCGCAGAGCCACTGGCCAGACGCTGTACATCCTCGACGAACCCACCACCGGTCTTCATTTCGAGGATGTCCGCAAACTGTTGGAAGTCCTCCACGCCTTGGTCGAACAGGGCAACAGCGTCGTCGTGATCGAACATAATCTCGATGTCATCAAGACGGCAGACTGGATCATCGACATGGGGCCGGAAGGTGGCGTCAAGGGTGGCGAAGTCGTTGCAGAAGGCACGCCTGAGAGCGTCGCGAAAGAGCCACGGTCTTTCACCGGGCACTATCTTGCACCATTGCTGGGGCTGGAGAGTGTGGCGGCTGAGTGATATCAACAAATAGCGGCGCGCTTCCTGTTCGCGTTTGAGCCGTCACTTTCACCACCCGAGCATTTTCGAGACAGCAAGATCGAAGATGTGACGGATGAGGAGCGTCGCGCGCACTTCCCGGATTGACCACCCAGCCTTCCCAAATCATACAGACCATCACCCGACGCGGGGGGAACGGCGTCGGCTGATTATCTATGGGGGAAATCATTTGAAATATTTGTTTATGGCGGTCGCATTGCTCGCGGCCAGCACGGTCGCGCATGCCAAACAGCGCACGGTGATTGAGGATCTGCCAAAGGAAATCGTCGATAATAGCCATGTGATTATGGTCGAGGTCGCCATCGCCGACACCGCTAGGGAAAAGCTGGCCAAGATCGAAGCCAAGGCCATGGAGAAGCGCACGGATGCCGGCTTGCCTGCCTACCAACCGTTAGCGCATGATCCCGCCACTATGCCAGCGCGACCGGCTCGCGACATCTATTCCACGCTGCCATTTGAGGTAATGTTTCCCTTCGTCATGCAAGATGTCACCCGCGATTGGGGCCTAACGGAAGGCAAGGGCACGCCGATCCGGCTGCGGATCACCGTGGAGACGATCAAGACCGCCGACGCCGCGATGGCAATATTGATCAGCAGCGCCGACGAGTTGGCCGGCAAGGTCGACGTGCTGGACGCAACCGGCGAACAGAGCATCGGCTCTTTCTACGTCCACGTCGTCAACGCCCATGGAGGACTGGCTGGCCTGATGATGCGCGGCGGCGGCATCCGCGAAAAGCTCGCGCAGGAATTCGCGCTGGAAAGCGCCCGCATCCTCACCGGCAGCACCAAGAAGGATTGGAAGAAGCGCGTCAAGGCGCGCGAAAAGGCGCAGGAGCAGGCCACCACCATCGCGGTGGCGACGACGGCAAGCGGCCCGCAATGAAGCGATGGCCCATATTGGTGGTGGCGAGCGCGATGCTCGCCCCCTTTGCACCTGCGCATGCGCGCACGGTGGACTATAGCCTCGACAAGCCCGCAATAGAGGCCGCTGCGCTCGATCAGGGGATAGAAGGTCCATTTTCCGACGCGCCTGCTCTGGGCACGCTACCCCTGACGCTCGAAAATCCCACGGCCGCCGATCACAGCGTCAAGATCGTGAGCGTCTATTGCCAGGCCTATAAGATGGACAATCCCGTCGCGGCCCTGATGTCGCAACTCTTGCCGCCCGCACCGATGTCGGCGTCAGCCACCCCAACATTGCGCCTCATTCGCGGATCGACTCTGCTTCGCTGTCTCGGTAATGGCGAGTTCAAGAATATTTGCAAAAACGAAGTGAAATTAACCGCAGAACTGCGCTTCCAGACCGCCGATGGCGCCACGACCATGCGCCCAATCGTCGCCAGCGTAGAACGTGAAGGTCGCGTCGGCGGCTTCTGCGGCAACATGGCCCGCTATACCGCGATCGTCAGCCGCGAAGCAGGGATCGAACTCATTCGTAAGGCTAGCGCTATATACGCTCAAGCCAGCGCCGCGCAGTAACCCTATATGGGCAAGCCATTCACACGGGCATAATCAAGGTCTGCCTTCGTATCAAGATCACGGGAAAGGCTGACGCGGTTGACGATGGCTACGTCACGGCCAAGCACGCGACGATGGCGAGCAAAACTCTCTGGGCCAAAGGCGAAGGCGAACTGTGGCTGATACTTCGCCAAGGCAATGGCATTAGTGCCTCGACCATGGAGATCGGGAGCAAGCGCGCTACCGGCTTCCTCGGCTCGCGCAAGCAAATGCTCGATATCCGCAGACTCCAAAAAAGGCAGGTCGGCATGAATGACCAGCATTGGATATTCCAGCCGAGGCAGCAGGGCTTCCAGTTCCGCATTAAGTCCCCGCCCCTCATCCCGAACCCAATGTTCGCCCGACACCGCAACATTCTCCGGGGCAAGAATCAGGATTTTCTCTATCGTCTGGACGCGGTGTAATTGCGCCAGGACATGCGCGGCCATATGATTGCCCAAAGCGATCCGTTCGATGAGTGACATGTGCGGCGACAGACGCGACTTGCGGTCCGGGCCAAGCTTTAATGGTGCGACAGCCGTCCAGCGCATCAGTCGATCGCGGCAGCAAGCGCCAGCGCAGCGCGGGCGACGCGGGCCTTGTCCTCCAGCGTGACCATCAGCGTAGGCGTATGGGCGATTGCGATATCAGTCACACTACAATCATCGCCGCTATCGATCAGCAAACCGTCGATCAATCCGGCATAGTGACGAGCGATGCTGTCATTATCAACCGGCAGGCCCAATTCACCCATTAGCTTGACGGTAGGCCCCTTGACCGCCTGCCCCCCTACCAACGGCGAGACGGCGACGATTGGCGCCAGTGTATCGCTCAGCGCCTTGTGTATGGCCGGGATGGCAAGTAGCGGATCGACACTGAGAAACGGATTTGACGGCGCGATCAGGACGATATCCGCCGTCATGATCGCATCGACCACCCCCGGCGCTGGCGACGCCTGCTCGGCGCCTGCAAACCGGATGGCGTGGATCGCAGGTGCGCAGCGAAGCGCCACGAAATAGCGCTGAAATTCCAACTCGCCCACATCGCTGTCCAGCATTGTAGCGACCGGATCGTCCGTCATTGGCAGAATTTTTGCCTCCACACCCCAGCGACGCGCGACGGCAGCCGTAATGGTGGAGAGGGTGTCACCCCGCGCCAGTCCGGCGGTGCGCAGAACATGCAGCGCCATGTCACGGTCGCCCAACAGGAACCAGTCCTCTCCCCCCAACTCCCGCAATGCGGAGAGAAAGGCCCAGCTTTCATCTTCTCGTCCCCACCCCTGCGCGGTGTTCGCCTTGCCCGACAGGGTGTAGAGCAGGGTGTCGATATCAGGCGAGATGTGAAGGCCCAGATGACGAAAATCGTCACCTGTATTGACGATGGCTGTTACGGTGACGGGATCGACGACCTGAAGCAATCCCAGGACCAGTTTTGCGCCACCCACGCCGCCGGTCAGGACAACGGTTCCGCTCACCGGAACAGGTCTTCGTCAGCCGAACGCACCAGATCGGCAGCAGGGCGTGGATCACCCGTCACCTTGTAACCGCGTACTAGCGCGGCGGGGATTCCCTCAGCCCCCTCTCCCGTGGCCAGGCACGCAGCGGTAGCAATGATGTCGCCCAGCGCGATCTGCGTCACTTCAAGGGTACGGCCATCCCGATCCTGCTCGCCACGCCGATCGTGCAGCGCGGGCAGCCCCGCAGCACCGATCGCCACGGCAACCACGCCCATGCGCCATGGGCGGCCGAAACTGTCGGAAATGACCACAGCCATGCCCAACTCCGCATGAAGGGCAGCCGCTGTCGCATCCGGATCAATCGGCAACAACAGAACGCGCTCTCCGCCTTCCGGGCCGATGTTCGAACGATCGATCCCGGCATTGGCCATCACATGGCCTAACCGATGACGCGCGATAAGCACATGAGGAGCGGCGCGGACGATGCCGTCGGACTCGGTAAGTACAAGTTCGACTAGCCGTGCATCCTTGTGCGTGATGGCGGCCAGGCGACGCGCATCCTCGCCCGGAGTCAGGCTATCCAGTTCAATGAAGCGACCTTCTGCCTTCGACACGATTTTTTGGGTGACGACCAGCACGTCGTCGGCGCGCGGGGTAATATTCAGACTGCGCAGCCCCTCGCGCAGGATGGATACAAGGTCGTCACCTTGTTGGATTTCACCAATGCCTGTCAACGGGATAATTTCTATCATAGCACGCCTGGATCCAACTCTAATCTAAGGGGTTCCCGTGTGATACAAAGCCCCGCAGGTCAAGCCGCAAGCGATCATTGGCAGACCATGAGAAGTGGCCTGCAATTCAGGCCAGACTTTTCTTCAATTTTATGGTAGGTTTGGAATTATGCGACGCTGGAGAAACACGCGTCGATCAAGCCCCTTGTCGTGATATTATGCAAGGGCATGCCATGTGTGGCAGTCGCCGATCCGCAGGAAGAGAGATTGAGCGGAAGGCGCTATAGGGCCGTTATGCAGATGCGCGCTGAACGAACATCGGTAAACAGGCGTTGGGGCAAGCACTTGTGGCACGTCGTGGGCGCCATTCTTGCCGCTATCCTGCTTTTGTGGAGTCCGGCAATTGGCCAGGAGCGTGTGAAATCGCCAGCAATGGTCGTGCACCTTGATGGCGTGATCGGCCCGGCAAGCGCGGATTATCTGTCACGGGCGCTCGACAAGGCGGCCGACCACAAGGCGCCATTGGTGATCGTGCGGCTGGATACGCCGGGCGGACTGGACACCTCAATGCGGGCGATGATCCGCGACATTTTCGCCTCATCCGTGCCGGTCGCGACCTATGTTAGCCCAAGCGGTGCGCGGGCGGCGAGTGCGGGCGCCTTCTTGCTTTATGCAAGCCATATCGCGGCGATGGCGCCCGGCACCAATGTCGGCGCGGCGACGCCGGTACAGATTGGTGGCCTCCCCGGTCCGGGCAACGAACCGCCGAAACCGACGAGCCAGGAGAAGGAGAAGGCCGAGGCTCCGCACAGCGCGATGGATGCAAAGGCCGTCAACGATGCCACCGCCTATATCCGATCGCTTGCCGAACTGCGCGGGCGCAATGGCGATTGGGCCGAAAAGGCAGTGCGCGAGGCGGCGAGCTTGTCCGCCAGCGCCGCGCTCAAACAGCAGGTGATCGATATCGAGGCAAAAAATGTTCAAGATCTTCTCACGCAGCTTGACGGTCGCACGGTCATCGTCGCTGGGCAAAGGATCCGGCTCGCCACGCGCGGCCTTGCGGTCGAAGAGATACGCCCCGATTGGCGCACGGAACTGCTGAGCGCAATCACCAATCCCAATGTCGCGCTGATCCTGATGATGGTTGGCGTTTATGGCCTGATCTTCGAATTCATGAACCCAGGCTTCTTCGCGCCCGGCACGATTGGCGCGATCTGCCTGCTGACCGGACTCTATGCCCTGGCCGCGCTGCCGGTGAATTTCGCCGGGATCGCGTTGATTGCGTTGGGGATCGGGCTATTGATTGCCGAAGTCTATACCGCCTCGTTCGGCACGCTCGGGCTTGGGAGTGCGATCGCGTTCCTGCTAGGGGCGACGCTGCTTATCGACACCGACATTCCCGAGTTTCGTATTTCCCGGTCTGCCATGGCCAGCGTCTCCGCACTCAGCCTGCTCCTCGCTTTCCTCGGCGCGCGCCTTGCCTTGCTGTCGCGTCGCCACAGGATCGTCAGCGGTCGTGAAGAGATGATCGGCCTGCGCGGCGTCGTGGACGACTGGGGCAGCGGCGCCGGCCATGTCCTCGCCCATGGCGAGCGCTGGAAGGCCATCGGCCCGGAAACGCTCGGCAAAGGGCGGGATGTCCGCGTGACGGCGCTCCACGGGCTTACGCTCCATGTCGAACCCGACCCGCCCGCAACCGGAGGATAGCAGGATGATACCGCAATTCGCATTTTACCTTCCCCTACTCATCCTGCTGCTGCTGTTCCTTTTTGCGGCGATCAAGATCCTGCGTGAATATGAACGCGGCGTGGTCTTCACGCTGGGCCGCTTCACCGGGGTCAAAGGTCCAGGCCTCATTCTGCTCGTGCCGTTTGTACAGCAGATGGTGCGCACCGACCTGCGGGTGCTCGTCTTCGACGTGCCGCCGCAGGATGTGATCAGCCACGACAATGTTTCGGTGCGCGTCAACGCCGTTATCTATTTCCGCATCATCGATCCCGAAAAAGCGATCATCCAGGTGGAAGATTTCATGGCGGCGACCAGTCAACTGGCGCAGACCACGCTCCGTTCGGTGCTTGGCAAGCATGAACTGGACACCATGCTGGCCGAACGCGATCGGCTCAACAGCGACATTCAGGAAATACTGGATTCGCGCACCGACGCCTGGGGGATCAAGGTCGCCAATGTCGAGATCAAGCATGTGGATATCAACGAAGTGATGGTCCGCGCGATCGCAAGGCAGGCCGAAGCCGAACGCGAACGCCGGGCCAAGGTAATCAATGCGGAGGGCGAACAGCAGGCTGCGGCCAAGTTGCTGGAGGCGGCCGACATTCTTTCCCAGCGCCCGGAAGCCATGCAATTACGGTACCTGAGCAGCCTCAACGTCATCGCGGGCGAGAAGAGTTCCACGATCATCTTTCCCTTCCCGCTCGAATTCGGCAGGCTTCTCGGAGAAATCGCATCCCACCAAGGACAAAAGCCTGCCCCTTGAAGATCGGGGCGATGTCTGGGCGAGACAGCAGCGCGGATCAGGCCCCAGACAAAAAGGGGGCGCACATCGTGCACCCCCTCCCCCACTGCTATCCCTTCGGATAGCGATCAGAATTTGTAACCGACTTCGATGCCATACATGCGCGGTTCGCCATAGACGCTGTTCTGGAAACCAAGTCCCTCGGCGATCAGGCCCAGAACACCTATGCGATAGGTTTCGTTCAGCGCATTGTTGACGAATGCAGCAACCGAGGCCCCGGAACCGCCGACATTGTTCAACTCGGCACGCAGGTTGACCAACGAATAAGCTGGTTGTTTTCCTTCAAGCTCAAAGTCATCGAGGAAGATTGCGCTGCGCCAGGTATAGTTCGCGACGAAATTGAGTTCGCCCAACCGCTCGCTGACTGGCGGCGAAATGATCGCCGTCACACCCAACTGATGCTTCGGAACACCGCGCTGCTCGATCTCGGGCAGGCCGATCGTCGCGGTGGTCGCCCCCTCCAGGATCTTGACCTTGGTGTAGGAATAAAAGCCCGTGAGCGAGAAAGTATCGGTGTTGAACGTCGCCTCGAACTCGCCACCAGTGTTGCGCTGCTTTGCGGTATTGTCGACGACGGTGAAGACATTGCCACCCACAAACGTCGCGCGCTGCTTCTGCACGTCGCTGCCGTCCTGGCGGAAGATCGCGGTGCTGGTGGTCAGGCGGCCCGCGCCTAGCGGCGTGTTGGTCTTCAGGCCGATTTCATATTCGTTGACGAATTCCGGAAGGAACGGCGCCAGGGTCGTCGCGTTGGTCGCACGGGTGGAAAACCCGCCAGCGCGGAAGCCATGACGGTAGGAGGCGTAGGTCGTGATCTCCGGGCTTGGCTCATATTGGATGGTCGCGTCGTAGGTCCATTCCTTGAACGTCTTGCTGTTGGTGAAGAAGCAATCGCTCAGCGGCACCGTCTGCGTGCCGGGTGTGACCTCATCAATATCGAACGAACAGCGCCCGATCGAGCCATCGGGATTGGGCCGATTGGGCATCGATGGCGACACGGTGATCTTGCGCCGGTCGTAATTATACCGCAGGCCGCCCGAAAGGCTCAGCTTGTCCGTAACCTTGAACGTGCCAGCGACAAAGCCGGCCGCAGTGCGCGAATAGCCTTCGCCCGGATTGGACGTGGCGAACAGCGCCGCATTCGTTGTGCGAGGATTCAGGCCTGCGCCGACGATGTTGAGTTCCGGCAGGGTGTTCGCCAGCGATCCGTCCAGCCCCTTTTCCTCGAAATAATAGCCGCCCACGATCAGGTCCAGGCGATTGTCGAATGCCTTGGCCTGCAACTGCAGCTCTTCACTGATGTTGCGCGAACTGGAATATTGATGAGGCGCGATCAGGAAGGCTGGGATGCCGTCATAATCCTGCACAATATCGCGACGCTGCTTGCGATAGCCGAAGATGTTTTTCAGCGTCAGATTATCGTTGAGCTCCCAGGTCGTTTTGTTCGTGATGCCCCAGTTCTTGATACTTTCGGAAGGCAAACCGAAAACGTCCAGATTGCTGCCGTTGCCCGATCCGGAATTCAGCGTGAAGCGCCGCGAACGGAACAGCTGCTGCGCCTCGGCAAACTGAGCCGGGATATTGGTGTCGATCAGGCCTGCGGCACGCAGCCCCTCATAGTTGGACAAGGCCGAGGGGAAACGGACGCTGGTCAGGAAGGAGGCCGTGCCGCGCTCCTTCGATTTGTACCAGTCGTAGATGGTCAGCGATTCAAGGCCATCAATCGGCGCGATCAGTGCCGAGACGCGGAAAGCGTCAAAATTCTGGTTGTCGAGGTCAAGGCCGCTGCCGATGTCGTGCGACCAGCCGTCGCGCTCGCGGGTCTTGCCGGAAAAGCGCAACGCAACCTTATCGCCGATCGGGATATTCACCATGCCGTAAATGTCGTGCATGTCGTAATTGCCATATTGGCCACGCACTTCGCCCGCAAACTCTCCAAGCTTGGGATGGTTCGGTTCGATCAGCACGGCGCCGCCGGTCATATTGCGGCCAAACAGCGTGCCCTGCACGCCCTTCAGAACCTGGACCGATTGCAGATCGAACAGGCTGTTGCCGAAACCATAAGGGCGCGGCTGCACGACTTCGGCGAAATAGGTGCCGACCGGCGCGTCGGTGAACAGTTGGGTTTCCTGCGTGCGCTGGCCGCGCAGCGAGAATGCAACCGTATTGCGCTGGCTCTGCGCGCTGGTGATCGACAGCGAGGGGGTGCGATATTGCAGACCCTGTATGTCCGTGACGCCGGACTTGTTCAACTGGTCGCCGGAAATGGCGGAAACGGAAATCGGCACATCCTGTAGCGCTTCGTCACGACGACGGGCTGTCACGATAATGTCGCCGCTCGAAGCGCTCTCACCCTGCGGCTGCTGATCGGTCTGCGCGAACGCGGGAACGGACAGAAAAAGAGCAGCGCTGGTGGCGCACAGATATTGGCGGTAGGTCATGACATCCTCTCCAGAGTTAAGAGAGACTGGCCTGTTAGGTTCTGTTCGCACGGCCAGTCGCTACGTAACCAGCTAGCGTCATTTCCCGTCTTTTCTAGCCGTGCGCGGAGGATGGCTTGGCATCATCAGATACGCGATCTTGCTCGGCATGAAACAGGGCAATACGTTTCATTGATGACAGTTGATTTTGTGCAACGTGCAAAATCACAGCTGATGCGTTTACGCACATGCCGATTGAAGCCGCAGTTCTTCTATTTAGTCCTTAATGGAGGATCGACCGGATTTATTCGCTCAACGGAGCGGATAAATTTGATCAAAGGCTGATTCGACGATCCCAGGCCACCCGACGCGCCGAAATCTGCTTTTCCCTCTCCGCTATGGACATACGGACGACATCGCGCGGCAGACGCGCCTCCAGATCGCATAGGGAAACAATATGCATCTGATGGGCTGCCCCGCCGTCCACAGGCTCTGAGGGCAAACCCTGCCATCGAATCATGGGCAACAGATCGCGAAAACCACCTGTTTGCACCCAGTTGGCGATGCCAGGATCCTGGGCGGACACCACGGTCGTTATGAAACCATCTACATCCGGCTGTGCTTGCGCGGCGCTCAGGCCAGTCTGCAATTGATGGGCATCGATCGACCGGTACCACCACATGGCGAGTTGCAAGCTGTTATAAGCAGCTCCGGCGCGCGGGAAACGAATGATCGCCGCCTGATCATCCTCCAGATGCAGCCGTCCGATACTGCTGGCCTGCGTCACCAGCCCGCCTACACTGGCAGTCCGCATGGGTTGCGGCATGTTATTGACTGCGTTCCCAGCCGACAATCGGAAGAACCAATAGTAAAGCGGCACATCTTCCCGCGCCCGACGCAGCGCCTCGTCCAGCCGCGCTTCCAGTGAAGGCGGTGTTGCGGCCACCCGATCAAGACGCTCGATCGTCAGCGCGATCGGCGTTTCCCTCTGCCAGTCCATCATGCTGTCACGAACGAACAGGAATTTGACGCGCGGCGTCGTTGTCATATGATTGGGTCGACCGCTGGCAGGCTGGTCATCGATCGTGATGGTGAACCGACCATCATCGTCCAGGACGATTCCAGGCAACTCGACCATCTGCGCGGTCACCGATGTCCCCCAGTTCTCGACCAGAGTGAACGAAATATGGGCCGGACAGACTTCGAGAATTTGCCCGGTAATGCGATAGCGACCGCCATGGCCAATTCCTGCCAGACGATAACAATTGTCGGGATTGTCGCCACCCATGCGCGCATCGGGAACGGCATGACCATGCCAGTTGTAGCCGGGCATGAAATTGCGAACGAAGCGCGGACGGGTTGCATCCATCGCCGCTGCCTTGAACAGATAATTGCTAAGCCAGGCATCCATCGCCTCGTCAAAGCGATGCTCCACGTCCTGTGGCACATCCACGCCATGGCCGACACGCCAGAGCTGCGCCACATGCGCGCGTGCGGCCTTTGTCTGCGGCATCTCCCACATGGCCAAAACATCCTGTTCCGCCGACAACTGATCGGGGTTAGCGATCGGATTGCTCAACGTTCCTCTCCTCTATGCATCTTGGGCGCGGCTTGCGCCGTGTCGGCCTCAGGCGAAGCGGCCCAGCCGAAAACGGCGGGAATATCCCTCGAACGCTGACTCAACCATGTCATGCGACAGGCCGAAAGGCTCCATAGCGTAATCATATCGGCCATAGCGGTTCGATGCGTTGCCCGGATCAGCCAGCCATGCTTGCATCCTAATCTGGAATTGCGATGTGTAATCCAAGTTCCAATGGCCATAGGCGCGACGGATCACATCGACGGGGTCGCGGGTCAGATCATGGAAATCGACGTGAAAGATGCGAGGATCATCGATCAGCGGATTTTCCATGGCTTCCGCGACAGAGGCGGCAATGCTTTGCACGAACGCCGGTCCCAATGCCTTGAAATCCATTTGCCAGTTGGTAATGCCGCCATAAAGCACCGCCGTAATCGCCAGCGTGGACGGATGCACCTGTACCGGATCGCGATGCGGCCAGATGCACAGTGCATCGGGATAGGCATCGAACAGCGCATCCAGAGCGAATTGGTGATAGATGCCCTTCACCACCCAATGTCGCGGCGGCTGGTTCCATTGCAGATGCTGCAAGAATTCGCGGTGAAAGCGATAGGCGTCGGCGATATTGCTTGCGTCAAGGATCATCGCCAGCGCCGGCAGCTTATAAAGCAGGGTCGGATAGGCATTCTGGAAATCCAGCGTGAAGATTTCCTCGCATTCGATCGGACACAGCCCGCCCTTGTCCCAATAGGGATGAAGCGTCAGCAGGCCGGGCGCCAGGTCCAGCAACTCATCCAGTTCCCTGGCCGTCCGTTCGATACGCTCCGCCATCACCGGCACCTCGCCCGGCGGCGGGCTGGGCGCGTGCGTGTGCCACCATAACGGTGCCCGCGCGCCAGGGTCTTCGGCCAGCAGCGAGTGAATCAGGGTCGTGCCCGTCCGCGCGAAACCGATGACGAAGATCGGTCGTTCGATCTTCTCCTGCACGATAGCCGGGATGCGCTGACGGTCCGCGCTGAGGCCAAGGCGCATCGCCAACAGCTTGCGAAGTTGCGATTCCACGCCGGCTTTCTGATCTGCTCGCAATGGCGGCTGGGTGTTCAGCCAGCCGATGAAGCGCTCCACCCGATCCGCCAACCCCTGCTCAATGGGTGCGAAATTACCCGATACGATCTGCGCCGTTTGCAGCAGGCTTGCGGTATCAATCCGCGTCGATACATCGACGCCCGCATCAACCCCATCCGATCTGCTCCGCATGGACACTCTTCCTCTCTCGCTTATTTTGTAATCTAGGTTTTGTATATAGCGAGGAAAAATGACAGCATGTCAAGCATGATGCGCTAATATATAGAGGACTTCAGGCCATCCTAATCCTAAAGCTTGAAAAATTAAGAACGATCGTTCTTATCATTTTCCGCTGTGGACACGATCTTTTCCGCGATTGCCAGCGCATCGAGCATCACTCGATATTGCGTGTCCGTCAGGGCCATCGGCCAGGTGATATGCGGCGCCGCGCGATCCGCCTCCACCAACCGGGACAGCGCTGCGCTACCGGCGTCGGTCAGTTGGATGAACAGGCCGCGTCGGTCGTCTGGGTTCGGCACCCGCTCGATAAAGCCCTGGGCTTCCAGCCGATCGACACGCTTGCCCACGCCAGCGAGCGACATCAGGAAATAATGTTTGAGCGCCGTCGGCGCGATGCGATGCGGCGGCCCTACGCGATATAGGGCGTCCAGCAGCAACACATCCCCCGATGTCAGCCCTTCGGTCGCCGCCGAACGGGAAATGTGCATTTCCATGCTGCGTGCCAGCCGCAACAGGCGCGTCGTAACGGAATAGGATCGCGCCAACACAGGATCATAACCGCTTGCCCATGCAGTCAGCGCAGCTTGCAACGGATCGAAACCATGGTTCGGGCTGGTCGCTTCGGCATCCAGCCTTTGTCGCTGCGAACCGTCATGGCCTGCCGCCTTCCTGAAGGCAGTGCCGGGCGCCAGCCTACGGTCCGGCGACCACTGAAGTATGCCCGCCTCGATCAATGCATCGACCTGCCGTGAGGCGGATGATTTGCTGGCATAGCCCCATAGCCGGGCCAGACCGGCCATGGATGGTATCGTTGCGTGCGTTGCGAAATGCGCCTCGATCGCAGCGCGGCACGCGTCCAGCCCGCGCGCCTTGCTATCGCGCCTTGTCTCTTCAGTCATCCGATCAGAAAGGCACAGCCAGAGCGCGACGGCAAGCCTGCTTCTGCACCTTCGATCAGGCGAAGAGGCTGTCCCCAAAGCGTTCGGCATGAAGTGTTATGTCGCCGAACAGCTTTTCGATGCACATCAGGCGACGGAAATAATGGCCGATCGCATATTCGTCAGTCAGGCCATAACCGCCATGCACCTGAATGCCGTTGCGCGATATGAGCTGCCCCGCCTCGCCGATGACGATGCGGGCCGCCGACAGCGCAGCCGACCGCGCGACCGGATCGAGATCAACATTGGCAAGCGCATGATACAGCATCGACCGGGCCTGATGCGCGGCGACGAACATATCGGCCATGATATGCTGGATCGCCTGGAAGCTGCCGATAGCGACGCCGAACTGCTTGCGTTCCTGGACATAAGCGCCGCAAACCTTATTCGCAGCTTCCATCGCGCCGACGGCCTGCCCCATCAACGCGATCGACATGCGATCAATCGCCTCGCCGAGCACTGCTGCGCCATGATTGGTGCCAACCAGCAGCGCGTCGGCGGGCAGCACCACATCTGCGAACCGAATGTCGGATGCGCGAGTGCCATCGATCAGGCTGTAGCCCTCGCTTGTGACGCCCTCCTGATCCGCCGACACCAGGAACAGGGCGACGCCATCCTCCCCTTCAATCCGGGCCGAAACGATCAACTGGCTCGCGCTCGGCGCGTCCAGCACCATGATTTTATCGCCGCTCAACACATAGCTGTCGGCCGATGGGCGGGCGATAGTGCCCGCAACATCGACAGACAACGGATGCGCGCCATTTTCCTGATGCGCCAGTGCAACCCGCAAACTACCAGTCGCGATCTCGCCCAGAAATTCCAGAGCCAGCCCTTCGTTAGTGGCCTGCTTCAGCACATGGCTGCCCAGAACCACCGTGCTGATATACGGCTCTTTCGCCAGCGCCTTACCCAACGCGACGTTCAGCAGCGCCACATCCTCGATGCTGCCATCAAGGCCCCCCGCCGCTTCCGGCACGGGCAGCGCCAGCCAGCCCAGTTCGACGAATTGCGCCCAACGGGCTGCGGCGAACCCGTTCGGGCTTTCACGCTGTTCGCGCCAATATTCGACGCCGGATGTTTCTGACAGCAACCGCTCGGCGCTGTCCAGCAGCATGGTTTGAATGTCGGACTTCGCGAAATCCATTGATCGTCTGCCCCCTCAAAGCCCAAATGCGAGCTTGGCAACTATATTTTTCTGGATCTGCTTCGATCCACCATAGATGGTTGCAGCCCGATTGATGAGCGCAACGGTCGTGCGACCGGGCACATAATCGGGCCAATTGTCCGTGGCTGGCGGCGGCGGCGTCGGTGCCACCTCGAAAAAGCGCAGTGCCTTGGCGCCCAACAGGTCGCATTGCAGCATCGTCACTTCCTGTTGCAGTTCCGACCCCCGGATCTTCAGCACTGATGCAGCAGCAGCTTCTGGCACGTCGAACTCCTCATGGGCCAACACCCGCAGTACCGACCATTCCAGCGCCAGCAGATCCGCCTCGATCCGTGCGAAGCGTGCACGGATGGCTGGATCGTCGGCGACCGGGCGGCCATTCAACTGCTCACCCCGCGCAATATCCTTGGCCCGCGCCAGTTCCCGCTTGCTCCAATAGATGAAGCTCGACGTCGTGCGCTCATGTTCCAACAAAAATTTTGCGTAGGTCCAACCCATGCCTGGATCGCCTATCAACTGATCGGCCGGCACTTCCACATTATCCAGGAACACCTCGCACAAATGGGCGTCGCCATTGATTTGCGGAATTTCGCGGACGGTGATGCCCGGCGTATCCATCTTGATAATCAGGAAGGAAATGCCGCGTTGCGGCTTGACCGTCTTGTCGGTGCGGACAAGGAAAAAGCCCCAGTCTGCATATGCCGCGCCGCTGGTCCATATTTTCTGGCCATTTACGACATAACGGCCATCGACCAACTCCGCAGAGGTCCGCAGCGATGCCAGGTCAGACCCTGACCCCGGCTCCGAAAAACCTTGCGCCCACATGGTCGCGCCTGTCCGGATGATGGGCAGGAAGCGATCCTTCAGATAATCCGACCCATAGGTATAAAGCACCGGCCCCAGCATATGGGTGCCGCCCCAATCGAATTCCGGGGCGTCAGCCTTGTAAAGCTCCTCATTGAAGATGAAGAGTTGCATCGGCGACCAGCCGCACCCGCCAAATTCGACGGGCCAATGCGGTACGGAACGGCCATGCGAATCCAATATCCGCATCCAGTCCAGCATGTCGGACACGGCGGCATTGTTCGCCACCTTTCGGCGCTGACGCTCCTGCATCTCGGGGGGAAGAACGGCCTGAATGAAGGCGCGGACTTCCTGGCGAAACGTCTCCAGCTCTGGGTCTTGGCGCAGTTCCATCGGCTCGGCTCCTGCTCTTCTTTCAGGCACGTTTTTCTGATCCGCAGATGACTCGGGCGGCCCCGCCATGCAAGCGCCGTTGAAAGTAGCATCATCTATGCGATGGAATGACGGCCTGATTTGACACGGATAAGGTTTCCCTTAGCTTTCATGCATGCAACATGCCCGCGAAGCAGCATCGAGCCTCATCTGGATTTCCGGTGCTACCGAGGGCATCGGCCTGGGACTGGCGCGCAATGCACCTCATGCCAACGCGCGGATCATCAATCTTTCCCGCCGGCGCCATCCCGATTATGAAAGCCATTTCCTCGATCTCGCGGCCCCCGCAAGCTGGGCGAAGGTGGAGCAACATTTCACCGATACGCTGCGCGCGTTTCGAGGCGAGCGCGCAATCTTCATCCAGAATGCTCATCTCAAAGGAATGACCGGCTTTGCCGGTGAGGTAGCCGCCAACGACCATGCCCGCGACGTCATTGCCAATGTTGCGGCGCCCCTGAGCCTGGGAGACATGTTCCTGCGCGCCGTGCATGACAGCGGTTTTCCGGGCGAAGCCGGGTTGGTGATGCTGTCCTCCGCATCGGCCCGGTCCCCCTATGAAGGACAATCCGTCTATTGCGCGGGCAAGGCCGCGCTGGAAATGTGGGTTCACGTCGTCCGCAGGGAAATCATCCGGCGTGGCCATTCCAAACTGTGGGTCACGGCAGTGCGTCCCGGCTTCGTCGACACCGGCCTTACCCGCCATGTCGCCAACCTACCCGACAATGACTATCCCGTGGCATCCCTGTTGCGTGGCCAGATTGAAACGGGCCGGGGTGTCATGGACATCGACACCGCTGCCCGGCAGATCTGGGCCGCCCTGCCGACGGATCAGTCACTGTTGCTATTCGGCGAACAAGCTCAGATCAGCGGATCAACTTCCCTCACCTGATCAGCGCGCGTCCGCCAGGATCAGGTCCGCGCCCTTTTCCGCGATCATCATCGTTGCGGCATTGGTGTTGCCCGATACGACATTGGGCATGACCGAGGCATCGACCACGCGCAGGCCATCGACCCCATTCACCTTCAGCGTTGCCGACACGATCGCATTTGCGCCAGCCCCCATGGCGCAGGTCGATGTCTGGTGATAGCCGGTCGAGCCGGCCGCGCGCGCGAAAGCAAGCAAGGCTTCGTCGCTTTCCAGTGCCGCCCCCGGTGTCAATTCATGATCGAAATAAGGCGCCAGGCTGGGCGCATGCATGACCCGCCGTGCCCAGCGCAGGGATTCGATCTGGGCGCGCCGGTCAGCCTCTGCCGACAGGAAATTGGGCCGGATCGCGGGGGCTTCGCGAAAGTTCGCTGATTTGAGGTGGATGCTGCCTCGCGATTGCGGACGCATGACATAGCCGCCCACCGTCATGCCGGGTTCATGCTCCATCTGCATCGCCCCATTCTTTGCCAGTGCCTCGAAATCGACCGTGGCGGGGCTGGCGAAGAATTGAAGGTCGGGCAAATCCAGCGCCGGATCGGACTTCAGGAACGCCGTCAGATTCGATCCACCCAGTGCCAGCAGCCCCGTGCGCGAGACGGCATATTGCAACATCTGGGCAACCAGCCCCACGCCACGCGACAACGCATTGAGGCTGGCCGATCCGGGTTTCAGCCGCGCGCGGACCATGGTCGCATAATGGTCTTGCAGATTTTCTCCAACCTGCGGTGAGGCGACCACCGCCTCGATGCCCAGCGAGCGCAGCAGCGCCGGGTCGCCAATACCCGACAATTCCAGCAACTGGGGAGAGTTGATTGCACCGCCGGACAGGATCACTTCCCGCCGCGCCCGCACCTGCCGGCGCTTGTTGCCCTGCCAATATTCAACGCCGACGGCTTTCTTGCCTTCGAACAGGATGCGCGAAGCAAGAGCCTTCGTCACAACATCCAAGTTCCGCCGCTTCATCGCCGGATGCAGATAGGCGACCGCCGCCGAAACACGCACCCCCTTATGGGCGTTAAGGCGCACTCGCGATACGCCCTCCCGCGTCGTGCCGTTGAGATCACCGGCTATCGGCGCGCCCGCCTCTTCGAACGCAGACGTCATCAGGTCGAGCATCGGGTGCCGCATGGGCACATCGCCAATATCGAGCTGTCCCGCCTGTTGGTCGGCAGTGATACCTTCGCCATGCTGGCGCTCGATCCGATGAAAATAGCGCTCGGCATCAATCCAGCCCCATCCGTCCAGACCCAGTTGCCGCCAGCCATCATAATCCTCCGGCAGACCGCGCACCCATAATATGCCGTTGATCGACGATGAACCGCCCAGCACCTTGCCACGCGGGAAATGATGCTGCCGTCCGTCCGAACCAGGATCGGCTTCGGTCAGGTAATTCCAGTTGAGCCGCGGATCTTTCAGCATCCGGGTAAAGCCTGCGGGAACGTGGATGTTAAGCGTGCTCAAGGCTTGGCCGGGGGCGAGCAGATTTCGGGTCGGGCGATCGTCGCCGCCTGCTTCCAATACCATTACCTTGTGGCGACCGTCCGCGCTCAACCGATTCGCCAGAACACAGCCGGCGGAACCAGCGCCTATAACAATGTAGTCCGCCTCCGCATCCCAGCCGTTGCTTGCCGTCTCGACCATGCTCATCCTCTCTTGTGCTGCCCCTGCATTGATGCCTTTGGCGCCGGGATCACAATGGGTTTACATAGCGAACGTCGATGACATCGTGCTTGTGATGGCTTTTCCGCAGGCATCGAAATAGGCGTTGTCCGCGCGCTATGCTGTCCGCCAGGGAATTCCATGCAGAAGACAGGATTGGGAACGATGGCGCTTTTCTCGCTTGAAGGCCGCACGGCCATGGTCACCGGCGCCTCGCGCGGACTGGGCCGGGCGATCGCGATCGGCTTGGCGGAAGCAGGCGCGGACCTGATCGTGGCAGCACGTGACGCCGTCAAGCTGGAGGAGACTGCACAAGAGATCCGCGCCATAGGGCGCAAGGCGCGATCCATCGCCTTCGACCTCGCGGACCTCGACGCCGTTCAGGCCGCAACCGACCAACTGACGGGCGAAGGCATTCCCATCGACATATTGGTCAACAATGGCGCTATCGGGGGATGGGGGCCATTGCATGAATCCACGCTGGATCAGTGGGAGGGTATGTTCGACATCAACGTGTCGTCCATGTACCTGCTGTGCCGCGACCTGTCGAAGGGCATGGCCGCGCGCAAATGGGGCCGGATCATCAATTTCGCATCCTATGTCGCGGACACCGGGCGGCCCAACCTGTCGGCCTATACCGCCAGCAAGCACGCGGTGTTGGGCCTGACCCGGTCCATCGCCGCCGATCTGGCTCCGCATGGGGTGACGTGCAACGCCATCGCCCCCGGCTTCTTCGACACGGATATGGCAGCTCCAACGGTGGGTCATCCTGAACGCGCCAAAATCTTTCTCAACGCGATCGCCCTGCACAGGTTCGGCGACCCGAAGGAAATGATCGGGCCGGTGCAGTTTCTGGCGTCGAACGCATCGGGCTATATCACCGGCCATATGCTGCCAGTCGATGGCGGCGTCGCCAATATCCTGTCGCTGCCCGTGGTGGTGGAAACCTGAACGCACGGGGACCGCAAGCCCCGCCCTATCCACTTTCGCCTTTTTAGAGGACATCAAACCATGACCGACACACTTTTGAACCTCGTCAGCCCGGAAAAGCTGTTCATTGGCGGCGGCTGGTCCAACTCATCGGGTTCCGATGGCATTGATATCGTTTCCCCGGCCACCGAAGAGAAAATAGGCCGCGTTGCCAAGGCGACGACCCAGGATATGGATCGCGCCGTTGCCGCTGCGCGCCATGCCTTCGACCATGGTCCCTGGCCGCGCATGTCCGGTCCTGAGCGCGCGGTGTATCTGCGCCGCATCGCGGAGGAAATGGCCAAGCGTAGCGATGATTTCGCCCGTGCATGGTCGCTTCAGGTTGGCATGCCCTATACGCAGTCGGCGGGGACAGCCCCGTTCATGGGTGGCTATTACACCTATTTCGCCAGTCTCGCTGATCAGGGGTTTGAGGAAGTTCGCAAGAGCCTGACGGGTGATAATGTCGTCGTCATACGCGAACCTGTGGGCGTGGTTGCCGCCATCGTGCCGTGGAACGCGCCGCTCGCCACCTTGTCGCTGAAAGTGGCAGCGGCACTGGCGGCGGGTTGCACGATCATCGCCAAGCCTTCACCGGAAACGCCGTTGGAAGCGCTAATTCTGGCCGAATGCATTGCGGCGGCGGGCGTCCCGGAGGGCGTGTTCTCAGTCCTCACCGCCGATCGTGACGTGTCCGACTATCTCATTCGCAATCCAGGCGTCGACAAGGTGAGCTTCACTGGCTCCACCGCCGCCGGGCTGCACATCGCATCGGTGGTCAGCGGACGCAGCGGACGCATCACAACCGAACTGGGCGGCAAATCCGCCGCGATCATTCTGGACGATGCCGATGTCGGAAAAGTCGTGGAAGGGATCATGCCCAACCTTGTGGGCCTGTGCGGACAGCAATGCGCCGCCTTCAGCCGGATTCTGGTGCCGCAATCGCTCAAAGGGGCAGTGACGGATGCGCTTGCCGCCGCCATGCAATATGTCACCGTCGGCGATCCCTTTGCGCAAGCCACCCAAATGGGACCGCTTGTAACCCGGAACCAGCATGATCGCGTGCTCGGCTATATCGCAAAGGGCAAGGCCGAAGGCGCAAAGCTGGTGACGGGCGGCAATCGTCCCGCGCATCTGGACAAGGGCTGGTTCGTCGAACCCACGCTGTTCACCGACGCCGATAATGGCATGACGATCGCGCGCGAGGAAATTTTCGGTCCCGTCGGCACAATTATCACTTATCGCGATGAGGAAGATGCCATCGCCATCGCCAATGACAGCATTTACGGGCTGTCGGGCGGCGTCTTTACCGAGGATGCCGATCGCGCCTATGCCATCGGTCGCCGCATCCACACCGGCAACTATGGCCATAATGGGCGTGTCGTCGACTATACCATTCCCTATGGTGGCTTCAAACAGTCGGGCGTCGGACGCGAGGGCGGGCCGGAGGGCCTGAACAGCTTCACCGAAATCAAGACGATCTTCATGAATGAGCTGCCAACCCACCTGAAGGGATGAACGGCTTGGTCATCTCAGATCCCGATGACCAGTGGCCGGACAACTACCGGGCGGGAACCGCCTGGTGGTCGGTCGCCATACTCATGATCTTCCAGATCGTTTCGATGATCGATCGCCAGGTCATGTCGGTAATGATCCCGGAAATGCGGGCCGATCTGGACCTTAATGATTTCCAGATCAGCATGGTCCAGGGGTTGGCCTTCGCGCTTTTCTATGGCGCGATGGGGTTGGTGATAGGCGGCATGGTCGACCGTTATTCCCGGCGAAAGATCATGTTCGCCGGTATCTTCATCTGGTCCCTCGCCGCCGCCGGAACGGGGCTGGCGCGCAATTATGGTCAATTATTTGCCGGACGCCTGCTCGTGGGTTTCGGGGAAGCCGCCATCGCGCCCGCCGGCCAGTCATTGCTTTCCTCCATCTTCCCACGCCACCGACTGACCACGCCCATGGTCTGTTTCACCGTGGCGGGCGTCATCGGCATCGCCCTTTCCTATGCCCTTGGCGGCCACTTGCTCGAACAATTTTCCGCCCGGCCGCTGGGCGGCCCGCTGTCCGGCCTTGCGCCATGGCGGCAAGTTCTCATCGTGACGGGGTTGCCGGGTGTTTTCATCGCCTTTCTGGCCTTTGCCATTCGGGATCCCATCCGGCGCAGCGCGACCGCACATCGACCTCAGAAAGTGGGCTGGACAGCTTTTTTCGACCATATCCGCGCTCACCCGCGCCTGATGATCGGGATGATCCTTGGCTCCGCGATCATGGCGATGGCGATCCAGGGCACGATGGTATGGGCGCCAACCTATGCCCGCCGCGTCCTGCATGTCAGTCCAGGGGAAATCGGAACGATGATGTCCGTCGCCGTAGCATTGGGCGGGATCGTGGGCGGCTTGACATTGGGCCTGTTCATCGACCGCCAGTTTGCCCGCGGCATGCGTGACATTGCCCTGCGCGTCCTGCCCTTTTTCTGCCTCGCCATTCCCCCCTTTCTGGCCGCCGCCTTCGCCATCGGCAATTTCACGCTGCTGTTTGCCGCGATCACGGTGATGATGATGACGATGGGCGCCAGTTTCGGTCCGGCCATGGCAGCGGTCCAGATGATTTCGCCACCGGAAATGCGCGGCCGCTTTGCCGCCCTGATGGTGCTCGCATCCAATCTGTGCGGTTATGCGCTGGGTCCGATGTTCATCGGCCTGCTCACCGACTATGTTTTTGGCGATCCGATGAAGATCGGCCTTGCCATCATCACCTGCCTGTTGACCGCCGGCCCGATCAGCGCATGGCTGGTATGGTCCGCGCGCGCAGCCTTCCTGCATCGGCTGGATGCAGCATGATCCCCTCGTTTCATCACAACTGCGTTCATATCGCACCGGCTCCATCGCACAGATGCAGTGCCGCCACAGCCACGCTACGACGATGGCGGCCTCACGCCACAGCAGTTCCGGCCTTTCTGGAAGAAAACGATCATGACCATGACTATCCCTGCCCTGATGCGCGATGCAGCGGCACGATATGGGGATCGCGCGGCGCTGGTATCGCATGCCGATGGTGCAATGAGTTTTCGCGATCTCGACCGGCAGGCTGATCTTGTCGCCATGGCACTCTTGGCCGACGGCGCGCAACCGGGCGACCATGCAGCCATCTGGGCACCCAATATGTGGGAATGGGTGGCGGTCGCGATTGGTATCCAGCGGGCCGCAGGGGTGATGGTGCCACTCAACACACGGCTCAAGGGTGGCGAGGTCGCCGACATCATCCGGCGCGGCAAGATCAAACGCCTGTTTTCCATCGGTACGTTTCTTGGCCGATATTATCCGCATATGCTGCGCGATGAAGCCATGCCCGACCTGCACCGTCGCATCGTCCTGCGTGCGACCCCGGACGAACTGGGGCCGGACGATATGCGCTGGGAAGATTTCATAACAACGGCCCAGAACACCAGCAATGCACAATTGGCGGAGCGGGAGGCCATGGTCAAACCCGACACGCTGGCCGACATCATGTTCACGTCCGGCACCACCGGTGCGCCCAAGGGCGCTCTGTTCGACCATCGCCGATCGCTGGGCGGTGGGCGCGCTTGGGTGGACATCTCCCGCCAGACGGCCGACGACCGCTATTGCGTGTTCGGACCTTTCTCGCACAACGCATCCTACAAGGCTGGCTGGGTCGCGGGTCTGATGAGCGGCAGCACCATCTACTGGCCGGAAGCTTATGATGCAGTCTCCATCCTGGACCTGATCGCACATAATCGCATTTCAGTGATGCCCGCCCCGCCAACCGTTTTTCAGGAGGTTCTGGCCCACCCCAACTGGCGGGACTGGGATTTGTCCAGCTACCGCTTCCTGTCGACCGGTGCGACCGTGGTGCCGATCGATCTGATGAAGCGATTGCAGGCCGAAACCAGCATCGCGGAGATTACGACCGGCTATGGCATGACCGAATGCTGCGGTTCGGCCACGCATACCCGGCCCGGCGATCCCATGGAGCGCGTAGCCTATACCGTCGGGACGGCGCTGCCCGGCACTGAAATTCGTGTCGCCGGCCCTGACGGCGCGGTCTTGCAGGTCGGCGAACCAGGTGAAATATTGATCCGCGACGACAAGCTGCTGATCGAATATCTCGACAATCCGCAAGCCACCCGCGCCACGCTCGACACGGACGGATGGCTCCATACGGGCGATGTCGGCTATCTCGACGCGGACGGCTATCTGAAGCTCACAGATCGCCTGAAGGACATGTATATCGTCGGCGGCTTCAACGTCTATCCCGCTGAGATCGAGAAGCAGATGACCGGCCTGCCGGGTATCCACCAGTCTGCGATCGTCGGTGTAGCCGACCAGCGGTTGGGCGAAGTCGGTCATGCCTTCATCGTCCGCTCGAAAGGGTCGACCATCACTGCGGAGGAGGTCATTGCCTGGAGCAAGGCCAACCTTGCCAATTACAAGGTGCCCCGCGGCATCACCTTCCTGGACGAACTGCCGATGAATTCCACCGGCAAGGTGATTAAATATGTACTTAAGGACCTGCTCGCACAGGCCTGATCGAAAGGAGGGGGCGGAGCGCGAAACGCCTTCGCCCCACTCGTTCAATTCGCGGGTTCAGCGCTCTTTTCATACTGGCGCAGATATTCGAACAGCCCGACAGGTGTCGGCTTGCGGCCTGGATTGTACCAGGGCAGGAAATTCTTGAGCAACTGGGGGAAGAATACGCCCAGTTGGAATTTTTTCAGCGCCTTGACGTCTGCGTCCAACTGCACCTTCGCCGCCTCGCTCATATGCGCGCGGTCCTGATCGATCAGATACTGGAACATCCGCGCCATATAGCCCTGCAGATGCATCATGGCATAGACGCAGCCATAGATCCGGTAAAAATAGCCGTTCCAGATCTTGCCCCACAAGCCCCGGCTGTAGAGCGCGTGATAAATCCGAAAACAGACTTCGCGATGCTCGAATTCTTCGGCCATGTGCCATTTCCATAGCGCCACCGCATTTTCGTCCGCGCCTTCCAGCAGATGATCCATCTTTCCGAACCAAATCCCACCCTGCACCGCACCAAGCGATTCAAAACCATCCGCATAGGCGAGCATGAATTTGAGCGAACGATTTTTGAAGAAGCCGTCCAGATCGTCCGCCAACTGCTTTTCAAATTCGGCCAAACGTGGATAGCCCTGCGCAGCGATCACCTTGTTGAACATGCGATGCTGCCGGAAATGTTGGGATTCCTGGCCGATGAATGCCGTCATCTCGGTATCCAGTTCGACCTTCCCCGCTGGCAGCTTGTCCTTCGCGCGTTGCAGCACCTTGATCAGCCAGGGTTCAACCGGCGCGGGGATGATCGACGTCGCATTCTGGTGCTGGGCGAAGGCGATATTCGGCGCCCAATGCGCTCGAATTTTCGAATAGTCGATACGCGGATACCGCACGATCATCGCCCTGTCTCACTCAGCTTCTGCTTTACGATACGGCCTCGTACCATCCGCTGGCCAAACTGTCATCGCGCCCCGCAACGCCCATCATGGCTGTGATGGGTTGCGCAGCCGTTTCGCGGACCGCCCCCGGCGCGATAAGAACAGGCCTGATCACGACCTGATCACAAGGAGAGGCCATGACACCGGAACCCTTTCGCATAGACGTGCCCCAGGCTGTGCTCGACCGCATCCAGACGAAGCTGACCGATACGCGTATCGGCTATATGCCGGATGATCCGGACCAGTGGCAATATGGCATGGATGCCCGCTATCTGGCGGAACTGGTCGACTATTGGCGCACGGACTATGATTGGCGCGCGGAAGAGGAGAAGCTGAACCGCTGGCCGCAATATAGGGCCGACGTCGACGGCATTCCCATCCACTTCTACCATGTGCGCGGAGACGCCGACCGCCGCCCCATCCCGATCCTGCTTACCCATGGCTGGCCCGGCTCCGTGCTGGAGTTTCAGGAGGTTATGCCCCGCCTTGTGCAAGCCGGCTTCTCGCTCGTGATCCCCTCGCTCCCCGGTCATGGCTGGTCTGGGCGTCCGCCCCGGCCGATCGGTCCGGCGCGGGTCGCGGCACTATGGCGCAGCTTGATGGTCGATGTGCTGGGCTATCCACGCTTCTTCGCGCAGGGGGGCGACTGGGGATCGGCCGTAACGACACAATTGGGCATCAGCCATGTCGATGTCGTCGCCGCCATCCATCTCAATTTCTTCATGCCGCCCCCGCCCGGCCCGGATGCCGATGCGGAATTGCTCGCTTATTGGGGGGCCGTGGGCAAGCTGATGGAAGCCGAAAGCGGCTATCAGCACGAACATGCCACCAAGCCGCAGACCATTGGCCTCGCCCTGCATGACAATCCGGTCGGCTGGGCCGCGTGGGTGGTGGAGAAATTCTGGCGCTGGGGCGACACGGGCGGCGACATCGAAAGCCGGTTCAGCAAGGATCATCTGATCACCAATCTGATGACCTATCTGGTCACGGATTCGGTCATGTCCTCCATCTGGATGTATAACGGCCTTGGCAGCGACGCGATGGCGCCGGGGCCAGTGCCTGTCCCGACCGCCCTTGCCCATTTTCCGGGCGAATTTTATCCCATGCCCAGCCGTGCCTTGGCGGAGCGGCAATATGCCGTCGCACGCATGACGACGATGAAAGCTGGCGGCCATTTCGCAGCGATGGAGGAACCCCAGGCCTTTGCCGAAGACGTCATCGCTTTCTTCGAGTCAATGGCATGAACGAAACCCTGATCATCGAAGAGCCAAGCGCCAATGTCATGCTGCTGACGCTCGATCGTCCCGCACAGCGCAATGCCATTGATCTGGCGCTCCTCGACGCTCTGTCGGATGCATTCCAGCGGTTCGACAGCGAAAACCGATGGCGCGTCGCGATCCTGACGGGAACGGCGCCCGCCTTCTGCGCGGGTCTTGACCTCAAGACCTTTTCTGCGCCCGACGCTCCACGTCATCGAGTGACCGCGCTGATCCAGAGTGTCCCGCAGCTTGCCAAGCCGATCATCGCCGCAGTGGGAGGCGCGGCCTATACAGGTGGCCTGGAACTGGCGCTGGGATGCGATTTCATCCTGGCCAGCGAGGGCCGATACCCATGCCCGGATCGGCGCGCTGTCAGGGAGCGGCATGGGATCGCAACTCCCCCATGCAGTGGGCACCCGCTTTGCCAGACAGATGATGCTGAGCAGCCAGCCGATTGATGCGGCGTCGGCGCTACGCGTGGGGCTGATCAACGAACTGCTGCCAGCCGATCGCCTGCTTCCCCGCGCAATCGAGGTAGCGACGGCAATGGCGGCTCATGATCCCGGCCTGATCCGCATTGTAAAGGGCGTGCTCGATCGTGGATCGCGGACCACACTGGGCGAGGCCATGGATATCGAAGCCGAGGCACTGCTACGGCGCAAAGCCGAAGGGGCCATGGCATGGACCACTCTTCCGGTGCGCGAATGACAGGGGCCGCGATGGAAACGGTAGCGACTGGATTGCTGATCCCGGAAGGACCAGTGGCGCTATCGGATGGCTCCGTCCTCATCGTCGAGGTAGGATCGGGGCGGATCAGCCGCATTCAGCCTGACGGCGCATTACGGCTGATCGCGCAGATCGATGGTGGTCCCAATGGCACCGCAATCGGCCCGGATGGCGCGGCCTATATCTGTAACAACGGCGGTGGTTTTGCGTGCGATCTGGTCGATGGCCTGCTGCGCATCACATTCGCACCAGAACGTTATGTGGGCGGATCGATCCAGCGCCTGGATCTGCAAAGCGGCGCCGTCACAACCCTTTACACAGCCTGCGACAACATGCCGCTGCGCGCGCCAAATGATCTTGTCTTCGATCCCGATGGCGGCTTGTGGTTTACCGATCACGGGACCAGCGCGCCGGATAGCAAGAGCTATGGCGGCCTTTACCATGCCCGCGCCGATGGCAGCATGATCCGTCAGGTCCGCACAAATCTTCTGTCGCCCAACGGCATTGGCCTGTCGCCCGATGGCCGCTTGCTTTACTGGGCCGATACGCTGACGGCCCGACTATGGCGCGCAGAGATTATCGCGCCGGGTGAACTGGCCGATTATGGACATGCACCGGGCGAATTGGTCGCGAGCGTTCCCGGCCATGTCATGCTGGACAGCCTGGCGGTCGAAGCGGATGGCCGGATCTGCATCAGTTCGATCATCCATGGCGGCATCACCATAATCGATCCGCAGACTGGCACCTGCACGCATGTACCGGTCGAGGGTCATATGGTGACGAATATCTGCTTTGGCGGCGCCGATGGTCGTGATGTCTGGATCACGGCCGCAGGCACTGGCCGGCTGCTGCGGGGACGCTGGCCAAGGCCGGGACTGAAACTGGCTTTCGATGCCTGAATTGTCTTCAACATGACCACCCAAAAAAAGGGCCGGTGATCCGAAGATCCCGGCCCTTTCTCCACATCCTGCTACATGGGGATCAGTTAGATGCCCCAGAGGTCGGCCGCGTTCTGGCCCAGTACCTTGCGCGCAGACTCTTCGCCGATCTGGTCGAAGATGCCCTTCAGGATAACATCGGACTTACCCATCACGCCTTCGGGGTGCGGATAGTCAGTGGACCACATCACGCGATCCGCCCCGATCCGACCGATATTCTCGATCGCTACGTCATCCTCCATGAAGGTGGTGTAGCAGTTATTGTGCCAGTACCAGCTCGGCTTGTGCGCCAGCTTGGGCCGCAATTCGGTCGCATAATCGCGTGCGACCTTGTCGGCATTTTCCAGCGTACCCGGCACCCAGCTCGCGCCACCCTCGGTAAAGACGACCTTGAGATCGGGGAAGCGATCGAACACCCCTGAAAAGACGAGCTGTCCGAACAGCCCGGTAAAGGGCATCAGGTTGGCGTTGAGATTGGCGCCCAGCGAACCACGGCCGCTATAATGAAGATAGGCGCCGATGTGGAAAGATACCGGCAGGCCGCTTTCCTGGATGGCCTCCCACATCGGGTCCATGCTCAGGCTATTATAGCGCACACCCTTGGGATTTACCGGAATGTCGATCGCCTTGTAGCCCATGGCCTTCAGCTTCTGAAGATAATCCTTCGTCTGTTCCGGCCAGAGGAAGGTCGGCAGCAACGCGACCGGATAAAGACGCTCTGGCGCAGCGGCCTTCCATTCGGCGGCCCATTCATTGCATACGTCGACACAGCGGAACCATAATTCCTTGTCCGGCATGCGGATCAGGCTGTTGAGACGGCCATGATAAATGACGGCGGCGTCGATACCCTCGGCATCCATGTCTGCCAGACGCTTGTCCACATCCCAGAATCCTTCGCGACCCTCCGGAAATTCCGGCGGCAGGCCCGGCACATCATAGGATTGGCCGTCGACCGTCAGATGGAAACCAGCTTCATCTTTCCAGAATTTGGGCGCGCGATCCTTGTCGGCGCCTTTCAACCGATCTTCCCACAGACCGGGCACCTCGATCAAATGGTCATCGCTTGATATGACGCGCAGTCCATCCGGACGCTTCCATGCCGGCGCCGGAATCACTCGGTCCCGAGGCCACGGCGTGGCGGTGAAGCTATTCATTCTCATTTGCCTTTCCATGTCGAATTTCGTCGGGCGTCCGTCCCTGTCCCCCGTTACGGTGCCGGCCCTTCTCTCGATCTATAGCATGGCGATCCGCCAGCGCTCCGTTCCCGGCGCGGACGAGCCATCTCATCAGAAATCTGATGGATATGATTGACACCCCGGAAGCAGTTCGGGAAAAAGCAGGTCGATCTATTGTTCAGGATTATTGAATAGTTTTTTTGAACAAAGCCGCATTCTGCGATCATTCGTCAAAGTATAGTCTGCGACATCATCGAAAGAGTGATTCAAAGGAGAGGATTAATGATCGCCGATGAAAGCAGCATCAGTGGCATACGCGGCCTGAGGGTCCGCCCGCTTACCCATGGCTTTGGCGCAGAGATCGTGGGTGTCGATCTCAATCGACCGCTGGACGACGCCACCGCGACGGCCATCCGCGACATCTGGATCGAGGCCGGCCTGCTGCTGCTGCGCGGAAGCGGCCATGACGATGAGGCACAGATGCGCCTCAGCCGTCTATTCGGCGAGATGGAGCCTGCGGCAACGGCCGACATGAACGATCCGGACAATCAATATATGATGACGCTCGCCTATGATCCCAGCGACCCGGCGCCCCGTTTTCAGAAGAACTATAATGTGGGCGGCATCGACCGCGCTGGCTGGCTTGGCTGGCATTGGGATCAGAGTTTCATGCCCACCATCGTGCGCGGCGCGGTACTGCGGATGGCAGAACCGGCGCAGAAAATGGGCGAAACCGGCTTCATCGACGCCATCGAAGCCTATGACCGCCTGCCTGAAGCCCTAAAGCAGCGGATCGAGGGGCTGGAGGTCGTCTATGAATTCAATCCCGACTTCTGCTCGGACCAATTCGGTTTCCCCAAGGATATACGCGCCTTGCCGCTGGCGCATTCCACCAAAGCAGCAGGCTACGATTTTCCGCCGGTCGTCCACCCCATGGTGATCACGCAGATGGAAACGGGTCGCAAGGTTCTGAAACTGTCGCCGATGCACGCCCGCACCATATTGGGCATGGACAAGGCCAAAAGCGATGCGCTGCTGACCGAAATCGCCGATCATCTTGTTGATCCCGCCTTCGCCTACTTCCACAAATGGGAGAAGAACGACATGCTGGTGTGGGACAATTGGCGGCTTATCCACTCCGCCAATGGTGTGCCACTGGACTGCTCTCGTCTCGCACGCCGAACGACCATCATGGGCGACTATAAGGTCGGTCGGTATCTGGATCCCGCGCTCGATCGCAACCGGGCGGTCAAGCGTCTGGTCGATTGATCCGCCCAATCATTGGCCCTGATAACGCGGCGGTCGCTTTTCCATGAAGGCGGCCGTCGCTTCACTATAATCCTGCGTCATCGTACCCAATATCTGCGTCCGGTTTTCCGCCTCGATCGCCGCCTCATAGGAATTGGCGTCAAGATTGGCCCACATCAACTTCTTGGTATGCGCGACCGAATAAGGGCTGTTCGCCAGGACTGCGCGAGCATAGGCGATGGCGTCGGCCAACAGCGCATCGGGTTCCGACAGCGACCGCACCAAACCGATACGTTCGGCTTCCTCCGCATTAATGGGACGCCCGGTCAGCAATATGTCGAACGCGCGGGATGCGCCGATCATGCGTGGCAACAGATAGCTGATCCCGCTTTCTCCCCCGGTCAGGCCAATGCGGACAGCCGCCACCAAAAAGCGGGCATCGGGTGTCGCGATACGAACATCCGCCGTGAGGGCGATCGCCATACCCGCGCCCACGGCCGGGCCATTCACTGCCGCGACAACGATCTGGGGCATGGACCTGATGCGACCGCCCATGCCAGCGAACTGTTCCTGCCAATGCAGCTTTTCGACGACGCCACTGGCGCCCGCCCGATTGCGTTGGTCGGACGCCTGCAAATCCTGCCCGGAGCAAAAGCCACGCCCAGCGCCCGTGATGATCACCGCGCGACAGAGCGGATTCGAAGCGAGATCGTCCAGCACCGCGTTGAAGCGAGCTACGGTTTCCCGCATCAACGCGTTAAGCCGGGCGGGCCGGTTCAGGGTAACCAGCCAGATATCCTCATTGCCCGCGCATGGCCCGACCAGAATGTCCTGCTCGTCCATCACCCTCTCCCACTGCTGAAGCATGTCTATCCCTGCCGGCTTACGCAGGGATGATCGATCGCTTGTGAAACGGCGCCACTTCGGATGGCAAGACCTTCGCAGTCTCTACACATATGCGTAGAAACATCGCGGAAGCACGAAGCCGCTGTTCCAATGGCCAAGCTTCCCACACCATGCCTCTATGAAACAAGATACGCACGCAGCATCAGCTACATCCGCTGGCGTTTCGCACATTCAGTTGATGGGGGCGGAATGGAAACGCGCGTGGCGGCCCGGCATTGCCGCACTGATGGCCGGATCACTGGGCTATTCGCTCTATCCCGCCGTTTCCAGCCTTTTCGTGGAACCGCTACAACAACAGTTCGGCTGGTCACGCGGCGACATTGCCTTCGTCCATAGCTTTGGCCTCATCACCGCCTTCATCGCGCCGGTAATCGGCCGAATGACCGACCATTATGGCGTCCGGCCAATCCTTTCTGCCGGTCTGCTGCTAACGGTCATCGGCTACGTCTTGCTTGCGATGATGGGTGGCTCGACCAGCTATTATTACGCCGCCTATTTCTTCTTCAACATTGCGGGCATGGCGACCACCGGCATTACGGTAACCCGCATATTGAGCGGCGCGTTCGAACATACACGGGGGACCGCGCTCGCGCTGGGCCGATCGGGCCTCGCCATTGCCGGGGCGCTGATGCCAATGCTCCTGTTTCCGGTCCTGACGCGCTTTGGCACGGCGGGGGGCTATCTCGTCCTCGCTGGCTTCATCCTGTGCATTGCTTTCCCGCTCATCTGGTTTTGGGTACCGGCGCGCAGCGTAGAACTGAAGGCAGGCCGAATAAAAGCCACGGAAAAGGCAGAGGCCTGGCACGTCCTGCTGGCAAAACCCAAAGTACGTATCCTCATCGCGGCCTCTGTCCTCAACTATGTTCCGGTCGTGGCGCTGCTTTCACAAATGAAGCCGCTCGCGATAGACAAGGGGCTGGATGCGGTGACGGCGGTCGGCGCCGTATCGGTGATGGGTGCCGCCGCTGCGATGGGCGCTTTGCTCAGTGGCGTGCTGGTCGACCGTTTCTGGGCGCCAGCCATTGCCTTCGTCCTCAATCTGGCGCCTGCGTTGGGCTGCCTGCTATTGCTTCAAGCCAACGTGCCGCCCGCCATCTTCTACGGCGCGGTGCTGATGATAGGCCTGGGCCAAGGGGCAGAGATCGATATCGTCGCCTTCATGATAGCACGCTATTTCGGCCTGCGAAGCTATGCGACCATCTACAGCCTCTCGGTCCTTGGCATTGGCCTGGGTGTGGCTGTGGGGGCGAGCCTCATTGGCATGGCTTATGATCATTTCGGCAATTATGACGTAGCGGTGATGGTCGCATCGGCCAGCTTCTTTCTGGCTGCGTTCTTCTATCTTGCCATGGGACGTTACCCACCGGATGGCGCCGTCCACTAAACCGGCGAGGATAGTCGGCGCAGCAGGCATTCCTGTGCTGTCGAGGCGATCAATCGGCCTTCCCGGTCGAAAATCTGCCCTTGCGCAAGGCCTAGTCCATCGCTGGCCGAAGGACTGACGGTATGGTGTAGCAGCCACTGATCGCAACGGGCGGGCCGATGAAACCACAGGGCATGGTCGAGGCTGGAAATCAGCAATTCGCGCCCGTTGGTGGGAAAGACGTGCGGGATCGCCATCACACCACCCAGCCAGTAGTCGCTGGCGTAGGCGAGCAGGCACTGTTGCAGCCGCGGATCATCCACCATCACCGCGCTCGGCAGACGAAACCAGAAGTCCCGCGAGCCATTCGTGCGTTCCATGAAATAGCGCTCCGGCGCGATCGGGCGCATCTCCATTGGCATCGCGCCACTGAAATTGCGGATCGCGGAAAGATCGATCTGCGCTTCCATCTCACGCACATATTGCTGCAATGGCATGACGGCTTCAGGCGGTGGAACGTCCGGCATCATGGCATGCTGATGGACAAAGCCATCCTCCGGCGCATGGAATTGCGCCATCAGCGTGAAGATAGCTTGCCCCTCCTGCAAAGCCATGACCTGCCGGTTGGCAAAGCGGCGGCTGTCGCGCAGGCAGTCAACCCGATACTCCACCGGCAGATCCACCTGCCCGGCCGCAAGGAAATAAACATGCGCCGAAGTGATCGGCATGTCGGCGACGGTGGCGATGGCGGCAGCCAGCGACTGGGCGATCAACCGCCCCCCGAAAATGGTGCCGATGTGGTTCTTCGCGCCTCCATCGGCATGAAAGCGTCCCACCCCATCCACATGCAGGTGCAGGATATCCGCTGCCGCTTCACGAGTCGGCATCGCCACATCATCCGGGAAGTGCGGCAATGGCAGGGTGCTCGACGACATCGCCCTTCAAAGCCCCAGCGCGCGGCGCGCCTTGAGCACCGTATCCATTTCGTCAAGACCACTGAGTGGAACATCATAATGACTTCGATCGTCGATCCGGTCGATATTCGCCATGATGTCGTCGCAGCTCGGCGCGTCCGGCCCTGGACTATACCAGCCCTCCGTCAGACCCACGAAGAGGCGCGAATATTTGCCGCCGAGCACCGAATACATATGCTGCGATCGGTCGCATTGCCGGCTGGCCATGTAGCAAGCCAGCGCCGCCACGAATTCCGGCTTCATGCCGTCTATGAAATGCCGGGACCGCTCTCCCGCCGCTGTCAGGAAGGCGACATCCGGCCGCTCGGACAGTGGCGTCCCGCCCAGCCGCCCGCCCTGTGCATTGGGGAACAGCGTGTTGACGACCACGCCATCCGGTGCCTCCTGTGCGATGACGTTCATCAGCCCGATCAGCGCAGTCTTGGCTGATCCATAATTCGCCCGGAACGGATTGCCGAACACGCCCGACTGCGAACTGACCAGCAATATCCGTCCATAGCCCTGCCTTACCATCTCTCGATAGGCGGGCTGACAGACATTGAACGCGCCTTTCGCGTGAACCGCATAGACCGATTCAATATCCTCCTCGGTCAATGTACCAAAGGCGCCGTTCCGCTGGTTTCCAGCGTTACTGATGACGATATCGACACGGCCATAGGCGGAAAGCGCCGCATCAATGATCGCCTGTCCACCGGCGGCCGTAGCCACCGTATCATAATTGGCGATGGCCCTTGCACCACCTTCGCGCAATATATCGACCACCGCATCGGCATAGCCATGCGACGTCCCCTCCCCGGTCGGCTCCCCTCCCAGATCATTGGCGACGATCGCCGCGCCGCGCCTTGCCAGTTCGCGACAGAAGGCCGATCCCAGCGCTCCGCCCGCACCGGTCACAACCGCGACCTGCCCGCTGAAATCAATCTTGCTCATACATATCACCCTCATCTGCGGCCCGAACCATGGCTCTGGCACTACCGCGCGCCAAGCCTCTGCCCGACTGATTTCGACAATGTGATGCTTGAGCCGCCGGATTCAGTCGTGATCGGCCAATGGCAGGCCCACCACCCGTGGTTCGGTCGCCTTGAACACCATCCGCGCTAGCGAACCTTCCATCATCGCTTCGTCAGGCGCCGCATCGGGAAAGAACCAGTCACGGAACAGGACCGCCCCTGCCAACATGCCGAAAGTGTTACGCACGACCAGTTCCGGCGGCACATCGAACTTCCACCCCGCTTGCTCATACTGGGCGCGCATACGCTCTACCGCGCGCGTGAAATAATCGTCCAGACCGTGCAGCTCCGTCGAGTCCATGTCCCCCGACGATTTGACGAGCGCGAGGAGCATATCCGCATTGTCGCGCAGAAACGGATAGAGCGCCTGAACGAAATGGGCGCTGCGTTGTTCACGGTCGGGCGGCAGATTATCGCTCAACGCCAGAAATTCGCTGAAGCGCGTGTTGAACGGCTCGATAACCGCCTCTGCGAACAACGTGGCCTTGCTGCCAAAATTGTTGAAAATCAGCGGCTCTGCGACTTCGGCGCGTCCGGCGATATGCCGGGTGGTCGCCCCCGCAAAGCCGCGCTCGGCGAACACCGCGCGTGCCGCATCAAGGATCAGCGCACGGATTTCCGTCGTCGTTCGACGCACTCTGCGCCGCGTGCCCACAACCATTTCCCGGTCTACAAAGTCATTCATGCCGTCAATTTACCATTGTTTTTGTCTCGTTGGCGAGATAAATAGTATTTGCTATTCAGTAGGGCCGCAGCGAGTCCACGGACCCAGGGACAGTGAGAGGAATGAGATGAGCAATCAATATGACATCGTGATCCGCGGCGGTATGATTGTTGACGGCACGGGCGCCGAACCCTTTGTCGGGGACGTCGCCGTGCGCGACGGTGTCATCGTCGACATCGGCGCGGTGTCCGGCTCAGGCCGTGAGGAAATCAACGCCAGCGGACTGACGGTGACGCCGGGCTTCGTCGATGTGCATACCCATTATGATGGTCAAATCACCTGGGAAAGCCGAATGGCGCCCTCTTCTGATCATGGCGTTACCACCGTCGTCATGGGTAATTGCGGAGTCGGCTTTGCGCCTGTGCGCGATGGCGATCACCAGTTGATGATCAAGCTGATGGAGGGCGTGGAGGACATTCCGGAAGTCGTCATGGCCGAAGGCGTGCCGTTCAACTGGAGCAGCTTTCCCGACTATCTGGACGCGCTCGCCCAACGGGAATCCGATGTCGATTTCGCGACGCAAATCCCGCACAGTCCGTTGCGTGTGTTCGTCATGGGTGAACGCGGCGCGAATCTGGAGCCGCCGACGCTGGAGGATCTGGTCGAAATGCGCCGCTGCGTGAGCGAGGCGGTGAAGGCCGGTGCGCTGGGCGTGGCCAGTTCGCGCAATCTGTTCCACCGCTTCCGTTCCGGCGAATTCGCTCCGTCTGTCACCACCGAACTGGACGAAGTGCTCGCCTTGGCGGAGGGACTGAAGGATGCCGGTGCCGGCACCTTCCAGTGCAATCCCAATCTCGACAATGATGCTGAAACGGAAATGAAGATTTTCCGCACGATTGCGGAAACGACCGGCTGCCCGGTAACTTTCAGCCTGATCGCAACCCCATTCCGTTCCGAAAACTGGGGCCGCTATGTCGCAGGCGTGCAACAGGCGAAGGCTGACGGCCTGACCATTCGCGCACAGTTCATGCCACGCCCCATGGGCGTACTTTACGGTCTGGACCTGAGCTATCATCCTTTTTCGCTCAACCCGAGCTTTCGGGAGATCGCAAAGCTGCCGCTCGAAGAAAAGGTTGCCCGGATGCGCGACCCGGAACTCCGTGCGCGCCTGTTGTCGGAGGAACCGGAAGATCCCAATCCCTCCTTCGTCGGCCTGCTCAAGTCGATCACTGCGCTCTACCGCATCAACGACCCGGCCGATTATAATTTCGCACCGGAAGACAGTTTACAGGCCGAGGCCGAACGGCATGGCGTGCCCGCACATGAGCTAATTTACGACGCTCTGCTGGAAGATGACGGGCACGCGATCCTGTGTTCCTATTCACAAAATGTCCGCCATTATCTGGACATGTCCCGCGACCTGATCGGGCAGGATAATATGATCATCGCGCTGGGCGATGGCGGCGCGCATTATGGCATGATCTGCGACGCGGCCTATACCACCTATATGCTGACGGGCCGTTTGGGCCGCGATGGGTTGGATCTGCCGACGGTCATCAAGGCGCTAACCAGTCAGCCGGCAAAATCCGTTGGTCTGGGTGATCGTGGTGTCCTTGCGCCCGGCTATAAGGCCGACGTCAACATCATCGATATCGACAATATGGTTCTTTACCGTCCAAAGGTGAAGGCCGACCTGCCAGCCGGTGGCAAGCGCCTGACGCAAAAATCCAAGGGCTATATCGCCACCATCGTCAGCGGCGCCGTCACCTATCGCAACGGTGAGGCCACCGGCGCCCTGCCCGGTCGTCTGGTCCGGGGCGTCCGCGGCGCACCGGAAACAGCGATGGTCGCACAGCATGAAATAGCCTGATGACCTGATCCGGTTTCCGGCAAGGTCGCATGCTAAAATGGGGGTGTAAGGGCCGGGTGCATGCCCCGGCCCTTATGCATATGCGGTGACAGTATCCGTAAGAAGCGGAAGGATGAGCGCCAGCGCGCCCGCAACCCGCAACCCGGCATCGCGCCTGTCCTCCCGTTCGAGCAAACCGCCATGACCGCCGGTGATGAGGGCCACGAACTGATCCGCCAACGATGCGGGGTCGTGCCCAGACAAACGGCCCTGCCGCACCAGTTCGGTGAAATAGGCGGTAAGCGGCGCGGCGACGACCCGGCTTTCCAGGTAAATCTGTTCGGCGAGATCAGGGAAACGCGGGGCTTCGAATATGGCAAGACGCAAAAAGCGGTCGGACGCCTCATCGCGCATCGCTGTCAGGATGGCGTCGCCGAAATCCGCCAGCACCGCGGCGGGCTTACGCCCCTCCATCACCACCGAAGCGATATGATCGGCCGACACGCGGCACGCATAGCTACAGATGGCCCGGAACAGCAATGCCTTGGTCGGATAGCGCGTATAGAGCGTTGTCTTGCTGATCCGGGCCAGTCGAGCGACCTCCGTCATGGTCACACCGGCAAAGCCACGCTGTTCGAACAAAGTGGCGGCGGCGCTCAGCATTTCCGTGTCCCTGGCCCTGGCATCACCCGCCGTCGGTCGCCCTCGCGGTCGCCGCTTTCCATCCACCGTCAGCATATCATATCCTTGATCCCCTTCAGCCTTGCCTGCCCAGCATTTATTTGGACTAATGCGTCCAATTACAATGATGGCGGAGACGATAGCAATGGCGGACAAGCTCAAGGTCGGGATCATCAGCGCCAACTGGAGCCTGAAGGTGCATGGCGCGGCATGGCGGCGAATCGAAGGCGTGGAACTCGCCGCCATCTGCACATCCCGTCAGGAAACGGCGGAACGCGCCGCGCGCGATTATGACATTCCCAAGGCCTACTGGAATCATGAGGAGATGTCGGCGGACCCCGATCTCCATATCATTGATGTCGGCACCCGTCCGTCCTTCCGCTTGCCGATGGTGATGGCCGCGCTCAGGAATGGCAAACATGTCTATGATGCGCTGCCTTTCGCCGTAAATCTGGCTGATGCGGAGGCGATGCGGGACGCGCAGCAGGCGGCGGGCGTGGTCGGCGTGGTCGATGCCCAGTTCCGCTGGGCGCCCCATGCACAGCAGATGAAGGCCATGATCGACAGCGGCTTCATCGGTCGGCCGCTGGGCTTCAACGTCCAGTTGATGCTGCCGCTCGTGGAACATGAGGGCAAGCCCTATGCATACAGCGCTTTTTCCGAACATACCGACCCCTATTACTGGCTGGCGGAAAAGAGCAGCGGCGGCAGCGCTTGGCGCAATTTCGCAACCCATGCTCTGCTATTCCTCACCCACCTGATCGGACCGGTTGAGGAAGCAACTGGCATGCTGACGACCGGCGTTCCCGAATGGCACCTGCCCAATGGCGAAGTGCTGCGCCCCGAAACACATGATCTCGGCAGCGCGACGCTGCGCATGGCCAATGGCGCCATCGGCAGCCTGCAAGCCGGTTGGTGCGTACCCGATACGGAAGGCTGGCGGGTCGAAATCTGGGGTGATCGCGGACGGCTGCTGCTGGTGGACGACAGTTTCGGCAATTTTCCATCAGCCCGGCTCTATGCGGGCGACGCACGCCTGTTGACTTACGGCCAGCGCACTTGTGAAGAGGTGTCCGTCGATCCAACGCTTTATGCCGTACCGGGCATGGCGAACACGTCCGCCGAACCACGCCCGTTCGCGGCGATGGACTGGATGTTTTCAGACATGGTCAAGGCGATCCGCAACGGCACGGAAGGATCGCCCAGCTTTACCGAAGCGGCGGCGGTCCATCGCGTGGTCGAGGCGGTGGAGCAGGCCAGCATCGAACGCCGGTGGATTCGCATGGCGGATATGGACTGAATCGACGGCGGAGCCGCTTACAGGCGCAAGGGCAAGGCGGCGCGAGCAACCATGCGGGACCAGTCGTGCAAGCGCTGCCACAGCCGCTCACGCGTCGAAGCGAAATTGTGCATATGGGCCATGGTCGGAACGATATGGATGCTCACATCGCGCGAGGCCGGATAGGCGGCGGCTTCCGCATGTGGATGGGGGCAGGTATCGCGCTCGCCATTGGCCACCAGCACCGGCACCATCACTTTCGCAGCGTCCGCAGCGAATGCACCCGGCAACATCATCTGCACCGCGCAATAGGGAATGGTAAGACTGCCAAAGACGGGCGAGGTTTCGCGGATCGGATAGCCGCCCTTCATATCCTCGTGCAGAATATCGGCAGGCACGTCTTCCCAATGAAAGGCATAAAGATAATCGACGCCTTCATGCTCGGTTTCCAGATGGCTGTGAACCTTACCGTCCGCAACCGCGTCGAAACGCGCCTTGCCATTGTCGAAGGCGGCCTTGTCCCGTTGCGGCAAGGCCGTATGGATCGCACTGACGCCGCAGGGGGCGATGGCGTCAAAGGTCGCGAACCGCCCCTGGGTCAAGATCGACACGCCGCCGCCCATCGACTGGCCCATGCCGATGCCGAACAGCGATGGCAGCGCCGGAAAGCCCTCCGCCAGCGTTCCGGTGCGCAAGGCGTCCGCGATTTGCCGCACGCAGGCGTCATGGGTCGCCGCCAACGTCTGGAAACTGATTTTCGACAGATCGCCGATCGTGCTTTCGCCAACCCCCACATGGTCGATCGCGACATGGATGGTTCCGCGCGCGGCATGCCACGCGGCTTCATTATAGCCCTCATGCCCATCAAAGCGCAGATGGAAATAATGCCGCGAATAGCCCCCGCCCGGACAAGCGAAGATAACGATCGGCTTTTCCGGCAACAGGCTGGGGTCCGGCAGATAAAGCGTCACCGCCATTTCCACAATGTCACCCCAGGCGGCCACAGCCGTCACATCGACGCGTTGTTCGATAATCCGCATATAGACTCTCCATTATTTCTGGCCATTATTTCTGGCCATCATTTCTAGCTTTCTTGCTTGTCATAAGCGGAATATTGCCGGACAAAATCCGTCCAATGACGAATATATTATTCGGATTATCCATATAATGGCCGCATTCCATCAACTACAGTGCATGCGATCCTTCATGGCCGTGGCTGAACATGGAAGTTTCAGCCGGGCAGCCCACGCGCTTCAGGTTGGGGCGGCATCGGTGTCGGAGCATGTCGGGAATCTGGAAAAACATCTGGGCGTTTCCCTGCTCCATCGCACCACTCGTTCACTGCAATTGACGCATGAAGGCGTGCGCTATCTGGACATGTGCCGTGACACCCTGCCGCGCATCGACGATATGGACGGCGATCTTGCACGCGAAGATCGTGCGGCAATCCTTTCCGGCGTGCTCCGCATCGAAATGTCCGATGGTGTCGACGCCTTCCTGCTGGATGCCGTGCAAGGCTTTCAGGACAGGCATCCGGCGGTGTCGATCCACATCCTGCGCAGCCAGCGCCAGTTCGACCTGGGGGAAGCCAGCGCCGACATCGCCATTCGCTCGATCGCACCACAGGGCGCAACGCCAAATCGTGTCCTTTCGCGCATTCTGGGCCAGAGCCGAACCATCTTCCTCGCCGCCCCCGCCTATCTGGAACGACATGGCGTGCCGGACTGTCCCGAAGCCCTGCTACGCCATCGCTGCATCGGTTATGTCGATCCGGTGAGCGGTCGCCTGTGGGAATGGTATTTCGCCGGGCCCGACGGCCGCAGATTCACGCTGGACCTGACTTGTGCGCTGGCGCTGGCACAGGGCGACCTGCGGCGCCGCGCCGCTGTCGCCGGACAGGGCATCATCAACGACATCGCCCATTTCGCCGCGCCCTTCGTGCAACAGGGATTGCTGGTGCCGCTGCTCGAAAGCTGGACGATGCCGCAGCCTGTGTGCCACATCAGTCATCATCGCGAACGCTACTGGTCGACCCGGATCAGCGCGTTCCTCGATCATCTGGAACATTGGTTCTCCGTGCTTCCGGTTGCACCGTTCTGAATCAGGTCTTGCCATCAGGAACATGATGGATCGCCCGCCCCCATGCCTTTCGCAGCCGCACCATTTATAGGGCGTCCAGCATCTTTTTCCTGATCTTAGCGGGACTCTCATTCCATGCGCACAGCCTATATCGTTTCGCCGGTCCGTACTCCCGTTGGCAAATATCTGGGATCATTGGCGGAAGTGCCCGCTGAGCGGTTGGCCGAAGCGGTGATCCGCTCGACCGTGACGCGCAGCGGCATCGACCCGATAGCGATCGACGACGTGATCCTGGCCCAAAGCTATGCCAATGGCGAAGCGCCCAGCATCGGGCGGTGGGCGGCTCTGGCCGCCGACCTGCCGCTGGAGGTACCAGGTATGCAACTTGATCGGCGCTGTGCGGGTGGCCTTACCGCCGTGGCGACTGCCGCCGCGATGGTGCAGAGCGGCATGGCCGACGTCATTCTCGCGGGCGGCGCGGAAAGCATGAGCAACGTCGAATATTATACCAACGGCATGCGCAAGGGCATGCGCGCAGGAAATGCGACACTATACGACCGGCTTGAGCGACAACGCGAACGGTCGCAACCTGTCGAGCGCTTCGGCGTGATTTCCGGCATGATCGAAACGGCGGAAAATGTGGCGCGCGAGTATGGGATCGCGCGCGCCGACGCGGACGCCTACGCCGCACGCAGCCATCAGCGCGCCACCGCAGCATGGGATGCGGGCCTTTTCGCGGACGAACTGGTGCCGGTAACGGTCAAGACCCGCAAGGGCGAGGTCATTGTGGAGCGCGATGAAGGCATGCGGCCAGACGCCACGGCAGACAGCATGGCAGGGCTACGCCCGCTGATGAAGGACGGCATCACCACCGCCGGCAACGCCAGCCAACAGAATGACGCCGCCGCCGCCTGCCTGATCGTGTCGGAAGAGAAGCTGAAGGAACTGAACCTCACCCCCATGGCCCGCTTCGTCGGCTATGCGGTCGCCGGTTGCCATCCCGCGCTGATGGGCGTCGGTCCGGTTCCAGCGGTAGAAAAGCTGTTACGCCGGACCGGGCTTGGCTGGAACGACATCGACCTCGTCGAACTCAACGAAGCCTTTGCCGCGCAGGTTCTGGGCGTGCTCAAGGGCTGGGATTGGAACGACCCGGACAAGCTCAACGTCAATGGCGGCGGCATTTCGCTGGGGCACCCGATCGCAGCCACCGGCGCCCGCATTCTGGCCTCGATGCTGCACGAAATGCAGCGTCGCGGCGCACGCTATGGCCTGGAAACGATGTGCGTGGGCGGGGGTCAGGGAGCCGCGGCGATCTTCGAACGCGCCTGATCGGCCGCCCCGCTATGCAAAAGGCCCAGCGATGATCCGCCGGGCCTTTTTTTTCGCGCCGCACCACCTTCAACCCGGATGCGCGCCGCCCCCTGACACCTCGATACCGCGCCCGGTGATCATTGCCGCATCGTCGCTCGACAGGAACAGGACCGTCGCGGCAATCTCCCACGGTTGCACGGAACGATGGATGACCTGATGCTCTGCCGCCACTTCGGCCTGCTGCTCCGGCGTGAACATCCCCGCGATCTGCGGCGTGGCGGTCAGGCCCGGCAGCACGCTGTTCACCCGGATATTGTCAGGGGCATAGGCGCAGCTTGCATATTGGCTGAGGTGGATGACCCCCGCCTTGGCGGCCGAGTAGGATGGCGGCGCCGACTGGGTGTAGATGCGCCCGGACATCGACGCAGTGTTGACGATCGTGCCACCCCCATTGGCTTTCATCACGGGAATTTCATGCTTCATGGCCAGGAACGTCGTGGTCAGCGATATCTGGACGGTCCAGTTCCAGTCCTCCAGGCTCAGCGTCTCCAGGCTGCCGGGCTTGGCCGCGCCTACATTGTTGAACGCATGGCGCACAGGGCCATGGGCCGCGCAGGCCGCCTCTACCATTGCCTTGACCGACGCCTCATCAGTTACGTCGGTGCGAGCGAAGCGGGCGATGCCGCCCTTGTCCACGATCGCCTTGCACACAGCCTCACCCTTGGCGGCATCCAGTTCGGCGATAGTGACTCGCCCCCCTTCCGCCGCAAAAGCCAATGCCGCCGCTTCGCCAATGCCCGATCCCGCGCCGGTCACGATTACCGAACGCCCCTCGAAACGCTGCCTGTCGCTCATTTCGCTCTCCTCACTATCTGTTTCAGGCTGTCGGCTGCGTGGTCAAACGCGTCAGCCAGTCCTTGTCCTCATCGACCCAGAACGGGTTCCAGCTTTCAAAATCCTGCGGCAGATCAGGCGGAACTTCATGTGCCGCCCAGCCGGTAAAAGGAGCCGTCGGGCGCTCCTCCCAGTCGGCCGCGTACCAGTGTTTTTCGCGCCGCCGCACGAAGAACCATTCCCCGTTGCGCCGCGCATAGCTGTCGAAATAAGCAATCGCCATGACCACCCATTTGCCGTCATCCTCATGCTCGGCACGGCAATAGACGACGCCACGGGCATGGTCGGCATCGTCAAATTCGACCTTATGGCCGCAAATCTGGTGGATCGATCGGTAGAATGTCCTGACCGCCGGCTCGATGATCGACCTCAGCACATCACGCCCGGTGCCGCGCCGCCCACAATGGACGTCGGGCACGAACAATTTGACCCACGCGTCCAGGTCGCGCCCATCGACCGCCAGCGCATAGCATATGGGAAGCTGCTGGATCGCGGCGAGCGATTCCAGCCGGTCGATCCGCGCCTCCAGATCGCTCATGCCAGCCGCTCCAGATTGGCAGGATCGAAGGGCAGGAACGGCTGGCCGTCCTTCGCCTTGGTGAACCAGTCAGGATCATTGAGGATCGCCCGCCCCACGGCGACCAGATCAAATTCGCTGCGCTCGAAACGTTCGACCAGCAGCGGCAGGTTGTTCACAGATTGCTGGCTGTCGTCGATATGCTTGGCGCCTCCCTTTGCCTTGTCGAGCGCCACGCCGCCAACCGTCATCGACGCCTTGCCGGTCAACTTCTTCGCCCAGCCCGCAAGGTTGAGGTTCGATCCTTCGAAAATCGGCGTGTCGAAATAACGCTGGCTGGCGTCGAACAGGTCGACGCCAGCATCGGCCAACGGCCCCAGCAGGTCACCAAGCGCGTCGGGCGTATTAGCCAACACCGCGCGATAATCCTGCATCTTGAACTGGGAAAAACGCAGCACGATCGGCATATCTTGGCCAATTTCCGCACGGATCGCCCGGACTACAGCCGCGCCAAAGGCCGCCCGTCGCGCCGGATCGCCGCCCCACTGATCCGCGCGGCGATTGGTATAATCCCACAGGAAACTGTCGATCAGATAGCCATGCGCGCCATGGATCGCGATGCCATCCACGCCCAGCGCCACGGCGTTACGAGCAGCCAGCGCATAGGCGGCGATGATATCGGCGATATCGCTGTCGCCCATCTGCGGTACGGACGTCAGGCTTTCCTCGCGCCCTTCAGAACGGAAGGAAATGACGCCGTCAGCCGGTCCCCAAATGCCGGATGGGCGCATGGGATTACCCGTACCCGTCCCGACATTTTCCACATTCCACATTGGTCCCTGATGCCAGAGTTGCGGGATAATGACCCCGCCCGCATCATGTACGGCGTCGACCACCGCCTTCCAGCCGTTCAGCACGTCCACACCGTCCAGGCGCGGAATGTCGGGATGATCGGCGGCGGCATAATGGGGCAGCGCCACGCCTTCAGTCAGGATCGCCCCCAGCCCCGTGGCCGCACGGCGCGCATAATAGCTTGCCATTTCGGGCGTCGGTACGCCCAGCGGCGATCGATAGCGGGTCATCGGCGCCATCACCACCCGGTTGGGCAGGGTCAGGCCACGCAATGTCAGCGGCTGAAGCAGCGGATCAATGATGCTCATATTATTTCCCTGTGAAATCCGGCCGACGCTTTTCCATGAAGGCCTTGCGCTTTTCAGCGCTGTCTTCAGTCGACTGGCTCATGAAGATCGCCCGGTTCTCCATTTCGATCGCGGCCTCCATGCTGGGCGCATCGACATTGTGCCACAGCGAGCTTTTCGTCACTGAGATGCCAATCGGGCTGTTGACCATGATCGCATCGGCCAGCTTGAGCGCCTCCTCCATCAGCACTTCGTCTTCGACGCACCGCAGGATCAGGCCGATCTGCGCCGCCTCCTGCGCCATCACCGCGCGACCGGTCAACATCAGTTCCGCCGCACGCTGCATGCCGACCAACCGGGGCAGCAAATAGCTGAAGCCCATTTCATGGCCCGTGCCCGCATTGTGAAAGGCGTTGACGAACTTGGCCGATCGCGCCGCGATCGTCATGTCGGCGGCCAGCGCAAGGGGATAGCCCGCGCCAGCCGTCACGCCGTTAACCGCGCAGATCACCGGCTGCGGCAGGGCGCGCATCAGGATCGGAATCTGACCCAGCTTGTCCATCACCCGCCGCTGGAATTGCGCTTTGCCCAGATCGGCCGACACCCATTCGGGCACGCCGCTCGCGCGGATATCATGTCCGGCGCAAAAGCCCCGGCCCGCGCCGGTCAGCACCACGACGCGGACATCATGGTCGTACCGCACCGCTTCCAGATGGTCGATCAATTCGGCGTACATCGCGAAGGTCAGGGAATTAAGCGCCTCTGGACGATTGAGTGTCAGCCGACAAACGCCGTCCACCGGCATGTCCCGCAAGATGTCGCCCATGTGGCTCCCGTCCTTTCCCATTGTCTTCTGTCAGCGGATGTGAACCATTGTCGGCCAAAAGGCGAGCGCACGGAAAGCCTGGGGGGCTTGCCGTGCGCGGCATATCATGGTTGTGAACATACCCGTGCGCGGACTTGTCATCCCGGCATCCGGCAGCAAGGGATCAGGCTGTTGTCGACAAGGTGAACCATGGCCAGACTGCCCCTAGAAAAGATCCGCGTCCTCGATCTCACGCGCGTACTTGCGGGGCCGTTCGGCTCCCAGGTCCTGGCCGACATGGGCGCTGACGTCATCAAGATCGAGCGGCCCGTGGTGGGCGACGATGCACGCATCTTCGGCGAACCCTATCTGCGCGATGCAGAGGGTAAACCCACGCGCGAAAACGCCTTCTATATGTCGGTGAACCGCAACAAGCGGTCTGTGGCGCTCAACATCGCGCAGCCCGCCGGACAAGCACTGATCCGGGAACTGGTCAAATCCAGCGATGTCGTCATGGAAAATTACAAGGTCGGCGATCTCAAACGCTATGGCCTGGATTATGAAAACCTGAAGGCTATCAATCCCGGCATCATCTATTGCTCCGTCACTGGCTATGGCCAGACCGGACCGCTGGCGACCAAGCCGGGCTATGACGCCGTGTTCCAGGGCGAATGCGGCCTGATGAGCGTCACAGGCGTACCGGATGGAAAGCCGGGTGCCGGCCCGATGAAAGTCGGCCCCAGCATCATCGACCTGTTCACTGGCCTGAACGTCGCCAATGCCATATTGGCCGCGCTTTACCATCGCGACGCTGGCGGGGGTGAGGGGCAGTATATCGACATAGCGCTGCTGGACTGCGGCGTGTCGGCCCTGTCGCACTATGCGCAAATCTATCTGACGGCAGATCAGGTGCCGGTACGGCGCGGCACGCAGGGCAATGGCGGCATGCCCACCAGCATGTTCGCGTGCAGCGACGGCGCGATCATGATCACCTCGGGCAATGACAAGCAATATGTGGCGCTATGCGACGCGGTGAAGCACACTGAACTGGCGACGCATCCGCGCTTTCATACCAATGTGCTGCGCGTCGAGCATCGCGATGAGATCACCGAGGTTTTCAACGCGATCTTCGCGACAAACACGGTCGACTATTGGCTGGATAAATTGGGCGCGGCCGGGATTCCCAGCGGACCGATCAACGATCTGGAACAGGTGTTCGCCTATCCGCAAGCTGTGCATCGCGGCCTGCGTGTACGCGCGCCGCATCCTCTGAAACCCGATCTCGACGTCATTCGCAGCCCGCTGAACTTTTCCGAAACGCCCATTACCGACTATCGGGCGCCGCCTATGCTGGGCGAACATACGCGCGCGGTGCTGGCGCAGGAACTGGGGCTGGACGAGGCGGCGCTCGACGAACTGTCCCGGAACGGCATTATCTAGACAGACATCAGATATAACCGCGCCGGGCGCGATAGGCGGCGAAGCGCTCCTCAAGCTGCCGCCGCGTCAGACCGAAATCTTCCGGGCTGTGCTTTGGTCCTTTGGTCGTCCGTCGCGGATGGGCGGCCAGCCAGGCCCGCATGGCAGCCTCGGTTTCTGCACTCAGCGTCAGGTCGAACTGGTCGTAGATCGACTGGATGACGCCCATCTGATCGCGCGTAAAATCCGTAAATTCGACATCAACAAACTGGTTGCTGCTGGTCGCCCGCACGGCGTGCGCCCGTTCCAGCGCATGCGCCCAAACCTCCGCTTCGCGTCGGCCTACATCCGCCCTGTCCGCCTTGTCTCCGCAAAAGGCGCGGCGGGCAGAGAAGATGAGGTTACTGACGGAGGGCATGGACTCCACCGGATCGCGATGGGTCTGGATGACCTTTGCGTCGGGAAAAACGCCAAGCACTTCCTGCAAGGAGAACAGATCGGTGGGGTTCTTGAGCAGCCAGCGTCGCTCATCCCCCGCACCGATCAGGCGCAGGACATCGGCCAGCCAGAGATAACTGTCGCTGTCGTCCCGGCCCCGATACCAGCGGTCATAATTGGGCACATTCCACATGGACGGCCACATGTTGCTGGAGAAACTCGACCCCAGAATAAACAGGGATTCCTCGATCCCCTCCGCCGTCATCATATGATCGTCGGCGGCTTCCGGCGACACAGCGAGAAAGGCGTCCAGCGTTGCCTTCTGTGAAATATAAGCGGGAATGTCCGCCCATTTCTCACGCGGTGGGCGCGGCATGGGATAGACGGTCAGCCAATGTTCCGGCCCCTGAAACTGAGGGTCCAGCGACAGGAGAAGATGCAGAGCGGTCGTGCCCGACCGGACAAGACCGGCAATGATAATCGGCTGAACGATCGGCCTGTCGAGGACGTCGGGCCTTTCCTTCAGCCCCTTGACCGCCAGCGCACGTGTATCGAGCGATTGCCCGATCCTATATGCACTTGTCTGGATACAGACGGGCGCGAGGTCCAGCGCGCGAATATCGGACAATAGCAGGTCCAGCCCCTCGCGGAAGGCGGGATCGCCAAAGTCGGACAGGCCAGTCCGGGCCGTGGACGCCGCCAGCATCGCCTCCGGCGTCAGTATCTGATCGCTGCGAATGCTTTCCTGACTGGTCATTGGCCGCCCCATGGATCGACATGAATCTTGGTTTCGTTGGCGCCCGCGCGCAGTGCTTCAAACAGGTCGGGCAAAGCGTCCAGCCCGACCGTTCGTGAAATCATCAGGCGCGGTTCGACATGCCCCGCCGCCATCACGTCGGCACAATGCTGAAACTCACGCAGGTCGTAGGCGAAAGAGAATTTCATCGTCACCTGTTTCCAGGTGGCCAACGACGGCAGGATCGGGTCGGGCGCGGTGCAGAAGCCCAGCGACACCACCGTGCCACCCGGCGTGACCAGTTCGATCGACTTCTGCGTCATGCCGACGGCCCCGGTACATTCCAGCACAATGTCGGGCATACCGCCCAACAGGGCCACCATCCGCTCGACCTCCCCCTCGCCCAGCGTCTCGAAACCGGTCGCGCCCATCTGCATCGCAAGGTCCGCGCGTCGTGTGGAGCGTGAGAGGGCGACGACCTTGCCCGCTCCCAGCAGCCGCGCCCAATAGATGGCCGCAAGTCCGATGCCTCCGGCTCCCAGCACGGCAACGCGTGCACCCGGCTGCATCTGGGCCAGTCGTACTCCGCGCAAGCCCACCGCCAGCGGTTCGACGAGCGCGCCATCAGCGGGAGAAAGGGTTTCAGGCAAAATGACCGAGCTTTGCGCAGCGATCCGCATATATTCGCCAAAACCGCCGACCAGCCCCTGCATCTGGGCGCATGCCATGGGATAGCCCGCCAGACATGGCGCGCAATGCCCGCAACCACCGACAGGCATGGCTGTGACAAACTGGCCAACTTTGAGAGTATCGACACCTTTTCCGATCGCCACGACCTCGCCGCAATATTCATGGCCGATGACGCTGTTGTCCGGAAAATCATTGCCATGGCCCGACGTCATATGAAGGTCGGTCCCGCATATACCGCAACGCTGCACCTTGATGACGGCCTGCCCCTCGCCGGGTTCAGGATCGGGCAATATTTCCACTACCAGTGGTATGCCCGCCCCCTTGAAAACCGCAGCCTTCATCGCTCTCTCCTGTTATCTGTGCGGCCTTCGGGTCCGCTCGATCTTGCATTCATCACACGCTGTTCGCTGGCATGATAGATACTTATAAGTACCTAAATTAACAAGGACGCGACGATAGATCGTACAGGTCCGGCCAACGACGCTGACTGTTCATTTTGCCAGCTTGCGCGCGGGTCCGAAGTCGTTGCAAGGAGGGCATGCAGGGATCGCACATATGATTATGTGGGCCGTCCCACATAGCCACTTCACGCCAGTGGCATGGTTCCGCTTATCAAGCAGAGTGCGATTTTGGAGACTATATGCTGCGGGTCACTTTCATCAGTTCGGTCGGCACCGCGCGCACTGTCGAGGGCGACGTCGGCCAGTCGGTCATGGAAGTGGCCAGGCGTAACGGCGTCGAGGGCATTGTCGCGGAATGCGGCGGAAGCTGTGCCTGCGCGACCTGTCATGTCTATGTCGATGCCGACTGGGTGGACGTTGTCGGTGCACCGCCCGCCGACGAAACCGACATGCTCGACTTCGTTTTCGACCGGCGCCCCGAATCCCGCCTGTCTTGCCAGATTCGCCTGCTTCCCGCGCTGGATGGACTGATCGTGCATATGCCCGATCGACAAAACTGAATCAGCCAAGACGAACCAAAGCGGCCAAAGCATCCCCTTCGCCTTCAAGGCCGCTGTGCAGGGGATCGAATTCCGCTTCGATCAGACCACGCCAGCCAATGTCCGCCAGTGCAGCCATCATCGGTACAAAATCGATTTCACCCGCGCCTGGCTCGACCCGACCGGGCATGTCGGCAATCTGGACGGCAGCCAGGCAATCGGCATGGGCACGCACCAGCGCAGCCATGTCGTCACCGCTACAATGGCAATGACAACTGTCGAGGATGAGGCCGAGATGGGGCGAGCCACTTGCATGGACAAGTTCGGCGACGTCCTCGCCCCCGTCGATCAGAATATTCGGCATCCGCTTACGGCTGACGGATTCAAGCGCCAGGCGGAAACCTGCGGCAAAGGCGATCTCGGCAGCTCTTGCCAGATTGTGCGCAGCACGCGCTCGCTGTTCGAGCATGGACGTGCCTGCGTCCAGCAGGATAGCATTGATACATCCGCCACCCACATGGTCCGCTGCGGCCAGTGCGCCAGCCAAGGTGGCATTCATATCTGCGACGGGCATACCCCAGTAAAAGGGTGTTTCCGTGCCGACCGCCTGGAATGTGAATGTCCCCATGCCCAGTCCATGGTCGCGAAGCGCTGCGCCCATCCGCTGCTGCGTTACTGAGTCGCGCGCCCGCAAATTGTTGTCACTGATCCCGGCAAAGCCCCGAGCCGCCGCACGGGCGATCTGTTCCACCGGATCGCGCGATCCAGTCGACGCAGCCAGCATGGGCCTGTCCGCCGACGCGATGCCCAGATGCGCCGCAAAGCGCCATCGCCCGGCGACCAGCGGACCTAGGCCCGCTGCCACAGTGCCAGCATCTCCGCCAGATCACGACCCAGCACTGGATTCACGTCGCCCATACGCCCCGGTGTCGCGGAGAGACGTGGCGTGGGCGCAGCCAGCGCCAGGTCACCAAGGGCATCGCTTTCCACATGGATCAGACTGCCCCTCTCCCGCACATGGGGGTCTGCAAGCAATGCATCCATGCTGTTGACGGGTGTGACGGGAATGCGCCGTGTGACCAGCGTCGCGACGACATCCGCCTGTGATATCCCGGCGACCCAATCAGCAACCCGTGCATCCTCGTCGCCTTCCCCTTCCACCAGCGCCACAAGATCGGCCTGATGCCGGACGGTGCTGGCCGATATGGCCACGAAGCGCATGTCGGCGGTGCGATAGACATTGCGCAGCACACCGGGCAGCCGCGATCCGCACCGCTCGGGTGCATGACCGGGCGTCCAGCGCTGCGCGGCATGCGCGACGATCTGGAGGATCGGCTCAAACAGGCTGGCGTCGATTTTCTGGCCACAACCGCTTCGCTCGCGCCAATAGAGCGCGGTCAATGTGCCGATCACCGCGCTCATCGCCCCTACAGCGTCTCCCAGCGCGACCGATGGCAGCATCGGTGGGCCGTCCTCCTCGCCCATCAGCCAGGTCAGGCCTCCAAATCCCTCTCCGATCGTGCCCGATCCCGGCCGGTCGCTATAGGGACCAGTCGCCCCGAAGCAGGAGACGCTGAGCATCACGAGGCGCGAGTTGATCGCCGACAGCACATCCCAGCCGATGCCGCGCTTCACCAGCACCCCCGCCGGATAATTTTCAACCACCACGTCGGCCTGCGCGATCAGCGCCTTCAGCGCCTCGATCCCATCGGGTGAACGGAGGTCCAGCGCAAGGCAGCGTTTGCCGCGCGCAATCAGCGGCCACATCTTGCTGCCCCGGAACTGATCCCCCTCGGGCGGTTCGATCTTCAGCACATCCGCCCCGAAATCCGCCATGATCGTGGCGGCGAGCGGCGCGGCATAGAGCGAGGCCATGTCGATAACCTTCAGCCCCGCCAGCGCGCCCATGGCCGGTTCAACCATTTGCCCGTTCCCCTTCCAGAAAAGCCTCCTTCAACCTGCGCTTCATGATCTTGCCCGTCTCCTCGCGCGGCAGGGCCTGGGTCAGGATGATGTATCGGGGTATTTTATATCCTGCGATCCGTTCGCGCAGGAAATACTGCACCGCCTCGACCTGCAACGCTTCGTCCGACTGGATTTGCGCGACCAGCGCTTCCCCGAATTCGGAATCTGGAACTCCGAACACGGCGCAGTCGATAATGGCAGGATGTTCGAGCAAGGCCGCCTCGACCTCCGCCGGATAGATGTTGACGCCGCCCGAAATCACCATGTCCACACGCCGGTCGCACAGGAAGAGATAGCCCTCCTCGTCCAGCCAGCCGATGTCGCCGCAAGTAATAAGGCCATCATGCTCCACCGCTGCGCGCTTGGCCGGGTCGCCATGGAAGGTGAAATCCGGTGTGCCATGGATACGCAGGTAAACATCGCCGATCACACCGGGTCCGGCCCATTGCCGATCCTCGCCCAGAATACGGACCTCGCCCGTCAGAACCGGCTTGCCGACGCTGCCCGGACGCGCGAGCCATTCCTGCGGACCAATTTTGGTAACGACACCGGTTTCGGTTGATCCATAGGTTTCGTGCAGCACCGGTCCCCACCAGTCGAGCATCGCGCGCTTGATTTCCGGCGGACAGGGTGCGCCGGAATGGACGACATGGCGCAACGTCGACAGGTCATGCCGCGCCTTCACCGCATCGGGCAGGCGCAGCAGGCGCACGAACAATGTAGGGACAAGCGCGCTGTGGGTGACGCGATGTTTCTCGATCAGCGCCAGACAGTGTTCGGGATTGAAACGGTCCATCACGACGACCGTGCCGCCAGCGTGGAAGGTCGCCATCAGGATCGCCTGACTGAACAGATGATAGAGCGGTCCCGTCACAAGCGCGACATTGCCCGGCGCCGTATCATGGATGACGGAAAGCACCCGCGCGCGTTGCGCCGATTCCGCGCCAGTAGCGGGCAAGCGCTTGACCGCCTTGGGCCGCCCCGTCGTACCGGACGTATAGACCATGGACGAACCAAGACCATTGCCATTACCCGCAAAAGGGTCATGCGCGGCGATCCAGATGTTGTAATCGCGCCAGCCATCCGCCGCCCCATCGACGGCGATCACTGTCAGACCGTCGGGGATAACGTGTCGCACCTTTTCCAGCAGGTCGGCATGGCCGATCAGCAGCCGGGGCGCGCAGTCGCGCAGCACATAGCCGATCTCCTCCGCATGCCAGTGCCAGTTGATCGGCACACCATAGGCGTCGAGCCGACGCACCGCCAGATTCGCCTCCAGCACCGCAAAATCGTTGCGCAGGAGCAGTGCGACCGCATCCCCTGCCGCAACGCCCGCCTCCGCCATGGCGCTGGCAAGCCGCGCAGCCCTGTCGAGAGCCTCATCCCGACCAAGCACACGATCCCCGATGATGATCTGCGCAGTCATCCTCCAATTATCGGGCGCGTTACAGTGAGACAGGTACCCCAGCTATGCAGCATCGCGGCATGCAGGCTACCCTCCCCGCCCGCCACCATTACCAGCACATCATCGGGCGTGGGGACCAGATGAACACGACCATCGGGCTTGATCCGGCCCAGCGCCTCGATAGGCGCGCGATATTCGGGTCGCCACCAATCGATCGGCAACGCGCATTTGTCCCAGAGATAGGCCTGCACATCCGCCATGTCCGGATAGGCCCTGGCGATGACCTCCGCCCAGATCGGATTGATCGCGCACAGCGTTTCAGCAAAAGCCGACGAGGTCAGAAAGCCATTGGCCCCCGGATAGGCCATGGATTTGGCGATGATGTCCAGAAAGCCGTCAGCGCTGTCGGCCACCACATCGCAGATATTGGCCGTGCCCATCGCGCCATAGACACTGACCGCATCGCCCGTCACCCCGCGCCTCTGCGCCAACGGCGCCCAGGGCGAGCGTTCCTCCCACTCGGCAAAGACGATCCCCGCCACGCGACCCGGCGTACCATAGACGCTCTGTGAAGTGGAACCGATCAACTGCCCTGCGACATTGCGCATGATCAGGCGAATGGCCCGGCCGATCGCGACCGCCGGGCCAGCAACACCACCCAGGCAACCCGCCTGACAGGGAATGTCGAGCCGGTTGCGGATCGCTCCGTTGACGATCATCGCCGGAATCACGGAGCCGGTGGTCGCATTAAGACCCGCCAGATCGAATTTCGGGTCGGCCAGCGCCTCGATCGTTGCGCACAGAAGCGGCATGGCGGTGCCCGTGCATCCGGCCATGACCGCGTTGATCGCGATCTTTTCCACCGTGCATTCGGATCGAAGCGGCGGCAACACCGCAACCAGTTCATCGGGGAAGCGCCCCCCCGCGACCAGGAAATCCTGCACCCGTTCCTGTGTCGGCGGGATCAGCGGCAGGCCATCGCCCCAGCCCTGCGCCATCGCCCAATTGTTGAAAGCAACGATGTCGTCGTCGGCCTCATGCCGCCGACTGCTCAGCCAGTCGGCTTCGCACCCCGAAATTCCGCAGAAACGATCGATATTGGTCTCTTGCAATGTCATTGACCTGTTCTTTCGGCAGGATGTCCAGGGGATAGGGCAGGATATGGAGGCGCAGGCCCGAACGGCCGCCCCGCTTGGCCAGATTGTTGGCCAGCCCTTCGAAATGCGCGGTCGCGATCGCGATAGTGGGAATGCCGGTCGCTGCGGCTCGCAGTGCATCGGCGATGGTCCAACTGGTGCAGGAGCCGCAATTGCCAAGGCCGACAATGGCCATGTCGCTACGTGCGAGCAGTTCGCCATAATCGCGATCCGCTGCCACGCCCTCTTCACCCACACGACCGCAACTGCGCCAGAAGGTCACCTCGGCGCCCTCCGCACGCAACGCCTGCGCCCAGACCTCGCTCACCCAGTCCCAGCTACGCCACAGCATGTCGATGCGAATGACGATGCGCTTGCCCTGAAGGGCGCCGGCATCCGGGCCAGAGTCCGCAATATCGTGAGCCAATAAGGCAGTCGGGTCGAGAATCAGCACCATATTAACATCTCCTGATTCTTATTTACATGTTGCATGCAACTTTTCAAGCAGAGTTGGAACCGCCATGGCTTTTCAATAGCGATAGGATGGTTCGGCGATCCCCCGAAATCCGGTTGCGATTGCAAACAGGCCGCCCGCCTGCTCCCCCATCGGCTGGTCGCCCGGAATATGACGATGACCGGCAGTCGTGAGATACAGGGTCGAAAGATCCGGTCCGCCAAAGGCGATCTTTGTCGGCTGAAGCACCGGCACCGGGATTTCCCGGTCCAGCCTGCCATCGGGCGTATAGCGCGCCACCGCGCCCTTCATCAGCAGCGCAACCCAATAGCCGCCCTCTGCATCCGTCTCGCCGCCATCGAATATGCCGTCGTTGCGGTCACGTTCAGCGAAGATGCGCCGGTTGGTCGGCGTGCCCGTTTCGATATCATAGTCGAAGGCATAGACCGTGGCAGCGGGGGAATCGGCCAGATACATGGTCCGTCCATCCGGGCTGAACGCGATGCCGTTGCTGCACGTGATGTCGTCAACGATCGGCATCAGGCGCCGGTCGTCCAGTCGATAGAGCGCGGCGCGGCCTGCGATCTGCTGCTCATAATAGGACAGGTCCACCGATCCGATGATATAGCGCCCCTGCCGGTCGCAGCGCCCGTCATTGAAACGATGCGTTTCGAGCGGATAGGGCGGCGGCGCGGCAATCGGTGTCAGCGTACCGCTCGCCCGGTCGAAATCGAATAACCCGGTGTGCAAGGCCACGACGATCGGTTCACCCGCGCCCCGGATCGCAAAGCTGCTGACGTGGGCGGGCATCAGCCAGCTTTCATTAGCGCCCGTGGCCGGGTCGAAAGCGTTGAGCCGAAACGCGAGCTGATCGACCCAGAATAATGTCTGTTTCGGCCTCCGACCAGACCGGCGTTTCGCCTGACTCCGCCTTGATATCAAGCACGCATTCGATGCGCTCCTGCATCGCCGTCCGGCTCGCCTCCCTCTCATCGGTCATAGAAAGCGCGCCCCCCGTCCACATGAAAAGTGCGGCTGGTGATGTAACTGGCCGCCGGTCCCGCCAGAAACACGATGACCCCGCCAATATCCTGTTCTCCGTCCCCCATGCGCCGCATGGGAATCATCGACAGTTGATGCGCCTGCTCCGTCTCGGTCAGGCTTTGCCACCAGGTGTCAAACAACGGAGTCGCCACCATCGGACAGACGGTATTGACGGTAATGCCATATTGCCCCCAGCCGGTCGCCGCCGTCTTGGTCAGGCCGCGCACGCCTTCCTTGGCAATCGCATAGGCGCCCACTTCGGGCAGGCCCATGGTTGCGCCGCCCGACCCGAAATTGACGATGCGCCCGCCCTGCGCCCTCATCGTCGGGAACACCGCCTGCATCATATAGAGCGAACCATGGATGGACGATCGCAGGACAAGGTCCAGATTGGCGTCGTCCACGTCCTCGATCGGCCTGTTATCGGTCGACACCGCATTGTTGACCAGCAGCCACACCGGCCCCAATTCCGCCTGCGTCTTTGCTACCGCAGCATTCACCTGCCCCCGGTCGGTGATGTCGCAAACCGCGACGATAGCCCGTCCGCCTGCTTCCTCAATCAACGCACGGGTCTTTTCCAGCGTTTCGGCGGTACGGCCAACCAACGCCACAGCCGCTCCGGCCTTGGCGACGGCCAAAGCTATACCGATCCCCATGCCCGACCCGCTGCCGGTAATGATCGCCACCTTGCCTTCCAGCGACTGCTCCATACCTTGCTTCCTCACTATGATATTCGCCAGCGGCGCTCGTTTCAGAGCAATCCAGACTTGCCGCCAGACCATGGCAGATAAGGGAAATAACGCTCCGTCTGCGCCCACAGCGTCGGAATGATGGTGGGGGCGCTCAGGTCGCGGATCATTTCGATCTGCACAGCGACGCTTTCGGGCGTGATGGACGGATCGAACATGCCTTCATTGTCGAAGATCGCCAGCCGGGCCACGCGCCCGCCGCCGACGTTGAAGATCTCACCGCCGAAATCCAGCGCCTCGCTGCACAGATAGGCGACGAAGGCGGATACTTTTTCCGGCTGAAAATGGGTGCGATACCAGAGCGCGATATTGTCCTGCGACGTTTCCGTGAGTCGTGACGCACCAGTAGGAAAGACGCCGTTCACCAGGATATTATGCGGCCGTCCGTCAAAGGCAGCATCGTGCGTCAGCCCCAACAAGCCCGCCTTGCCCGCAGCATAGGGCCCCAGATGCCCAGCGCCCAACACAGCCGAAGACATCACATTGACGATACGGCCATAGGCCTGCGCGCGCATCAGCGGCCAGACGCGACGCAACAGCATATAGGGGCCGATGAAGTTGGTGCGCAGCACCCCCTCTATTTCCTCGTCCTCAAAGGCATCGGGTTCACCGATCAACGCACCGCCCGCATTATTGACGAGGATGTCGACCCGACCGAAGGCATCGAGCGCATGTTCCACTATCTCGCGCGCGGACTGGCCGGTGCCAACCATGCCAGCATCCGCCTCTGCCTCTCCCCCAGCGGCCCGGATCTCATCCACCACTGCCTGCGCCTGTGAGATCGTGCCGGGCGTCAGGGTGGACTGCGCGCCACCATAATCATTCACCAGCACCCTGGCGCCACGCTCCGCCAGCAAAAGCGCATGGGCGCGGCCCATGCCGCGCCCCGCGCCGGTAACGATCGCAACCCGGCCGTCCAGGCGAATCATGCCTATCTCCCTTGCGGACAATATACATGCAACATGCACGAACTGGTCCGCCGGGAAGAAGGCATCATATATGCAGATATATGCCTCTACGACGCCACAGGACGCGTGACGACCTTCCGCGGCGACCAGCGCCGCCGTGCCCGCGAGCTGTTAAAGGATAAGCGTCGATTGCAGATGAAAGGCGCGGGTGCGTTCGATATGCGCCCGCATCTGCTTTTCCGCCTCGTCCGGATCTCTGGCGGCAATGGCAGCGATGATCGCCTGATGATCGCGCAGCACCGCTCGACCGCTCCACCCCTTCGCTCGCGACAGGCGGCTGTTCAGGACACGCAATTGCTGGTCGATCTGGATCAGGTGCCGGGCCAGACGCGCATTGCCCGCTCCTTCGCTGATCATGCCGTGAAAGGCCGCGTCCAGTTCGACATGGCGTGCCAGATCGCCCTGTTGAACGACCGCTTCATGCTGGGTGAACAAGGTCTTGAGCGCCGCTACCGCCTCCTTGTCCATCCGCTCGGCAGCGCGACGGACCGTCATGATTTCCAGTCCTTCGCGAATATCGAGCAGATCCAGTATTTCCGGTGTACCCCCGGTGATGACCGCAACGCCAGTGCTGGAGCGCGATTCAACCAGCCCTTCCCGCTCCAACAGGATCAGCCCTTCCCGCGCCGGCGTGCGGCTGACCCCCAGTTGTCGCGCAATTTCAGGAACGCTCAGATGCGTCCCAGGGGCCAGGGCACCCGACAATATGGCGCTGCGCAGTCGCTCCGCCACCTGATCGGTCAGCGCTTCGGGGCGCGCAAGCCGTTCGAAAAACTCGGGAGACTTCTCCGCCTTGTCGATATTTTTCTTTTCACTGTGCATGCAACATCCATGCAGCCAATCCGGCGATGTTGCAATTCCCGCGCACAATCCTCCCGCCTGCCTCAATCTGGATGCGGGTAGCCTTAATCCAGGGTCATCAGATGCGCATTGCTATATGGGCGGATTTCATCGACCCGCCCATCGCGCAATTGATTAGGCCATTCAGGATTGCTGATGAGCATGCGCCCAACACCAATGAGGTCGAATTCGCCCGCTTCCATTCGGTCGATCAAGGGATCAAGGCTGGCCAGACCTGAATCGGTCAGCGAGAAGTCCTCCCCCTCCGCCCAGTTGGACCGCTCAAGCCCCACCGATCCAACCGTCATTGTCGGTTTTCCGGTGAGCTTCCTGGTCCAGCCTGCAAGATTCAGCGTGCTGTCGGCAAATTCCGGTTCCCAAAAACGTCGGGTCGAGCAATCGAACAGATCGACCCCGGCGTCCGTCAACGGGCGCAGGAATGCCTCCAGTTCCTGCGGCGTCTGCGCGATCTTGCTGTGATAATCCTGTTGCTTCCATTGCGACCAGCGAAACAGTATCGGAAAGTCGGGACCGGTCGCCTCGCGCACCGCCCGGATCAGTTCGGCGGCAAAGCGCGTGCGACTGACCAGATCGCCGCCATAATGATCGTCCCGCCGGTTGGTGCGATCCCAGAAGAACTGGTCAATGATATAGCCGTGCGCGCCGTGGATATTGACGCCGTCGCAACCCATCGCCTTCGCCGCCACCGCCGCACGCGCGAAGGCGGCGATGACGTCCGCAATCTCTTCTTCGGTCATGGGCTGCCCGATCTGCGCCGCCAAGATGATGGGCGTAATCCAGCCCGCAATATGAACCAGCGGCTCGGCCCAGCCTGATGGGCCAACCGGCGGCAGATGCGGGCTGGGAATCTGCGGGTGATCCGACGATGGCGGGCGCAACAGCCCAGCATGCCAGAGCTGTGGCATGAACAGGCCGCCCTCGGCATGGACAGCCTCCACGACATTCGCCCAGACGCCAAGCGCGCGTTCGCCGTGAAAGGCCGCGTGCATCACGTCGCTGGACGCGACGGGATGGTCCACGCACGACGCCTCGCCAATGCATAGGCCTACTCCGCCGTGTGCACGCCGTGCGAAATAGTTGACGAAACCCGGCGGCTGCACGCCGTCATCAGCGAAGTTGCGGCCCATGGGCGACATGACTATCCGGTTGGGCAGGGTCACGCCGTTGAAGGTAAAAGGTTCAAACAGGGCTGAAAGATCACGCATTATGGAATCCTACCACGATGTCGCCAGGCGTGAGGCTCAACGCTCGGCTCCTGGCTCGAACACGGCAGCGGTCAGGTGCTGGCCACCGTCCGCCAGAACCTTGTGACCGACGATGAAGCAGGCTTCGTCCGACACCAGGAACATCGCCGCGCCACCGATATCCTCGACCGGATCGGCGAGACGCGGCATGGCGCTGTTTTCCATCAGGATGCGCACGCTGTCCGTCCGCTTTGCGCGATAATCCCGGAACACTGGAATATCCGGCATCGCGCCCTGAAGGAAATTGACGAGAATGCCATCCTTCGCCCATTCCACGCCCGCCGAACGGGTCAGGCTGGCCAGCGCACCGTCCATGGTGACTGCATCTGTCACCCCTTCATTGGCCGTAGGACCGTAGATGGAACCTAGGTTGACGATCCGCCCTCCACCTGCCTTCCGCATGAACGGCTGGACCGCGCGCATCGCATGCACCGCACCCAGCACCACATCCTTAAAGGCGGCAGAGAAATCATCGGGATCCTTGTCGGCCAACCGATCCCATTTCAGCGCGGCATGCTGACCATTGAGCAATATGTCGATGCGACCATGCGTGGCCACCACCTCCTTCGCTAGCGCATCGACCGCAGCTGCGTCGGTCAGGTCCACCGTGCGTGCCTGTGCGCCGGGGATCGCCATTGCGGCGCCCTCGGCAGCGGTCGCATCGCCATCGACCAGAACCACTTTCGCGCCTTCACGCGCGAACCGCCGCGCAATACCCTGCGTCACGGCATTGGCCGCGCCAGTGACGATGACAACCTGTCCCTCAATCAAGCCCATTTTTCTTCTCCCCGCTCAGGCCCCAGCTACTTCGACGGCGGACTGGCTGTGCCCACGATGGATGTCCGTTCCCTCCTCGTGCATCTGCAAGGGCGCGGTCGCCCAGACCCCGCCATCTACGCAAAAAACCTGCCCCGTGATGAAGCGGTCATTGTCGCTGACCAGCCCCAGTACGGCGCCTGCAATGTCGATCTCGCAATTCCCCATGCGGCGCATAGGAAATTGCTGCACGCTGGCTTGCGCCATGGCTGCATTCTGATCCGCCCAGGTCCGGTAAGCCCAGCTATCACCCGCTGGCGTGATGCAGTTGACGGTGATGTTGTCCCTGCCGAATTCACGCGCTGCGCTGCGGGTCAGCGCCTCATTGGCCGACTTGGTGATGTTGTAGTCGCTGGAATAGGGCTGGCCCCAGATATTCCAGTGGCTTGAGAAATAGATCAGACGCCCGCCGCCAACCTTGCGCATATGCGGCACGGCCGCCCGGCTGGTCCAGAGCGATTGGTAGAAACCGGTCGCCAGCGTCATCGCATAGTCCGCATCCGGCTTGTTTTCGATCGATCGCACGGGCGCGATGCCCTGAGCATTGTTGACCACGATGTCGAGGCGACCGAACCGCGCCGCCGCATGGTTGACAAGATCTTCCATCTGCTGCCGGTTGCCGACATCCGCCACGACGAATACCGCTCGCTCCGCCGCGCCCGGAATTTGTGCGATCAGCGCCTCATTCTCCCGGTTGTTCTCCGCGCTGCGCGAACAATAGACGACCGACCCGCCTTCTTTCAGGAAACGCAGGACGATACCCTGCCCGATCCCCTTCGTTCCGCCAGTCACGACCGCGACTTTACCGTTCAGCCGACCATGCGCCCTCGCCATATTCCCTCTCCTTCTCTTATGCGATTTCGACCAGCGGCTGGCCCGCTGTCATGCGCCACATATCCGCCACCACGGGGAGATGGATCGTTTGCCCGCCATCGACGGCCAGCAATTGCCCCGTCACATAACGCGCCGCATCCGACAGCAGGAACAACGCAGCCTGTGCGATATCGTCGGGCTGTCCCAGATAAGGCAGCACATTATTGTCCAGCGTCATCTGAAAGAACTGATCGCCCATCTTTCGCGTGGTCGGCGTGTCGATGAAACCGGGGGCAACCGTGTTGCAGCGTATGCCCCGCTTGCCATAAGCGGTCGCGATCGACTGACTGAGACTGTGGACCGCTGCTTTCGACGCGGCATAAGCGGGCACCGTGCCGAGCGACAATATGCCAGCGGTAGAGGAGATGTTGACGATCGCGCCGCCGCCGCGGCTGAGCATTTCCGGAATGCAATATTTCGCCGCCAGCATCGGCCCGCGCAGGTTGATCTCCAGTGCGCGGTTCCAGATGGCGATGTCCATTTCATGGATCTCACCATCCGACCCGGTTTGTTCAGGGGCGTTGTAGGATACAGTGTTGTCCAGCAGGTCGATGCCGCCAAAGCGGGCCATGGTGTCGGCAACCATGGCCGCGACCTGCTCCTCGTCGCGCATGTCGACCCGCAGCGCCAGCGCCTGGCCGCCTGCGCCCTCTATGGTGGCGGCTGCCCTGCAGGCATTGCCCTCGTCTATGTCGGCAATGACGACAGCCGCACCATGCCGCGCCAGTAAAATTGCTGTGGCTTGGCCGATACCCGATCCCCCGCCCGTGACGATCGCGACCTTTCCGTCCAACATGGTCATGAGATGCTCATCCGGTGGCCATCCATGGCCCTCAGGCGCGCAAAGGCACATGCGTCCATCGCTCTCTCCTCCCATATTTTACTTTACCAAGTAATTTATATCAGGGAAATTATCTCGTCAATATGCGATATATTGAACAATAAAAAGAACGATCGTTTCTTATTTACTACACAACGCGGCAAGACTTGCGCTCAACGCGTGCTGGTACGCGGCACGGCGCCGAAGAAAGCGCGACCACCTTCATCCAGCCGAATGAATTCCGACCACACGCCCAGATCCCCACGCGTGTCGGCGTAGCTGTAATCCAGCGCCCCTGGCATCGAACCATGCATCGGCACATCATAACCCATCGCAGAAAGGCGCTTCAGCATCGCGTCGTGATCGTCGATCAGATAGCCGAAATGATGCAGATGAATCGGCCCCGTCGCCGCAGGAAGAACGTCGTCGTAAATCGTCTTCTGCTGCGGGTCGGGTTCAATGATCTCCGTCATCACATCGTCGATATAGGCAAGGGCAATACGGCGGGTCGGCGGCGGCACGCCGTCTATCGGACCCGGTGCATTGATCAGGAACTTGACCTCACCAAATTTCGCACAAAATTGCGCGCAAGCTGCGTCGACATCGCGGGTCACATAGCCCAATTGAAAAAAGCCGCCGAAAAAATTGCGCATCCTTCTCTCCATGCATCTTTTGTAATTGACGGACCGATATTGGACCGGCCGTAATCGTCCGTTTTCGCCGCGCAGTTTTATAGGTACTATTAAGAACCTATGGTAACAAGCGCGCCGTGTTTCACACTTCAGGACGACGGCAACGATGCCAGGATTGCCATGCCTTCCAACATCAGGCCCTGATCCAGTTCCGCAGCCAAGCGCTCTTTCAGATACCGGGTCAGCAGCAGCTTTGTATATCGGTTGGCAAGGTCTGGACGCGCGGCAATCACACGGGCATGTTCCCAAGCACGGGCATGCAGCTTTTCCGCTGGCAGCACCTCTCCCACAAGTCCCAGCGCCAATGCCTCCTGTGCGCCGATCTCCTGTCCGGTCATCAGGAAATATCGCCCGCGATTGGGGCCAAGCAGCATCGGCCAGATCGTCTGAACCCCATCACCCGGCACCACGCCTGCGATACCATGGGCCTTGTCTGCAAATACCGCATTGTCCGAAGCCAGCACGATATCGGCAAGCAGGGGCAGTTCGGCATGAATGAAGGCCGCACCGTTGACGGCGGCAATGACCGGAACGGGTATGGCCAGCAGGTTGTTGAACAGGTTGCGCCCTTCATTGTGGATGATGTTCCAGGTCGCGGCCGACATTGGTGGCATTTCGACATCCATGTCGAATTCAGCGCAATATTGATCGCCCGTCCCGGTCATGACGACGACGCGGGCGTCCGGGTCCGCTGCGATCTCCGCAAAGGCGATGCCCAGTTCCCGGTGCAGTCCGCCCCACAGCGCCCAGACCGCAGACTCGCCCCGATGGTGGATGCGCAATTCGACGATGCCGTCATCGCGCGTGATGGCGATATTCTCAAATGACGTTGCCAACGGTCTTCCCCTCGCGCCTGATTATGCTATGTAGCGTTCACTTGATAAGTAGTCGCGCCGCCATGGCAAGCAGAAAAGGCGAAAGAGGATGACGGGCAAGGTCAACGAGGCGGTTCAGCACGTGCTGGACACGCTGGTCGCGCAGGGTAAGGAAATCGGCGTGCAGGTGTGCGCTTGGGCAGGCGAGGAACAGATCGTCGATTGCTGGGCGGGCGTCGCCGATCCCGATACCGGCCGGCCGGTGGACGGCGACACCCTGTTCAACGTCTATTCCGTGTCGAAGGCCGTCACCGCAACCGCCATGCATATGCAGGTCGAGCGCGGACTGGTCGACTATGACGCACCGATCGCGACCTATTGGCCAGAATTCGCGCAGGCGGGAAAAGGCGACGTCACAATCCGTCATGTACTCAGCCACGTTTCCGGCGTGCTGCGCATGCCGCCCGACGTCACCCCGGAACTGATGACCAACTGGGACTGGATGTGCCGCCGCCTCGCCGAGATGGAGGGCGCCTATCCCACCGGCAGCCGATCATCCTACCAGTCGATGACCTTCGGCTGGCTGATCGGCGAAGTGGTGCGCCGCACCGATCCCAAGCGCCGCCCCTTCGGCCAGTTCGTCAAGGAAGAGATTGCCGACCCGCTGGGCTGTACCGACCTTTGGCTGGGCATTCCCGATGCGGTCGAACCGCGCATCGCCAAACTGAACGCCGCCGCCGTCTATGTCGCGCCCGACAATAATGTCATGCGCGAGGCGCAGCCCCTGGTCGTCGACCTGATGCCCGATCCGTTCGAGCGACCCTATGTCCGGCGCGCCTGCATTCCCGCCGTCGGCGGCATCTTCAACGCGCGCAGCCAGGCGCGTTTCTGGGCGATGCTGGCCAATGGTGGGGAGTTCCACGGTGTCCGCCTCTTGTCGGAAGAACGCGTCGCCAGCTTCGCCGCCCCCCGTCCACATTTTGACGATGCTGACCCGGTGTTCTTCGGCATGAAAGTGCCGATCGCCTGGTCCGGCTTCTGGCTGGGGGGGGCGGAAGCGCCGCCCGTGTCGGCTCCGCGCAATATGCGCGCACTGTGCCATCCGGGCATGGGCGGCAATATCGGCTGGGCCGATCCCGATCTGAAACTGGCGGTCGCCTTCTGCCACAACCGCATGTTCGACACGATCGAGATCGCGGAAGACAGTCGCACGATCATCGGCGACGCAATCCGGGAGGCCCTGTGAGCGAGGATGTGAGCAAGGACATAATCTGGGATTATATTATCGTCGGCGGCGGGTCGGCGGGCTGCGTACTGGCCGATCGGCTGTCGACCAGCCTGAACAATAGCGTGCTGCTGCTGGAGGCAGGGCCGGAAGATCGCAACCCATTCATCCACATGCCGCGCGGCGCGGCCAAACTCTATACCGATCCCCGACACGCCTGGTATTTCCAGACGGAGGGGCATGATGATGTTCCCTCTGAAACCTGGATTCGCGGCAAGATGCTGGGCGGATCGTCCTCCATCAACGGCATGATGTATTTTCGCGGCCAGGCGGAGGACTATGATCATTGGGAAGCGCTCGGCGCCAAAGGTTGGGGTTGGAACAAGATAGGCCCTGCCTTCCGGGCGATGGAAGGCCATGAACTGGGCGGCGACGAGGTGCGGGGTGGCGATGGCCCGCTCCATATTTCGGTGGAGCCGGACCGCGACCCGCTGACTGAAGCCTTCATCGCCGCAGGCGCGCAAATGGGTGTTCCGCGTATCGCCGACCTCAACCGTTCCGGCGGCGAAGGCGTTGGCTATACTACGCGCACCATCTGGAAGGGCAAACGGCAAAGCGCCGCCCAGACATTCCTGAAGCGCGCACGCGGACGATCCAATCTGCGCGTCATTACCGGCGCAGTCGTGGAGAAGATAGTCTTCGATGGACGCCGCGCCACCGGCGTGCGTGCGATCGTGAACGGCATGGCGCGGGATTTTTCCAGCGGACGCGACATCATCCTGTCCGCTGGCGCGCTGATGTCTCCGCAAATACTGCAACGATCGGGCGTCGGCCCGGCCACTCTGCTCAAGGCATTGGGCATTGATGTCGTGACCAACAGTCCGGGCGTGGGCAAACATATGCTCGAACATCGACTGCTGTCGATGGTATATGACCTTGCCCAGCCCCTTAGCCACAACAGGAAACTTCAGGGCCTGCCACTCGTCGGCAATGTGCTGCGCTATTATCTGACTCGCACCGGCACGATGGCGGCGGGATATGGCAATGTCGGCGCCTTTGCCAAAGTCCTGCCGGAATCGGAAACGCCGGACATCGAAATCCTGCTTTCACCAGCCGTCGCAGCGCCTGATGCCAGGGGCAATATGGTCGCTGACAAAGCCCACAGCATCACGCTTTTCGGCTATCCGCTGCGGTCGCGGAGCGAAGGATCGGTACACATCACCTCGTCCGATCCCGCCCAGCCCGCCAAAATCCGGGCGGGCTATCTGACCGATCCCTATGACTGCGCGGTCACGGTCGCGATGCATCGCTATCTGCGCGAATGGATGTCGCGCCCCGCCCTCGCCCAGATAGTCATAGGCGAGCGCGAACCCACGCGATCACTTCAGACCGATAACGAGATATTGGCGGCTTTTCGCCAGATCGGCCAGGCGGGATACCATGCCTGCGGCACCTGTCGCATGGGCGATTTTGACGATGCGGTGCTGGACGCAAAATTGCGCGTCAAGGGCGTTGACGGATTGCGCGTCATGGACGGATCGATCATGCCCACGATGGTATCAGCCAATACCAACGGACCCATCATGGCATCCGCCTGGAATGCGGCCGACATCATCCTGGAGGGCCGGAATCATTAGCAGCGTAGAACAGCTTCAGGACCAGCCCAGGACAAGGCGGCGGCGGCGCACGCGCGAGGATGTGGTTCAACGCATCTGCGACGCCGCGCGCGAACTCTTTGCAGAGCGCGGCTACGGTTCCACCACCACGCGAGAGATAGCGCGCCTAGCCGATGTCAGTGAAACATTGCTGTTCCGCTATTATGGCGACAAGGCGACCCTGTTCAATGACGTCGTCATCGCGCCGTTCCAGCAGTTGATGGACGCATTCGTCACGCTGCATCCTGACCCGACCGCCAATTTCGATCGCGAAGCAGAGACTCGACGTTTCACGCGACAGGTCTATGGACTGTTCGAGGATAATGAGGAAATATTCCGCGCCCTTCTGACAGGCCCGGTGCGATCCGACAGCGAGGAATCCGCCCCCGGTCTGCGCGGACTGGCGCCCTTTTTCGACCAGTCGGTCGATCAAGTCCAGCGGCGCTATGCCTTGGCCGGCATTGATCCGCCATTCGACTTGCATATCGGCGTCCGGCTGGGTTTTGGCATGATCGCGGCCAGCGTCGTGCTACGCGACGCGCTGTTCCCCGATGCCCGGCCAGACCGCGAGGCGGTGATCAACGTCCTTGAACAGTTGGTCGCGGGTTCGCTGTTGGGACCGCCGCTCGATTGACAGACTCACGCCCTTCCATTATGTAGTAAATACTTCATAGGAGAGGTCCGGTCATGGAAACCGCCATCAAGATACAGGAATTTGACGACCCCAGCTATGATCCGTTCAATTCGGACGAGATCAATTTCGGCGACACGCGCGACCCTTATCCCGCCATTGCCCAGTGGCGCGCGCAGGCGCCTGTGCTGGAGGGCGACTATCGCCCAAGAATGGGCCTCCATTCGGCCATGTATCCTGACCGCAAGATGTTCACGGTCGTGGGAACCGAAGAAATTCTTCAGGTACTGACCGACACTGACCGATTTTCCAATGCAGGCTACAAGTTCAACCTGGGCGAAACCTTCGGCCGGGGCAGCATCAGCACCATGGACAATCCCGAACATGGTCGCTGGCGCAAGATTTTCCAGAAAATCTTCCTGCCTCAATATGTGAAGACCTGGGGCGAATCGATCGTCGATCCCGTCGTCCACAATCTGATGGACCAGTTCCTTGCTCGCGGGCACGCGGACCTCATCGAAGAATTCACGCTCCGTTATCCCTTCGAGGTCATCTACAAGCAGCTTGATCTGCCCGCAGCCGACGTCCGCACATTTCAGCGACTGGCCCTCGGCCAGACCGATTACGTCAACGCCGACAAGGCGATCGAGGCGGGACGAAAGCTGGGCGACTATTATATCGCGCTGGTCGAGGAACGCCGTAAAAACCCCGGCGACGATCTGGTCAGCCTGCTCGCGAACACGGAAGTCGATGGCGACTATCTGCCGGAAGTCGTGCTGATCTCCTTCCTGCGCCAGTTGATGAACGCAGCGGGTGACACGACCTATCGCGGCACCAGTGTATTGCTGACCGCGTTGCTGGAAAACCCCGACCAGTTCGACGCAATCCGCGCAGACCGCGCCCTCATCCCCCTCGCCATCGAGGAAGCGCTGCGCTGGGACGGTCCGGTCGCGGTCCAGTTGCGCATGGCCAGTCAGGATGTCGTGCTGGGCGGCGTCGACATTCCCGCCGGCTCGCTGCTCGACGTGGTTGCGGCTGCGGCAAACCGCGATCCGGCCATCTACCCGAACCCTGACAGGTTCGACATCCACCGCGATCGAAAGGCGCATTTCGCCTTTTCACGCGGACCGCATATCTGCGTGGGCCAGCATCTGGCGCGCGTCGAAATGACCCGCGCGCTGCATGCCGTGATCGACCACATGCCCAACCTGCGCTTCGACCCGGACAAGCCGAAGCCGGAAATTCGCGGATCGATGATGCGCGTGCCGAAGCATCTCTACGTCCGTTTCGGCAACTGATCCCATATTCAGCGTAGGACACAGTTTATAATGCCCACTATCATCATCACCACCCGCGAGGGTGAGGAACGTCCACTGACTGCCGACGAGGGGCTATCGCTGATGGAGGTCATCCGCGACGCGGGGATCGATGAACTGCTCGCCCTATGCGGTGGCTGCTGTTCCTGCGCGACCTGCCATGTGAAAGTCGATCCGGCGTTCGTAGCGGTTCTGCCCCCGATCAGCGAGGATGAAAGCGACCTGCTCGACAGTTCGGACCACCGCGACGCCTATTCGCGGCTGTCGTGCCAGATCCCGGTAACGGTCGAACTGGAAGGGCTGCGCATCACGATCGCGGCAGAGGACTAATAGGTCCCGGCCATCGGCAAGACGGCAAAACGCCATCGGCGCAACAACATCCATAATATAAAGAGGATGAGAGAATGGCGAGCATCGCTGAGAGTCCCACCCGCCCCACGCATATCCCGGCCGAACTCGTCCGGGATTTCAATCTTTATGACATTCCCGGATCGGCAGAGGATGTGCAAGCTGCCTATGCCGCAATCCAACAAGCCAATCCCGACATCTTCTGGACGCCCCATAATGGCGGCCACTGGGTAGCGACGCGTGGCGAGGATATCATCGCCATGCAGCGCGATTATCAGCACTTCTCACACAAACATATCGTTCTGCCCCCCATGCCGGATGGTGCCCCCCGGCAGATCCCGCTGGAAATGGACCCACCCGAACATGCGCGTTACCGGCGGCCACTGATGCAGTCGCTGATGCCCGCCATCGTCGCCGAACTGGAATCCACGGTGCGTACCGTCGCCATCGAAGCGATCGAATGCGTTCTGCCCAACGGCGAATGCGAATTCATCGAGGATTTTGCCAAGGTTCTGCCGATCCATGTCTTTCTGGAACTGGTTGACCTGCCGATAGCAGACAAGGCCATACTCCTCCCCCTTGCCGAAGATTCGGTGCGCGGCAGCACGGCTGAGATACGGATGCGCGCGCATCAGGACATGGGCCGCTATCTGCTCGACAAAGTCCGCGAGCGGCGTGAAAATCCCGGCAGCGACCTGCTCAGCAAACTCGTGAATGTCGATCTGGGCGATGGCCGGATTTCCGAAAAGGAAGCGGTGGAATATTCCACGCTGGTGCTGTTTGGCGGGCTGGACACAGTCGCAGGCATGATCGGATTCATCGCCCGCTTTCTCGCGATGAACCCCGGCCACCGCCGACAACTGGTGGAAAGGCTGGATGACGACGCTTTCCTGAAGCACGCCATTGAGGAAATGATTCGCCGCCATGGACTGGCCAATACATCCCGCGTGATCGTTGAGGATTTTCAATATAAGGGCGTGAACTTCCACGCCGGCGACCGCATCCTGCCCGCGAACCTCTGGGTTGGCATGGACGATCGCCTGAATGAGAACCCGCTGGTGGTCGATTTCAATCGGGAAAAGCCGGTTCACGCAGCCTTCGGCAACGGTGCCCATGCCTGCCCCGGCGCAGTTCTGGCCCGGCGTGAAATCCGCATCTTCCTCCAGGAATGGCTGAGCCGCATTCCAGATTTCCACATCAAGCCGGGCACGAAGCCGATCCTGGCCACCGGCATGGTCAACGGCGTTTTGCGGCTGGACCTGATTTGGTCATGATCCATGAACCGGTGCTGCGAAGCCATTCGCATCGCGGCACCGGCGCCTCTTGCCGCAAGTGGTCCTTTAGCAGATAGACTGCGGCATTGAGGCGCTCACGGAGAAAAGAACCATGCCGCGAAAGCCAGTGGATCAACTTAATGTCGGCCGCTCCTTCTATGCCCGGCAGATGCCTGACCTGAATGTCGATCATTTCGGGCCGTTATGGCATTTCTTCACCGTCGGGCACCTCGTCTCCACCGACCTCGATGCGATCGCGCGCAAGCTGGGCTACAGCTTTTCCGACCTTGATTTTCTGGGAACCCTGGCGATCGACGAGCGCACGGCGCTGCGTGCAACCGATCTCGCATCGCAACTTTATGTGTCGAATGCCGTCATTTCCAGCCGGATTGCGCGACTGGAGAAAGATGATCTCGTGGAACGGCATCGCAACCCGGACGACCGCCGCGCCTTCGATCTCCTGTTGACCGAAAAGGGGCGTTTGCTGATTGAGCAGGCCATCGTGGAGATCGCGGAAAAATCCAAGCTCGTCCGTTTCTTTCGCGAGCTAAGCCCGGAGGATCAGCAGGCACTGGCTCGTATATTAGGCGATCTGCACCAGCGCTTCGACCGCGAGTTCATCGGTGGCCCCTACCAGCAGGATTAATCCACAGCGAAGCGACGGTCGTAGGCGGCCTGACGCCGGGCAATCTGAAGACTGCGTTCTTCAGGCGTGACCCGCACGACGCCGGGCGGCAGGACTACATCCAGTTCCGACAACTTTACCTTGCGGCTTTCAATCGACGGTGGGCCGGCTTGCGGATCGGGAAAGCCCTGCCAACGATGCAATACCAGCACGTCATGCAGGTCGCACATATCCAGCCAGTTATGCACGCCCGGATCGGCTATAGAGATCACATAAGTGAAGCGGCCATCGGCATCTGGCGCCATCTGGGCATTGGTCAGGCTGATCTGGTTGTTCCGGTTGGGCAGGCTGCGCAGCCACAGATCATGCAGAACGATATCCCGATAGGTCGCCCCCGCCGCATTGGCGGTGATGACCACTGCTTCATCCTCTTTCAGCGTGAAATGCCCCAGGCTCCCCTGCTGCGTCACCAGCCCGCCCACGGAACCTGCACCTTCCGGCGGCGTCATCATCTGCGGCCCATTGAAGAACAGCCGTTGCGCATAATAAGCGTAGAAAATGTCGGACAGGATGTTGCGAATGGCAGTCGCTGCCAATTCATCTTCCGTCAGCGGATCGCGCAAAGGCGGATCAAGACGGCGAACATGCAGCGCATCGGGTGACTGGTTCTCCCAATCCGTCATGGAATCGCGGATGAAAAGATAGAGCGTCCCTTCAGGGATCGTCATATGATTGCGACGACCGTCGGCAGGCGTCCCGTCCAGCGTCAGACGATAGCTTCCGTCCGCCGTGACATCCATGTCCAACTGTTCCAGCGAAGCAAGCGTAGCCGATGTCGTACTGTTTCCAACCAGTTGGAATGTGACATAGGTGGAGGGTGCAGCCTGCCGCTGGCCCGCCACTTCATAGCGGCCGCCAGCCGCGATCGGAACGATGCGATAAGCATTGTTGGGGTTATCACCGCCCCATTTCGCGCCGGGTGTCTTATGCCCGAGCCACTCCGCCCCCTCGCTATAGACGCGAAGCACGCGCGGATAGTTGGCATCGGTGTTTGAAGCAACGAGCGTGGATTTGAAGCAATAGTCGGAGACATGATCGTCAAACAGCGCCATCTGGTCGGGCGGCATGAGCCGGTCGGCGACCCGCCGCCACATGATCGCGGCCTTGTCACGCGCGGCCCGGACATCAGCCCGATCGAAAAGTCGCATGGCCAGCCTTTCCAGATCGCGCTGATCCACATTGGCGATCGGGTTCGAGGCCGACAGGAAATAGCCCGCGGGGGCGCTGATCATGACATCTCTCCCAAATTCGGTAATCTGCAATGGAGTAAAAAATAGAACGATTGTTCTATTATAAGAAAAAAAATCTCGTAAAATTTAGATATTTTTCTTCATGCGACGCCAATATGATGCACCAGGTAAATCAATATAGTCAAGACCAATGCTCTCGACGGACCAGGCCCGCCCGCTCTACTCCGTCAGGCTCGTGCAGGCGCGTCGCCCGCGACTTCATCCTCGCGGCTTTCCTGTGCCCCTGCAGGCAGGCGTATTAGCGGATAAAAGACCTCCTCGGCCCAATGGGGCTGCGGCCCGGGCAAACCATAACGCCAGGGGCGGCCGGTGGGGATATGAAGGGTTCCGAACATCCAGTCGAGAAACGCGAAGGTGACGGCATAATTGCGATAGGATGCTCCGTCCTTTCCAAAACCATGATGCGTATGATGCATGCCGGGACTGATCAGCACATGCTCGCCCGCTCGAAAGGCCCACCCGAAGCGCGGATGGCGGCGGATCGCATCATCCCAACGGAAATGACTGTGGGTGACGAGGTTCCATCCATAGATGGTCAGGATCACCAGTGCCGCCGCCGCGCCCTGCCCCAGATAGATGGCGAAGCCAGTCAACCAACTGGTGGGCACCACGAACGACCAGAACAAGTTGATCCGCAACGTCACCAGCACATTCATATATTTGCCGGCATGGTGGGTGCGGTGGATTTTCCATAGCCAGCGCAGCGCGGGTTTACGCTGCCCTTCATGCGCCCAGCGATGCACCCAGTAAAAGGCAAATTCCACCAGCAGAAGCAGAAGCAGATAGGATGGCAGCAGCGGAAAATGCGCCCATGCGCCCTGGCCCTGCGGTGCCACCGTTCGGGCAGCAGCTGCGATCACCATGCCAGCCAGAGAGCGGGTCACCAGCGGGTTGAGGATCGCCGCGAGGCCGATCACCAGCGCATCGCTTTTCCGATAGATCCCGCGATGGCGGCCCATAGCGATTTCCAGCAGCAAAATCAGGACCGTGACGGTCAATATCGGGCCATAATAGGACATGCCTCTCTCCTCTTGGGTCGTGATTTTACGGTGGCATCGATGACGCATCCAGTTCATTGATTGAATAGTTTTAATGAGTCTGACGAATGGATATCCGCAAACTTCGCCACATCACGACCCTTGCCCGGGAAGCGCATTTTGGCCGCGCCGCAGACCGACTGGGTGTCACCCAGTCGGCCCTCACGCGCAGCATCCAGGCGACCGAGAGCGAACTGGGCCTGCGCCTCTTCGATCGCGGCAGAGAGGGCGTTCACCTTACGCGAGCGGGCGCCGCTATGCTGGATGACGCCTCGCTGGTGCTACGACAGATGGACCTGCTGGAACGCAACATGGCCTTGCTGGCCCAGCGCACCATCGGCCAAGTGCATTGCGGCTTGGGGCCGCTCGCCGCGACTCTTTTGCTGCCAGACGTTCTGTCGCGGATCGCACGGGATCATGGACAGTTACGGATACGAACACGGCTGGGGGGTGTTACTGAGCTGCAGCAGCTTCTGCACGACGGTGATCTGGATTTCGCTGTCCTTGCTCATCCTCTGGTCACGCGACGGGCGAATGATCTCTCGCTGCGACGGATCGGACAGTTATCGCTAGGGGCGCTCGTCCGCCGAAACCACCCGCTGGCGAACCGCTTTGCATCACGGGAGGAGATGACGGGCTTCCCCATAATCGGCGGCGGAGCTGTTGCGGCCGATGGCATGGCCGATGTCGATTATGCGCCCACGATCACATGCGACAATTTCGAGATCGCCCGTGCAGTCACGCTTGCCAGCGACGCCATCTGGATTACCGCCGAAACACTGGCCGACGAAGAGTTGACGCCGGTTTACGGCCTGCCGATCGCACAAGACCTTCAGATCGTGGTCGCTTCACTCGCCCGGCGAACGCTCTCGCCCCCTGCCTTGCTGGTCATCGACATGATGACCACCGCGCTCCAGCACAGGCGAGCGGCCTGCCTGCCTCGTCAAGCCCGCGCTTCAGAAAGCTCCGAACCGAGCATATGACCGTGCGCCGGTTCATCCTCTTCAGGATAAGGGCCCATCAACAGATAAAGGAGGATGGAAGCGGCGAGACCGCCAACGATGCAAAGCAGCGCCAAGTCGTAATTGCCATGGCGATCATGCAGAAAGCCGATGCCGACCTGCCCTGCAACGCTCATCAGCGTCATGACCGTGATGGTGCTGCCATAGATGGCCGAATAATGTTTCATCCCGAAATAACGGGCCGTCATATAGGCGACGATATCAATCTCCGCTCCCTGGGCGACGCCGATCAGGACCGCAGCCGTCAGGGCCGCGGGGAAAGTCAGCGATCCCTGAAGCATCAGCAGGCATCCGATGATCGGCCCCAGACTGAACAGGCAGGCAATCGCGGGCGCCCAGACCCGGTCGATCAACGTCCCCGAAACCAGCGTACCGATCAAGACCGATCCCGCAAGCACGCCGGTCAACATGGCCGCATCGGCTGGCGCGATGTCGAGTTCCGTCAACAGCGGTTGAAACTGGCTCAACAGGGTCGAAAGCGGCGCATAGCCTAGCCCCGCGCACAGGCACAACAGTATGATGCGGCGGTCCCGGCGCAACAGCGACCAATAGCTTTCTTTCGTTTCGCCGCTGCGATGCGGCGCACGTGGGAGATCCCGGATACCGATCCAGCAGACCGGCAGGCCCACCAACAGCACGATGCCGGCAAGCAGATAGAAGCCAGCCTGCCATCCTTCCCGCGCGACCAGTCCGTGCAATATTGACGGCAGGACAATCCCCAGAAGCGATATGCCAATACGCGTACAGGCGAGTGCCAGCCCCCGCGACTGCACGAAACGCGCAGCGACGACACGCGTGAAAGCCAGACCCGTGGTAAAGATGCCGATGACCTGCAGGAAAAGGAAGGTGACATAGAATTGAACCAGTGATCCCGTCAGTTGCGCCATCGCCATATAAGCAAGTCCCGTCAGCACCATGGCGATCAGCAGGGGGCGGCGGACGCCGAAACGATCGAGCAAAGCGCCTGCAAACGGGGATAGCAGCGCCGTCAGGATCATGCCATTATGCGCGGCGGCGATTTCGCCACGCGACCAGCCGAAGCTGGCCTGCCAAGGCTGGATAAAGATACTCGCATTGAACTGGAGCATCGAAAAGCCAGTCGCCACGCCGATCGAGGAGGCCGCCAGCGCGGGCCAGTGACGACGCCATTCCTGCGCGGAACCATTCATGGAAGCGCTCCTTTAAAAAGCTACGCGATACGGTGATCGCGTAGCCTGGAAAGTTCAGTTAGAAAGCGCCTCCCAATTCGACGCCATAGGTCCGCGGCGGCGAGAGAATGGCATTGGCGCCCGGCGACGTGAACACGGGATAGGCGGTGTCGAAGAGATTCTTGCCAAAGAAGGCAAGCCGCCATTTCACCGGTCCCAGTTTGATATCCTGAAGGGCGATGCGCGCATTCGCCACATCGCGGTCGATATCCCAGGCGAACGCGCCATAAGCAACGCGGCCCGTGCCCGGTGTCTTGCTGGCCATGGCATAGTCCATATGGAACGCCAGGTTACCGACATTGGCGATAGGGACGCTATAGTCGATCGCCGCCGTTATGGCATGTTTGGGCAGGCTCTGGATGCGAAGTTCGGCATTGGGATCGATCTGCATATAGCTGGGCGGACGCTTGCCCGACAGATAGGCATAAGTGACCGATGCCTGAAACCCGCGTGAGGGTGCCGCCACGATTTCCAGCTCGCCGCCCCGGATGCGCGTGACGCCCGGCGCATTGAGCGTATCGGTAACAGCAGGATTGCCGGTGGGATCAAGCTGCGCGGTGATCTGTCGGTTATGGACGCGATTTTCGAAGATCGCGGCGTTCACGCGCAGCCGCCGGTCCAGAAGATCGCTCTTGATGCCGAACTCATAGGCCTTGTTCACTTCGGCACCGAATGGCTTGAAATTGGGCGAACGGACTGACACGCCGCCCGCGCGATAGGCCTGCGAATATTTGACATAGGCGTTGATGGCGTCAGTGATGTCATAGGCGATTGTGAAAGCGGGATCCCAGCGCTTCTCATCAAAGGGCTGGCCATTCGTGATGGCGGGAACGCCGTTGAAGAGCGTGCGTTCGAACGTCTTCTTATCGCTGGTGTAGCGCAGCCCCGCCGTCAGATGCAGCCGATCGTCGGCAAAGGCGGGTGTCCAGGTAGCCTGCGCAAAACCGGCATAGGATGTGGATTCCGCATTTTGTGCACTGAGGCCAGCCCCTGCGCTGCCGACTGTGAACGGGTTGACGCCATAGGCCTGGGTCAATGCTGCGTCCGTGTACGCAATGCTCAGGAATGTCTGCCTTACGTCCTTGACCCGCTCATGAAAATAATAAGCGCCAAGGACAAATTCGACCTCCGGCAGGGAGCCGACGAGTTGGAACTCCTGGCTCTCCTGTTTCTGATCCACGACATTATAAGCCGTAACGCCAGAGATCGCATATACGCGGGTGCTGCTGGGCAAGCCTAAGCTGGTTGTGCCCAGACCGGGCACGAGCGCCGCGATCGGCAGACCGGCCGCACCCAGCCGTGAAAGCGTGAAGGCGCCGCCCAACTGGTTCGCCCCTTCTTCACTGGTTTTGCGGAAGGCGGTTATCGATCGCAGCGTCAGCGCATCATTCAGATCCCAGGCGGCCTGGAGCATATGACCGGACGCTTTGTTGACGAATGGCCCATTATAAAGCGAGGTCCAGGCGGTGTCGGTGCGCTCATGGAGCCTGTCGGTGATGGGCCGCGCGCCCTGGAATGTCGCAAGCGGCGTCAGCGGCCCATTTGGCGCGAAGCCGAAGGGCGGCCGCACCAGCACATTATAGTCGCGCGTATCCCTGGTGACGCTATGGTCATAGGCATAGTCAACGGTAATGCTGTCAGTCGGCTGCCAGCGGACGCTGCCCCTATACCCCTCGGCCTCAAGGGCGCCGAAATCATCCTGACGTGCAAGCCGGTCGACACGCGGACCATTTCTCGTCCATCCATCATGGCTGCTATTGAGATAATCCAGCTTGATCGCGAAACCGGCAATCGACGGCAGATTGAGATGCGCCTCGTAACGCTGTTGGTCGAAATTGCCGTAGACGAACTTGGCATTGCCGCCCCATTGTCCAGTCGGCTTCTTGGTAACGATACGGATTGCGCCGCCTTCGGCATTACGCCCGAAGAGGGTGCCCTGAGGTCCGCGCAAAATCTCAATCCGTTCCGGGTCGGCCAGTTCTGCGCCCATGCCCTGGGCACGGCCCAGATAGACGTCATCGATATAAACAGCCGTTCCCATCTCGGCTGTGCCCTGACCGGGATCGCCATTGGTTACGCCGCGAATATCGACGATCAACAGGCTCTGGCTACCGGCGAAGGGCTGCATCACCACGCCCGGGGGCGGCGATTGAAGCAGCGATGTAAGGGCAGTCGCGCCCCGCGCTTCCAGCGCGGCGCTGGAAAAGGCAGTCACAGCAATCGGAACATCCTGCATATTCTCTTCGCGCTTCTGCGCCGTGACGATGATCTCTTCGACACCCTGATCCTGGCCCCAACCCTGATCCTGACTAAGTGCCGGTGATACGGCAAGAATCGCCGCCATCCCGGCCAGCGATACGCCCGCGCGAACATAGTTTGTCGCTTTTCTCATAACATGCCTTCTCCCTATACGCCCCGCTTTCGGGGTTGCCCCACGCATAAGACAGGGCACTTAATATAAGAAGGGTTTCTTACTGCGGATGGCCGGCATGACCCGGCAAAGGCCGAAGGATCATATATGCGATCCAGAAGAGGGGCGGGTCAGACCTGAGAGGGACGAAAGCAGATAGCTTCCAACATGCCGATGCCCTCGGCGAGAAACGCCTTTTCAGACATCACGGACTGTCCCGCTGCGATCGCAACGTCCCGCTCAAAGATCATGTCGAAGAACGTGCACGCACCGTAACGGAGCCGGTATTCCAGCAATTCCGGAGGAACATCGGGTCGCAGCGCATGGAAAAGCGCCAATGCTTCGCTGCTGGCAGGCGTGACATGCAATTGCGAATTGCGGATGGCGGTCCCCTGTTGCCAGCGCAGGGCGTGCCGGAAAAAAGCGGCGTAGCGATGCACGCCCCCGGAATCCATCAGATCATAATTGGGCATGATCAACGCCCGCAACACCATGTGCGCGTCCTGTTGCATACCCTGTTCATAAATCCGGTCCAGCAACTGGCGGCGGGCCTTGTCCAGTTCTGGAAGGCGATGCTGCCAAATCGCGCGGACCAGTTTCTCCCGGTCGCTGAAATGATAGCTGATCGCCGAATTATTGCCCGCACAGGCCTCCAGCCGGATCTGGCGGAGCGAGACATTCTCTATTCCGTGCTGACCGAACAGGCGTTCCGCAGCTTCGATCAACGCCAGCGGCGTTCCCTTCAGCGGTCGTGACCGGGTTTTCGTCATCATTCTTCACTTAACCCAATGCCGCAAGACCGCCGATCAGCCTGGCGACGATGCTATAATCAGTATCAGCCGGAATTAAAGGCCCATCGCAAGGCACCAGCCAGCGCGTGGACCGCGACGGGCCGATTCAGCAATCACATAGGCGATGTTAGTGCCAGCGCACCGCCTGCGGCAATATCATCTCTGGCCTTGTAAGACACGTTTCTTATATCACTCTCGAAACGCGGCGATCCTGTGTCTCGCGCCAGCGAAAAAGTATAATGGAGGGAGAGGCTGTGGTTTTGGATTCGCTGTTTGGGCTGTCTGGCAAGAACGCGCTGATCATTGGTGCAGGCAAGGTGCCCCACGCCATAGCCGACCTGTTCGACAAGGCTGGCGCGACCGTCACGCATGAGACCGATCCGGAATTGACCGAGACGGGCGTCGCTACGCTGTTCGCGCGGCATTCCTCGCTCGACATTCTGGTCAGCGGCGCGGTGATCACAGGGCCATGGTCGATTGAAACGCTGACCATGGACGAATGGGACAGGGTCCACGGCACCAATGTGCGCGGTGCCTATCTGCTGATGCGCGAAGCTGTGAAAACGATACGGGCGCACGGGCGTGGCGGACGGCTCATCAATATTTCCACGATCGGTTCCATGCATCCGGTCCTGAACGGCAATTTCGCCTATGGCTCCTCGCGAGCGGGCACCAATGCGCTGACCCGCCAGTTCGCAATGGATTTCGCCAGCGAAGACATCACATCCAACGCGATATTGGTCGGCGCCATTCCTTCAGACCCCTTCCCCGAAGCCTGCCCTATGCCGCCGACCGGCCCTGGCGTCCGGCCCGAACGGTTTCCCATGGGCTATGGTGAGCCGGGCGATGTCGCCCCGGTAGCACTGATGCTGGCATCAGATGCCGGTCGATACATCAACGGACAGGCCATCGTTGTCGATGGCGGCTTCCAGATAGGCTGAAGGGGAAAGCGGGATGACCACCCTGTTTGACGGCTTCTATCAGATGGGATTTGTCGCGCGCGATCTGGATCGTGCGACACAAGCCCTGAGCAAGAGCCATGGCGTGACGCATTTCCGCCGCAAACGCACGTCGGAATGGATGGAAGCGGCCCATGCCTGGATCGGCCCCACCATGATCGAACTGATCGCGATCCAGCCGGGCGCGCCGGAAATTTATGAAGCCTATGTGCCGGATGATCCCGCCGCTGTGCGCCTGCATCATCATGGGTTTCGCATGGCCGACGAAACAGCGTGGATAGCGATAAACCGGCAAGTCGCCGATGCCGGCTTCGCGACGCCGATGAAAGGCGCGACCATGGATGGGCAACTCAACTATCTCTACGTCGACACGCGCGCTGCAACCGGGATTTACAGCGAATTTGTCTATCTGACCGGCGCGGCGACGGCGATTTACGATGACGTCCCCCGGAACTGAAGGAATTCATCCATCATGACCGAAACAGATACCGCAGATATTTATGCCCGCCATCAGGCGCTCTATGACCGCGTCCCGGTGCCATCGCATGTGCCGCCGGACCGGGTGGTTGATTTCGATTATCTCCATCCGCTGGGGCTGGAGGAAGGCGATGTCTATACCGCCTGGCACAGACTGCATGACGGGCCAGATATCGTCTGGTCCCCCTGTAATGGGGGGCACTGGATCGTGACGCGCGGTGAGGACGTCCGGTTCGTGCAGGAGAATTTCGAGGTCTTCAGCCATGAGATTTTCTCGATCCCGCGCGGCTCCTCCGCCGTCAGAATGCCGCCGCTGACGGTCGATCCGCCGCTGCATGCACGCTATCGCGCGATCCTGAACCCGTTCTTCACGCCGACACGTGTTCGCACGCTGCGGGACAAGGCCGAAATGCTGACGCGCGAACTGATCGAGGAAATCAGACCGCAAGGCGGCTGCGAGTTCGTCCGGGATTTCGCGCGCATCATGCCCGTCACCATGTTCCTGGGCATTGTCGACCTGCCGCTCGACCAGCGCGAGCAATTCGTCTCGTGGGGCGTCACGTTCATGACCTCCACCGATTCCCGCGAAAAGCTGGGCGCGCAGGAAAAGGTCGTGGCCTATCTCCAGAAGATACTCGGCGAGCGCGGCATCAATCCGGGCGACGACCTGTTGAGCAAAATCGCCGGTTGGCGCAGCAATCCGCGTTTTCAGGGCGAGTATGAAGTCGTTGGCATGGCGCTTCTCGTTTTCTTCGGGGGCCTCGACACTGTCGCCAATATGCTGTCCTTCATTACGCGCTATCTGGCGCAGCACCCCGACCAGCGCCGCCGCCTGATCGATGAGCCGGAGATCATCCCGCAGGCAACAGAGGAATTCCTGCGCCGTTTCGGCCTGTCCAACACTGGCCGCCTGATCACCCGCGACTTCGACTATAAAGGCGTGTCGTTCAAAAAAGACGAGATGATCATGGTGCCCATCTCCATGTCCAGCATGGACGACAGGCTCTACGACCGTCCGCTGGAAATCGATTTCGATCGTAATCCGGCTCACAACACGTTCGGTAACGGCCCGCACAAATGCGTCGGCAATTCCCTGGCTCGCGCGGAAATCCATGTCTTCCTGCAAGAATGGCTGAAGGTTCTGCCGGATTTCCGGTTGGACCCGGACCATCCGCCGATCACCCATTCCGGGGCAGTGAACGGCATGGATTCGCTCCACCTGGTCTGGGATGCCTGAAGCCCTTCTCCATCTGCCGCGATATCACTTTACGCCTTCGATCAAGGAACCATCATGTCCCTTAACGCCGCTCTTTCCGTCTTCGACCTTCAAGGCAAGACCGCAATCGTCACCGGCGCCGGCTCTGGCATCGGTCGTGCCACCGCCACATTGTTCACGGAAGTCGGCGCACGCGTCCTGTTCGTCGATATCGTCGAGGACGCGGTGCGCGAAGCGGCAGCGGCGACCGGATCACCCTATGCCGTCTGCGACATCGCCGATGAGGCACAGGTCGTCGCCACCTTCGACCAAGCCCGCAGGCTGTTTAATAGCCTGGATGTGCTGGCCAATGTCGCGGCCTACCGGCGCAAGGCCGACACCATGGCGATGCCCGCGTCCGAATGGGACGTCATGCATGCTGTAACCACCCGAGGCACCTTTCTGATGATGCGCGAAGCCATCAAGGTCATGCTCGAACAGGAAAGCGGCGGCGCGATCGTCAACGTGTCGTCCGTCAGCGCCAGCCATCCGACGATCTTCAACAACACCCATTATGATTCCGCCAAGGCAGGCGTCGACGCCATGACACGCGCGGCGGCCGTCGAATTCGCCGAGCATGGCATCCGCGTCAATTCGATCCAGCCGGGCGGCACCGCCAGCGGCGGCGCGAAAAAAATGGGCGAGGAGATTTCCATGCGCGGACCGATGATGGCGTCCGGTCGTATCCCGCTGGGTCGCATCTCCGATCCAATCGAACAGGCCCGCGCAATCCTGTTTCTGGCCAGCCCGGCGTCCAGCTACATCACCGGCCATCATCTGACGGTGGACGGCGGCTACGCCGTGTCCTGACCTGCTCGCGTTCAGGACCAGCCTTTGAGGAAACGCCGGGCGATGTCCGCGCTGCGGCCGGGACGGCGCAGAAACGCAAGATCGTCCACCAAAACCCGGAATCCGTGCGTGATCAAGCCCTGAAGTGCGAACGCGGCATCCTGCGGATCGCCGGAGCGCAACACCCCCGCCTCCATCAACCGCGCGATAAAATCGCTGATCGGCCGGAAGCCTTCATAGGCGTTATCGACCAGCATCCTGGCCAGATGCGGGAAGGCATGCTTTTCGGCAAGGGCAATTTCCAGCAGCGTGCGTCCCTGGGGATGGCACACGGCCACCTCGGTATAGACTGTGACGAACCGCTCGATCGTGCCCTGCGGATCGTCGAGATCGAACTCGATCGACCAAAGGCTGTCACGGATCGCTTTCACGCTCTGGTGCAGCAGCGTCGTGAATAACCCCTCCTTGCTTCCGAAACGACGATACATGGTCGTCTTGCTGACGCCGGATCGTTCGACAAGCCGATCCAGACTGGTCCCTCCAAAGCCCTGCAACGCGAACTCCTCCAGCGCGATGTCGAGAAGCCGGGCGATCCGCTGGTCTACTTCCGCGCGCGGCAACCGACCACCCTGCCACCGATTTGGGGCTTGCTCCCGGTTATCCGTTGTCAAAGCCCCGATCCCATCCGTTGGCGCCCATGATCACGCCTGTGACGAGCCATAGTCGACCCCCGTACCGAAACCAAGGTGGCGATGTCGCGCGGCTGGCGATGCGCAGGCATCGATATACCGATGATTCGCATCGGCAACGCCATGTACGTTGCCCGAATCGGCGAAGCGGTGCCTGATACTTGGCGCGCCGTCCAAGATATTCAGCGCCTTGTCCTATACCGGAGCCGATAGCATGTTGAGCGACACGACCATTAAAACCCGTCGTCTGGACGCCTCTTTTGGTGCCGAAATCCTTGGCGTCAACTTTGGCGAACCGCTCGATCCCGCCACTGAGCGCGCAATCCGCGATGCGTGGATCGAACATGGCATTCTCCTGTTCCGTGGCGAAGTGCAGGATGATGAGGCACAAATGCGCCTCAGCACTATTTTCGGGGACATGGAGCCGGCTGCCACTGCGGACCTCAATGACCCCATCAACGCATTCATGATGACGCTGGGTTATGATCCGGCCGATCCGCTGGGCAAGCCCAATCCATTCTACACGGTCGATGGCATCGACCGTGCCGGCTGGCTCGGATGGCACTGGGACCAGAGCTTCATGCCGACCATCGTGCGCGGCGCGGTACTCCGCATGACGCTTCCGGCGCGTACCATGGGCGAAACCGGTTTCATTGATGCGATTCAGGCCTATGACCGGCTTTCCGATGGCATGAAGGCGAAAATCGCGGACCTTGAGGTCGTCTACGAATTTAATCCGGACTTTTGTTCGGGCCAGTTCGGCTTCCCCGACAATATCCGCCGGATCGACATGGGCGGAAAAAACACGCCGGGGTCGCACTATGACTTCCCACCTGTAGTCCACCCGCTTGTCATTACGCAGCGCGAGACTGGGCGTAAGGTACTCAAACTGTCACCGATGCATGCCCGTTATGTGCTGGGCCTCGATGAGGCGGAAGGCACCGCCTTGCTGACCGAACTGGCAGCGCATCTGACAGACCCCGCTTTCGCCTATTTCCACAAATGGCAAAGGAACGACATGGTCGTGTGGGACAATTGGCGCGTCATCCATTCGGCCAACGGCGTCCCGCTCGATTGCCCACGCAGCGCACGGCGCACCACCATAGCTGGCGATTACAAGGTTGGCCGCTATCTGGATGCGGCCCTCGACCGTGATCGGCAGGTCAAACGCCTGGTCGATTGAAATATGTTCAGGGACGCAGCCACCAGCGGATGATGCCCGCGACAGCGCCAAGGGCAACGATGCTCATCAGCCAGATTGCCATGAACCAACCCAGCCGTTTCCAGAAGGGCGGCGGCGTTTCGTCGGTCATCAATGATAGCCTTCCGTCACTGTCTTTCCACGGAAGACGTAATAGGCCCAGGCCGTGTATGCGAGGATCACGGGCAGGATGACAACGGTTCCCACCAGCATGAATGACTGGCTCTTTTCAGGGGCCGCGGTGTCCCAGATCGTCAACGCCTGCGGCACGACATAGGGGAACATGCTGATTCCAAGTCCAATGAAGCCCAGTCCAAAAAGGATGAGGGTGACGAGGAACGGCAGTCGCTCGCGGCCACGCTTCAGGCTCCAGAAGAAGAGGAAGCCGAAGACGATCGTAGCGAGGGGGACTTGCGCCGTGAACAGCACGCCCGGCATTTCGAACCAGCGGCGCCAATAGTCGATCGCGAGGAATGGCGTTGCCGCGCTGACGGCCGCCATTGCCGCAAGGGTCGCGATGCCGAGCCGAAATGCCATCTTGCGCGCATGCTCCTGCATCGATCCATGCGTTTTACCGATCAGCCATGTCGCACCCAGCAAAGCGTATCCGGCAAGCAGTGCGGCCCCGGTCAGCAGACTGAAGGGCGACAGCCAGTCCAATATGCCACCGGCATAAGCCCGGTTTTCCACACGGATGCCCTGAAGTATGGCGCCCAGCATGATCCCCTGGGCCAGCGTCGCTGCCACAGACCCAACGCAAAAGGCCAAATCCCAATAGGGACGATGGCGGGGATCGCGCCAGCGAAACTCGAACGCCACCCCCCTGAAGATCAGGCCGAGCATCATTGCGATCACCAACGGATAGGTTGCCGGGAGGATGACGGCATAGGCCAGCGGGAATGCCGCCATCAGCCCGCCCCCGCCCAGCACCAGCCAGGTTTCATTGCCATCCCACACCGGTGCAATAGAGTTCATGGCCTGATCCCGTTCCTCACCCACCTTGAAGGTCGGGAAGAGGATGCCGATGCCAAGGTCGAAACCGTCCATCACCACATAGGCGAAGATGGCGAAGGCGAGGATGAACGCCCAGACGGTAGCAAGATCAAAAACATACGGCATCGCCAGTCACTCCTTCGTCAGAGCGGGCGCGGGCGTGATGCCTGCCGCACGCTGCGGGGTGGAAGAGGGTTCGCTCTCATGCGGGGTTGGCGGCTGGGCCATCAGGCGGAGCAGATAATAAGTGCCGGCGCCAAAGACGATGAAATAGACGACAACGAAAGTCAGCAGCGAGACCGCTACCGCCGAAGCCTGGAGGGGCGAGTGCGACTGGGATGTCAGTAAATGGCCGTACACCGTGAAGGGCTGCCGCCCGACCTCGGTGGTTATCCAACCGGCAATGACCGCCACGAACCCGGCAGGCCCCATTATGACCGTCGCCCGATGCAGCGTGGGCCAATCATAGAACTGCCGCCGCACTCGCGCGGCGATGCTCCACAGACCAAGCGCGAGCATCGCCATGCCCAAACCCACCATCACGCGGAACGACCAGAACACGACCGGCAAGGGAGGCTCAAGATCGTCGGCAATTGTGTCGAGACCCGCCAATGGGGCATTGAGGTCATGTTTCAGGATCAGCGACGATACCTTGGGCACCTCGATCGCATAGTCGATACGCTTTTCCCCCGGATTGGGGATGCCGAACAGGATCAGGGGCGCCCCGTCGGGATGGCTGTCATAATGCCCCTCCATAGCCATCACCTTGGCGGGCTGATGCTCCAGCGTGTTGAGACCATGAATGTCTCCGGCCAGGATCTGGGCAGGTGCCGCAATCGCGACCATCCACATCGCCATCGAGAACATCTTGCGCGCGCCCGGATTGGAGCGATCCCGCAGCAGGTGCCACGCCCCCACGGCCGCAACCACAAGCGAGGTTGTCAGGTAGGCAGCGATAACGACATGGGTCAGGCGATATGGGAAGCTGGGATTGAAGATGATCGGCAACCACGAACCGGCGGGCACGAACTGCCCGTGCGCGTTGATCGAGAAGCCAGTGGGCGTGTGCATCCAGCTATTGGTGCTGATGATCCAGGTCGCCGAGATGAAGGTGCCCAGCGCGACCATGCACGTTGCAAAGAAATGGAGTTTGCGCCCGACCTTGTTGATGCCGAACAGCATGACCCCCAAAAAGCCTGCCTCCAAAAAAAAGGCCGTCAGCACTTCATAAGCCATGAGCGGCCCGACGACCGGACCAGCTTTTTCCGAGAAAACCGACCAGTTCGTACCGAACTGATAGGACATCACTATGCCGGACACGACGCCCATGCCGAATGCGACCGCAAAGATCTTGAGCCAATAGCGATACAGATTGGCATAGACGCCTCGCCCCGTCTTCAACCACATCCCTTCCAGCACCATCAGGAAGCTGGCAAGGCCGATGGAAAAGGCCGGAAAGATGAAGTGGAAGGAAACCGTGAACGCGAACTGCACGCGCGCAAGGAATAGTGCTTCGTCTCCCATCTTTGGATCCTTTGTCTAGTTATATGTCGTCATCTTGGTCCGGGGCAAAAATCTCACACAACTATGGCTGCACACGTAACCGTTCTTGGAGCACAAGGCTCCCAGCTCCGCTACACCAGTGATATCTTCCCCGTGGCGTCCGAGCCGATCAACGCAGCCAGCAGGCGTAACCCTCGCTCCAAACGCTCGCGCGCGATTGTGCCCCCGATTGATACCCGCAGCGCGGGTGCCGCCCCGGTGCGTTCAACGGCGAAAGCATCGCTACCGATGACGGACAGGCCATATGTGCGAACCGCGCCGGCGATTTGTCCGGGGTCTATATTCGGCGTCAGCGGAACCCAAAGATGATAGCCTTCCTCATTTGCCATGAAAGACCCTGGTGGCAGGCATTCACGCGCCAATGCCTGACGATGCCGCGCTTCTGTCCGAACTGCGTTGACCAATTGTTGGAAGACACCCCTGTCCAACCAGTCTACCACGATCGCGGCATTGAGCGGCGCGGCCATGATCGCTGTCTCGTGCATATCGGCCGAAAGACGCCAAGCCTTTGAAATATCCGGGGCGCGAAGCCAGGCGACACGCAGCCCCGGCGTGAGGATCTTTGAGACGCTTGCAATATGCCAGGTGCAATCGGGTGCAAATGAAGCAATCGGCGGCTGTGACCTTTCAGGCAACATGCCATAGGCGTCGTCCTCGATCACCATCAGTCCGTGCCGAACCGCGACAGAAGCGAGAGCTTTCCGCCGCTCTATGCCCATCGTAATCGTAGTTGGATTGTCATTCGTCGGCACGACATAGAGTGAGCGGAGATTTTCCTGAATGCATGCAGCTTCCAGCGCTTCAGGGTCCATGCCCTCCTCATCGGAGCGGATCACCAGCAACCGGACACCATATCTGCGCGCAAGTGCGAGCAAGCCCGGATAGGCAAAGGCACAGACCGCCAGTAAATCGCCCGCCTTTAGTTCAGCGCTGAATATCGCATGCAGCGCATGCTGGCCGCCCGCGGCGATCAACACGCTATCCTCTTCACAGGGAATGCCGCGATTCATGAGCAGAGTGGCGCCTGCTTCACGCGCGATCGGCAGCCCGCCACTCGGTTGATATTGAAATGGGGCCGTGACATCATTCGACGCCAGCAGCGCTTCGGCCGACCGCCGAAACTCGATGTTCAGCAGTCCCCCAGGAACCTCTGGCGGTGCATTCATACCAACGTCACCGTTATCCCTGTACCGAACCTTCGATGCGGCCAACGGCTTTTCGCGCACGAAGCTGCCACGTCGTCCATCGCCCTCGATCAAGCCGAGCTTCTGCGCTTCCCCATAAGCGCGCGTTACCGTCGTAAGGTCGACACCCAGCGCTCCGGCGAGCGCTCGCTGCGGCGGCAAACGAGTGCCAGCACCCAAGGCGCCGGACTCAATATCGCGCGCAAGTGCTTCGGCTATGGCCAGATACTTCGGGCCAGAAAATGATCCGATGTCCGGAGCCCATCTTTGCATGGCTTTAGTACACCTCAATTAGCATGCAATACAGTTCAATCATCGAAATTCCCTCCCGCATCCGGGGCGCGGCCATGCAGTTGATCCCACAGCTTCGACGTGCCTGCTTCCTGCGCACGGTTCACATATTGCGACGCGACAAGCCACCCCTTGATCGGCCGGAGCGGCAACAGACAGCCCGCGAGCATGAACGGTACTGATGTAAACAGATGGACCCACCAGGCCGGTTCGAACACTACCTGCAACCAGACGACCACGAATGTGAGCGGGAAAGCCACGATGCAGAGCGAGAAGAAGGCCGGACCATCATCAGGCGCGGCAAACCTGTAGTCCAGGTCGCAAGCATCGCATTTCTTGGCCACTTTCAACCAGGACGAAAACATCTTTCCCTGACCGCAGCGCGGGCAAAGGCCCTTCCATCCGCTTTTCATGATCCAGCGGAATTTGTCGGCATCAATTTGGTTGGACACGTCGCACCTATTGCAAATCTCGATGATCCGTATGTATGGAATATTGCATGCTATGTCTAGGGTATTATGTATGGATAATCATAAGCATACAAGGTGAAGCGGTGGCTAAAATTTGACTCAGGTTCCAGCGAAGTCCATTGGCATTCCATGAGTGTCCGAATTCAATTTTTGCGATTTCGCCACCACGGGGGGCAGCTGCTCGCGGGCATCTAGCCCCGAGTTCGGCGCGGCATGCCCCGAACTCGGGGCACACTCGACAGATCGACATCCCTAACCGGATGTCCGCGCGACCTTTCTCTCCCGAAAGCCCTCAGCATGACCGCAAATGCTTCGCGCTGGCAGCCGCCAGTGCAATGCATCGCCATTGAAGTCGATAAGCTGAACAATTTGGCATTGGACGAACGGCGCGGGCCTGCCTGGCATCCGCCAGGGCCGTTGGATTGACCATCGCCAAGGCCGCACAGTCCGACAAAAATGTCCGTGCGCCTCCATCGATCGGCATGCGCACTGCCTGCCGACGAAATCATTCACTTTGACCAGAGGAGTAGAATTTGCCCCGTATTGACGAGAAATTGCTTCCCATTTTTGATGATGTCTTGAGGAGGAATGCTGGCGAAACGGAGTTCCATCAGGCTGTCGAAGAAGTCCTTGAAAGCCTGGGCGCCGTCATTGCCAAGCATCCGGAATATGTCGACAATGCCCTGATCGAGCGGATTTGCGAGCCAGAAAGGCAGATCATCTTCCGCATTCCCTGGGTTGATGATAAGGGACAAATCCAGATTAATCGCGGGTTTCGCGTCCAGTTCAACTCGGCTCTCGGCCCATATAAGGGCGGATTGCGGTTCCACCCTTCGGTGAACATCGGAATTATCAAATTCCTTGGTTTTGAACAGACCTTCAAAAACGCCCTGACGGGCCTGCCGATCGGTGGCGGCAAAGGCGGGTCGGACTTTAATCCGCGTGGCCGCTCCGATGGAGAGATTATGCGTTTCTGTCAGTCGCTGATGATCGAACTCCACCGGCATCTGGGCGAATATACCGATGTACCGGCGGGCGATATCGGCGTGGGTGCCCGCGAAATCGGCTTCCTGTTCGGCCAGTATAAGCGCCTGACCAATCGCTTCGAAGCGGGCATTCTGACCGGCAAGGGGCTGATCTACGGCGGCTCACGCGCACGCACGGAAGCGACCGGCTACGGGCTGGTCTATTTCGTTGATCAGATGCTGAAGAGAAAAGGCATCGACCTCGCCGACAAACGGGTGGTCGTGTCAGGTTCAGGCAATGTCGCCATTTACACGATAGAGAAGATCACTGAATTTGGCGGCAAAGTCATCGCCTGCTCAGATTCCTCTGGCTATATCGTCGACGAGGCAGGGATCGATCTCGATCTGCTCAAGGAAATCAAACTTGTTCGCCGTGAGCGGATTGCGGAATATGTACAGCTCAAGGGAACCGGGGCCTATTATACGGAACAGGGATCGATATGGGATGTCCCTTGTGACGTCGCCTTGCCGTCAGCCACCCAGAATGAACTCAATGGCAATGACGCGACCTCGCTCATCCGCAATGGTGTCATGGCCGTAAGTGAAGGGGCGAACATGCCATGCGCGTCCGAGGCGGTTCGACTGTTTCAGGAAGCGGGCATTCTCTTTGGCCCGGCGAAGGCAGCCAATGCGGGCGGCGTCGCTACGTCAGCGCTGGAAATGCAGCAGAACGCATCGCGGGACAGTTGGACTTTTGAAGAAACCGAGGCGCGCCTTGCCGCGATCATGCGTCGTATCCACGATGACTGTGCGGATACCGCCGAAACCTATGGCGCACCCGGCAACTATGTCCTTGGCGCCAACATTACCGGCTTCGTCCGGGTGGCTGAAGCGATGCAGGCCATGGGAGTGATCTAATAACCTAGCCGCCGCCTTGCCTGCCAGATAGTGGGCAAGGCGGACTGCGAGCGCGTCGATCAGGCCATAAGATGCCCCATCACGGCGGCCGCGAATGCTTCGGGACATTCAACATTGGCGAGATGAGCGGCTGGTAGCATGATGAGCTTTGCGCCCATGATGGCCCTCACCAGCGCTTTGCTGTGCGGCGGTGGCGTTGCAGGGTCTTCACTGCCACCGATGACCAGGGTTGGCGCCTCGATCAGCGCTGCCGTGCGGCGCATATCCATGTCACGGATCGCCGCGCAGCACCCCGCATAACCCTGACTGTCGGTCGCCGGGAGCATCCTGGCGATCGGGACGATGGCCAGTGGCTCGGCGGCGGCGAAGGCCGCAGTGAACCAGCGTTCGACCGAGGCTTGCGCCAATGGCGCCATCCCCTCTTTGCGCACAAGGTCGATGCGCGCGTCCCAGGCGCTGGGCGGCCCCATGAAGCTGGAAGTATTCGCCAGTACCACCCGCCGCAGCCTGCCCGGCTCACGGATGCCGAGCCATTGGCCAATCATGCCACCTAGTGACAGCCCACAGAAGTCGACGGTTTCGACGTTCAATGCATCGAGCAATTCGATGACGTCGCGGCCCAGTCGGTCGATGGAATAGCCGCCCTCTGGTGCGCCCGATGCCCCATGACCGCGTTGGTCATAGCGGAGCACGCGAAACGCCTGCGTCCACGCCACCATCTGCGGCTCCCACATAGCCATGTCGGTACCCAGCGAGTTGGAAAGCAGCAGGATGGGCGCGTCCTCCCGCCCATCGAAGCGATAAGCAATCCGGCAACCGTCGCCGGTGGTGATAAACAGCTTTTCCATCAGACCCGCTCCACCGCTACGGCCAGCCCCTGTCCAACGCCAATGCACAGCGTCGCCAGGCCGAGTTTGCCGCCCGTTTTTTCCATTTGATGCACCAACGTCATCAGGATGCGCGCGCCTGACATGCCGAGTGGATGGCCGAGCGCAATCGCGCCGCCATTGGCGTTGACCCGCGCGTCGTCGTCGGCAACGTTGAGGCCCCGCAGCACCGCCAGACCCTGCGATGCGAAGGCTTCGTTGAGTTCGATGGCATCAAAGCGATCAATGGTCAGGCCCAGCCGCGCCATCAACTTTAGCGTCGCGGGCACCGGGCCGATCCCCATGATACGGGGCGGCACGCCCGCGCTGGACATGCCCAATATGCGGGCGCGCGGGGTGAGGCCGTGGCGCTGGATCGCCGCTTCATTGGCGAGGATCATCGCCGCCGCGCCATCATTGACGCCCGAAGCATTGCCAGCCGTGACGGTGCCGTCAGGCCGAACAATCGGTTTCAGCGTCGCCAGCATCTCGATCGTCGTGTCAGGGCGGGGATGCTCGTCGGTGTCGACGATGGTTTCGCGCCCCTTGCGGTCCGTGAGCGTGACCGGCGCGATCTCCTCAGCAAAATAGCCCGAAGCCTTTGCGGCTGCGGTCTTCTGCTGGCTGCGCAGCGCGAAGACATCCTGATCCGCACGGGAAATACCATAGTCGCTGGCGACATTCTCGCCCGTCTCCGGCATGGAATCGACGCCGTAGAGCGCCTTCATCTTCGGATTGACGAACCGCCAGCCGATGGTCGTGTCGTAAATGGCAGGGCTGCGAGCATAGGGGCTTTCGGCCTTAGGCATGACGAAGGGCGCGCGACTCATGCTCTCGACCCCGCCCGCGATCATCAGGTCGGTGTCGCCCGACCGGATCGCCCGCGCCGCCGTGCCGACCGCATCGAGGCCAGACGCGCAGAGGCGATTGACCGTCGAACCGCCCACGCTGTCGGGCAGACCCGCCAGCAGCGCCGCCATGCGCGCGACATTGCGGTTGTCCTCACCCGCCTGATTGGCGCTGCCCAGGATCACGTCGTCAATCGTGGCGGGATCAATGCCGCTGCGCTCGATCAGCGCCTTGATAGGAATGGCGGCCAGATCATCGGCCCGCACCGACGCCAACGCGCCCGCATAGCGACCGATGGGGGTGCGGATGGCGTCGCATATATAGGCGTCGCTCATGCTGCGACCTCAAAAGCACTGACGTCCAGCGGCGCGCCGGTCTTGGCCATAATCTCCTCGAGGCTGACGCCGGTGGCCACCTCAACCAGCGTCAGGCCGCCCGCCTTGCGATCGACCGCGATGACGCCAAGGTCGGTGATGATCAGATCGACCACCGCCTTGCCGGTCAGTGGCAGGGTGCAGGATTCCAGAATCTTGGGGATGCCGTTCTTCGACACATGGTCCATCACCACGACCACGCGCTTCACGCCCGCGACCAGATCCATGGCGCCGCCCATGCCCTTCACCATCTTGCCCGGAATGGTCCAGTTGGCAAGGTCGCCATTGGCCGCAACTTCCATCGCGCCCAGCACCGCCATATCGATATGCCCGCCCCGGATCATCGCGAAACTGTCGGCGGACGAGAAGAAGCTGGAGGTCGACAGCGCTGTGATCGTCTGCTTGCCCGCATTGATGAGGTCGGGGTCCGCCTCACCTTCATAGGGGAATGGCCCGATGCCCAACATCCCATTCTCGCTCTGGAGGGTGACGTTCACCCCCTCGGGCACATGATTCGCCACCAGCGTCGGGATGCCGATGCCAAGATTGACATAAAAGCCGTCCTTCAATTCCAGCGCGGCGCGGGCCGCCATCTCGTCACGGGTCCAGGCCATTACACACTCTCCCTTTCGCGCACGGTCAGCTTCTCGATCCGCTTTTCATTGATAGTCGAAAGGACGATGCGGTCGACATAGATGCCGGGCGTATGGATGCAATCGGGATCGAACGTCCCTTCAGACACGATCTCCTCTACTTCCACCACCGTCACCTTGCCCGCTGTCGCCATGTTCGGGTTGAAGTTGCGCGCGGTCTTGCGGAACATGAGATTGCCCGCAGGGTCCGCCCGCCACGCCTTGGTGATCGACAGGTCGGCGCGCAGCCATGTCTCGCGCACATAGTCCTCGCCCTCGAAGGTTTCGACCGGCTTGCCTTCGGCCACCACCGTGCCGACGCCCGTCTTGGTGTAGAAGGCCGGGATGCCCGCGCCCCCTGCCCTGATTCGCTCGGCCAGAGTCCCTTGCGGGTTAAGTTCCAGTTCCAGTTCGCCAGAGAGATACTGGCTCTCGAACAGCTTGTTCTCGCCCACATAGGAGGAGATCATTTTCCTGACCTGCCGGCTTTCCAGCAGCATCCACAGGCCAAAGCCGTCCGCTCCCGCATTGTTCGAGATGACGGTCAGATTCTTCACGCCGCTCGCACGGATCTCAGGGATCAGGCTCTCGGGATTGCCCGATAGCCCAAATCCCCCGGACATGATCGTCATCCCATCAAACAACAGTCCTTCCAGTGCGACCCGAGGGCTGTCATAGATTTTCAATGCCATGATATTATTCCTTTATCCCAGATCGCCGCCCGCAACCGGCAGGATGCTGCCCGTCACATAGGAAGCCTCATCCGACGCCAGGAACAGGATCGGCGCCGCCTGCTCCTCCAGCGCGCCGTAGCGTTTCATGAAGCTGGACTCCGTGACCTGTTCCACCACGTCGCGCATCCATTGGTCGTCCTGCGCACTGTTGCCGTCCGGGTTGCGCGGCACGCGGCGTTCGGGGGCCGACGTGCCGCCCGGCGCGGTCGCCACCACACGGATGCCGTCGCGCGCATATTCCATCGCGAGGCTTTGGGTGAGGCCGTTCACGCCGCCCTTGGCCGCCGAATAGGGCACGCGGTTGATCCCGCGCGTTGCGTTGGAGGAAACGTTGACGATCGTCCCGCCGCCCCGCGCCAGCATATGCGGCAGCACCGCATGGCAGCACCAGAGCGTCGGGAAAAGCGAACGCCGCACCTCCGCCTCGATCTGCGCGGGTTCGAAGGCGGCATAGGGGCGCATGCGGATCGCGCCGCCGACATTGTTGATGAGGATGTCGATGCCGCCGAAGCGCTCCGCCGCTGCCGCCATCGCCGCGACCGCGCCCTCATGCGTTTCCAGGTCGGCGGAAAAGCCGTGCGCCTCGCCCTCCGCCTCAGCCGCGACAGTGCCGACGAAATCGGCGCGATCGACCAGCAGCACTTTTGCGCCCTCGGCCGCCGCGCGCAGGGCGACCATCCGGCCGATGCCCTGCGCCGCGCCAGTCACGACCATAGTCTTGCCCGCAAAGCGTCCCGCGAAGATCATGCCGGCACCGGTTCGCTGGCAGCGAACTTCTCATAATGGAAGTGCGCTGGCTCGACGCCCTTTTCCTTGAAGAATAGGCGCACCGCCTCGACCATCGGCGGCGGACCGCACAGATAGACGTCGCAGTCGCCCGCGTTCAGATGCGCGTCGGTCAGATGATGGGTGACATAGCCCTTGAGCGGATGCGTGCTGTTCTCAGCGGCGACGCAGCTTGCCCATGTCATCGACGGGATACGCGCAGCCAGCGCTTCGATCCGCTCGATCTCGACCAGATCGCCATCATGGGTGACGCCGTAAATGAGGTGGATCGGTTGCTCCGTACCCTGATCGGCCAGCACCTCCAGCATGGAGAGCAATGGCGCGAGGCCCGTGCCGCCCGCCAGCATCACCACGGGACGGTCGACATTACGCAGGAAGAAGCTGCCATTGGGACCGACAAAGCGCATCCGGTCGCCGCCCTTCGCCTGCTCGCCCAGCCAACTGCTCATCAGGCCGTCGGGGACGTTGCGGATCAGGAAGCTCGCCTGTTCCGCGCCGGGCTTCGAACTGAAGCTGTAGGCGCGGCTCTCACTCGTTCCCGGCACGGTCAGGTTCACATATTGGCCGGGCAGGAAGGTCAGCGCTTCGGGTGCATCAAGGTCCAGAGTCAGGATGATCGTGCTATCCGACACCAGTTCGACGGACGCGACGGCGGCTTCATGTTCGGCAGGCTTCAGCTTGCAGGCGCTGGACGGCACCGGCACCTGAATGACGCAATCGGACGAGGGCACCATCTGGCAGGTGAGGACCATGCCCTCCTCCGCCTCATCTTCGGTCAGCGCATCCTCGACATACTCATCACCCAGATCATAGCTGCCCTGCTCGCAATGACATTTGCAGGTCCCGCACACGCCGTCGGAACAGTCCATCGGCAGGTTGACCTTCTGGCGATAGGCCGCGTCCAGCACCTTCTCGCCGTCGTTGCAGTCGATGAAGCGGGTGGCGCCATCCTCGAAATTGAGTGCGATACGAAAACTCATGGTTCCTCTCCGTCCGGCGCATTTTCAAGTTGATCGTTTACGGTCAACGGCTCGGAAAATGCGGCCATCAAAGGCCTCGCGTCAGATGTGATAGACGTCGATGACCTGGTGAATATAATCGTCCTTCAGTACGACTTTCTTGGTCGTGATGAGCGGCGTTTCGCCGCTGAAATCGACGGTGTAGAAGGATGTGCCGAAGAAGCTGTTTGTCTTCTTGTAACGGTGACTGAGCGTCTGCCAGTTGAAGCGCAGATCGACTATGGCGTCGCGCTGTTCCAATATTTCGACGTTGCTGACGAAATGGCTGGTGCGCGGTTCGGGCATGCTGGCGCTCGACCGTTCGGTCTTTATACGGAAAACCCGGTCCTCCAGCCCATCACGGTTGGGATAGTAGATCAGCGAAATGTGGCTTTGCGGGTCTTCGACCAACTGGTCGTCATCGTCCCAGGCCGGCATCCAGAACACGACCTTGGGCGAGTAACAGGCCAGCCATTCCTCCCATTGGCGATCATCCAGAAAGCGGGCCTCGCGATAGAGAAAGGCCGTAACCTCTTCCTGCGTGATGCGGGTGAGCGTGTTCATGCCACTTCTCCCAATTCCCTGGCGGTTTCGTCCTGACGGATTCCCGCGATCAGGGCCTGTGCCCAATGGTCATGCTGTCGGACGAACAGCCCTTCATCCTCGCTGCGGTCGCCGCTGAGCAGCGGCTTCAGCCCGATGGCCAGCGCATTCTCGTCCGGCCCCTCGATCCAGTGGACCGCGCCACGGCTGAGATCATTCCACAGCTTGTCCGCCCCGCCATAGCCGGTCTGGCAAGCGCGAAATTCCTCCAGATCGTCGGGCGTACCCATGCCGCTGACGTTGAAGAAATCCTCATATTGGCGGATGCGCAGCGTGCGTTCGGTCGCACTTTCGCCCTTGGGCGCGATGCAATAGATGGTGACTTCGGTCTGACCAGGGCTGATGGGTCGCACGACGCGGATCTGCGTCGAAAACTGGTCCATCAGATAGACGTTGGGATAGAGGCCAAGGTTGCGGGTCTGCCCGACGATCGGTGCCGCCCGCTCCTTGCCCAGCCGTGCCTCCAGTTCTGGGGCGTGGGCGTGGATCGGGCGGACCTCCGGGTTCAGCAAGTTGGTCCACAGCAGGATATGCCCGTTTTCAAAAGCATAGACGCCGCCCACGCTCTTGGACCAGCCATTGGCGTCGACCGTCTTCGTACCCTCCGCCTCATAGTTGCGGTGGCCCATGGTAGCCGAATAATTCCAGTGGACGGAACTGACATGATAACCGTCAGCGCCATTTTCCATCTGCAACTTCCAGTTGCCATCATAAGTATAGCTGCTGTTGCCGCGCAATACTTCCAGTCCTTCAGGTGCGGCATCTACGATCTGGTCGATGACTGCCCGCGCGCCGCCCAGATGCTCCTCCAGCGAGGGGACATCCGCGTTCAGGCTGCCGAACAGAAAACCGCGATAATTTTCAAAGCGGGCCAGCCGAGTCAGGTCATGCGACCCTTCGCTGTTGAATGACGCCGGATAATCGCCGGTCTTGCCGTCCTTCACTTTCAGCAACTTGCCGCCATTGTTGAAGGTCCAGCCATGGAAAGGACAGGTAAAACTGCCCTTATTGCCATGTTTGCGACGACACAGCATCGCACCGCGATGCGCACAGGCATTGATGAGGCCGTGCAGTTCGCCGCTTTTGTCGCGGGTGATGACGATGGGCTTGCGGCCGATCCAGGTGGTGAAATAATCGTTGGGCTGCGGGATCTGGCTCTCATGCGCCAGGAACACCCAGTTGCCTTCGAAAATATGCTTCATTTCCAGTTCGAACAGCGCAGGATCGGTGAAGACATCGCGGCGGCAACGATAGATGCCATTTTCCGGGTCTTCGATGACGGCGCCGGCGATATGATCGATCATGCCCATCGGTTTTCTCCTTGGTTCAGGCGGTCAGCACACGAGCGCGGCTGGATGCCTCTTCATCGGAAGCGGCCTTGGCGGGGTTCAGGTCGAAATCGAACTCGATCTCGGCAAATGGTCCTTCAACGCCATATTTCGTGCCCAGATTGCTGTTCTCGACATGGTTGACCGGCGGGATCAGTTCATCACGCGTCGCATAGGCGAAGTCGTCATGCAGATAGGGATCGCCGTCGATGTTGATCTGGGTCGTCAGATGCCGGTGATCGTCGGCCGACACGAAGAAGTGGATATGCGCCGGGCGATTGCCATGACGGCCAATCGCGTCGAGAATACCCTCGGTCGAACCACCCGGAGGGCAGGCATAGCCCACCGGCACGATCGAGCGGACGGCATAGCGCCCTTCGGCATCGGTCAGGACGGTGCGGCGCAGATTATAGTCGCTCTGGCTCTTGTCGAAATAGCTGTAATTGCCCAGCGTATTGGCCTGCCAAATTTCGACCTTGGCGCCGGCCAGCGGCGTCCCGTTCACGTCGCGCACCTGCCCGTGGAGGATCAGTATCTCCGCCTTGTCGTCTTCGCTGCCGTCATCCATGCGGGCAAAGCCGGTCGTTTCCGGCGCACCGGCGACATAGAGCGGGCCTTCGATGGTGCGCGGTGTGCCACCGGTGATCCCAGCCGCCGCGTCGGCAGCGTCGGCGCGCATGTCGAGATAGCGCTCGACACCAAGGCCAGCGGCCCACAGGCCAAATTCCTGCGCGCCTGCCGATGCATAGTTCAGCGCTGCCCAGAATTCGTCATCGCTGACGTTGAACTCGTCGATTGTCGCGAACAGGTCGCCGACGATGCGGCGAACGATCGCCTTCATCCGGGCGTCGCCGCCGGACTGGTCTTGCCCGCTCAGCTTGGCGAGCAGATTCTGGACTTCAGGGGTGGAAGCAAAATTTACAGTCATGTCCGTCTCTCCTTGGCGCTAAATTTTTGGCTGTTGGCGCGCCGTTGATCAGGGGTTGTGGAAGGTCAGCGATCGTCGTCCCGGATCGATGACGGGTGGCGGCACAGCGGGGTCACCGCGATGTCCATGAAGGGGAACAGGGGCAACGTGCTGACCAGGTCATGCAGTTCCTGCACATCGGCCACATCAAAGACCGAAATGTTCGAATATTGCCCGGCGATGCGCCAGAGATGCCGCCATTTGCCCGAGCGTTGCAGGTCCTGCGCGCGATCACGCTCCACCCGCTTCAGTTCGTCGGCCCGGATCGGGTCGAGGTCATGGGGAATATTGACATCCATGCGAACGTGAAAAAGCATAGTCTCCATCCTTCTGGCAGTTCAGGCAGCCGCGCCGTGAAAGCCCTTGCGGGCGGCGTCGCGGCGGAAAAATTCAACCTTGTCCATGTCGAGCGTGACACCAAGACCAGGCCCGTCGGGCACCTTGAGCGCGAAATCGGCATAGCTGAGCGGTTCGTTAAGGATTTCCTCGGTCACGAGCAGCGGGCCGAACAATTCGGTGTCGAAGGCAAGGCGCGGGAAGGTCGCAAACACATGGGCAGACGCGGCTGTCGCCACACCGACCTCCAGCATCGTGCCGCCATAAAGCGCGATTCCCGCCGCATCGGCGATGGTGCCAACCTTGCACGCCCCCCAGAGGCCGCCCGACTGCTGAATTTTCACTGCGAAGACATCGGCGGCGGCGGACGCGGCATAATCGAACGCGCTATGGGGTCCGGTCAGCGCCTCATCGGCCATGATCGGCATGGCGAAACGCTGCGCCAGCCGCGCCATCGCGCCGCGGGCATGGGCCGCAACCGGCTGTTCGACCAGATCGCAACCCACATCCTCCAGCATGGCGATGCCCTTGGCCGCGCTCGCCTCGTCCCACGCCTGATTCACGTCGACGCGCACGCTCGCCCGGTCGCCAAGGGCGCGCTTGATCGCGGCTACATGTGCGACATCCTGCTCCACCGCGCGCTTGCCGATCTTCAGCTTGAAAATATTGTGGCGACGCTGTTCCAGCATCTGCTCGGCCTCGGCAATATCCTGGGCGGTGTTGCCGCTCGCCAGGGTCCATGCCACCGGCAGCGTGTCCCGCCGCCGCCCGCCCAGCAATTCCGACAGCGGCACGCCCAGCCGCTGCCCGACAGCATCCAGCAAAGCCGTTTCGATCGCGCATTTGGCGAACATGTTGCCGACGATGGACTTGCCCAGCTTCTCCATCAGCAGTGCGGGGCGCGACGGATCACCGTTCAGCAGCAGCGGCGCGAAATAGGTGTCGATGGCCAGCTTGATGCCTTCGGGGCTTTCCGGGCCATAGCTGAGGCCACCGATCGTGGTCGCCTCGCCAATGCCGACAATGCCGTCGCTGCACTGAATGCGGACCAGCAAAGCGGTTTGCTGCATCATCGTCGCCATCGACAGGATATGCGGTCGGATGGTCGGCAGATCTACCAATAGGGTATCGATGGACTCGATGGACAGCATTTCCTCACCAATCGCTTCAGAGTTTTCTTACCCTGCAGTGATATGCCTTGTTGGTGTGGCTGTGAAAGACTAAGTGGGTCTATCACTATACCCTGATGGTATGATCATGGATATTCGCCAGCTTCGTTACTTCCTGGCCGTTGCCGCCGAACGTAATTTCAGCCGCGCCGCGGAGCGGCTCCATATGGCGCAACCGCCACTCAGCCGACAGATTCAGCAACTCGAACAGGAAGTGGGCGCCACGCTGTTCGACCGAGAGGCTCGCCCCATGGCGCTGACCGATGCCGGACGGCTGCTCTATGAACATGCGATGCAGGTCACGCGCCGCATGGATGAGTTGAAGGAGGCGATGCGCGGCTTCGTCAATGCCAACCGCCCGCGCTTCGTAGTCGGCTTCGTGCCCTCGGTCCTTTACGCCCGTTTACCCGACATCATCCGCCGCTTCCGCAAAGCCGCGCCCGATGTCGAGCTGAGTCTCGTCGAAATGATGAGCATCGAGCAGATCGTCGCACTGAAGGAAGGGCGGATTGATGTCGGTTTCGGCCGGCTACGCTTCGAGGACCCGGCGATCGAACGGGAGGTGTTGCGCGAGGAGAAACTGGTCGCCGCCCTACCGATCGGCCATCGACTGCTTAAGGGGGAGCGGCCCATCGACCTTGCTGACCTTTCGGACGAAGCCGTAATCGTCTATCCGCGCGAACCGCGTCCCAGCTATGCCGATCAGGTCCTGTCACTGCTCCATGACCATGGCGTCACGCCAACCGCCGTGCATGAAGTGCGGGAGTTACAGACCGCGCTGGGACTGGTCGCCGCCGAAGATGGCATCTGCATCGTACCCTCATCCGTCCATCTGATGGGCAGACGCGATCTGGTGTTCCGGGAATTCACGGAAAAGGCCGTTTCGCCCATCATCATCAGCCACAGGAAGAACGATCTATCTCCTCATCTGGCAACGATGATCGGCAGTATCGCCGACGTCTATGATCAGTGGGGCTGGTCCCTGCCGGGTGGTTTGCGCCGACGCATGACGGAAGGCTGATCGGTTCGCCGTCAGGCTGCCGTCTGTAGGGCGAACCGCCCGCATGCATGACCGGGGGCCAGATACATGACTTCCCCAAACCATGACGGTGGAGCAGAAGATGTGGGCGCGGCTCGTCGATCATCCACGGCCCTTCGCGGTTCATGTCGTGATTTTCGCCGCCAACGATCAACTCGACCTGCGGTCTTCCAAATTTGGGCATATCCCTGTGCATCCTCTCACCTTGACGCGCACCGTCGCCTATCCGCCGACATCCGCCTCGATCAATGCCTTGGCCCCCATCAGGAAGGGCGGCACGTGCATAAAGGGCAGGATGGTGAGCTTGAGGTCGTCGGCCAGCCCTGAAATCAGGCGGGTTGACAGGATATTGGCGCCGCTCGCATTACGGACATAGGCCCATACGCCATAAAAACGCAGCGTTTCCGGGCTGACATATTGCCCCCCGGCCGCCTGATAGCGTGCCATGAAACGCTCCCAGTCGAGCGACTGGCCGACCGTCACATTGACATAACCCAATTCCTCAGCCGGATCGCCGATATGGGCGAATTCCCAATCGACCAGCGCAGTCATCTTCCCCTCGTCGATCAGGAAATTGTGGAAGCCGATATCGCCATGGATCAGGCGCGGAGTGCCGGGACTGTCGGGAATATTGTCAAACAGCCAGCCATAAAGTGCGACCAGCGCCGGGGACGGCGTATGCTGCTCACGCAGGTAAAAGTCATACCAGTTGCGGATATAGCGCTCGACGCAATCCCGCAGCGGCAGATCCCAATATTCGGTGCGGATCGTGTCGGTCAGGTCGCCCAGTTCACGCAGCGGTTCGATTGCATGCAACTGCGCCATTTTGTCCGCCAATATGTCGGCCAAATCCTCGGGGATTGCACCCTGTGCTCCGAAGAAATTGCCCGCGACCTTGCCCGGTGCGCGGCGCATGACGATGAAATGGCCACCGGGCAAAAGCTTGTGCTCGGTATCCAGCCACAATGCATCGGGCGCGGGGAACCCGCGATCAAAGGCAGCGCGAATGACCGGATATTCACGGTGGATCAGGTGGCAGGATGTGTCCAGCCCCGCATTTTCGCCAATATCCCGGCGGATTACATATTCACCGGACAATTCCCGTCCCTCCGCCGCGAAAATCGTCGTCTGCTTGCCGAAACCGCCCGATACCGGCTGGATATGACTCACCACCAGATCGGGATCGCCGAACCGATCGCACAGATAGGCGGTCAGCTTCTCCCTTGTGATCTCGGTCGCAACATCCTCGATCGCGCCGACATGACTACCGATCTGGGACTGTCGATCCGCTGTTTCCCAATCGACCAGCGCCTGTAGCAGCGCGAGCCGTTGATCCGGAGGCAGGTCGGCGGCATTGGCCGCCTGGATCGCTCCTTGTGCACTGGCCAATGTCGCTATCCAATGCGCTTCCAGATCCGCAAGATTGGCGATCGCATCGGCCAGCCCGATCAGCGCGCGCGCTTCCGCCGAATCGATCGCGCCGCCCAGACCGTCCAGCGTCTGCCCCAACAGGCTGAATTGCTGCCGCACAAACCCCACACCGCCTGCCTCGCGTGCATGCAGCAGGCCCAGCCCATGCGCCAGCGATTGCGCCGCCGATCCATCGATGCCGCTGTCCGCCAACAGCGGCAATAGCCGGGCAAACTCTGTCCGGGCGGCTTCCAACAGGCGATTGGCGGGAATCAGCATAATCTCTCCAAAGGTCCGCCCGTTCACTATATTGGACGCTTGCATATCATATACATATATACTCACAAGGCAGCGTAGGGCAAGGCGTTGAAAGACAGATGCGCAATTCGCTGGACGAAACCGGTACGCTAGATTACTTATTGGGCCGCAAGCTTACATTCGGCGGCACGACAGCCGCCTCAAAGGAGGAATCTGACAATGGCCACGCAAATCATTCTGCCCAAGCTCGGTTTCTCAATGAACGAGGGCATGCTGGCGGAATGGCTGGTCGCCGATGGCGGCGAAGCAAAGGCGGGGGAACCGCTGTTTGCCCTCGAAAGCGACAAATCGACGCAGGAAGTGGAGGCTCCCGTTTCAGGCACGCTGCGCATCATCAAGCCAGCCGGCGACACCTATGAAGTAGGCACGATCCTGGGCGAGATCGAATGAAACCCAGATCATCAGAGGCCGCAATCAAAAAATCATAAGTTGGAGGGGCGTGTCAGACGCCAGATCATCATGAAGCGTACCGACAAGGTCATCATCACCTGCGCCGTCACCGGCTCCATCCATACCCCCACCATGTCACCCCATCTGCCGATTACACCGGACCAGATCGCGGCGGACGCGATCGCGGCGGCAGAAGCGGGCGCAGCGATGCTCCATCTGCATGCGCGCAACCCGCAAACCGGCCAACCGAGCCAGGACCCGGAACTATTCCGCCAGTTCCTGCCCCGCATCAAGCAATCGACCGATGCTATTCTCAACATCACCACCGGCGGCGGGTTGGGCATGAGCCTGGACGACCGGCTGGCCCCGGCCAAGACCTTCAAACCGGAAGTCTGCTCGATGAATATGGGGTCGGTGAACTTCAATATTTCCGGAGCAGGCGCGAAGATATCCGACTGGCAATATGATTGGGAAAAACCCTATCTGGACATGACGAAGGATTTCATCCTGTCCAACACCTTTGCCCAGATCGAACGGGCAATGACCGAATTGTCGGCACAGGACACCCGCTTCGAATTCGAATGCTATGATGTTGGGCATCTCTACAATCTCGCCCATTTCGTGGATCGCAAGATGGTCGAGCCGCCCTTCTTCATTCAGGGCGTCTTCGGCATCCTTGGCGGGCTTGGCCCCGATCCCGAAAATGTCATGCACCTCAAAACCACCGCCGACCGGCTATTTGGAGAGGATTATATCTTTTCGGCGCTGGCGGCTGGCAAGCACCAGATGCGTCTCGTCACTCTATCGGCGCTGCTTGGCGGATCAGTGCGCGTCGGGCTGGAGGATAGTCTCTATGCGGGCAAGGGTCAGATGGCGACGTCGAACGCGGTTCAGGTCGCCAAGATCCGCCGCATATTGGAGGAACTGAGCCTGACCATCGCCACGCCGGAAGATGCGCGGGCGATGATGCAGACCAAGGGGGGCGACGATGTCGCCTTCTGACATCGCCTCTACCGCCGGGGACGTGGCCGACGGGCTGGCCTTTGCCCAAGGCCCGGTGCTGGACGAAAGCGGCTTCATCCTGCCGTCGGAATATCCCAACAGCTTCGCTGCCCCCACGCCAGACAAGACCGCGATTGTCTTTGGCGCGCGCAGTTGGACCTATGCGCAACTCGACCGGGGCTGCAACGCGGCGGTGACGCTGCTGGCCGACTATGGCGTCCGCGCAGGCGGGCGCTTTGCCTATATCGGCAAGAATAACGACCTGTTCTTCCTCATGCTGATCGGCGCGATGCGGGCGGGCGCGGTCATGGTGCCGATCAATTGGCGCAACACCCCACCGGAAACCCGCTATGTGCTGGAGGATAGCGCGGTCACGCTGGTGATCTCCGATCAGGAATTCGTGCCGCTGGTAAGGGAGGCCGACCGATCCGCCCTGCCCTTGCTGGTCGTGGATGATGACGGGCCGGAGGGACTGCGCGCCCGGATATTGGCAGCCCCCCCCGCGCCGCGCCTGCCCCTCGATCCGCATGCACCCTGTCTGCAACTCTATACCAGCGGTACCACCGGCCGCCCCAAGGGCGTGGTGACATCGCAATATGCATTCGGCATTCACCGCCACATCGAAAACAGGTCGGGCTATTTTTCCGATTGGGGCGATGACGAGGTTCTTCTTTCCCCCCTGCCCTCCTTCCATATCGGCGGCATGTCGTGGGTCTGCACGGCATTGGTGCGTGGCGCGACGGCGCATGTCATCGCCGACACCAGCTCCGCGACGATCCTCGACAATTGCCTGGCTCATGGCATCACCCGCACCTTCATCGTGCCGACGCTGGTTCGCGGACTGATCGGTGAGATGGATGCGCGCGGCGTGCGCGTGCCGACCCTGCGCGGCATCCATTATGGCGCGGCGTCGATGGACCCGGCCCTGCTGGAGCGATCGGTCGACCGGATCGGTTGCCGTTTCCTGCAATATTATGGGATGACCGAGATTACGGGCACCATGTCCATCCTTGGCCCCGATCAACATGACGCCAGCAATCCGACCCGGTTGCGCTCTGTCGGTCGACCCCTGCCCGGCTTCAGCATCGCCGTCCGGGGGCCGGATGCGGCATTACTCCCCATCGACACGCCTGGCGAGATATGGGTCAATGGACCAAGCCTGTTGACCGAATATTGGAACAAACCCGAAGCAACGGCCGAAGCCCTGATCGACGGCTGGTACAGGTCGGGCGATGGCGGTCGATTGGACAAGGACGGCTTTCTGTTCCTGACCGACCGGATCAAGGACATGATCGTATCGGGTGGTGAGAATGTCTATCCGGCCGAGGTCGAGGCGGTGCTGCGCGACCATCCCGCCATTCTCGATTGCGCCGTCTTCGGCCTGCCCCATCCCAAATGGGGCGAGGGCGTCACTGCCGCGCTGGAATTGCGCCCCGGCCATGCGGTCGAGGCAGAGGAGGTCATCGCCTTCGCGCGCCTGTCGCTCGCAGCGTACAAGATTCCCCGGCGGATAGAGGTCGGCGTGCCCCTGCCCCGCACCGCATCGGGCAAGGTGCAACGCGCCATGATCCGCAAATATTTCATCGAACGGGCGGGATAGGCACCGCACCGGGATGAGCGATTTCTAGTCAGATGAACTCATCTGATGATAAAGAAATCGCGGCAAACAAAGAATCTAGGCGAGCAAGCGCTCCCGAATAGCGCCGATCGCAACATCATCCAGTCCCAGTTCATCGCGGATGAAGCCTTCGCCTGAGCCATGGCGTGCTTCGACCGTCTCGAACATTGCCGCCAGATAGGCGGGATCAGCGCGCATCATCGGCTCCCAGATCCGCTGGTCTATCCCCGCCAGCTTGGTGCCGAACGGGTCCTTCGCCACCAGCTCGCACCCGCGCGCGAAGAAGCGATCGGTGATGGCGTAATCCTCCAGCACCAAATTGCGTGCCACACCCAACAGGTCCAGCAGCAGCGCGGCGGCAATTCCGGTACGGTCCTTACCCGCCGCACAATGGAAGACCAGCGGCAGGGGGCCATCGGCGATCCGCCGGAACAGCTCGCGATAGGAAGGTACCTGTTCATAGGCTAAGTCGCGATAGGCCTCGATTATCATCGCGCGCGACGTTTCCGGTGTCGCCTCTGGGAGACGCATCGCTTCCGTCAAGTCGCCCGCGCTCATTGGATGATCACGCGTCCATATCTCGTAGCGAGCAGCTTCCGGCAGGCGCGATGGCCGACGCTCGCGCTCACGAGTCGAGCGGAAATCGCAAATGACCTGAAGGCCCAGCGCATCCATTATGGCATGGTCGCGATCGGACAGTTCCGACAACGTGCCCGACCGATAGACAAGGCCGCGCACCACCATTCGCCCGTCAGCGACTGGATAGCCGCCAATATCACGGAAATTATGGCCGCCCTCCAGCGGAATGATCCGGTCGAATAACTGCGCCGCGTTTGTCATATCCGATGTGGTTCCGTCGTTCTTGCGTTGCCGCCCACCTTAACGCGCGGACGATCCGACCCGTGCCAGCAATTCGCGCGTGAAGGGCGCAACGCGCACCATCGCTTCATCCGACAAGCCGTAGCGCGGCAATGGAAAGCCCGCAAAGCGTTTTCGTCCGCCATCGGTGCGATAAAGATAGGTGATGGTCTGGATCAGACTGCCAATCTGGCCACCGGGATGCATGAATGGCTCGCCACCGATGAAGCGCCCGCCCGCCGCCTCACCAAGCCGCTGCACGATGCCCAGATTCTTTTCCCAGAGGCGGCGGCACACGATGTACGCGCCAAAGGGCGTGTCGGAGAGCACCGCCCTCGCCTCCGCGCTTTGCAGGAAGGAGCGAACCGGCACCGACGGATGATCGCCCCAGGTGTTGCTGAACAGCAGCACCGCATCATAGCGCTGGACGATCGCATCGGGCGGATCATAGGCGAGCGGCACGATCATGCCCTTCTGCGCGCCCTGCGTCCATTTTTTGGACACCGCGATGTTCATCGGCCGGGCCAGCGCGTCGGCCGGATCGCTCATGGACATGCGGCACAACGCCACGTCCCACCCTTCAACTCGCGCCGCATCGGCGGCAAGGATGGCGGCTTTTTCTGCCTGTCCGGTCATGGAATAATAAAGGATCAGGCAACGCATGACGGGCATTCCTTTCAGGCGACGGCGGCCAAGCAACGGTCCAGCACCACAGCGTCCCGTTCCACGGCGACAGCGCGAAAACGCAGCTTGCCGCCGCCTTCCTCGAAAAATTCGAAGCGGATGGTTTCGCCGGGCATCACCGGCTTGCTGAAGCGCACGAACATGGATTTGAACCGTGCCACGTCATTGTCGCAATAGCTGGCAAGGATCGCGCGATTGGCCAGGCCATTGGTACACAGGCCATGCAGGATCGGCTGGTCGAACCCTGCCTTGCGCGCAATCGCCGGATCGGCATGGAGCGGGTTCCAGTCGCCGCTGAGACGATAGATCAGCGCCTGGCGCGGCAAGGTCGCGATCTCGACGACCTTGTCCGGCCTGCGATCGGGCACAGGCTCGGCGGGCGCCATGCGGTCGCCAAAACCACCCTTGCCGCCATTGCCGCGGAGAAACAGGGTCGATCGCACGGTCGCCAGATGATCGCCGTTGGCGATGTCGTACAGAAGCTTTTCCTGATGCAGCAATGCGCCGCGCCCTTCGCCCTTGTCCTCCAGTCCCGCGACTCGATATTCGCCCCTGATCGTCCCCGTCGCGGGCAACGGTTTGTGCATGACCAGGTCCTGCTCGGCATGCAGGATCTTGACCCAGTCCATGCCGAATTGCGGATCCTGCGCCCAGAATCCGGGGTGGCAGAGAATATTCGCATAGGATGGCAGGCAGCGCAGATCCTTTTCATAGACGAAGGGCAATTCGCCTTCATCCAGCGGGTCCGCGCCATAGCCCAGACCCAGCGCGAACAGGATCGTGTCCCGCTTGTCATAGGACTGGACGATCGGCTCGATCGCCATCGTCCTGATTTTTTCAATGTCCATGAAGCCGCCATCCCCTCCGGCACATGCGCGCCATTATCATTGGTTCGTAATAGAACTATATGCTAGCAATCTTAAATCCGGAATGCTAGCCCAGAAATACTATGCTAGCATACTAGATTGACAGCATCGTATGGAAGCGTATGATTGAAGGAAAGAGGAGGACAGCCATGCTGGCATGCCCATCCCGTCAATCCGAGGAGAAGGAAATATGGGTAGCCAGACCAAGATCGCGCCCGATTATCGGACAAGCCCCGCCCCGCTTTTCCAGCAGGTGATCGCCGATGACCCGATCCAGGCGCCTGCCGTGCTGCGCGAATATTCGGAGGTCGACGTCCCCGTCACCCGCGTATCGCGCGATCAATATCGCAGCCCCGCCTTCGCCGCGCTGGAGGAGGAGCGGCTATGGCCGCGCATCTGGCAATTCGCCTGCCGTGAGGAGCAGATCCCCGAAGTGGGCGATTGCGTCGTCTATGACAGCCCCGGCGCATCCTTCATCATCGTGCGCAGCGCACCGGACGACATCCGCGCTTATTATAATAGCTGCCTGCATCGCGGCATGAAATTGTGCGCCGAGGATACCAGCGTTGCCAAGCTGTCCTGCCCTTTCCACGGCTTCGCCTGGAACCTCGACGGCACTTTGGCGCATGTCCCCTCACGCTGGGATTTTCCGGGCCTGAAGGATGAGAATATGACCTTGCCGCAAGCGCAGGTCGAATGTTGGGACGGGTTCGTCTTCATCAACCGCGATGCCGACGCCCCGCCGCTGGCTGAGTATATGGGTCATATTCCCGATCATTTCGCCGACTGGTCCTTTGCCGACAAATATCTGGCGACCGTGATCCGCAAGACGATCGACGCCAACTGGAAGACCTGCATCGAGGCGTTTCTGGAATCCTTTCATCTGGCGGGCATCCACGCGCAGGCGCTGCCCTTTGGCGGCGACGCCAGCACCCAATATGATGTCTGGGCCGACGACCCGCATGTCAGCCGCTTCATGGAACCCACCGGCATCATGAGCGATCAACTGCCCAACGCCCTGTCGGAGCAGGAAATCCTGAACTCCGCTCTCTCGGTCGTGTTCGCGGGCGCCGCGCCGCCGACATTGGAAGACGGCATGAAGGCGCGTCATTTCATGGCAGCCGGCATGCGCGCGGCCATGAGCGAAGCCCATGGCGTCGACTATTCCGCCATGTCGGACGCCGAAGCGGGCGACGCGGTGCAATATTCGCTGTTTCCGAACATCGTGATCTTCCGTTCGCTCGGCTATCCCTATGTCTATCGTTTCTTGCCAGTGCGCGGCGATCCCAATCGCGCGACGTTCGAGTTCATGATCTTCAAACCAAAACCGGCAGACCCCAACTATCTGCCAGAGGTCGAGCGGGTCGAACTGGGCGATGCGGACACCTTTGCGGGTGCTGGCGTGTTGCCGCCCTGGCATGGTGAAATTTACGATCAGGACGTGAACGGCCTGCGCCAGTGTCAGGCGGGCATGCGCGATGGCGGCGATGCGGATATCATCTATTCGGCCTATCAGGAGGTCCGCATCCGCCACCTGCACCAGACGCTTGCGCGCTATGTGAGCGACAATCCTGCCGATGCCCCCGGCCGCCACTGATCCGAGGAGGAAGGCCCATCATGGAAAGCCGCATTCACACCGCCCCCAATCTGTTCATCTCCCGCTGGACGATCGCGCCGGACAAGCGCGAGGCGTTCCTAGCCATCTGGGACGGACTGTGGCGCACCCATGCCGGGGCGATCGAGGTCATGACCCATTTCGTCTATTATGGCTGGGCGCGTGATCCCAACCAGTTGGTGGTGCTGGAATCCTATCGCGACGAGGCGGTCGTCACCGAACTACGCAAGGATGAGGGCTTCAAGCAGGCGGTGCGCGCCATGCTCGATTGTTGCAGCGCGCCGATGACGATGGAGTTGCTGAACGGGCTGGAGGGCGATCGTTCGATCTTCGATCTTTACCCGGCCGGGCCTTCGACAGTGCACCCGCAGGACGCCAGCCAGCCCACCCTCTTCCTCTAAGAAACGACCCGATGACCAGCCTGTTTCCCCCTTTCAAGACCAGCAACCGCAATCGCCAGATGGTATTGGCGCACCGTCCCGTGGGCAGTCCGCAGGCCAGCGACTTCGCCTTGCGCGAAACGCCGGTCGCCACGCCACAGGATGGACAGTTTCTGGTCCGCAACCTTTATCTGTCCGCCGATCCGGTGCAGCGTGGATGGGCCTCAAACCCCGCGCTGACGCCGATAGACGCGCCGATGCGCGCGCTCGCGGTCGGGGTCGTGGCCGATAGCCGGGAACCGACCATCAAGGCGGGCGACGTGGTCTATGGCTTCCTGGGCTGGCAGGATTATGCGCTGGCGACCCGCGCGGATCTGCTTTCCCATATCCCCGAACCGCGCGCGCCGCTCTCTACCTATGCCGGTGTGCTGGGCATGCCTGGCGTGACCGCCTGGCTGGCGCTGAACGACATCGCCCCGCCCTCGGAAGGCAAGGCGGTCCTGGTCTCCACCGCCGCCGGCACGGTCGGCAGCGTGGTCGGCCAGATTGCGCGGCAAGCAGGCGCCCATGTCGTGGGGCTGACCGGCAGCGAGGAGAAGGTTGCGCGTTGCGTCGATCGCTTTGGCTATCATGCCGCCTATAACTACAAAAGCGGGGATCTGGCGATGACTCTGGCGCAGGCGCGCCCGGAAGGGTTCGACATTTATTTCGACAACACAGGCGGCCCGATCCTCGACACAGCGATCCGCAACATGGCCCGCTTCGGCCGGATCATCCAATGCGGCACGGCCGCGACGCCGAGTTGGTCCCCGCCACCCACCGGCCTGCGCAACGAGCGCGAGATATTGATGCGCGCGCTGACATGGACCGGCTTCGTGATTTTCGATCATGTCGACCGCTTTGGCGAAGCGATCGACCAACTGACCGACATGCTGCTCGCCGGTCAACTCAACCATGACGAGGTGGTGGAGTCAGGCATGGACCAGGTCACTGCTGCGCTGGAAGCACTGTTTTCAGGCACCAATGCGGGGAAAACGCTGATCTATATCGGGGAGGATTAGGGCCGATCGATATTGGACGACAGGATCACTCCTTCCGCCACACGCCGATCGCCGGGCGAATCGGCTGCACCGTCAGATCATCCTCGAAAATGCCTTCCAGCGTGAACGGGTCAGCCGCGACCAATGCGCGGGCAGCGGCTTCGTCCGCCGCTTCGATCAGGAAGCTGCTGCCGATCGGCGTTGCATCGGGTCCATCGCCACTCAACATCGCGCCCGCGACTTTGAGCGCATCGCCCTGCCCGACCCAATAGTCGATGTGCCGCTGGCGATGCTCCAGCCGCTTTTCCAGCAGGCCCGGACGGTCCGCCGCCAATATGATGAAGAACATGCATCCAACCCCTGTCAGTCGTTCGTTTCCAGCGCGAAGAGGTCAGCCTTATTTGGCGCCGACTTCGTCCAGTTGCCCGGCATTTTCTTCCAGTGCAGCACCGCCGCCCTGTTCGATCAGCACCTGCTTCAGATTGCCCTTAACAAGCGCCAGCACCTTTTCACAAATGGCGATTTCTTCTTCGGTCGCCCCTGCCAGCACGCGCTGGTTCATCTGCGACGCCACCTCGACCATCAGGCCGATAAGGCTGAAACCCTGTTCGGTGATGAACACCCGCTTGGCCCGACGATCGGTCGCATCGGCGCGACGCTCGACATGGCCCGATTCCTCCAGCCGGTCCACCAGACCGCCAACCGTGACCTTGCCCACTTCCATCAGCCGGGCGAGATCGACCTGCATCATGCCGTCATTGCCGCCGCGCGACAATGTGGTCAGCACCGACCATTGTGAGCGCGTGATGTCATAAGGCCGCATCATCTGATCCATGACCGTGCGCCGGATGCGCGACACGTCGTGGACGAGATAGCCGAAAGTGAATTGCTGGGCTGACGGCCTGTTCTTGGGTTTCTCGGTCTTGCTGGGAGTCTGTTTTTTGCTCTTCATTCTCGTTCATCTTCATAGTGATGCGCAAAACCGCGCCTGTGCATCATGGCGTAATAGGCGCAATGATGCAGCAAAAATCGTCAAGCGCATACGATATGCCTCTATATCATTCACATGATATTATCCGCGCAAGGGGCGAAAGCAGGTGCGGACTTCTTCCTCGAACAGGCCTGGCTGCTCGAAAGCCGCGAAATGGCCGCCCTTGTCCACATTGTTCCAGTGGATGATATTGCTGAACACGCGCTCCGCCCATTTACGCGGCGGGGCCAGAATTTCGCGGGGAAACTGACTGTATCCCAAAGGCAGGTCGATCGCCATCGGGCGGAAACTGCCCATGCTCTCCCAATAGAGCCGCGCCGATGACGCGCCGCTATTGTTCAGCCAGTAGAGCATGATGGTGTCGAGCATCTCATCGCGCGTGAAGATCGTCTCCGGCTCGCCATCGCAATCGCTCCAGCCCCGCAGCTTTTCGTAGATCCATGCCGCCTGCCCCACCGGCGAGTCCGCCAGCGCATAGCCGATCGTCTGCGGTCGGGTCGCCTGCAACCGGGCATAGGCGGATTCGATGTCAGCGAAATGTTTCGATGCCGCCAGTGCGGCCTGCTCCTCCGCATCGATCTCTTCCCCCAGATCGGGCGGCATGATCGACAGCATGTTGAGGTGAACACCGATCAATCCCGGCGGTGCCTGGACGCCCATCGACACCGTGACCGCCGATCCCCACTCGCCCCCCTGCGCCACATAGCGATCATAGCCCAGCCGTCGCATCAGTTCGGCCCACGCCCGCGCGATCCGCTCGACGCCCCAGCCCATTCCCTCCGGCTTACCCGAAAAGCCATAGCCCGGCAGCGACGGCACGATCAGGTGAAAGGCGTCCGCCGCATCTCCGCCATGAGTGACCGGATCGCTCAACGGGCCGATGACCTTGTGAAACTCGATCACCGATCCGGGCCAGCCATGCGTCAGCAGCAGCGGCATCGCGCCTTCATGGGGCGATCGGATATGCAGGAAGTGAATGTCCAGTCCGTCGATGACGGTCTTGAACTGGCCAAAGTCGTTCAGCATCGCCTCACACCGGCGCCAGTCATAATCCTGCCGCCAATGGTCGACCAGCGCACGCAACCTGGCGACCGGCACGCCCTGATCCCACCCCTTGCCCGTCTCATGCTCTGGCCAGCGCGCATGGATCAGGCGACGCTGAAGGTCATCCAGATCGGCTTGCGGAATGGCCAGCGTAAAAGGTCTGACAGGCTCGCTCATTCTGCGCGTTCCAATATGGAGTGAAGGACGAAGGCAATCCGATGCAGCAGCCGTTGGGTGAAATGCGCGCCCGCGCTGGCGACCAGAATATCGTCGCTAAGGCCGTTTTCAAAGGAATCGCGGCCACCCACCATCACCAGATTCATCAGGCGCAACCCAGCGCGCAACGCGAAATAGTCGATCTGCCGCTGGGGAATATCCGCACCCCCTGCCGCACGATAGGCGTCCATGAACCGCGCCCAGTCCGTCACGGCAATGACCACCGGATAGCAATAGCCCAGATCCTCGCCCGGATGGCCGATCGCGCATTGCTCCCAGTCCAGCACAGCCGTAATCTCGCCATCGCGCGCCAGGATATTGTGAAAGATCATATCGTTATGGACGATGGCGCGCCGGTCGTCGAGGCAATCGGCATTGTCGCGCAGCCAGGCAATCGCTGCCGACATGGTGACGGAAGGCCAGTGCGCTTTCTCCGTCCAGCTCGACGCGAGCTGTTCCATCTCCATCCGCCAGCCTTCCATATCATGCCGGTCGCGCGCCGCGCGCAACCCCTCACCCACCGTCTCCACCGGCTGGGCGTGCAGCAGCGCCATTTCGCGCGCCAGACCCAAAACAACCCCCTCCTCCTCGGCAGGCAGCCAGTAATCGGGCTGGACCGGCGCGCCCACCACCTGCTCGGCGAGCAGGAAAGCGGCATCCAGCCAGCTCGAATCATTCTCCACTAATATGGGGCGCGGCACCCGCATGCCTGCTGCGTGGAGGCGAGACAGCAGGCGATGTTGCCCCGCTTCACCCAGGAACGCATCACTACCCGCCTGACCCGGGATGCCGCGCTGAATCACCATATCGCCCGGCACGTCTCCGCCACCCGCAATAGAAAGCAGCGCGGTCTGGCGCGACCGCCCACCCGCGATCAGGCGAAAGCTGGTGATCGTCACCTCTCCGCATCCCGGTCGTTGCCGGAGATAAGCCTGCAAACGCATCGGATCGATTGTGCTGGCACCTGCACTTTCACTCGCAGGGGCTGCACGCTCGACCGCATCTATCCGGGCGATGGCGGCGTCCAGCAAGGACTTTTCCCATTGGATCGCATCGCGCAAGGTGGCAGGCGCCGCTCCCCTGTCCAGCTTCTCCGCTGCTTCAGCAATCGTGCCGCCGGTATCGCGATGGACTGCGGCATTTTCTGGCGGTCCACCCAGCCGGTCCGTATCCGCATCGGCAGACGCCCCTGCCTGCCCCGGCTCCAATGCATTCGCCATGGTGGTGAGGATGCGGATGCCATTGTCCAGCGCATCGCGCGCGCCACTATCCTCGACACTGGGGCGGACCTGCGTCCGCAACCCCTGCGCCACACTCCAGAGATATCGGGCGTTCGTCACGATAGGCACCTCTCACATAGTATGTACTCATGCTTACCGTATGATTGCGTAGTTTATCAATGCCTACCGTGCATCCACCCTGTCGAGCGAGGCAAGCCACGCATCCTCGTCCAGCCACCAGTCCGTCAACGCCTCCAACTCGACATGGCGCAGACCATGATCGTCCAGCATCGCCCGAACATTCGTGGCGCCATGCAGGGTGACATGATGAACCAGTTCCACTTCGCTAAGGCCGATCCCGGTAAAGCCTGCAGCCGCGGCCTGACGCATTCGTTCCGCCAACGGCACCGGGCACGACACCGCCCCTGCCTGCGGCCGCTGCCCCGCCAGCAACCAGTGGGCCGCCAGCAGGTCATGGCATCGCGCCGTGCCCGGCACGCCAGATTGCCCCATTGATCCTCTCCATTTTTCAGTGCGGCATAGCGCTTGGCAAGGCTTGCTCTCTATATTAGTATTCTAACATACGGATTGCCTGCAGACCATAATCACAAAGCCGCCCATGGAGAGAGGAACGTTGCATGATCAATACGCATGGCATTCACCCCGGCACGGCTCGCCCCCTTGGTGGTGATCGCTACACATCACGCGCCTTCATGGAGGCGGAATGGGACAATGTCTGGACCAAGAGCTGGCTGATCACGATCCGCGCCGACCAAATTCCCGAACCCGGCGACTTCATGCTGGAGGAAATCGGGCGCGAGTCCATCCTGATCGTCCGTCAGGATGATGGCGGGATCAAGGCTTTATACAATGTCTGCCAGCATCGCGGGAACAGACTGGTGATCGAACCCGAAGGCAGCATGCCCTCCTTCACCTGCCCCTATCATAGCTGGCGGTTCGAGTTGGATGGCCGGTGCAGCTATGCTCAGGACCCGGAGGATTTTCCGGGCGGCGACCCGTGCGCCCATGCTTCGCTGGCGGACATTCCCTGCGAACAATTTTCCGGTTTCGTCTGGATCAACATGGACCCGGCCTGCGCCTCCCTGCGCGAGTCGCTGGGACCAATCTGGGACGCCTGGTCAGTCTATCCGCTGGAGAATATGACTCGCGTGCAGGCGACCTCCGTCCGCATGCCGTGCAACTGGAAGCTGCTGCTCGACAATTTCCATGAGACTTATCATCTACCCACCGCCCATCCCGAAGGCATCGAATATGCTGAGGACAGCTATCTCGAAACCCATATCGAACTATATGAAAACGGCCATGCGCTGGGACAGACCAAATGCTGCCTGCCCGCCCATCGCCTGCCCGCGCACAAGAACCGGCTGACCGAACCGGTCGCGTCCGATCTGGAACGATGGGATCTCGATCCGCAAGCCTTCCGGGGGCGCGAGCGCGACCCACGGGAGGCGGTGCAGAGGCAGAAGCGCGCCCTCTATGCCGAGCGCGGGCTGCACCATTATGCCCGACTCAGCGACGCCCAGTTGACGGATGTGTTCCACTATACGCTGTTCCCGAACTTCGCCACCTCGCTCAACGCGGACGGCATGCTGTTCCTCCGCGCGATGCCGCATCCGACCGACCCGGAACATTGCATCTTCGATAGCTGGTATTATAATTTCGGCGACATGAGTTGGCACAAGTCACTGGTCACACTGGACGGCGAACAGGCCCGAAAGCCGGTCGAGCGCGAGATTATCGACTATGGCGACAAAAGCCTGGGCGTGGTGCTGGACGGCGACGCCTGGGTCATGGCGGGCCAGCAGAAGGCCCTGTATTCACGCGGCTATCGCGGCGCGATCCTTGCCAATCAGGAACGGCGGATCACGCAATATCACGCGATGATCGACCGCTATATTGCGGGCTATCGTCCACCCGCCAATAGTCGGAGCGCCGCATGACCGCGCCTGTCGCCGTCATCCAAAGGCTGGGTGAGATGGGCCTTGCTCATGACATCAATGTGGTGGCGTCGGTGGGGCTGCGGCAGATATTCGCGGTCGGCCCCAACGGCTTGCGGGTGGAAATGAATTTCACGGAAGACTGAATATCTTCGTCACGCCATCCCAGTTCGCGCCCGCCTGCTCAATCGCAGCGAACAGCCCCTGTACTTCGGGCTTGAGTTGGGCGACTTCCAAAATGACCGTCTTGGCGGCATCCATGGCGAAATAGGCCAGCGTCGAGCCATCGGCAAACGTCGCGCCCTGCAAGCGCGTTCCCCCACGCTGCGCAATCCACTGTTCCGTCTCCGCCAGATCATCGGTGAAAACACATAGGTGATGGATGCCCGTCTTCCCGTCTGCGAGGAATTCCTGAAAGATCGAAGGGCCGCGCGGTTCGATCAGTTCCACCATCAGATCGCCCGAATAGGCGATCGCCGCGCCAAATTCGGCGATATGCGCCTGTCCGCGATAATCGCCCTTCGTCACGTCGAATGTCGGAAAGATGAAGAAGGGGCCGACCCCCATCACCTGCGTCCACCAATCGATCGCGGCGTGCAGGTCCGGCACCATATAGGCAATCTGGTTGATACGGCTCATGGGTTTGTCGGCCATCGGCTTATCCTCTCCTACTGGGGTGATGCCCACTAGTTATCTCCAATATCATATGCTAGCACTCTATATGCGCGATGAGAATGACTCACGCAAAAAACATTGGAGCGAGAGGATGCGCCGGACCAAAAGTCCCGACCTGCATGGCAGGATTGCCCTTATCACCGGCGGCGCGCGGGGCTTGGGCGCGGCCTGCGCCTGGGCGATCTGCGAAGGCGGCGGCAAGGTGATGATCGCCGACATATTGACTGGGCGGGGCGAGCAGACCGCAGCGGAATTACGCGATGCGGGCCATGACGCGTATTTCACCACGCTCGACGTGCGCGATGAAGCGGCATGGGCCGCTGCGGTCGCCACCACGGTCGAACGCTTCGACCAACTCGACATTCTCGTCAACAATGCGGGCATCGCCACCGCCGCGACGATCGAGGATCTGACGGTGGCGGATTTCCAGGCGATCCTCGACATCAACCTGCTTGGCCCCTTTCGCGGCATGCAGGCCGCCATTCCAGCGATGAAGGCGGCGGGCGGCGGCGCGATCGTCAACATCTCATCCAATTCGACCCAGCGGGTGAGCGCCATCACCACCTCCTATGCGGCGACCAAGGCGGCTGTCGCGAACATGACCAAGTCGGCGGCGATCCACCTCGCACAGACCGGATCGGGCATCCGCGTCAATTCGGTCCATCCCGGTCCGCACGCCACTGAAATGCTGCTCGGCAGCGACGCCAAGGCCGACCTGCCACAAGTGCAGGCGCTGCGCGACGCCATCCCCATGGGCCGCATGGGCAATGCGGAGGAGGTGGGCGCTGTCGTCGCCTTCCTCGCGTCCGACGCGGCCTCCTACGTCACCGGCGCGGAGCTGTTCGTCGATGGCGGGCTGACCCCGCATTGATCGCCCTCTTTCCCATCGCAAAAGGAGCCAGGCCATGCTGACACCCTATGACGAATATCCGGTACATCAGGCACCCTATACGTTCAGCCATATTCCTTCGACCGACTATAATTGGGACGATGGCTATTATTTCGGTGTTTTCAGCCCCGATGACGGCGTGTTCCTGGCCACCGGCGCGCGGATCAATCCCAACAGCGACATGATCGGCGGCTATGCGTTGCTCAACGTGGCAGGCCACCAGACCACAGTACGGTTCAACCGCTGCTGGCGCGGCAATTTCGACGTCGCCATCGGCCCGTGGCGCGTCGAGTTTACCAAGCCGCTGCACCAGATGCGGCTGGTGCTGGAGGATAATGGCAGCGGCCTGAGCTTCGACCTTATATGGGAAGGCACCTCCCCCGCCTTTCTGGAGGATCATCATGTCGCCGAACATCGCGGGCGGCGCACCACCGACCAGACCCGCTATTCGCAGCCGGGCAAGGCGAGCGGCTGGATCAAGCTGGGCGACCGGACATGGCAAGTCGACCCGGCCAAATGGTCCGCCGCGCGCGATCATAGTTGGGGCCTTTATGCGGAACGGCCCCCGCTCTCCCCGGTTGCCTCGCTGCTGCCCCCGCGCAAGCCCGACACCGGTCCCAAACGCGCGCTGCGCTTTTGGACCTGTTTCCGGACCGATCCGTTCAGTGGCTTCTTCCACATGCACGAAACCGCCGATGGCGAGCAGCGCAAGATGAACGACGTCTTCGGCACCCCCTTTGGCGGCACCATCTTCCGCGGCTGGGATGGCGAGCCGATCGAGTTGACCAGCGGTCGACACGAGGTGGAATTCCATCCCGGCACGCGGATCATGCGCCAGGCGACCGTCCATCTGGAGGACGGGAGCGGCGGCCAGTGGCGCGTCGTTTTCGAGGCAATCGGCATGCCCTGGGTCGTCCAGACGATGGGCTATCACCCCGGTAGCTGGAGCGACGGCGGCACCTTTTTCACCTATCATGGGTCAGAGGAACTGGCGCTGGAATGGGACCAGTTTGATTTCTCGGTCCAGCCCTTCGACTATACCCCCAACAAGGTGCGCGGCGAGCAGGCTGCGACCAATTTCGGCGAAGGCACCGGCACCGAAAATGGCGGGCAGAAGGTGCAGGGACCGGAATATCTTGCCCGCGTCACCACCCATGCGCCGGACGGATCGGTCAGCACCGGCGCCGCGCAAGTTGAGCTGTTCATCAACGGTCCCTACGCGCCCTATGGATTTGAATGACCATGGACTTCACGGCGGCTGAACTGGCGCCGATCCTGTCCATCCATCTGGGCGGACAGGTGACGGTAGACAAGGTCGAGGGCTTCCCGCGCGGCTCCTCGCGTGAGACGCGCTTCGTCACCTGCCGGATCGACAACGGACCGGAACGCGAACTGGTGCTGCGCAGCGATTTCCCGGCCGGCAGCACCGATCCCAATCCGCTGGATCTGGAATATTTCGTCTATGACCGGCTGGGGCAGGCGGACGTACCGACCGCACGCGCGCTGTTCTGGGAGGATGATCCGGCCCGCACCGATCGCCCTTTCTACGCCCGCGAGAAGATCGACGGTGATTGGAACATCGCCCATTTCTCCGATCCCGACCCTGCCTATGACGACCTGCGCATCGCCATGGCCAAGGCGCATGTCGCCGCGCTCGCCCGCGTTCATGCGCTCGACTGGCGCATATTGGGCTTTGGCGAGCGGCTGCCCGTCCCGCGTGACAAGGCCGACGCCGCCGCCTGCGCGCTCCGCCATGCCCGCGCACAATATCTGGCGCTCGCGACCGAGCCGATCCCGCTGCTGCTCGAAGCGATCGAATGGCTGACCGACCATGCCCCGCCCGCGCCCTGCCTCGGCCTATGCAAGGGTACCAACGGCTATGGCGAGGAAGTCTTCCGCGACGGCCAACTGGTTGCGCTCAGCGACTGGGAGGAAGTCACGATCGGCGACCCGGCGTCGGACTTCGCCTTCATGCAGGGCTTCCTTGTGGAGATAGAGCGTGACGGCGAGATGCTGTGGGGCCTCGGCCCGGCGCTCGACCATTATGCGGACCTCACCGGTATCCGCATCAGCCCGCAGTCGGTGCAATATTATCAGCTCATCCGATCGCTGCGCCTCGCAATCATGTCGCATAATTCAGCCGCCTCGCTGCGCCGCCCCGATGCCCACATCCGGCAGGGCTGGACGGCGAGCGAGGTCCAGCATCTCGCCAAATATATCCTCGCCTCTGCCATGGGCATGGCGCCGCCCGTTTCCGCCGCGCGCTTCGCCCAGCTCAATATCTCCGTGGACATGGAATAGAGAGATGATCCATCCTTCCGCCGCGCAGATCATACGCACTATCGAAGCGACGCTGGTCGATGTGGTCGAGCCTGCTGTGCAGACCACCACCGCCCGCAGCGCGCTCGCCACAATCGGCCATCTGCTGCGCCATGTCGCCCTGCGGATCGAGCAGGAGGGGCAAATCTTGGCGGACGACATCCTTGTCCAGCGGGCGTTGCTGGCCGACATCGCTACCTATCTTGCCACGGCGGGCGATGCCGATCCAGGCGACGCCATCCAGGCCGCGCTCGCGCAAGCCGCCGCGCCGGATGCCCGTTACCCGTCGCTCAGCATCATGGGCGCCCGCGCGTCCCTGCTTCGACAGGCGATCCAGGATGCGCTGATCTTCCTTCAGGACCAGCGCGACCCCCGCAAGGCCGACCCCGCCTATCAGGCCATCCGCGCCGCCATCCGTACCTATCTCGCTGCCGAGGTTCAGGCCGAAGGCACGCTCATTCACCCCGCTTTCGAAGACAAGGGACCAAGACGATGACCAGCAACTGGAAGGCCAGCAGCTATACCGGCGCCAGCGTACCCTTCGCCCCCGTGCTGCCGGAGGACGACTACCTTCACCCCGTAGAGCCGGACGCGCACTTCACCGCGATCGAGACCAACCTTTATGGCTTCGACATTCCCGAGCATGACATCAACTGCAATATCTACCTGCTCTGGCATCACGCGCTCCAGACCATGTCGCTGCACATCTTCGTCCACAAGGGACGACGGATATTACCGCACCAACTGTCGGCCGACTATTTCAAGGAACATCTCTATCTGCCCGCCCCGGCGGACATAGCGGACTTCACGGTCGAGGCCGGGTCAATGACCTATCGCTCGCGGATCGTCGATCCACTGAACGACATCGTGATCGAGGCGGACGATCCCAGCCGCAACTTCTCGCTACGCCTGAACTACCGCGCCGCGCTGCCGCCGGTCGGTCGACCGGGCGGCAAGCATTTCACCCAATTGCTCAAGACATCGGGCGAGGTGGTGCTGGACGGCGTCGCCTATCCGATTGATGGCCATTATATGCGCGATCGGTCCTGGGGCTATAACCGCCCCGAAGAACCCGAGCGCACGCCGCCCTATCGCTGGATGACCGGCTGGATCAATGACGCGCAGGGCGGCATCCACAAAAGCTTCGTCATCGCGTGGATCGACACCGGTATGCTTGATGGGCCAGAGTTCGGCCCCGAATGGCACAAACGGATCGGCGGTTCCGACGGCACCGGCGCGAACAAGTGGGAATCGGGCGGCAGCACGCCCAGCCTCAACCTGCGCAGCGGCTGGATCTCGGTCGATGGCGTACTGCGTCCGGTGGTGCGGATCGACACCCGCACCCTGTTCGATGAGCATAGCCGCCTGCTCGTCCGCGCGTTCGAGGTCGATATCGAGGATGATCGCGGAGAGGTCCATCGCTTCACCGCCAGCACCGTCGCGATGATACCCAAAATGTATTGGCAGAACCTCCTCACCTATATGCATTTCATGGAACTGACCTGCGACGGCCTGACGGGACATGGCGACCTGATGGACAGTTTCGGCGGGCACCATATCCGCAAGTTCGGCCTTTAACTCGAGGGGAAATCCGTACTTTCCGACACAACGCGCCAGGCATCAATCTCGGCGCGCCGGTTGCTCAGGACATCATCGGCAAAGGCATAGGCGTCGCTCCCCAATAGCAGGCGGAGCGGCGCCGCTTCGCTGTCCATCGCCGCGAAGATGGCGAACGCAGCGGCGGCGGGGTCGCCCGCCTGTATGCCATCGACGCCAGTGGCCCGATCACGCATCTTCGCCAGGAAAGGATAGGCCGGATGCGGCGCGGAAGCCTGCGCGATAGATCGGCCAGAGAAGTCGGTGCGAAAATAGCCCGGCTCCACGATCAGCACGCCCACGCCAAAGGATTTGACCTCCTCCGCCAGCGACTCGGACACCCCCTCCAGCGCGAATTTCGATGCGGCATAAAAGCCCGCGCCCATATGCCCGCGCATGCCCCCGATCGAGGACATGTTGACGATATAGCCGCCACCGCGTTCGCGCAAATCAGGCAGGGCCGCGCGCATCAGACGCAACGGACCAAAGAAATTGACGCCCAGTTGCGCCTCGATCTCCGCGTCCGTGCTTTCCTCCACGCCGCCCAAAAATCCATAACCGGCATTGTTGAGCAGCACGTCGAAACCGCCAAGGGTGCGCGCGGCAGCCATAGCCTCCTCGATTTGCACGGGATTGCTTACGTCCAGCGCCACCGCTTTCGCCCGTCCATCGGACGCTGCGACCAGTTCATCAAGCGTCGAGATATCGCGCGCCGTCGCAATGACATGCCCGCCCTCAGCCAGCACGGCCCGCGTGATCGCTCTGCCGAATCCGCTTGAAGCTCCCGTAATGAACCAGCTTTTTTTACCCCAACCCGTCATTCTTCGCTCTCCCACCTTCAATGATACACCTCTATATAATATGCAAGATTACTATATGACCACCAAGGCCGCAATGCTTCGCGACGGCCTTGACTTATGCAATCTAGCATATAGTAAGAATGCGTACCACAAGCGACGGCAGCGGCGACACATCCGCCGACCAGTCGAACGGGAGGGATTAGGTGGACATCAGTTTTTCCGAAGACCATGAAAGCATTCGCGACAGCGTGCGTAAGGTCTGCGATCAGTTCGACGACGAATATTGGTCGCGATGCGACCAGGAAAAGACCTTCCCCTTTGAATTTCACAAGGCGATGGCCGATGCCGGATGGCTGGGCATCACCATGCCGGAGGAGTTTGGCGGCGCCAATCTGGGCGTCACCGAAGCCGCGATCATGATGCATGAAGTTTCGTGCAGCGCGGGCGGCTATTCGGCGGCGAGCACGCTGCACCTCAACATCTTCGGCCCGCATGCCGTCGTGGTGCATGGCACGCCCGAACAGAAGGAGCGGATGCTCAAGCCCCTTGTCGCCGGCACAGACCGCGCCTGCTTTGGCGTGACGGAACCCGATGCGGGCCTGGACACCACCAGCATCACGACCTTCGCGACCAAAGTGCCGGGCGGCTACAGCGTCACCGGCCGCAAAATCTGGACCTCATCGGGCCAGGTCGCCAACAAGATCCTGTTGCTGACCCGCACCACGCCCAAGGACCAGTGCAAGAAGCCAACCGACGGCATGACGCTCTTCTACACCGATCTCGACAAGACCCAGGTCGAAGTTCGCCGCATCCCGAAGATGGGCCGCAACGCGGTCGATTCCAACGCGACCTTCATCGACGATTATTTCGTGCCTGAAGAGGATCGGATTGGCGAAGAGGGCAAGGGATTCCACTATATCCTCCACAGCCTTAACCCCGAACGCATTCTTGTCGGCATCGAGGCGGTGGGCCTTGGCCGCGGCGCGCTCGCCCGCGCCGCGAAATATGCGGGCGAGCGCAAGGTATTCGGCAGGCTGATCGGCCAGAATCAGGGCATCCAGCATCCACTCGCGGAAAACTGGGCTTATCTGGAATCCGCCTATTGGATGATCATGCGCGCGGCCAATCTCTACGACCAGGGCAAGCCCTGCGGCGCAGAGGCGAATGCGGGCAAGCTGCTTGGCGGCCGCGCCGCTTTCGATGCCTGCACCCGCGCCGTGATGACCCATGGCGGCATGGGCTATTCGACCGAATATCAGGTCGAACGGCTGTTCCGCGAATCCATCCTGCTGCGCATCGCACCCATCACGGAGCAACTGATCCTCAGCTTCATCGCGGAAAAAGTACTCGACCTGCCAAAATCATACTGAACAAGACCAAGGAGAGGTCCATGTCCAACTATCCCAAACCGGATGCGGCGACGCTACTGGAAATCTATAAGAAAGCCGCGCTCATCAAGCAGAATGACGAGCGCGTCATCAAGCAGATGATGGCCGGCAAGCTGGTCATGCCCTATTACAGTCCCCGCGGGCAGGAGATCATCCCCTCCGCTTTGTCGGTCAGCCTGACCGATGACGATTATATCTGCACCATCTATCGCGGCATCCACGACATGCTGGCGAAGGGCTTTCCGCTCGACGCGCTGTGGGCGGAACTGGCGGGTCGCGTCACCGGCACCTGCAAGGGCAAGGGCGGCCCGATGCACCTGACCTGCCCCGAAAAGGGCATGATGGTGACCACGGGCATCGTCGGTTCCTCCATGCCGATCGCCACCGGGCTTGGCTGGGCGGCCAAGCTCGACGGCAAAAACCGCGTTTCGGTCGCCAACTTCGGCGACGGCGCCGCCAATATCGGCGCCTTCCATGAATCGATGAATATGGCGGCTGTCTGGAAGCTGCCCGTCATCTTCCTGTGCCAGAATAACCTCTACGCCGAACATACCAGCATCGCCTATTCGCGCGTGGTGGAGAAGATTTCGGAGCGCGCGGCGGGCTATGGCATGCCCGGCGTTACTGTGAACGGCAATGACCCGGACGAGATGTATGGCGCGGCCAAGGTCGCGATCGACCGCGCCCGCGCAGGCGAGGGCCCGACCCTGATCGAAGCGATGACCTTCCGCTTCAACGGCCATCTGCTGGGCGAATCCGGCGGCTATATGGACAAGGATCTCTATGCCGACGCGCAGACGAAAGACCCGATGCCGATCCTGCGCGCCCGGCTGGTGACCGAGGGCATTGCCAGCGAAGAAACACTCAAAGCCATCGAGGCTGACATCGACGCCCGCATCGACGCGGCGCTGACCGCCGCGATGGATGCGCCCTTCCCCGACTTGGCCGAACTGAAGCGCGACGTGTTCGCCGAAGAAATTGCGTGAGGATGTCATGACAGAGATCAAGAAAATGACGATCGTCGAGGCCATCAACCTCGCCCTGCACGACGCGATGGAGGCTGATCCCACCGTCCTCATTCTGGGTGAGGAAGTAGGCGACGTACAGGAAGGCGGCGTCATGGGCGTCACCAAGGGCCTGTCCACCAAATATGGCGAGGACCGGGTCAAATCGACGCCGATTTCCGAGCAGGCGATCATCGGCGCTGCCATCGGCGCGGCGGTCGGCGGCTACAAGCCGGTCGCCGAAATCATGCTGATGAACTTCATCGCCGTGCCCATGGACATGATCGTCAACCATGCCGCCAAGCTGCGCTTCATGTCGGGCGGCCAGACCGGCGTGCCGATGGTGATCCGCACCATGACCGGGTCGGGCTTTTCGACCGGCGGCCAGCACAGCGATTATCTGGAAGCATGGTTCGCGCATACGGCGGGTATCAAGGTGGTGGCGCCGTCCACGCCCAACGACGCTTATGGCCTGATGCGCGCGGCGATCGATGATCCCGACCCGGTATTGTTCATCGAAAACCTACCCAGTTACTGGACGCCCGCGCCCTTTACCAAGACTATCGTCCCGATCGGCAAGGCAAAGGTCGCGCGCGAAGGCAGCGACGTCACCATCATCGCTCATTCGCTGATGGTCACGCACAGCCTGGCCGTGGCGGAAAAGCTGGCGGCGGACGGCATATCGGTGGAGGTCGTCGACCTGCGCACCATATCGCCCTGGGATCGGGAGACGGTGATCGCCTCCGTGCGCAAAACCGGGCGCGCGGTCGTCGTCCACGAAGCCGTCAAACAGTTCGGCATCGGCGCGGAAATCGCCTCGGTCATCACGGAGGAACTGTGGGGCACGCTCAAGGGGCCGGTCCAGCGCGTTGGCGCGGCCTATAGCGCCGTGCCCTTCTCCAAGCCGCTGGAACAGGCTCACGCCCCCACCCCCGACAGCATTGGCGTCGCCGTTCAGGCTGCGCTGGCCTGACCGGACCGCCCGGCCGTCCTTCGTGACGGCCGGGCCGCAAGGAAGTTTCAAGATGATCCAATCGGCGGGCGATCAAAGCTATCTGGTGGAATTGGACGAGGGCGTGTTGCGCCTGTCCTTCAACCGACCGCAATTCGGCAATGCCATCCCCAGCACGACAGTCCCGCAACTGACCGCGCTGTTCCGCGCGGCTCAGGCCGATCCGGCAGTGCGTTGCATTCTCGTGCGCGGCGAAGGACGAATATTCTCGGCAGGGGGCGACGTCGCCGGGTTCGCCCAGTCGATCGAGCAGGATGCGGAAACCCGTCGGGCCGATTTCGCCCAGCGGCTTCCCCGCGCCCGCACGCTGGTGGAGGCAATCGCCGCTTTCGACCGTCCGATCGTCGCGTCCGTGCGCGGCGCGGCGGCAGGCGCGGGCCTGTTCTACCCGCTGATCGCCGACTATGCGATTGGCGACGAAAGCGCCGTCTTCGTGTTCGCGCACCAGAAGATCGGCCTTTCGCCCGACGCGGGCGTGACCGCCGCCCTGCCGCAGGTGGTGGGCATCCGCATGGCCCGCATGTTGCTGATGACCGCCGCGAAGGTGGACGCGGCGGAAGCGCTGCGCCTTGGCATCTTGCATGCTGTCGTCGATGCGGATGTGCTGGAGGAAAAGGCCATGAAAATGGCCCAGCGCCTCGCACGCGCGCCCCAACGCGCAATCATCCTGGCCAAGACAATGACCAACACAGCCCCGACCCGCAGTCTCGCCGAAATCCTCGACGCGGAGACGGCGGGCATAGTTGCCTGCGTGGGCGATCCCGATTTCACCGAAGGCGTCCGCGCCTTCATAGAAAAGCGCCCGGCGGTCTTTCCCTCAACACAATAGTGGATTACGCCGACCTACCCCTCCAACAGATAGATTTGCGTCCTGGCCCCCGCCTGCCGTGCTTCCGCATAAGGCCGATAGTCTGCACTGGCGAGCAGCGCCCGCGCCGCATCGGCTGTCGGGAATTCCACGATCGCCAGCGTATCTGGCCCCTCGCCGTCCCCCTCCAGCCGTTCGGGTGAGCGGGACAGGGCCAGATACCGGCCACCATGCGCGGCGATCATCGCAGGCACATCGCGCCGATAAGCCTCGGTCCAGCCCAGGTCGGCATAGCGCACGTCCACCACCATATAGGCAGGCATCGCCCTCTCCTTCAGTTCAACTAGAGTGTTTTCGAAGCGGGTAGAATCACCTGCTGACTCGGAAAACGCGCCAAATCAAAGACCTAGAGCAGTCGGTTCCAGCCGGATTACGGGAATTTCCCGGTCGGTGCGCGCCTGATATTTGGCATAGGTGTCGTGTCGCGCGGTGATCCGCGCCCACGCTTTGGCGCGCTCCTCACCCGTAAGCACCCGAGCCCCTGCCTTGACCGGCGGCGCACCGACCCGGATCTCGCAATCCGGGCTCGCCTGAAGATTGAGGAACCAGACGGGATGCTCCACATTCCCGCCCTTCGATCCCATGATCAGATAGCCGTCGCCATCATCAACATAGAGCAGCGGCACATGGCGCGGCTCGCCGCTCTTGCGGCCGATGGTCGTCAGCAGCAGCGTCGTCACCTCTCCGGGCAGGCCGACCGGCCGCGCATCCCAAAGATGCGCCTTTTCCGGCTCGGTCAGATATTGCTTGATATGCTGACCGATCAACTGGTTGATGTCCTTTGGGATGTCATCAAAACCGGGCACGGACATGGTCGTATCTCCAGATCAAAGGGTTGATTGGGCCTGCTTTGCCGGAAAGGCCAGCAGCGCGAGCGACAGGATGATCGGCGTAAATCCCAGCACGGAATGACGGCGCCACGAGCCGCAGCAACCGCCACGATCGTCCAGGCCAGCACGGCCAACGCCCCAACACCGCACATCATGCGTATAGGAACGCCTGACGGTGCATCATCGATTACACCCGCCATCCGCCCGAGAAAGAAGCGAGACCAGTTCCCCCGCGCCTGCCCTACCGCGCGCAGCACATAGACGGCCACGACGATATTGCCCCACCACATGACCATCCAGACCCAGGCGACTACATCCATCACCCGCCCACCCCGCTCCCGCAGGATGATCCAGCCCACCATGAATAACAGGCCCGTGACCAGGTCATTGTTGATGAATAACTGCCACGGGTTCGACGCGCCCGCCAGGAAGGTATCGAAGCCCACGCCATGATCCATGCCGCCATTCAGAATGACATTGGCCATGTTCACGCCCATGATCGCGATCACGATCCAGGCGAGGATACGCACCCCCGTCATCGCGGCTGCGCCATTTTCCACACATAATCGTTCCACTGGACTTCCTGGCTCTCGCCATAGCCGGTGCGGCCATCCCAATCCCATTCGACCAGCCCCAGATGACAGGTCATGTTGGACCAGCCGCCCCAGTTGGTCTGCGCGATCAGCTTGCCGCTGGCGGCATGGCGATCGCCCCTGTCGTCCTCGAACCGGTAATCGTGCGTGACCGGGCTGTGCCGGTCGCCCGTCCGCGTCGTCAGCTTGGACGCCTTCACCACCCGGCGCTGCTCTCCCTTCACCACGACCCAGCCATCGTTGAAGATGCGCGACGGCGGGGCCATCACGCCCTTCCAGTCGGGATCGCGATCGGGATCGTCATGCGACCCGACATTGAAGGCGAAATCCTCACCAAACGTCCCCGTCACCCAGGTATAAGGCGGCGCAGGATTGTGATTTTCCGGGCGCGGTTCAGCCCAGCTACGGTCACGCACCGCAAGGCAATCGACCTTGTGCGCCTCGCCGCGCAGCAGCAGGTCGCCGGTCACATGCATGACCTGTTCGAAATGCTTGTTGTTTGCCCGCATGATCGGCACGCCGACCCCACGAATATCCACTGCGACGCTGGTTTCGCGCTGCGGATCGTCAAAGGTCAGGCGGACATGCTCCAGCGGCACGATGGTCTGCACCCGCAAGCCATTGGGTAGTTGGATGTCGCTGCCATCGCCGATCACGCCGATCGACATGAAGTCGCGAAACTCGAACAGTTCGCATTCCAGATGACTGGCCTTGAACCCCTTGTAGATCATCAGGCCCGACGTCACGACCTTCAGCGTGGGATGCACCCAGCAATAGGCGAAGCAGTTGATCCCCGCCTCTGGCACGTGGAAGTTCCAGAACCACGTCTCGGTCAGCGAGTCGGCAGGTTCGCCCGTGCCATGGAAATATTCATCGGTGGCGACATGCTTGCCAAAACCACCGCCCAGATTGCTGTTCCAGTCCGTGTCGGACATTCAACCTCTCCCATGTTGTCGTCTGAAACTTTGCTTTGACGGCATGATAGGACGCTGGCACATAATATGCTAGCATCATTTATCACGCTCGGGCTACGATCCCGGCCAATCGAAACCCCAAGGAGAGAGAAGTGGACGTACCCGTCAAGGAAACCCCGTGGGAAGGCCCCTTTCCCGACATCGCCAACTGGAGCGAGAACTTCTGCCTCGCCGGCTATGATCCCAAGAGTGGTGTCGGCTTCTGGTTCCACATGGGCCGCTGGCGCCATGACCTCAGCATGTTCCGCGAGATGGTCATCATCCGCCTGCCCGACGACACGGTGATTTCGCATCGCGCGATCGGCAATGCCCGCTCGGCAGCAGACGGCCCCGGCGGCCCGCATTTCGCTATCCGCATTCTCGAATCCGGCCGCAAGCTGTCCTACAATTTCAACGGCGGCGTGATGCGCGTGCCCGCAAAGCAGATGCTGGACGGCATCGTCGGCGACGGTCGCCGCACGCCGATGACCTTTGACCTGACCTTCGAGTCCGACGCTGACATCTGGGATCTGCACAAGGTCGGCAGCCTTCAGGATTTCCTGCCCGCCGGACATATCGAACAACCCGGCCGCCTGACCGGTGAAATCCGGGTCGGCGGCGAAGTCTTCCCGTTCGACGCCATGGCCAATCGCGACCACAGCCTGGGCGCCCGCGACAATATCGACCTGCACAGCCACCAGTGGCTTCAGGGCTATTTCGAAAACGGCATCGCCTTCATGCTGTTCGACGCCAAGACCAAAAGCAATGGCAAGGTCGTCTTCTCCGAAGCCATTGTTTATGAAGGCAATCAGAGCTTCGAGGCAAAGATTGAAACGATCGAACGGTGCGAGGATGTCGCCCGCGATGAAGACCCGATCCGCTTTATGTTGAGCTATGCCAATGGCACGCTAACCATCGACACGGCGGGCTATCATGGCAGTTCCTACCTCTCTTTGGTGTCGCCCAACGATCAATATGTCGGCGTCTATCCCAGTGATCCGGGGCCGACGCTGGTGCTGAACGAACAGTCGGTGACGCTGACGCTCAACGGCTCGGTGCCCGGCTATGGCTGCTATGAACGAACCATCCCCGGCGTCCACAAAGCCGAGGCCTGATATATAGGGCGGCGCGTTGCGAGCATAGGCACATCGCGGCGCAATTCCCCTTGAACGGGAACGATCTTAGGATTATAGTATTCTAGCATACGAAAGGCATGGTCCAGAGGATCGCCGACAAGGAGAGTAGCATGGCAACGACCCTCACGCGCGGTTACGGCAGCAAGGACCGCCCGCTGCTCAGCGAATTGTGGGACCGCGACTCCGTGGGTAACAATGTCGCGATGGCCGCGCGCGGCGATCACCAGCCCGACCGGCGCGAAATCGACTATGCCCGCTATCATGATCCGGCCTTCTTCCAACTGGAACTGGACAAGATCTGGACCCGCCAATGGCTGTTCGCCTGCCGCGAGGAAGACATCCCCAATGTCGGCGACCGCGTGCCCCTTCAGGTTGGCCCGCACGCCTATTTCATCGTTCGCTCCGGCGAGGATGAATATAAGGCGTTCCACAATAGCTGCCTGCATCGCGGCACGATGCTGTGCGCCAAGAAGGAAGCGGCCGAGACGATCCGTTGCCCCTATCATGCGTGGGAATGGAATGTGGACGGACGCCTCAAACGCATCCCCAGCCACTGGGATTTCCCGGACATCAACCGCCTCAACGGCTCCCTGCCTGAAGTTAAGCTCGACCGCTGGGGCGGCTTCATCTTCATCAATGCCGACAAGGACGCCGGACCTCTGCGCGACGCGCTTGGCCCGATGCCGGAGCATTTCAAGGAGTTCCAGCCGGAGAACCGCTATACCAAGGCGCGCTTCCGCAAGCTGGTCCATGCCAACTGGAAAGCCACGCAAGAGGCTTTTCAGGAATCCTATCACCTCTACGCCACCCATCCAGAGGGTGTACCCTTCACCGGCGACAGCCAATCGCAATATGACATCTTCACCACGCCGATGGGCGCGGTCGGTCGCGAAGCCGTGCCGTCCGCCGTGCCCAGCATGCATGCGGATTCATCGGCAACAGCGCTCGCTGCCGGCATGGCCTTCGCGCAGGTGCAGCAGGTCTGGCACTATCCCGACGCCACCATGCCAGACCTGAACCCGGATGCCGACATTCGCGCGCAGGTCGGCCAATGGGCACGCGATGTCTATGAAGATGCTTATGGACGCCCCAACACGCAACCCGACGCGGTCATGGTCGATAGCTCGCTCTACTTTCTCTACCCGCAGTTCACCCTCTGGCTCTCGGAAGCGGTGCCGTTCGCCTATCAGTTCCTGCCGCATGAGACGGACCCCAACTATTGTTATTTCGACGTCCGCCTGCTGATGCCCTGGCCCCGAAGGACAGCCTCGCCCCCCTGCGGCCGAAATGATCGAGATTGGCGAGCATGAGAGCATCGCCGCAATGGCGCCTGCCTATAGTTTCCTCGGCATGATCTTCGACCAGGACATGAGCAATCTGCCGCTCGTGCAGCGTGGCCTTAAGGCCGCCGATCCCGCCGCGCCGCATTCGCGCCTTGGCGCTTATCAGGAAGGCATGATCCAGGCCTGGCACGAACTGATCGACCGCGACATCGCCCGCTAAGGGCTGGTGAAAAAAGGGGGGCGTCGGACTATTTTCCGGCGCCCCCTTTTTCGTATCAGCGCATCACGCGCTTGGCGAAATCCTCGATAAAACGTTTCTTGTCGTCGAAGCTGGAGCGCAGCACGCCCAGCGCATGGTCGATCGGCCCGACATGATGCTGGGTCACGCCCATATCCTGCGCGCGCCTGTAATCGTCCAGCGATGGCAGCGACCCATCCTCGTTGCGGGCGAGGCCGACCATATAAGCGAAGGGCAGGTCCGCCCGCCCAGCCTCACGCCGTCCTTCCTCGATCAGCGCAATCTGTCCTGCGAGCTCCGGCAGCTTCGTCGTCATGCCCATCCAGCCATCGGCAACGGCCCCAGTCCGGCGCAATGCAGCGGGCGCGACCGACCCCATATAGATCGGGATGGCTCGCGCGGGGCGCGGCTCGGCAAAGGTCGGGGGGAAGTCGAAATAATCGCCATGATGCTCGACCGGCCCCTCGCCCCACAGCTTGCGCAATATTTCCATCATTTCGAGCGTCCGGGGAATGCGCGTCTTCCATTCGACCCCGGCCATGTCATATTCGTCGCGCATCCATCCGGTGCCCACCCCCATGACGAAGCGATCCCCGCTGATCCGCGCCAGCGTCGCGGCAGCCTTGGCCACAAGGAACGGGTTGGTGCGGTTGGCCAATACCATGATGCATGACCCGAATTTCAACCGTTGCGTGCGTGCCAGCACTGCCCCGCCAAAGACGAAGATGTCGGGAAACACATAGTCCATCGGCAGGGGAGCGCGTTCATTGGGATCATGATCCCCCGACCCGGCGGGCATGAACCAGTGATCGTCGCCTACCACCCCTTCAAAGCCGATCTGCTCGGCCATCTCCGCCAGTTCCAGACCCTGTTCGGGCAAGCTGTTGTGAATATGCAGCCAATATTTCATCGTCATCGCTCCGCCTGGAAAAGAAGAAGGGGCAGCCATCGTCTGGCCGCCCCTTCCTCCCCTTTTAATCAAAAGCCTGTGGCTCAGAACTTGAAGACAAGCTCGCCGCCATAGGTGCGCGGCGCGCCCGGAGCGGACGAGAAGGCCGATCCCGATGCCTGAGCATAATAGTTGATGTTGTACTTCTTGCCGGTGATGTTCTTCATCCAGAAGCGGAACTGTACCTTGTCCCATTTTTCCGGGGTGAAGCCGATCGCTCCGTCGAGGATGAAGCGTGAAGGCTCCTTGATCAGATTATCGGCATCCCAGTTAAAGCTGCTCGACCAGTTCCCATTAACGTCGAGATTGACGAGACCGGCCCCTGCAATGCCCTTTTCATAGGTAAACCCACCGCTGAACTTCCACTTGGACGCATAGGGCATGCGATTGCCGCTACAATTGATATTGATCTGGTCCAGATTGCCCGGCGCTATCGGCGAATAGACATAGGAGGCACAATCCAGGCCACCATCGCCGTCGACATCGCCGAACTTGCGATATTTGGCATCAAGATAGGTGCCCGCAAAGCGCAAGGTCAGGCCATCGGCAACCACCGCCGTCGTGTCGAATTCCACACCCTTTGTCCGGGCGGAGCCGGCATTCTTCAGGAACACAAGCCCGTTGCGCTGGGCCAGGATTTGCGGATTTGACAAATCGTTCCAGAAGCCCGCGACATTGAAACGGACCCGGCGGTCGAACAATTCGGTCTTGAACCCGATTTCATAGGCATCCACGACTTCGGGGCTGAGCGCCTTCTGGTCGAGAGGCAGGGTGTTGAACGTTCCCGCCTTATAACCGCGGCTGTACGTGGCATAAGCCATGATGTCGTCGGTGAACTTGTGATCAACCGTCGCCTTATACGTCCACTTCTTGAACGTGCGGCTGGCATTGGGGTTGTCGCCATCGACGATGGCATTGCCGAGCGGACCGCCAAAATCGTTGTTCGCATCGAACTGCTGCGCACGCAGCACGAAAGGCGCTGGACCAAACACACCGGGGAAGAAATGCACATCAGTATAGCCGTTGCCCGCCACCTTATCGACGGTGTAGCGCAAGCCGCCGGTCACATTCGTCATCTCGCCCAGTGGAACCGTCAACTGACCGAAGCCAGCATAGGATTTCACCTTCTGCCTGCCGCTAATCTCGATATATTCGATGCCATTGGCATTCTGGCCAGGCCCATCGATGATTGCCGGAGAGAAACCGCCATCGGCATTCAGATAATAGGCGCCCAAAATCCAGTTGATCTTGCTGCCTGCATTGGATTTCAGTTGGAATTCCTGCGAAAATTGCTTGTCGATGACACTCAGATCATAGACCAGCCAATCATAATCCGAATAGTTGCCGGACGAATGATAAACTTCGTCATTCTTGCGATAGGCGGTGATGCTGACGATATCGGCAAAGCCCAGTTCCTGGTCGATGCGCGCGGATACGCCCCAGCCCTCTGACTTGGAGAACTGCTCTTCGGCCAGTGACACGTCATAAAAGCTCAACGGCGGCAGCACCTGGGATGGCGTCGGCGCGTTGGGGATGGGACCCGCGCCATTGTGCGCCGGGTCGGGTGATCCGCCGACCGTACCGGGGAAAGGACGGGAATAGATGCCAATCTGGCTCAACGAATTCTGATAATAGCCGATCAGCTTGACCGAGGTGGTATCCGTGGGTTCCCACAGCACCTTGCCACGCATGCTCAGGCTGCGCCCCTTCCAGTAATCGTCACCGCCCGGTTGATAGCCCTTGGATGTATCGAGTTGATCGACCAGCTTGCGGTTGCGTCCCCAACCCTGGTCCTGATTATGCCAGCTCAACGCGAAATTGGCCGCCAGCCGATCCGTGATCGGCATGTTGCCATAGAATTTCGCGTCCATCGTTTCATAGTTGGAATAGCCCATCCGGGCTTCCAGTTCGGCGTCCTGGCTGGGGTCTTTGGTGTAGATCGAAATCACGCCGCCCGACGCATTACGGCCAAACAAAGTGCCTTGCGGGCCTTTCAACACTTCCACGCGATCGACGCTGACCAGGTCGAAGAAAGGCACCGATGCGCGCACGAAATAAACATCATCGATATAGACCGGAACGCTTGCCTCATTACCTGACGTCGTCACCGGATTGCCGATTCCGCGAATGAAGGTAGTAACCGTGCCGGTCGCCTGGCCGATCTGGAGTGCAGGATCGATACGATTAAGTTCCTGAACCGAGTTGATCCCCTGCGATACCAATGCATCTCCGGAAACCGCAGTAACCGACAGCGGCGTATCCTGCACATTCTGCGACCGCTTCTGCGCGGTCACGACAATGTCCTCTAGCTGATAATTGCCACTCTGCGGCTGAGTCTGCGCCTGCGCTGCGGGCGCTACCGACGTTGCGCCAACAATCGTGGCACAAGTTAGCATCAACCCAGCACGTACACGATTGCTAAAGCACGTCGAAATTACGGACGTTCCAGACATCTGCATCCTCCCTAAATATTGTATACGTCGAATATTGGAATTTATACTTATTCCATTATTGAAATTTACTGTAATATTTTACGATTTAACTTATTTTTCTTAAGATATTCTGAGAATGAATTTTACGGCACATCCCAAACAAATGAATTTAGGTCAATTACATATTGAATGCTCTTATACCGTATGCATGCTCACTTATATGCCGGTCCGTTTCTGCGGTCAATGGTGCAAAGCCCTAAATCGCATTGTGCAGGGCATTGCCCCTGCCACGTGGCGCAAATGTCGCACTCCTAATCGGGATCGGAATAATCGACCGGCCGCCACCAGGGGAAAAACCCAGGCATGTCGACAGATACGCGATCTGGAAAATCGGGTTGCCGCTTGTCCAGAAAGCTCTGCACGCCTTCGCGGACATCGTCCGCCCGTGCCCGCTTATAAATCCCCCGACTTTCAATCCTGTGCGCATTCATGGGATGCGCCATACCCAGCGATCGCCATAGCATCTGCCGTGTCAACGCGACCGAAACTGGCGCCGTATTGTCCGCGATACCGGCGGACAGCCGACGTGCAGCAGGCATCAGGTCATCGGGAGCATGCAGCGATCGCACCAGCCCCGCCGCCAACGCATCCTCCGCTGAGAAGGTAGCCCCGGTCAGCATCCATTCCAGCGCCGTGGCAATGCCCATGATCCGCGGCAGAAACCAGCTGGAGGCCGACTCGGGGACGATGCCTCGCCGCGTAAAGGGCAGCGCGAATTTGGCCGTACTCGATGCCAGCCGGAAATCCGCCGCCAACGCCATGGTCACGCCCATGCCCGCCGCTGGCCCGTTGAAGGCGACGATCACGGGCTTGAGGCATTCATACAGGCGCAGCGTAATCAGCCCGCCAAAGTCGCGGGTCGCCGGGTCCGACCAGTCAACGTCAGCATCCTCCCCAGCAGATTGCCCACCCGACAGCGACGACCCGCCCGGAGACAGGTCCGCCCCCGCGCAAAAGGCACGGCCCTCGCCGGTGATGATGACAGCGCGAATAGCATCATCGGCATCGACACGGTCGAACAGGCCCACCAAATCCTGCGCCATCTGTCGCGTAAAGGCGTTCAGCTTGTCCGCCCGGTCGAAGGTAATCGTCGCCACATGCTCATGCACGTTGAACCGGAAATATTCAGGCGCCTCCACCGTCCTTCTCCCCAAACCGCGTCAGGCGTCTTTCAGCGCGCCGATCTCGACATTGGCCAAGCCTTCCTCGCCGGTTTCCTCGCACCGCACCCGGCACATATTCTCGACGTTGAGATAGACTTTGGCGCCCGGCTTCTGCGAATGCAGAGGCAAGCGCGCAAAGGCGTTGCCGACATCGGCGATCAGCGTGAACGGCTCGCCGCTCAAGGTCGTCGCGCGGAAGATCACCTTGTCGGGCATGCCCTCGGGGCCTTCGCCGACATTCTCGATGTCCAGCGCCTTTATCACCTCATTGCCCTCCGGCCGGGCGATATAGCCTTCTGCCGTCATATTGGCCGGTCGGATGACGTTACGCACGCGCATCAGGTGAAAGCCCATGCTGGGAAAGTTGAAGAAGGACCAGTTGTGGTCCAGCGTCAACTGGTCGTTGCGCATGCCCCAGCTATGGTCGCGATAGCCCGATCCATCGACGTCGATCGACGTACCCGCCCATTCGCCCGCCTTGAAGGCGATCGTACCGGTCGCGTTCATGCACTGGCCCTGATGGCGGAAGGAGTTGCGCTCGAACGCGGTGTTTTCGGAGATGGAGAACCAGTCCGGATTGACGTCGGCGCAGGCCTGGAAATCGAACAGGTGCATGCGACGCGTGAAATTGAGCACCGCGGAGACATTCTCATCCTCATACTCCACCCGGAACTCCGCCTGAGCTTTGAGGAAGCTGAGCCTGAGGCCGCCATAGTTCAGCACCTTCTGATGCTCGAAGGGCGAGGGCATTGGTACATCCTTGCCGCTGATGAGCGTCTTGCCCTTGTGCAGCACGGTGAAGGACGCAAAGGCACGGTCATAGGTCGGCTCGGCCGTGCAATGCGCCAGGCAGCAAATGTCCCTCTCCGGGTCCATGAAGACCCAGAAGTAATTTTCTTTCCATCGCAACCAGGCGCGCGTGGGAACGGTATGCGGATAATCCTCATGCAACAGCATATGATCACTCTCCTGCCTGCGGGTCGATCGGGTCGACTATTTACAATATAGTATGATAGCATATTATAATTATGCAACCGAAATGCGCAAAGATGGTATCTTGCATACTATCGGGTTAGAAAGATCGCGCTTCAAAGGACGAAAACGCCAGATTTTTTACGGGACACCCGACCAATCATGACCCCATCCACGGAACGCGGCGACCATTATGCGCTGACGGTCGAAAATGGCATCGCCACCCTGATCATCGATCGCAGCGAACGGATGAACGCGCTACACCCCGCCGCCCATCATGAATTGTCCGGCGTGTTCGACCGACTGCCCGACAGGTCCGATGTACGTGCGATCATCGTTACAGGCGCGGGTACGCGTGCCTTTTGCGCGGGCTATGACCTCAAGGACAATCTGGAAACCGGCGTCATGGAACTGGCGCCGACCGGCTTTGCCGGCTTCAACGGCAGGACTGATTATCCCCTCCCGATCATTGCCGCCGTCAACGGCATGGCGCTGGGCGGCGGGTTTGAACTGGCGCTGGCCTGCGATTTCATCATTGCGTCCGATCAGGCCTGCTTCGCCCTGCCCGAACCCAAGGTCGGCTGGGCGGCGCTGGGCGGCGGCATCCAGCGTCTTCCTCGCGCGGTGGGCATGAAGCGCGCTATGGACATCATCCTCACCGGCCGCACGGTCAGCGCGGCGGAAGCCTTCTCGATAGGCCTCGTCAGCGAAGTAGTAGCCCCCGATCAACTCATGGACACGGCCCGCCGCTGGGCCGCACAGATCGTCGCCTGCGCCCCGCTGGCCATTCACTGTTCCAAGGCAGTGGCCTACGCTTCCTTTGACCTGCCCGACCTTGCCGCCGCGCTCGACATCGCCAACCACCCGCTCGCCCGGACCGTCATGGACAGCGCCGATGGGGTCGAGGGCAAACGCGCCTTTGTCGAGCGGCGCACGCCACAATGGACCGGGCGCTAGATCCTGAAGGTCAAACCACGGAGAGAAATATCATGCCTACGAATCAGGATCATGTCCTTGCCTTCATCGCCCTGTGGAACCGCCGCGATCTGGACGGCATCCTCGCGGCAATGGCGCCTGACTGCATCTATCACAATATCCCCTGGGCGCCGCTGGTCGGGCATGAAGCCATCCGCGAGGGGCTTTCGCTCTTCGTGGCCGATGCCGCCGCGATCGACTGGCAGATAGTACACATCGCACAAGGAACGGACGGATCGGTTCTGACCGAACGGCTGGATCGCTTTCTGCTTGGTGGAAAATGGCTGGAAATGCCGGTCATGGGCACGTTCGAACTACGTGATGGGCTGGTGACGCACTGGCGCGACTATTTCGATTCCGCGCAATTTCAGGCAGCGATGGACGCCATCGCGTCAGCCTGAGGCAAATCACTCTACCGATGAGTGCGACCAGAAGCATTGCAGTCCGCCTCCAAACAATATAGTACGCTTACGGACCAAATGATAGCGGACTATATGGAGAGGTGAAAAACATGACGATCGGCGTCGGTATCATTGGCGTAGCGCCCGGCCGCAGTTGGGCCGCCCTGTCCCACATCCCCGCGCTTCAAGCGCTGCCCGATTATGAGATCCGCGCGCTCAGCACGACAAGGCAGGAAAGCGCGTCCGCCGCCGCCGCCGAGTTCGGCGTGGCCAAAGCCTATGACAATCATCAGGCGCTGGTGAATGATCCCGACGTCGATCTGGTGGTCGTCGCGGTCAAGGTGCCGCACCATCTGGAACTCGCCACCGCGGCGATCGAGGCGGGCAAGCATGTCTATTGCGAATGGCCGCTCGGCAACGGGCTGGCTGAAGCGGTACAGATGGCCGCGCTTGCCAAGGCCAGGGGCGTGGTCGGCGCGGTTGGCCTTCAGGCCTGCTCCGCTCCCAGCTTCAACTATGTCCGCGACCTGATCGCGCAGGGCTATGTCGGGCAGGTTCTGTCCACCACGCTGGTCGGATCGGGCATGAACTGGGGCGCCTTTATCGACCAGCCCAATGCCTATACCGCCGACAAGGCCAATGGCGCGACGCTGTTGACCATTCCTTTCGGCCACACGATCGACGCAGTGGCCATGTGCCTGGGTGAATTCACCTCGCTGACCGCCACCCTCGCCAACCGGCGCACCAGCTTCACGCTGGTCCCCGAAGGCAAGCCAATGCCGATGACGGCAGAAGACCAGATCGCCATTTCGGGCGTACTGGAGGGCGGCGCGGTCGCCGCCATCCATTATCGTGGCGACGTTTCGCGCGGGACCAATTTCCGCTGGGAAATCAATGGTACGGAAGGTGACATCGTGGCGACCGCCGATGCCGGTCATGCTCAGATGTTCCCCCTCACCGTGACCGGTGCTCGCGGCGAGGATCAGGCGCTCGCGCCGCTCGACATCCCCGCAGACTATCAATGGACGCCTGACGTTCCGCCATTCGCCCAGAATGTCGCGCAGGCCTATGCCCGGCTCGCCAACGATCTGCGCGACGGCACGTCCACCTGTCCGACTTTCGATCATGCGGTGAAGCGTCACCGCCTGATCGACGCCATCGAACAATCCGCAGCCAAGGGCAGCCGCGTCACCCTTTAGGGCGCGCGGCCCCATCCATCATTTTATAAAAGCGAGGTAAGGAAGATGAGTTTTCTTGAGGGGAGAGTCGCCATTGTCACCGGCGCAGGACGCGGCGTCGGTCGCACCTATGCCCTGAAGCTAGCCGAACAGGGCGCCAAGGTCGTCGTCAATGACCTTGGTGGCGACGCAGCCGGTGGCGGAGCTGATCTGTCGCCAGCCCAGGAAGTGGTCGCGGAGATCAAGGCCAAGGGCGGCGAAGCCGTCGTCAATGGCGGCGACGTATCGGACTGGACCAGTGCCAGTGAGATGGTGAGCCAGGCGATCGACACGTTCGGCCGCCTCGACATATTGGTCAACAACGCAGGCATTCTGCGCGACCGCATGCTCGTCAACATGACCGAGGATGAATGGGACATCGTGGTTAAAGTGCATTTGAAGGGCACCTTCGCGCCAACCCATCATGCCGCCAATTACTGGCGCATGGAAAGCAAGGCCGGTCGCCAACCCGACGCACGCGTCATCAACACGACCTCGCACTCGGCGCTCTTCGCCAATATCGGCCAGGCCAACTATGCGGCGGCCAAGGGCGGCATCGCCAGCTTCAGCCAGGTAGCCGCGCGCGAGTTCAGCCGCATCGGCGTGACCGTCAACGCCATCGCCCCACGCGCTGAAACCCGCATGACCGCTGGCCTGCGCGAATGGACGCCCGAACAGCTCGAACGCCGTGATCCCGAATGGATCGCCGGTTTCGTTGCTTGGCTCGCCAGTCCGGAAGCCGGCTATGTCAGCGGTCGCGTGTTCGAAGTGTGGGGCTATGGCATAACCGTTGCCGAAAGCTGGCAGCATGGCCCGAGTTGCGAGGCATCGAAAGATCCTACGGTGCTCGGCGAGCGCGTTGCCAAGATCCTGAAATTCGCGCGCTCCAACGCTGGCATCAATCCGGGCGAATGGCTCGATCCCTGATCGTTCCACCTGTAACGGGGCGGGAGGATATCTCCCCTCTCGCTCCCTTATCTTGTTGAAAAGAATGAGCCACCATGTCCGCTGACGCCCTGTTCCAGCCACTTACCATCGGCACGCTCGCCAGCCCCAACCGCATCATAATGGCGCCGCTCACCCGCGCCCGCGCGGACGAGGATAATGTCCCCACCGCCATGCAAGGCGTCTATTACGCCCAGCGCGCGGATGCGGGCCTGATCGTGTCAGAAGCCACGGCGGTCGATCCGCTGGGCATGGGCTGGTATCGGGCGCCCGGCATCTGGTCGGACGCGATGGTGGCAGGCTGGCAGGGTGTGACCGATGCCGTCCACGCGGCGGGCGGGCGCATCTATTGCCAGCTTTGGCATATGGGCCGTTTGGTTCTACCCGATTATATCGGCGGCGCATTGCCGATCGGCCCCTCCCCCATCGCTGGCGAAGGGGAGACGATGGCCCCGCCACCGGAAGGTTATGCAGGCGGCTTTCTGCCGATGAAGCCCTATGTCGTCCCGCGTGAAATGACGCAGGCCGATATAGATCAGGTCGTTGCCGCTTATGGCAGAGGCGCATGCAACGCCCGCAAAGCGGGCTTCGACGGCGCAGAAATTCACGGCGCGAACGGCTATATCATCGACCAGTTCCTGCAATCCAAAACCAACCGGCGACAGGATGGCTATGGCGGCAACGTCGCCAACCGCATCCGCTTCCTCAAGGAAATCATCGAGGCTGTGATTGCGGAGATCGAACCCGGCCGCGTCGGTCTGCGCGTCAGCCCGACCAGCGAACGCAAGGGCATGGGCGACGATAATCCGGGCGCGCTGACCGAAGCGATCGGCGCCCTCGCCCAGCACTATCGCCTCGCCTATATCCACCTGATCGAACCGATCGCCTCGGGCTTCATGGAAAAGCCCGACTATCCCGTGATGGAGCGGCTACGCGCGGTGTTTGGCGGCACGATCATCCAGAATGGCAGCTTCAACGCGGAAACCGCAGCGCAGTACATCGCCAGCGGTAAAGCCGACGCCATTTCCTTTGGCCGCCCTTATATCGCCAACCCCGATCTCGTGACCCGCTTCCGCAATGGAACCCCGCTGGCCTCCGCCAATTTCGACTTTGCCTATGTCGGCGAGGAAAAGGGTTATACCGACTATCCGGCCTATCAGGACGCCTGACGGCTCAGGAAGCGCCCAGTTCCGACGGAAAGCCACGATGCACGCGATCCCCCAGCGCCACCCGCGCCCGCGCTTCGGCTGCGCGGCCTTCGGCAGATGGATGCACAACTTGCCCCGCCGTCCAGCGCGGGATCAACGGTGTGTAGCAGGCGACCTGCGCGGTCAGCCCGCCCGGTAGCACCGGTGCGCTCCCCCATCCTGCCAGCGTCCCGGCGCGATCCTGCGTTCTGTACAGCGCGACATGATGGGAATCCGCGTGGGGCTGGAGCATCTGGTGCGACGATACCGAGGCAAAAGTGCCTGACACCACGCCCGGCAATGCCATCAGTGTGGGCATCCGCACTTCGTCATACCAGGCCACGAAATCCGGGTCGGCAGTCACCGCGATCCGTTCCAGCACATAATCGCCTTCATGGATGGCCGCGCTCGCCCTCTGCCGGGAGACATGGGGCGTATAATAGGCCTCCCGCATGGCGAAACTGAAGCTGTCGCTGATCAGCATCATCGGTGTGAATACAGGGCCATGTCCGGCGCTCAGCCGCTCAATATCATGGCATTCATAGACGGCCAGATATTCAAAGACCTGATCCGCCACGATACCCTGCCCTTCCCCGACCGATGCGTCCACCCGCCGCAACCGCTGCACCGCCGACGATCCGGGCAGGCGCATCACGTCGCGGATATGGATGTTGCTATACCAGTCGTTGAACGCATCATGCCGCCCGTCATTGGGGTTCGACAGCACGATCAGCAGGTCGTCCATATTCTGCTCCCGTCAGAGGTGCATGCCGCCACTCGCGGCGATGATCTGCCCCGTCACCCAGGCGGCTTCCGGTCCGGCGAGGAAGGCGACAAGACCGACGATATCCTCCGGTTTGCCCAACCGCCCGAAAACGGTGGCCCCTTCCAGCATATCCACTACAGCGGGATCATCCAGCATGGGACCAAGGAAATCCGTCGCCGTCGCGCCAGGCGCGACCGCATTGACGGTAATCCCGCGCGGGCCAAGCCCAGCCGCCAGCGAAACGGTCATGGAGTTGAGCGCCGCCTTGGCCGCAGCATAGGCGATCGTCGTAGGATAGGCCGCCATCGACACGACCGAAGATATATTGACGATCCGCCCGCCATCGGCAAGCAACGGCAGGACGCGCTGGGTCACGAAGAAGGGCGCCTTCACATCGACCATGAACAGCCGGTCGAAACTGGCCTCGTCCGTATCCGCTATGGTCCCGCTGGCACCCACACCAGCATTGTTGATCAATATGTCGAGCGGTCGGTCGTCCAACGCTGTCCGCAATTGATCGGCAAGCTGCTCGACCCCCGACAGGGAGGACAGATCGGCGGACAGGGCGAAGCCCTCGCCCCCTGCCTCGCGGATCGCAGCTAGGGTTTCCTCCGCCGCCCCGCGCGCCGTCGCATAATGGACACCGATCCGCGCGCCATCGGCGGCGAGGCGCAAAGCGATGGCCCGCCCGATGCCGCGCGACGCCCCTGTCACCAACGCGATCTTTCCGTCCAGCCTGCCCATGCGTCCGCTCCCGCCTATGATCCGCACCCTATTTCTTGAACAGGTCGCGCCCGATGATCTGCTTCATCACCTCCGCCGCGCCACCCGCGATGCGGACGATCCGCGCATCGACATAGGCCCGTGCGATCGGATATTCGGTCATATAGCCATAACCGCCGAAGAATTGCAGGCACTGGTCCACCACCTTCACATGCAGGTTGGTGACAACCAGCTTGACCTTGGCCGCATCCACACCGCTAAGGTCGCCTGCCAGGAAACGCTGGATGCACCAGTCGGTAAAGACCCGTGCGGCCATCACCTCGGCCGACAGTTCCGCCAGCACGAACTGCGTATTCTGAAAATCGGCCAACGTCTGGCCGAACATCTTGCGCTCGGCGGTATAGTCGACGGTCCACTGGATCGCCGCCTCGGCCACGCATACACTGCGGACTGCCTGGGTCAGCCGTTCCTGCGCCAGCTTGCCCATCATGATGCCGAAGCCGCCACCTTCTTTGCCCAGCAAGCGATAGGCAGGCGCACGCACATCCTCCAGGAAGATTTCGGACGTATCCTGCGCCTTGAGGCCGATCTTCTCCAGATTGCGCCCGCGCTTGAAGCCGGGCTGGTGCGCGTCAACCGCGATCAGGCTGACACCCTTCGCGCCCGCCGCCGGATCGGTCTTGGATGCGCAGACCATGATGTCGCACAACTGGCCGTTGGAGATATAAACCTTCTGCCCGTTCAGCACATAGTCGTCGCCCCCGTCCTGCCCCTTGGCGCGCATGGCGCGGGTGCGGATCTCCTTGACGTCGGACCCGGCGCCCGGCTCGGTCAGGCCCAGCGCGCCGATAATCTCACCCGTCACCATTTTCGGCAGGACTTCCTGCTTCAGCTCCTCTGTCCCGGCGGACAGAATATAGGGCGCGACCATTTCGGAATGGATCATGAAGCCGGGGCCGGTAATCCCCTTCTTCGCAAGTTCCTCGATAACCACGACATTGTAGAGCCAGTCCGCGCCGAAGCCGCCATATTGTTCGGGGACATTGGGACAAAGAATGCCTACCTCGCCCGCCCGCCGCCAGATTTCGCGCGGGACACATTCGTCCTTTTCCCATTGCGGATGGCCGGGCACCAGTTCCTCGTCAACGAAACGGGCCAGCGTCTCGCGGAATTGCTGGTGTTCGGCGGAAAAGATACCCCGCCCGCCATCATCGTTGCGCAACGCCTCAGCCATGTCGCGCCTCATGCATCGCAAGGGTTCGCTGCGCCTGTTTCAGGTGCGGGATATCCAGCATCTTTCCGTCCAGTCCCAAAGTGCCCGCGTCCGGATTGGCGGCGAACAGGTCGACCACCCGGCGGGCGAAATCCACTTCCTCCGGCGAAGGAGAAAAGCTCTCATTGATGATGTCGACCTGCGCCGGATGAATCGCCACCCGCCCGGAAAAACCCTCCGCCCGCGCGGCCTTGCACGATGCGCGCAGGCCATCGGGATCGCGGAAATCGACATAGAGCGTGTCGACCGCCTCTCCACCTGCGGCATGCGCGCCCAACAGGCAGAGCGATCGCACCATCTTATAGGTGTGGGTCCATTCACCACTGACGTTAGTATTGCCGCTGGCGCCGATCGCGGAACTCAGATCCTCCGCCCCCCAGGTCAGGCCATAAAGCCGTTCCAGCTTCGCGGTCGCATAATCACCCAGATGAAAGGGTGAGACGGCGGTTTCGGTTGCGACTGGCAGGATTTTGATCGCCCCCCGCCCGATCCCCGAAGCCGCTTCCAGCGCGCTCAGATAATAGCTGACCTGCGCCACATCCTCCGGCCCGTTCACCTTGGGCAGCATGATGCCGTCGGGCGCGGCGGGCACGATCGCGGCCAGATCTTCCAGCGTCCACGGCGTATCGAGCGGATTGACCCGCACCCAGAACTGCGACTTGCGCGTGCCCTTCGGCCGCTCCTTGATGAAGGCGGGGACCATCTCCCGCGCGATCGGCTTGCGCGCGACCGCAACCGCATCCTCCAGGTCGAAGATGAACGCATCGGCCGCCACGCCATCCACCTTGCCCAGCTTCTTCTCGCTGTCGCCCGGAATGAACAGGAAGGATCGGATCGGCAGGCTCATGTCGATACCGGCTTCTTGAGTTGCAGGCCGGACCGCTTGCACGACGCGACCAGTTCGTCCTTCTGGTTATAGGCTTTGTGCAGAAAGGTGACGATGCCCTGATCGGGACGCGATTTGGATTCCCGCAACTCGATCACCTCAGTCACGACATGGACCGTGTCGCCATGGAACAGCGGATTGGGAAAGCGCACCTCGTCCCAGCCCAGATTGGCGACCGCCGTGCCCAGCGTGGTGTCGCCGATCGAGATGCCGACCATCAATCCCAGCGTGAAGGCTGAATTGACGATGCGCTGGCCGAAGGGCGTGCCCTTCATATATTCCTCATCCAGATGCAGCAGCGCCGGATTATGCGTCATCGCCGAAAACAGGACATTGTCCGTCTCCGTGATGGTGCGACGGATGGGATGGTTGAACACCATCCCGATTTCGAGTTCATCAAACCAGATACCAGGCATCAGACAAGTCCCAGAACAGAGATGGCCGCGATACCCTGATAGGGAACGCCACCCAGATTATGCGTCATGCCGATCGTCGTGTTGGAAAGCTGGCGCTCCCCCGCCCGGCCGAGTAGTTGGTTATAGACTTCATAGGCCATACGCAGGCCGGACGCGCCAATCGGATGGCCGAAGCATTTGAGGCCGCCATCGATCTGGCAGGGCATGGCTCCATCCCGGTCGTACCGGCCGTCGAGAATGTCGAACACCGCTCGCCCATCATCGGAAAAGCCCAGATCTTCCATCGTCACCAGTTCGGTGATGGAGAAACAGTCATGCACCTCGCTCAACGACACTTGTGTCTTGGGATCGGTGATCCCGGCCTCCTGATACGCACGCGCTGCCGCGACGCGGGTGGTTGCGACATAGCTGCCGTCCCAGTCATTGGTCTGCGTCTCGCGCCCCGAACTGGTCGCCAGTTGCAGCGCCTTGATCGTGACCAGATCCTTCTTGCCCAGCGCGCGTGCAATTTCCGGCGTGGTGACAATGGCGCAGGCCGACCCGTCCGACACGCCCGAACAATCGAACAGCCCCAACGGATCGGAGATCATCGGCGCGCTCATGATGGTTTCCATCGATACCGCCTTCTGGAAATGCGCCTTGGGACTGTGGACGCCATTCTGGTGGCTCTTCCACGACACATGGCTGATCGCGCGCTTCAGATCCTCCTTCGACGTGCCATATTTGGACCGATAATAGGGGGCGAGTTGGGCAAAGCCCGCCGGCGCGGACCCCATCGGCATCCACAGATCGTTGAACGTACCCTTGAACGGCGGTGGCAAGCCACCAAAGCCGGTATCCTTCAGCTTTTCCGCGCCGATGGCGAGCGCGATGTCGACCGCGCCCGAAGCCACCGCATAGGTAGCCCCGCGCAGCGCTTCGGTCCCCGTAGCGCACATATTCTCGACCCGGCTGACCGGGATGCCCTCCAGCCGCAGCGCCATGGCGGCGGGAATGGAACTATTGCCGACATTGATGCCGTCACCCCAACAGCCGAACCAGGCCGCCTCAATCTGTTTACGCTCGATCCCGGCGTCGGCCAGCGCTTCCTCAAACGCCTCCTTCATCAGTTCGGGTGATCCCGCGTCCCATCTCTCGCCGAACTTGGAACAGCCCATGCCCAGGATGGCGACCTTGTCCTTGATACCTGTTGCCATGTCGCGCTCCTCAAACCGCCGAAAGCGGCGTGGATTTCCAGAAATAGCGGTTATACCCGCGCTGCCGGTCCTTTTCCTTGATCCGGTAGACCATGCGCAGCTTCGCGCCGGTATCGATGCCCTGCTTGCCGATATCGACCATCTCCATCAGCATCCGCGCGCCGCTGTCGAACCGCACGAAGCCGACCCAGAGCGGCGGCGAGGGATGATAGGTCAGCCAGTCGGCGGTGGAGGTCAGCACTTCCGCCTGCTCATCGCGCAGGGGCACATTGCTGAACTGCTCGCTCGGCGCATGGCAGCGGACGCAATATTGCAGTTGCGGGAACTGCACCGTGTCGCAGCTACCGCAGCGCCCGGCGTTGAAGCCTTCCATCTGGTCGGCGGAGCGATATTGTTCGGTCAGCGCGGTCTTGCCGCTCTTTTCCGACCGCATACCCCATTCCGCCTCGATCCCGCCTGCAAAGGACAGCATCCGCATATAGCTGTCCGTCGGCAGCGCATCGGCGATGGAACCGGCCACGCCGCGCACGGGTCGGGCCGCCACAATTGCATCGGTCGCCTGAAAGATCAGCACATCGGCACCCTGCCCGAACCCGACCAGCAGGATACGCTCGCCCGGCTGCGCCTTTTCCAACGTCGCCGCCAGCATCAACAGCGCGTGCGCCGCACCGGCATAGCCCACCCCATCCTCCAGCCCGCTCGCGACGCTGCCTTCGAACTTCAATTTCTTCGCCACTGCATCGGCTGCGCCCTTCAGATAGGAGGGCATGACGAAATGCTGGATATCGCCAATCGCCAGTTGCGCGTCGGCCAGCGCCGCCTTGACCGCGCCAGGCACGATCTTCGCATAGCCCTCATCGCGGACCCAGCGCTCTTCCCAGCCATAATCACTCGTTGCATCCGCCGACCGGAAATGATCGACGAAGACATTGCTCAGCGTGGCCGATCCAACCAGCCGCGCCACAACGTCCCGGTCCGACACGACAAAGGCTGCCGCCCCCGCGCCGAAGCTGATTTCCTGTACGCTCGCAGGCTTGCCGATCGGATTGTCCGACCCGATCACCATGGTCGTCTCGCGCCCTTTCAGCGCCTGCAACAGCGCCGATGTGCCGGCCCGCTGCGACCCGGCCGCATCCGACGTGGCAACCCCTGTCGCAGCGCCAATGGCACGCGCAACAATCGCGGCATTTTGAAGGTCCGCATAGGGCAGGCTGGTCGATGCCAGCCGTACCGCCTTCACCCACGCAACATCGCTGCCCCCAAGCGCATCGCGCGCCGCCTCGACCCCCATGGTGATCGCGTCTTCGTCCCAGCTGGTAAAGGCGCGACTGCCCCTGGCCTGCCCTTTCAGGCCCGGCGCCATCCAGCCATGCGCGGCGGCGATCGCCGCGCGCTCCAGCCGAAGGCGGGGAATATAAGCGCCAAAGCGCGATATGCCGAAGTCTGTCATGCACCTCACCTGTTCGAAGGCCGTCAGCCTCTCATGATTGTCGCACCCGGCGATGCGGTGTGCGGATCAGGATTCCTGTCGCCGGAGTCCTCGCAACAGATTTAGTGCGCTATAGTACGTTATGCAAGTTACTTATTGTCACGCGCACGACAAGCAGGCATTCAGCCATGGGCAAACCCATTGAAAGGCATGACCGTGTTACGTATTCCTCTGTCCGAAATCCCGGAAAGCGGCGCTCGCGTCATCACCGTGGACGATCGCCGGATATTGCTGTGTCGCAGCGCCGCCGGTATCCACGCCATGGATGAAATGTGCCCGCATCAATTACAGTCGCTCGATGGGGCGCGGGTGCGCGGCAATTTCATCATGTGCCCGCATCATGGCGCGCGCTTCAGTCTGGAGGATGGGCGGTCGCTGTCGCAACTCACCCCAAATGGCCTTAAATTCTATCCGACGCGGGTCGTCGGCGACGATCTGGAAATCGACGGCTGACATCAATGAAGAACAAGCCTTGGTACGCCGTCGCGCTGCTCGCCAGCCTCTATGTCATCTCTTACATAGATCGCCTGATCCTCACCCTGCTGGTCGAACCGATCAAGGCAGACCTGGGCATCACCGACCTGCAAATGGGCCTGCTGATCGGCCCCGCCTTCGCCATCCTCTTCTCAGTCATCGGCTTGCCCGTCGCATGGGCAGTGGATCGCGGCAATCGCAAGGGGCTGCTGATCATCGGCATATTGCTGTGGAGCATATCCACCTTGCTGGCGGGCTATGCGACCTCCTTTGCGATGCTGTTCGTCCTGCGCATGGGCCTTGCGGTCGGCGAGTCGGTACTCTCTCCGGTCGCCATTTCGCTGATCGGCGACCTGTTCCGCCGCGACCGGCGCGCCGCGCCCAGTTCGGTCTTCATCGCCGCTGGCACGACCGGCGTCATGCTGGCCTATGTGGTCGGTGCCGCCGCCATCGACCTCGCGCAGAGCGGCGCATTGCGCTTTCTGCCCATCATCGGCGTGCTGCCGCCCTGGCGCCTCACGCTCGCGCTGATTGCGCTTCCGGGTTTCGCCATCGCCCTGATCGCCCTTACCACCCTGCGCGAACCGCCGCGCGGCACGATGGAGGATACGCCCTCCATCGACAATGGCCCCATATCCCGCTTCGGTATCTTTAATCGACGCAGCGAAGCGATCCGCTTCTACGCCTGCTTCTTCATCGGCAACGCCCTGTTGGGCATGATGCTCTATGGCGCGCTAGCCTGGTATCCGACCCACCTGATCCGCAGCCAGGGTGTCAGCGCATCGCAGGCGGGCTATATCTTTTCCACCGCCCTCGCGCTTGGCGTGCTGCTAACCATGGCGATCCCGACGCTCGCCCAGCGCATCGCCCGCTCTGGTCGCCGCGACCTTCTGCTGTTCGCGCCCCTGCTCCTGATTCCGATCGGCCTTGCGCTGTTCGTCGCGGCCCTGATGCAGAAAGCTCTCATCATAGCCTCCATCCTGATCGCGCTGGGCTTCAGTCTGTTGAGTGCAGTCAACGCCCTGCCCTCGATCACGGTGCCGCTCACCTCGCCGCCCGCCATTCGCGGTCGGCTCGTCGCGCTGGTTCAGTTGTGCAACAATATCATCAGCCTCAGCCTGGGCGCCTATCTCGTCGCCCTGCTGGCGCGAACCTATTATCCCGGCCCCACAGGCCTGGGCAGCGCGATGCTGGTGATCGCCCTGTCCGCGGGACCATCCGCCTGGCTGCTCTTCTACCTCGCCTGGAAACCCTATCGCCGCGCCGTCATGCGGCGCGGCTGAGGCATCTGGCGTTAAGCGTCCAGATAGGTATCGAGTTCGGCGAGGAAGTGCTGGATGCGGCGTTCCTGTTCGGAAAAGACGATGGTGCCGTTCAGCCCCTTCGAGTGCATGCCGCGCTGGAGCGTCACCGTGTTGGCGATGTCCTGTTCCAGCACTTCGCCGCCTTCCGGATTCTCATGGGTCGTGTGCCGCCGTTGCGGGCGGACCTTACCGGACACGTCGACATCATCCTCCACCCCCATATAGGCGGGCGGACGACGGCCTTCGACCAGCTTGGCCGACAGTATGATCACGTCATGATAGCCGCGCTCGGGATCGGTCGGATGCGGCCGGAAACGCTGGATCAGCACACCCTCGGGGTGCATGTTCATGGTGACATTGGGGAATAGGGAGGGGTTCCAGTCGTCGGTCAACTGATTGTCAGTGAAGCCGGAAAAATCCATGCCATAGACATTGCCCGGCAACCGCTTTGCCGCCTGAATAGCGCGCCGCACATGCCGCGCATCGCCCTTGAACCCTGACGTTTTCACGCCCGCTTCCTGCATCATATAGGCCAGGCCCATATTGATGAACCGCCCGTCCGGCCAGCGCGGGCTGACCGCCGCCACCGGGAACAGGTTGCGGTTATGCCCATGGCGATAGAAATCATACTGGATGAAATAATCGTCGACATAGGGTTTGATCTGCGGATGCGTGGCATGCGCATGGTAATTTTCGTTGAAGACCGAATAGAGGATCTTCCAGTTCGCCGGTACCTCGACGCTCAGATCCTTGACGACGAACATCTCCTCCATCCGGTAGGAGGCGAGCATCGGCATCACATCGGCGTAGAAATCCTCAAACGGCACCGGGTCGGCATCCATGTTCACGAAGACCAGCCCGCCCCAGACCCGAACATGCACCGGCGTCAGGTCCAGATTCTGACATAGCGCTTCCTCGCGAAATGTCTCCCGGTCGGTGACCCGGACATTCTTGCCCTTCAGGCTGAAGCGCCAGCTATGCAGGATGCAGGTGAAGGACGTCGCGCCATGGCCGAAATCCTCCTGCACCAACTCGTTCCCGCGATGCTTGCAGACATTGTAGAAGGCGTTGACCTCCTCTTCCTTCGACCGCACGATGATGATCGATTGCTGACCGATGTCGAAGCGGAACCAGTCGCCCGGCTGCGCGATATCGCTCGCGACACCGGCGACCAGCCACGCCTTGCTCCACAGCCTCTCTTCTTCCAGCGCCTTGACGGCCGGGTCCATGAAGCGGCTGGTCCTGGCGGTCCGGTAATTGGCAATGCCGGGATGGAGTTCATCCAGCCGGTAGGGCGACTTGGCCTCATAATCCGCCGTGACCGCCCCCGGCTCCAGCACGAAGCTTTCGGGGTCGATCAGCGGCTCCTTGATCGGTCGGTCGTTGAACCGGATTTCGGCATAACGCGCCTTACTCGCCATCGCTCTATTCCTTGTTCAATCGGCGCCACGCATCAGAACTGAACGCGCTTGGTGAAGCCACCGTCGACGATGATATTGGTGCCGGTGATGTAGGAGGCCGCCGGACTGGCCAGGAACGCCACCGCCTTCGCCACATCTTCGGGCGCACCCATGCGGCCCATCGGGATCTGCGCGACGATGCCGTTATACAGGTCGGGCATCAGCGCCTTGGCGCCTTCCCAATTGCCGCCGGGATAGCTGATCGGACCGGGCGACACCATGTTGATGCGGATATTCTTGCCCGCCCAGGCCTGGCTCAACTGCTTGCCATAGGTGATGACCGCCGCCTTGATCGCGTTGAATGCCTGCGGCATCAGGAATGTCTCGATCGCCGCCGTGCTGGACATCAGGATCACAGATCCCTCGCCCGACTTTTCCAGATACGGCTCCAGCGCCTCGCACCCGTCGACCGCGCCCAGCATGTCGATGCGATAGCTTTCGTCCCAGTCCATCGAGCCTTGCGCGCCCGAAGAGCTGATCGAATGGATGAAGATGTCGCAGCCGCCCAGTTCATCGGCCAAGCCGGTAAGCATCGCCTTATAGCCCTCGCGCTCCTCCAGCACATATTCGCGCGTGACCACGCTCCCGCCCAGTTCCGCCTTCAGATCGTCGAGCGCATCGCCATTGCGCGAGAAAAGGCCAAGCTGCGCGCCCTCCGCCGCCAGCAGTTGCGCCGTCGCCCGGCTGATGCCGCGCGTCGCGCCGCCCAGAATGACCTTCTTGCCTGCAAGTCCCAAATCCATCGCCGCTCTCCTGAATTATATTCCGTGAAAGGCCGTCAGGCCTTCGCCCAATAGACCGCGTCCATGCTCTCGCCCGCGTCGAAACGGGCCTGGATCGCCTTCATGCTCGCCAGACTGTCGGGATTGGCGAACAATGTCTGGCTGATCTTCTGGTCGTTCTCGATGCCCTCGCTCTGATTGAGGTCTTCCGCCTCGCCCAGCATCTGCTTCATCCCCGCCACCGACTGCGGCGGCAGCGCGACGATCGTGCGCGCCAGCGCCAATGCTTCCTCGACCGCCTTCCCCTTGGGCACGACCTGGTTGAGGCCGCCCAGTTCGTAAAGCCGCTTTGCCGTCAAGGGCGCGCCGGTCAGCACGACCTCCGCCGTCACCGTCCGCCCGATCAGCCGCATCAGCCGCGACGTGCCGCCAATGCCGGTGCCCGCGCCGATAATGACTTCGGGCTGGCTGAACCGCGCCTGTTCCTCCGCCACGCGCAGGTCGCAGGCCCAGCCCAGTTCGCACCCGCCGCCCGATGTGTCACCATTGATCGCCGCGATCGTCACGGCCTTGCCGCGATTAAGGATTTGCAGGCAACGGAACCAACCCGCCGGATCGCCCGTCGCCGCGCGCCCTTCGACCAGGTTCACGATATCGTCCAGATAGGCATGTTCCAGCCAGTGTCCCTCGACCGAAGAAGCCAGCACGATCACCCGCGCGCCACCCTCGATCACATTATCCAGCATATCGGCCAGTGCCGACACGCTCGCGCAGGTCACAACATGATTGGCCGCGCCACCATCGCCCACCGTCACCAGCGCAATGTCGCCTGTCGGCCAATCGACCGAAATATCCGGTGCCATATCCATGCCTCTCCTTAGCCGTCCGAATAGGCGCGATGCGCCTTGCGGAATCCTGTGCGTGATGCGCTCAGGCTAGCGATGAACGGACAGAAGTCAATATCGTATGTTAGCATATTATAGGGATGTGACCAAAATTTGCCTATGAGCCGTTTTTGCCGTCACATCGACATCAGGTTGGCACGCATGGCGTCGAGCACCCGTTCAGCGACCTGCACATCCTGCGGCGCGATCCCGGCCAGCACCTGTTCGTTGAACCCCTGCGTCAACCGAGTCGACTGCCCCAGCGCGCTATAACCAGCATCGGTAAGCTGGACGACTTTCTGCCGTCGATCGCTAGTCCCGCGCGTCCGCACGACATAGCCAAGCGCCTCCAGCAACAGCAGCTTCTCGCCCAGCGACACCGGCCCGACATGCATGCTCTCCGCCAGTTCCGCCTGACTGATCCCCTGCTCTCCAAATTGCGACAACTGGATCAGCATCCAGCGCTGCGCTCGCGTCAGCCCCAGCGGCCGCAGCACGCTGTCCAACAGAGTCCGCCGTATCCGCGCCACATCATGCACCAGAAAGCTGAGGGTGATCCGCAGCGGATAGGGCTTGCGCAGCGAAGAGGGCATGTCCGGCATCGAGCACCTTTCCAGCGCAGTTGAGCATCAGTCCTGCGACAATGCGGACCTGACGCTCAACCCATTTGACAATTAATGAGGTGCCGTATTAATAGATGATATGCATGATTACAATATGCCGGAGTATAACAATGCCTGACCTGTTCGATCTGTCCGGCAAGGTCGCGCTCGTTACGGGCGGCAGTCGCGGCCTGGGCCGTGCCATCGCGCTGGGCCTTGCCGATCAGGGCGCCGATCTCGTCATCGTCAGCCGCACACTCGCTACATGCGAAAGCGTCGGCCGCGAGGTCGAAGCTCGTGGTCGCCATGCATTGGCGCTCGCAGGCCATATGGGCCGATGGGACGAGATAGAGGCAGTGGTCGAGCGTGCCTATGCGCATTTCGGCCGCATCGACATATTGGTGAACAATGCGGGCATGTCGCCTGCCGCAGCTTCCTCCCTCGACACCTCCGAAAAACTGATGGACGCGGTGCTTGCGCTCAATTTCAAGGGGCCGATGCACCTCAGCGCGCTGGTCGGCACGCGGATGGCGGCAGAGGGCGGCGGCTGCATCATCAATATCAGCAGCACCGGTTCGGTCCGGCCGACACCGGAAATCATCCCCTATGCCGGCGCCAAGGCCGCGCTCAACGCCATGACCATCGCCCATGCGCAGGAATTCGCGCCCCATGTGCGGGTAAACGCGGTGTTGCCCGGCTCCTTCCGCACCGATGTCGCGCAGCATTGGCCCGCCGACAAGGAAGCCCACACCCCCGCCGCCCTCAAGCGCTTCGGCGAACCCGAAGAGATTGTATCCACCATCCTCTACCTTGCCAGCGATTTCAGCCGCTTCACCACGGGCACGCTGATACGGGTCGATGGTGGCCGCCCCTGATCAGAACAGGAAAATAGCATGATCCCCAATCAAAGCGAGCGATCGAGGGCCGTGGCTGCCCATGTGCAGGCTTTCATGGACGCGCATATCTATCCCAACGAAGCGCTGTACGAACGGCAATTGCAGGAGGGGCCGGAGCGTTTTCATGTGCCCCCGGTCCTTGAGGAATTGAAGGCAAAGGCGAAGCAGGAAGGCCTTTGGAACCTCTTCCTGCCCCATAGCGATCATGGGGCAGGCCTCACCAATCTCGATTATGCGCCGATCGCGGAGATTATGGGCCGGGTCCATTATGCGTCGGAAGTGTTCAACTGCTCTGCGCCCGACACCGGCAATATGGAAGTGCTCGATCGCTATGGCAGCGATGCGCAGAAGGAGCGCTGGCTAAAGCCGCTGCTCGCGGGTGAGATTCGTTCGGCCTATTGCATGACCGAACCGGCTGTCGCGTCTTCAGACGCCACCAATGTCGAAACCCGCATCCGTCGCGATGGCCACGACTATGTCATTACCGGGCGCAAATGGTGGATCACCAATGCGTATCATCCCCTTTGCCGGATCTACATCCTGATGGGCAAGACCGATCCCGACGCCCCCCGCCACCTGCAGCAATCGCAGATATTGGTGCCCGTCGACACGCCTGGCATCACCCGCGTCCGCCCGCTCCCGGTGCTGGGCTATCTCGACGAGCCGAAAGGCCATGCCGAGCTGATCTTCGACAATGTCCGTGTACCGGCGAAAAACCTGATCCTTGGCGAAGGGCGCGGGTTCGAGATTTCGCAGGGGCGCCTTGGCCCCGGCCGCATCCACCATTGCATGCGGATCATCGGCCAGTGCGAGCGGATGCTGGAGCAGACCTGCCGCCGCCTGCTGTCCCGCGTGGCGTTCGGCAAGCCGCTCGCCCAGCAATCACTCTGGCAGGAGCGCATTGCCGAGGCCCGGACCCAGATCAACATGGCCCGCCTGCTCACCCAGCATGCCGCCCATCTGATGGACACGGTCGGCAACAAGGCTGCGCGCAGCGAAATCTCGCAGATCAAGGTTGCCGCCACCCGCCTCGGCCGCGCCGTCGCCGAACTGGCGGTACAGGCGCATGGCGCGGCGGGCCTGTGCGACGATCACGGCCTGGGCTTCGCTTTCACCCGCATGCAGATGCTGCGGATGGGCGACGGCCCGGACGAGGTTCACAACCGCACCATCGCCCGCACCGAGCTGGACAAATATCGCCCCGCGCGGGTGGCGGCATGATGACCGGCCGCCAACAACAGTTCAGCGGTGAGGAAGCACCGCCCGCCCATCTGGCACTAGACCTTGATCGCCTCGCCGACTGGCTGGGACCATTGCTGCCCGGCATGGGACGCGACCTAGCCGCGACCAAGTTCAAGGGCGGCCAGTCGAATCCCACCTATCGCCTGAGCGGCCCCGGCGGTTCCTATGTGCTGCGCCGCAAGCCGCCGGGCACACTGGTGGCCTCCGCGCATCAGATCGACCGCGAATTCGGCATCTTGACAGCGCTCTCGCACACCGACGCCCCGGCTCCCCGGCCTTATTTCTATTGCGAAGACACCAGCATCATCGGGTCCGAATTCTATATCGTCGAGCATGTCGCGGGGCGTGTCTTCTGGGAAGCGGACATGAGTGACGTGCCCGCCACGGACCGCGCGATCGTCTATGAAGACATGAACCGCGTCATCGCCACCCTGCACGACCTTGATCCACAGGCGATCGGGCTGGGCACGCTTGCCCGCACTGGCGACTATGCCGCGCGCAATCTCGCCCGCTGGTCGAAACTCTATGCGCAATCGGCACTGGTCCCGATCCCCGACATGGACTGGCTGATCGCGCATCTGCCCAACCATATGCCCGCCACCGAACAGACCTGCCTCATTCATGGCGATTATGGTCTCTACAATCTCATCATCCACCCCGATCAGCCACGGATCATGGCGGTGCTCGACTGGGAGATGGCGACGCTGGGCGATCCACTGATCGACCTTGCCCATCACCTGCGCGCCTGGTGGGACTTGCCCGATTCCGGTCTTGCCGCGACCAGCCTTGCGGGCCTCGACCTGCCCACGCTCGGCATTCCGTCAATGGAGGATTATGTCGCGGCCTATTGCGCCCGGCGCGGTATCGCCGTGCCCAACATGCGCTGGTATCTGGCCTTTGCACAATTTCGCTACGCCGCCATGGTGCAGGGCATATTGAAGCGCGCGGCCGACGGCACCGCCTCCAGCCGCGTCATGGTGCATAGTCAGGATCGCGTGATCCGCATCGCCGCCATGGCCCGCGCCTCACTGGAAGCGCTGATCGCATGAGGTGCCGGTCCTATGCCGACACCCCATGCCGTTCGCTCAGGCCGGCGCGCCCGGCAGGAACGGCGTATAGACGCCCAGCGTCATGCCGCCATCGACCGAAATCTCCGCGCCGCAGATATAGGATGCATCATCGCTCGCTAGGAACAGGCTGGTACGCGCCACTTCCTCCGGCTCGCCGATACGCTGGATCGGTTGACCGACATAATATTTGGCCAGCTCCGACGATTTCTCGTTGGTGACATTGCCCATGACGGTGTTTATGCCGCCGGGGAACACCGCGTTCACACGCACGCCCTGATGGCCCAATTCCATCGCGGCGGTCTTGCTGATCCCGCGAAGCGCCCATTTGCTCGCAGAATAAGCGGTCAGCCCGTTCATGCCCCACAGGCCCGATGTCGAACAGATATTGACGATCGCGCCCTTGCCCTTGGCGATCATTGCGGGCGACAGTGTCTTCATGCCCAGCCACGCGCCGATCAGGTTGATCCGCAGCACCCGCTCGAAATCCTCCTTGGTCAGGTCCGCCAACGAAGCAGGATGCACCACGCCTGCATTGTTCACCAATATGTCGGGCGCGCCAAAGCGGTCCGTCGCCACCTTGGCCAGCGCCTCCCACTGCCCTTCTTCGGACACGTCGAGCTTATGGAACATGGCCCCTTCACCAATACTCTGCGCAACCGCCTGCCCCTCGGCCTCCAGCATGTCGGCGATCACCACCTTCGCGCCTTCAGCGGCAAAGATTCGCGCCGTCACGTCGCCCTGCCCGCGCGCGCCACCCGTGATGACGGCAATGCGGCCTTCCAGCTTTCCAGCCATGTGATTCCTCTCCTTTGTTTGCACTGACAGGTTTGAGTCTATACTAGGATGCTAACAGACTGTATATATGCTAACTACAAAGATAACAGAGGAAGAGGCGGGATGCGACTGAAAGACAAGGTGGCGCTGGTGCTTGGCGCAGCGGGCAAGGACAATATGGGCCAGGACATCGCCCGACGCCTCTCCGCCGAAGGGTGCAAGGTCGTGGTCGGTGGCCGCCATGAGGTCGAATTGCAGGTGCTGGCCAACGAGATCGGCGGCGCCGCCGCGCTCGTCGACATCACGTCCAGCGATCAGCTTAATGCCGCCGCCGACCTCGCCATGACCCGATTCGGTCGCCTCGACATCGGCGTCAACGCGACCGGCTGGGGCCTCCTCAAACCCACCGAGGACACGACCGAAGCCGATCTCGACAAAATCCTCGCCATCCAGTTCAAGGGGCCGTTCTTCTTCATCCAGGCAATGCTGCGCACCATGGGCGCTGGCGGGTCGATCATCCAGATTTCCTCTGCCACCGCGACCATCATGCTGGAAAATCACGCCGCCTATATGGGCACCAAGGCGGGGATCGACCATGTCATCCGCACCGTCGCCAATGAATATGGCGAACGCGGCATCCGCGCCAATTCCATCTCACCGGGCCTCACTGAAACGCCGATGGCGGGCACAACCTTCGACTATCCCGAAATGATCGACGCCTTCACCCGTGAATATCCGCTGGGGCGACTGGGCACCCGCGCGGACATCGCCGCGG